>NZ_JCAXEI010000029.1:0-617 GCF_059758925.1 Pedobacter sp. GQ55 | reverse complement strand
CGGAGAGTTGGCAGAGTGGTCGATTGCGGCAGTCTTGAAAACTGTTGACTTGTCAAAGGGTCCGCGGGTTCGAATCCCCCACTCTCCGCTGAAATGGTCATCAAAGCCATACAAAAATCCTGGAACCGTAAGATTTCAGGATTTTTTGTTTTAATTGAACTTTTTTAAGCCAGACGCTCTTCCAGATCATCCTTCCACATAACAAATCCTTTTCTTTCGTCTGAGTAATCATGTAAAACACGACTAAAGTTTATTGGAGAAGTTTTTAAGCAATTTGACCAATAAAATGACAATATTAGCTATATTTGTGTATGGAACAGGAAAATTTAATTAGAAAAAGGGTCGTGCTTGTACATTGGAAAAGGCAAATGGAGGTTGAGGTTTTCTCCAACCTGAAAAATTTCTGCCTCAGCTATCCTAAGTACAATTATAACACCCTTAATAACTATTTGGGAAAAGAGAGAATAGCCTACGAAAATGAAATAGTCCGGGTGGAGCGGAAAGAAATTATTGCAAAACCCAAACCCCTGGCCGTAACCGAAAGGGCTATTGTCCCGGTTTTACGAAGAGTGCAAATGAAACAAGCAGAAGACCAGGCGCATGATTGGCAGTATTGG
>NZ_JCAXEI010000028.1:0-833 GCF_059758925.1 Pedobacter sp. GQ55 | reverse complement strand
AGCCATCCCATACCCAATCCAAATGTTCCCGCTGTTTAATCCGCCCATCATTGCCCCATAGCAAAAAACAAGCGTAATCAAACCGTAAAATACAGTTCTCATAATACAAAAAAATTAAATGATTAACATGTGATCAGGCCTGCGGTATTTGGCTTCATCGGTTCACATTAGACCCCCGGATGTATTGCAAATATACGAAAACCTAACTATATCTTTGAACAACAGCCATTAAAAACACTTGAGCTTTGTCTGTTAGCATTGATGTCCACAGGTGGTAAGTGGTAGCAATCCGTATTCATTGCATTCTGGAAAGCAGCGCCTTCTTATAGGTGTCAGATACGGGGATCAGCCGATTTGCAATTGTGATCATGTCTTTCTCAAAGGAATCAATTTTGTCCAGAGCAACCAGGTAAGATTTATGTACCCTTATAAAGCGTGAAGCAGGCAACTGTTTCTCCAGTTCAACGAAAGTGTCCAGCGTTTTAAATGATTTACCTTTACAACAGATACGCCGGTAATCCCGCGCTCCCTCTATATAAAGCAATTCAGACAGCATTACCTTCTCAAGCTTTAGACCGGTTTTGATAAAAATAATCTGTTTATTAGCAGCCTTTTCTGCCAGCTCCCTTGCACGCTCAACCGCCTTAGAAAAACGTTCAAAGTCAAATGGTTTAAGCAGATAGTCTGTAACGTTAAGCTCAAACCCCTTTATCGCATGTTCCTGGTAAGCGGTAAGGATGATCACTTGGCAGGCCGGCCTGGCGATCTCAAGAAACTGAATGCCGGACAGATCTCCAATGTTGATATCCAAAAAGATCAGATCAACAGCCGCA
>NZ_JCAXEI010000027.1:0-834 GCF_059758925.1 Pedobacter sp. GQ55 | reverse complement strand
GGCCATCCCATATCCAATCCAAATGTTCCCGCTGTTTAATCCACCTATCATTGCCCCATAGCAAAAAACAAGCGTAATCAAACCATAAAATACAGTTCTCATAATACAAAAAAACTAAATGATTAACATGTGATCAGGCCTGCGGTATTTGGCTTCATCGGTTCACATTAGACCCCCGGATGTATTGCAAATATACGAAAACCTAACTATATCTTTGAACAACAGCCATTAAAAAACACTTAGGCTCTGCCTGTTAGCAATAATGTCCACAGGTGGTAAGTGGTAGCAATCCGTATTCATTGCATTCTGGAAATCAGCGCCTTCTTATAGGTATCAGATACGGGGATCAGCCGATTTGCAATTGTGATCATGTCTTTCTCAAAGGAATCAATTTTATCCAGGGCTACCAGGTAAGATTTATGTACCCTTATAAAGCGTGAAGCAGGCAATTGCTTCTCCAGTTCAACAAAAGTATCCAGCGTTTTAAATGATTTACCTTTGCAACAGATACGGCGGTAATCCCGCGCTCCCTCTATATAAAGCAATTCAGACAGCATTACCTTCTCAAGTTTTAGACCGGTTTTGATAAAAATAATCTGTTTATTAGCAGCCTTTTCTGCCAGCTCCCTTGCACGCTCAACCGCCTTAGAAAAACGTTCAAAGTCGAGTGGTTTAAGCAGATAGTCCGTAACGTTAAGCTCAAACCCCTTTATCGCATGTTCCTGGTAAGCTGTAAGGATGATCACTTGGCAGGCCGGCCTGGCGATCTCAAGAAACTGAATGCCGGACAGATCTCCAATGTTGATATCCAAAAAGATCAGATCAACAGCCGCG
>NZ_JCAXEI010000026.1:0-1260 GCF_059758925.1 Pedobacter sp. GQ55 | reverse complement strand
GCGTTATGAGGCTCATGGCAGCTTGATGCATCAGCACAACAATAATTTTTACGAGAAGGATTTTAAGATCGCCTGTGTTCTCTCGGTGATAAAAAAGAGATTATCTTTGAATGAAGCAGCCATTTGTTTTGGGATCCCTAGCGATAGTACAATAGTTCAATGGATGAAACTCTACGGTGAGTTTGGGGAAGAGGGTCTTGAAACTAAAAAGGTGGGGCGTCCAAAAAGCATGTCGGTTCCAAAGAAAAAAAAGAAAAAAGAATCATCAATATCAGAGGCATCAGCTATACAGGAGGAACTGGAGTATCTACGTGCAGAAAATGCCTACCTAAAAAAGCTAAGTGCCTTAATTCAGGAAGAGTCGAAAGCGAGCGGACCAGAACCAAAGCAGTCGAAGAATTAAGGCATACCTATGACTTACGCTTATTACTGCGTATTTCACAGATGGCACGTAGTACGTTTTATTATTATCTCAAACGTAGTAAGGAGGATAAATACACGTCCGCTAAGAAGTTGATCTCCGATATCTTTCACGAAAACAAGGGGCGTTACGGATATCGTCGGGTAACAGCAACACTCAAACAGAATGGGTATACCATCAACCACAAAACAGTGTCCAGGCTTATGGGTGAACTCGGATTAAAGTGTACTTTAAGACTAAAAAGATACCGTTCCTACAAAGGAGATCAGGGAAGGATTGCCCCTGATTTGTTAAAAAGAGCTTTTAAGGCTGAATTGCCAAACCAGAAATGGGTCACTGATATTACAGAGTTTGCTGTGGCAGGGCAAAAACTTTATTTGTCCCCAATACTCGACCTTTTCAATTCAGAAATCATCAGCTATCAGATGGATACCCGCCCTAGTTATTGGCTGGTTGGCACAATGGTGGATATGGCGTTTAAAAAACATACGAAGCTGGAAGGCCTGATAATGCATTCCGATCAGGGATGGCATTACCAGATGAAGTCCTATCAACGTACCCTGGAACAGAAAGGAGTGCAGCAGAGCATGTCCAGGAAAGGTAACTGCCTCGACAATGCAGTGATCGAAAACTTTTTCGGAATCCTGAAATCGGAATTATTCTACGTTAAAAATTACACATCTGTCGATGAACTGAAAACAGATATCCAAACCTATATTGAATACTATAATAACAACAGAATAAAACTGAAACTAAATGCAAAAAGTCCGGTACAATACCGGACTCTTGCAGCCTAATTTTTTAAAGTTAACTTTGTCCAATCTTTTGGGGTCACTTCA
>NZ_JCAXEI010000025.1:0-2000 GCF_059758925.1 Pedobacter sp. GQ55 | reverse complement strand
ATGTAGTCCCGAGCAGATTTGAACTGCTGACCCCTACATTATCAGTGTAGTGCTCTAACCAAACTGAGCTACGGGACTTTATTCATTTCGCAAGGCCCTATGAGTGCTGATTTCTCATTTCACAAATCCTATGCTTAACTCATAATCCCCTGCTTAGTATGGAGCACTTTACTTTTGCTTCATCCTATGGGTTTTCTTTTTGAGATCTTTTGTCATTATATCATTTACGTAGCGAGTAGTCTAGTCTACTCCAGAAAGGAGGTATTCCAGCCGCACCTTCCGGTACGGCTACCTTGTTACGACTTAGCCCCAGTTATCGGTTTTACCCTAGGACGCTCCTTGCGGTTACATACTTTAGGTACCCCCAACTTCCATGGCTTGACGGGCGGTGTGTACAAGGCCCGGGAACGTATTCACCGCGTCATTGCTGATACGCGATTACTAGCGAATCCAACTTCAAGAGGTCGAGTTGCAGACCTCTATCCGAACTGTGAATGGCTTTTTGAGATTTGCTTGCTGTTGCCAGCTTGCTGCCCTCTGTACCATCCATTGTAGCACGTGTGTAGCCCCGGACGTAAGGGCCATGATGACTTGACGTCGTCCCCTCCTTCCTCTCTGTTTGCACAGGCAGTCTGTTTAGAGTCCCCACCTTAACGTGCTGGCAACTAAACATAGGGGTTGCGCTCGTTGCGGGACTTAACCCAACACCTCACGGCACGAGCTGACGACAGCCATGCAGCACCTAGTTTCGTGTGATTGCTCACTGATCTATCTCTAGATCATTCACTAACTTTCAAGCCCGGGTAAGGTTCCTCGCGTATCATCGAATTAAACCACATGCTCCTCCGCTTGTGCGGGCCCCCGTCAATTCCTTTGAGTTTCACCCTTGCGGGCGTACTCCCCAGGTGGAATACTTAACGCTTTCGCTTAGCCGCTAACTGTATATCGCTAACAGCGAGTATTCATCGTTTAGGGCGTGGACTACCAGGGTATCTAATCCTGTTTGATCCCCACGCTTTCGTGCCTCAGCGTCAATAAAACCATAGTAAGCTGCCTTCGCAATCGGTGTTCTGTGACATATCTATGCATTTCACCGCTACTTGTCACATTCCGCCTACCTCTAGTTCATTCAAGCTCATCAGTATCAAAGGCACTGCGATGGTTGAGCCACCGTCTTTCACCCCTGACTTAATAAGCCGCCTACGCACCCTTTAAACCCAATAAATCCGGATAACGCTTGGATCCTCCGTATTACCGCGGCTGCTGGCACGGAGTTAGCCGATCCTTATTCCTTCGGTACATTCAGCTATCTACACGTAGATAGGTTTATTCCCGAATAAAAGCAGTTTACGACCCAGAGGGCTGTCTTCCTGCACGCGGCATGGCTGGTTCAGAGTTCCCTCCATTGACCAATATTCCTTACTGCTGCCTCCCGTAGGAGTCTGGTCCGTGTCTCAGTACCAGTGTGGGGGGTCATCCTCTCAGATCCCCTAGTCATCGTCGCCTTGGTGGGCCGTTACCCCGCCAACTAGCTAATGACACGCATGCCCATCTCAATCCTATAAATATTTGAACATTGTACAATGCTGTACTGTGTTTTTATGCGGTGTTAATCCGAATTTCTTCGGGCTATCCCCCTGATTGAGGTAGGTTGCATACGCGTTACGCACCCGTGCGCCACTTTCATAAGGAGCAAGCCCCTTAATCTCGTTCGACTTGCATGTATTAGGCCTGCCGCTAGCGTTCATCCTGAGCCAGGATCAAACTCTCCATTGTAAAATGTTATCGTTTGAATCGCTGACCATTCTTAACTTGTTAATAATAGTCTGTATTCTTGTTTTTGTATTGTCTGTCAGAACTTGACTCGAAAATAATAGCGCAGGTTTCATGTACTTTGAATCTGTACTTTCTTACCTCGCTACGTTGATAAATGACATCTCTTTAATGAACTTCGCGGGTCACCTCACGGATCCCCTTCTTATATCTCTTTAAAGTCATGG
>NZ_JCAXEI010000024.1:0-2439 GCF_059758925.1 Pedobacter sp. GQ55 | reverse complement strand
CTAAACCACAACCAGAAAAATTAACAGCAAGGGGTTAAAAGATCAATACAAACCGTTTAGAAATTCGTTAATTCTACCAGAAGACAATATTTTACTGGTTATCTACTATCTCATATAGTACACATTCTCTAAGCGCTTCATTAGATTCAAGTAAAGGATGATTAAAAATCTTTATTTCTCTCATCCCGATCTTCTGCATTACGTTTACAGATGGTGCATTAACTTTAGGAGCTATTGCATTTATTGATTTTAATTTTAAATCTTTAAAAGCGTAAGCTATACACCTCTTTGCACCTTCAGTAGCAAAGCCTTTATACCATTTCTTTGTATCTAAGCGCCATCCTATATCAACGCAGGGTGTAAAATCAGATTCAAAGCTTTGAATGGATAATCCTATAAACCCTATAAATTCCCTTGTATCTAATTCTTCTACTGCAAAGTAGCAAAAGCCCCTTTCTCGTAATAACCCCTGCATTCTTCTTACAAACTGCCTGGTTCGCTCCATAGATTGGGTACCTGGAAAAAACTTCATTACATCTGGATCTGTGTTTATACGTGCCAGTTTATCTATATCACTTTCAAGCCAATCTCTAAAACCTAATCTTTCTGACTTAAAAATATAAATGTCATTTGAGCTCATTCTCTAAATCTGATTTAAACAAATATGTGAACCACCCACCCACGTTATCCGATGGGTTGGGCTTCATAGGTCATAGACCCACCTATTGGCAACGCCTCACTATGTTTTTGTTTTGTGTCCGACTGCGTCCCACAACCAGACCATATATTTATACCTTGCTTTAGTATATTTTTTGCTGCATTTACATCTCCGTGGTAAAGTTCGCCACAAGATTCACAAATCCAGTCTCTAATGGACAATATTAAATCCTGTTTTATCCATCCACAACTCGAACACTTCTTGCTCGAAGGAAAGAATCTGTTAATCTTAACCAGTGACTATCATTCCAATTGGCCTTATATTCCAGCAGGGTGTAAAATGTTCCTAAGGAAACATCGCTCATTGCCTGGGCTAAACAACGGTTCTTCATCATGTTCTTAACGGCAAGGTCTTCAACCGAAACAAGATCGTGATTTTTGATGATTTCTGTTGATACCTTATGCAGGTAATCTCTTCTAATGTTGGTTATCCTTTGGTGTACTAAAGCAAGTCTCTGTTTTTGTTTATCTCTCCGATGACTTCCTTTTTGTTTTTTTGAAACTTGCTGCTGCTCATATTTGAGTTTCTTTAGTTTTATTTTAAGTGATTTAATATTTTCATAACTGCTTCCGTCTGAAAGTATGGCAAGTTCTTTTATCCCGGTATCAACATCAACTAACTTACCTGTTTTCTCAAATGGTGTATGTTCAACCTGGCAAGTTATGGAAACATAATATTGACCAGTTGCCGGACTGGATATGGTAGCGAATAATGATTCACCTTCCATTTGTCTGTGAAGATTGACTTTAATTCCTTCCTTGAATTTAGGTATGACAAGTTTACCCCCTTCAACTCTTACGTTTTGTGGTATTTTAAAACTTTGTCTATCGTATTTTGCCTTAAATCGTGGAAACTTATGTTGTTTGTTAAAGAAGTTTTTGTAGGCGGTATTAAGATTTTTTATTGCAGCTTGTAGTGATTGGCTATTCATTTCTTTAAGCCATACAAATTCTTCTTCTTTTTTAAGTTCGGTCAAAGTTCTTGCATGATCATAGTAATTCAAGGAAGTTTTATCATTCAGATATTTTTCTTTCCGTTCATTTAAAAATCTGTTAAACACGTAACGACAATGCCCGAAGTGTTTACTCAACAAGATTTCCTGGTCCTTGGTTGGATACAGCCTAAATTTAAATGATTTATAAATAGCTTTCATCTTCAGGTAGCCTTCTTGATGTCTACAATTTCTAATTTTTTTTTAGTGTTATTCCGTTCTTTGAGTAAAAAATTTCCTATAGCCAGCTTAGGTTAATACAGGAATCTGCTCTTGAACAATGCTTATCGTCATTCCATACACTTAATAAGCAAGGTTCGTATGAGCACCTGCTTTGTTCGGATGGTTATTCCCCTTGTTCAATAGCCGAAGCCTGACCAGAAACTATTTCTCAGTAAATCTTATCTCAAGTTAGCGTTTGTCGCTTGCATCCCATCCACGTTCCGATGATTGGGTTTTACGCTCTGGTTTATAAAAGCCTGATTCAAAAATCCTACAAACAAGAAAAGCCTGTAGTGATTAACTACAGGCTTCATTAAGATTTGGCACCGACCTACTCTCCCACGTGTTACCGCAGTACCATCGGCTCTGGTGGGCTTGACTTCTCTGTTCGGAATGGGAAGAGGTAGACACCACCGATATAGGCACCTAAATATTTTAAATATCTTTAATAGAGTTCTTTGTTATGTTTAAAATAAAACCCTGCAGATAGATCTACAGGGTTCTGATT
>NZ_JCAXEI010000023.1:0-2934 GCF_059758925.1 Pedobacter sp. GQ55 | reverse complement strand
TGAGTTTCTGTCTTTTAAAAACCTTTTAAGGTCATTGCGTTTTGAGATTTCAGACGCTTTGAAAAAGAACAATGCCAAAATATTGGGGATTACAAGTCTTGATAGCAATGAGGGTAAATCCTTTCTGTCGGGCAGTTTGGCCTATGGTTTTGCAATGATGGGAGAAAAGGTGCTGTTAATTGGAGGGGAGACAAAAAAGGTGATATCGGATTCAAAAGCGTTGGCCATAAACCAGGATTTTGAGACCTTTTTAGTGAAACGCGAAATTCAGACAGAAGATCTGATTACAATTTTGAATAAGAATGATGCAAATTCATCTTTATTGGAGAGCCAGAGTACAACAAGTTTAAGAAAGGGCTTTGAGGTTTTAAAAGACGAGTTTGATGTAATTATCATAGATGTAAACGGGCTTAAAGACATTAACAAAGCGAAAGAGTGGTTGCTTTTTACAGAGCTGAACTTAGCTGTTTTTGAATCTGGCAGGTCTATATCAGATCCTCAAAAGGAGCTGTTGACATATATTAAGGGGCAACCTGGATTTATTGGTTGGGTCCTTAACAAAGTGAAATAATAACAACCTATGTACCAGTATTTATCATCCTTATCACAAACACGACGTACAATAATTTTGTCGGTTTTAGGGATATTGGTTGCTCTAGGAGTTAGTTTGCTAACGTATCTGGGCCCCGTAGGACCGGTACTGGTAATTGTGGCAGCATTGTTTGTTGTTTTTATGATCTGTCTTTTTAAAGAACCCTCTGTAGGGCTTCTTGTATTGATAGTTTATTGCTTTCTATTTGGGATCTTATCGCGTGAGGTTGGTGGCATTGCCTATGGTATAGGAATAGAGATTTTTTTATTGCTAACCTGGATAACTGTGATCATTCAGCACAAGCGATATGATTGGACGCGTTTAAATAACCCATTGACCAAACTAATGCTGATGTGGTTTATCATTAGTGTAGTTGAAATTATCAATCCTGCTGGCGCCAGTGTGATGGGCTGGTTACAGGAGATAAGAAGTACAGCACTGTTTCCGATGCTGATCATCCCTTTGGTATTTCTATTGTTTGATTCTGAGAAGAAATTAAACAGGGTTTTAATACTTTTGATCGCATTGTCGTTGCTGGCAACTTTGAATGGTATTAAGCAGATACACATTGGCTTGTCGCCGGGTGAACAAAGGTTTTTAAATGAAGGAGGGGCCGTTACCCATTTGTTGTGGGGAAGATTAAGGGCGTTTTCTTTTTATAGTGATTCGGGACAGTTTGGTGCTTCGCAGGCTTCTTTTGTGCTGATTGCTATTGTGCTTGCAATAGCTCCGTTCAAATCATGGAAAAGAGTGCTTGCCTTGATTGCTGCCGGATTATCGTTTTACGGAATGTTGATTTCGGGAACAAGGGGAGCATTTTTTGCTTTGGTAGTAGGGGTATTGTTTCTGATTTTCCTGACAAAGAATGTGAAAGTATTGATGTATGGTTTGATCATCACTTTATTGTTTGTCGGGTTTTTAAAGTTTACAACTATTGGTAATGGCAGTTATGAAATTTACAGGTTACGGAGTGCTGTAAATCCTAAGGAAGCCTCATTGAATGTTAGGTTTAACAATCAAATGATCCTTGGCGAATACCTTAAACATAATCCTTTTGGAGGAGGTTTGGGGGTAATTGGCACCTGGGGCAGAGAATATAATAAAGATAAATTTTTATCGACAATAGCACCCGATAGCTACTGGGTTAAAGTTTGGGCTATGTATGGCATTGTTGGGCTAACAATCTGGTTTTCAATGATGATGTATATTCTGGGTAAGTGCTGTGGGATAATCTGGAGAATCACAAATGTGAAGCTTAGGTATAAGTGCATTGCGCTGCTTTCGGCAACAGCGGGTATTTTTTTCTGTAGCTATGGTAACGAAGTAATTAATTCAATGCCATCTGCAGTGGTAGCTTCTGTATCGTTGGCATTTATATTTCAGAGTGTATATTTTGATAAAAAGAATCCATTACCATCAATAAATAATGAACCTAAACTAACCAGCTAATGCCATTTGAAATTTTTGTTATTCCGGGTGTAATATGTTTTATAATCGCCTTTTTTTTGGAGATAAAGGACAAAAAATAATTAAGTAAGAAATATAATTTAATAGTTATAATGGACATAAAAGCATTTTTACGACTTCTTGGCAAGTATAAATGGGTTTTGATATTAGTGCCTCTACTAACAGGGGTAATAACCTTTTTTCTGGTAAAGAACCTTCCCAGACAATATAGTTCTGAGGCCCAAATTGCTACAGGTTTAGTAGATCAATCTAAACAGGTTGTAGTTAACTCTAATCGGAACGCGGATATCTTTAAGATCAACCAGCAGTTTTCAAACATCATTGAGCGGATGAAAATGAGGCGGATCATGAGTATCCTTTCTTATAACCTGATACTTCATGATCTGGAAAGTCAGAAAGTTTCGTTCAGGCCTTACAGCAAACAGGTAGCGTCATTAGGGCAGGCCGGTATTGATGAAGTAATAAGACTTTACAGAGAAAGGTTGCTGAACAAACAGGTGATTACCATTAGCGATAATTCTGGTAAATATCCGTTGTATGACATCATTAGTTCTATGGGTTATGATAATGAAAGCATTAACAATAATTTAAAAGTATACCGCCCTGATAACAGTGATTTTGTAAACGTGTACTATGTTTCGGAGAACCCATTGCTGTCTACATTTGTTGTAAACACGCTGTCGACCAATTTTATTAACAACTATGGAGAGGATGTTAATCTGAATCAGAATAACTCTATAGAGCTTTTGGATTCATTGATGAAGAAGAAAGAGGTGGCTATGAACCAGAAGAATGCGGCTTTGAAATCGTTTAAGATGAAGAATGGTGTGCTAAACCTGGACAAGCAGTCGGAAATGGTTTACTCGCAGATCTCG
>NZ_JCAXEI010000022.1:0-3148 GCF_059758925.1 Pedobacter sp. GQ55 | reverse complement strand
ATCAAAAAAAGCATTTCCATAGGCGCAAAAGGCTATGGAGAGAAGAAAGTAAATAAGAGCACACAGGGGATGCCTTGGCTCTCAGAGGCGATGAAGGACGTGATAAGCTGCGATAAGCACTGGGGATTAGCAAATATGAATTGATCCGGTGATTTCCGAATGGGGAAACCTGGCTAGTTGAAGACTAGTCGTATAATATACGCAAACCTGCCGAACTGAAACATCTAAGTAAGCAGAGGAAGAGAAAATAATAATGATTTCCTAAGTAGTGGCGAGCGAACGGGAAAGAGCCCAAACCAGTTATGTTACGGCATAACTGGGGTTGTAGGACTACGATATGATTATAATGCAATGAAGTGGAACAGGATGGGAAGCCTGGCAATATAGAGTGAGAGCCTCGTACACGTAAGTACCATTAGTCTAGTAGTATCCTGAGTACCGCGAGGTCGGAGACGCCTTGTGGGAATCTGCCGGCACCATCCGGTAAGGCTAAATACTCCTGAGAGACCGATAGTGAACCAGTACCGTGAGGGAAAGGTGAAAAGAACCCCGAACAGGGGAGTGAAATAGAACCTGAAACTGTGTGCTTACAAGCGGTCGGAGCGTCCAGGTGGCGTGACGGCGTGCCTTTTGCATAATGAGCCTACGAGTTACTCTTCTCTGGCAAGGTTAAGTGTTTAAGACACGGATCCGAAGCGAAAGCGAGTCTGAATAGGGCGTATAGTCAGGGGAGGTAGACGCGAAACCTTGTGATCTACCCATGGACAGGTTGAAGGTGCGGTAACACGTACTGGAGGACCGAACCGATAAACGTTGAAAAGTTTCCGGATGATCTGTGGGTAGGGGTGAAAGGCTAATCAAACTGGGAAATAGCTCGTACTCCCCGAAATGTTTTTAGGAACAGCGTCGTGGTAGAGTTAAATAGAGGTAGAGCTACTGATTGGGTGCGGGGGAGTCAAATCCTACCAAATCCAGACAAACTCCGAATGCTATTTAATATACACGGCAGTGAGGCGCGGGGTGCTAAGGTCACGCGCCGAGAGGGAAAGAACCCAGACCATCAGCTAAGGTCCCCAAGTTACAGTTAAGTTGAACTAACGAGGTCCGATTGCATAGACAGCTAGGATGTTGGCTTGGAAGCAGCCATTCATTTAAAGAGTGCGTAACAGCTCACTAGTCGAGCGATCGGGCATGGATAATAAACGGGCATTAAACTGTACACCGAAGCTATGGGTAATATTAATATTACGGTAGGGGAGCATTCCAGCGGCAGCGAAGATATGACGTAAGTTGTGTTGGAGCTTCTGGAAAAGCAAATGTAGGCATAAGTAACGATAAGGCGGGCGAGAAACCCGCCCACCGAAAGGATAAGGTTTCCTGATCAACGCTAATCGGATCAGGGTTAGTCGGGGCCTAAGGAGAACCCGAAAGGGATATTCGATGGACAACGGATTAATATTTCCGTACTTTTTATAACTGCGATGTGGGGACGGAGTAGTGACACTGCCGCGATCTGACGGAATAGATCGTTGAAGGCTGTAGGTATTGGACCGGTAGGCAAATCCGCCGGTCTAGCTGAACGCTGATAGTACCGCAAACCTTCGGGGGCGTGGATAGTGCAGGTAATCAGACTTCCAAGAAAAACCGCTAAGCTTCAGGTTATAAAAACCCGTACCGCAAACCGACACAGGTATCCGGGAAGAGAATTCTAAGGTGCTCGAGTGAATCATGGCTAAGGAACTCGGCAAAATGGCCCTGTAACTTCGGGAGAAGGGGCGCTGGTAGCAATATCAGCCGCAGTGAAAAGGCCCAGGCGACTGTTTAACAAAAACACATGGCTTTGCAAAATCGAAAGATGAAGTATAAGGCCTGACACCTGCCCGGTGCTGGAAGGTTAAGAGGGGATGTCATCCGCAAGGAGAAGCATTGAATCGAAGCCCCAGTAAACGGCGGCCGTAACTATAACGGTCCTAAGGTAGCGAAATTCCTTGTCGGGTAAGTTCCGACCTGCACGAATGGTGTAACGATCTGGGCGCTGTCTCAGCCATGAGCTCGGTGAAATTGTGGTCCCGGTGAAGACGCCGGGTACCCGCAACGGGACGGAAAGACCCCATGCACCTTCACTACAATTTAACATTGACATTGGATACAGGATGTGTAGGATAGGTGGGAGACTATGAAGCGGCGTCGCCAGGCGTCGTGGAGTCAACGTTGAAATACCACCCTTTCTGTATTCGGTGTCTAACTCGGCTCAGCCGAGGACATTGTTTGATGGGTAGTTTGACTGGGGTGGTCGCCTCCAAAAAGGTAACGGAGGCTTTCAAAGGTAAGCTCAATACGCTTGGTAACCGTATGAGGAGTGCAATAGCATAAGCTTGCTTGACTGTGAGACATACAAGTCGATCAGGGTCGAAAGACGGATATAGTGATCCGGTGGTTCTGCATGGAAGGGCCATCGCTCAAAGGATAAAAGGTACGCTGGGGATAACAGGCTGATCTCCCCCAAGAGCTCATATCGACGGGGAGGTTTGGCACCTCGATGTCGGCTCGTCACATCCTGGGGCTGGAGAAGGTCCCAAGGGTTCGGCTGTTCGCCGATTAAAGTGGCACGCGAGCTGGGTTCAGAACGTCGCGAGACAGTTCGGTCCCTATCTGTTGTGGGCGTTGGAATTTTGAGTGGGGCTGACCTTAGTACGAGAGGACCGGGTTGGACTAGCCTCTAGTGAATCTGTTGTTCCGCCAGGGGCATTGCAGAGTAGCTACGCTGGGAATAGATAAGCGCTGAAAGCATCTAAGTGCGAAACTAGCCACGAGATGAGAATTCCATATAGGACCGTAGCAGACTACTACGTTGATAGGTTACAGATGTAAAGATGGTGACATCAAAGTCGAGTAATACTAATAATCCGAAGCTTTCAAGAGCAGTAAACTGTTGTTTGTTCTTCAAAACTTAACTTCTTTCAATAATATGTCATCGTTATGGCGTGTTGACCTGAGTAAAACAGGGAATATACAAGATAACTTTAAAAATATTTAGGTGCCTATATCGGTGGTGTCCACCTCTTCCCATTCCGAACAGAGAAGTTAAGCCCACCAGAGCCGATGGTACTGCGGTAACACGTGGGAGAGTAGGTCGGTGCCAAATCTT
>NZ_JCAXEI010000021.1:0-29010 GCF_059758925.1 Pedobacter sp. GQ55 | reverse complement strand
GTGAGTGATTCGGTGAGTCGCCAATCGCAAACCTCTTCGACACCATATTAAAGCGAGATTTTAACCCGGGGTACAATTCCCCCACTCTCCGCCAAACAAAAATGCTACCCAATTCGGGTGGCATTTTTTGTTTACAGTCAGTTCAGCACGATTTCGTGCAAGGATGGATGAAGACAAAAAAGGTCATTGAGCGCAGCGAAAAGCATTTTTGGTTGAAGCCTCTTTATCGTTTAGTTGAAACAGGACGTCTTCCATTATTACTATTTTTAAATCTTCAACCAGTTGAACTTTTTTTCGGCGCCTGCCGGCGATCTTTGCTGTATGGAAAACATAAAAAAGATTGAAGAAACGATCCTCACTTACACAAGTGCCTGGAACGAAACGGAACGCGAAGCCATCAAAGCGCTCATCAGCAACTGCTGGGCACCGGAAGCCACCTTCACAGACTGCCTGACCGATACCATTACCGGGCAGGATGCTATTACTGATCTAATCATCAGCTCCTATGAGCAGATGGGCCCGCGAACCTTTACGGTGCTTAGCGAACCGAATACGCATCATAACAACGGTCGTTTCCGCCGGCTGGCTATTCGTCCGGAAGGCTACCCGATTGTGGGTATGGACTATTTTGAGTTTAACAGCGATAACCGCATCATCCGCATTGTTGGCTTTTTTTAATCATTATAAAACTATATTATGAAATTACCTGAATTTGAAGAAGTACAAGGTCCTGTATTGATGCTCAACATGTTGAAATTTAAAGACCGAGAGCATTATTTCAAAACTTATCTCCCTGCCTTTCGTAAGGTTACTGAAAAATTAGGCATCAATGATGTAAAAGTCAGATTGGTATGCAATGTGGTAGCCAACATACTTGCACCGGAAAACGAAGCGTGGGATGCTATTGCACTGGTAGAATACCCCAGCGCCAGGGCATTTAAAACAATTGCAGAAAGCGATGCCTACCGCGATATTGCCGATCAGCATCGCCTAACGGCAACAGACAACCTGCATTTGTATATGACCACACCGTTTGACTTGTAAATGCTTAACTTGGCCTATGCACCGATTGATTCTATCAAATTTTGCCATGCACATAGCACTTTCTTCTGATGAACAGGAGAAAGTGCTTGTTTTATTGCAGCAGAAAATGGTGGCCAAACGCAGTTTCCTACTAGAACCCGGAAAAATTAACCGGGATATTTATTTTGTAAACCGAGGGTGCCTGCGTATGTTTTATGCCGATAATGAAGGCATGGCGCACAATATCGGCTTTTATCCCGAAAACTGGTGGGCCTGTGATATCGTGAGCTTCTTTAAGGAAAAGCCGGCAGTTAACGCCATACAAGCACTGGAAGACAGTGAGGTATATTATATATCATTATCACAACTGGAAGAACTATTTGCTGAGATACCAAAGTTTGAACGCTTCTTCCGCATCCTCACACAAAATGGCTTTGACCTATACCAGAAGCGTATCACATCCAATCTATCCAAAACGGCAGAAGAACGCTACCTTGAGTTCCGAAAACTTTATCCAGGACTGGAAAGTCGTATCGCACAAAAACACATTGCTACCTATCTGGGCATTACGCCGGCTTATCTGAGCATGATGCGAAAAGAAAAGCAGTTATAACGTTCATCGGAATGCTTCTCAAATTACGCGACTAACTTTTCAGTTAACATACTCAAGTCCCCATTTATACAGCTCATTAATAATTGGCTCTAATTTTTCGCCTTTTGAAGTTAAGGTATATTCTACTGTAGGCGGCACGGTTGCAAAAACATTTCTAATGACAATTCCATTTGTTTCCATATTCTTCAATTCCTTTACCAACATTCGGGTGTTAATCTTTGGTACCATTCTCTCTAATTCGCTGAAACGCTTCTTACCTCTAAATAAAGCATAGATAATCGACATTGACCATTTTCCTCCTATTACACCCAAAATTTCTTGAAGTGCACATCGTTCATCATTTTTATTATTTTTTTTATCTTCCATAAGTATTTGATTTCGTGTAATACTTTACTTTTTGGTATTACTATACAAAAGTGTTCCTACTTTCAAAAGTAAAGTATTATATTTTACTTTGCAATTCAATTTTAAATAAACAATATGGATACTATATTAAAGGGGCAGGTTGCTTTAGTAACAGGCGGAACGAAAGGGATTGGCAAAACCATTGCCGATAAATTAAGTAGTAAAGGCGCTCAAGTGGTGATAACTGCACGAACCGCACCTGAAGAAAACACAAATAGGCATCACTTCATAGCGGCTGACCTCACTCAACCAGAAAATGCAGAAGCTATTGCTAAGGAAATTTTTGAAAAATATGGCAGAATAGACATTATAGTAAACAATGCAGGTGCTAATTTAAGCCCAGGCGGTGGTTTTGATGCACTTTCAGACGAACATTGGTATAATGACTGGCAATTAAATTTTTTGTCGGTAGTGCGCATTAACAAATCGCTATTGCCTGTAATGATTAGACAAAAAAGCGGTGTAATTATCAATATTTCTACTGGTGCCGCAAAACAGCCGATCTGGGAGATGACAATGTCTTACTCTTCTGCAAAAGCAGCATTGAATGCATACAGCAAAGCATTGGCGAATGAATTAGGCTCAAAAGGAATACGTGTAAATGTAGTTTCACCGGGTGTAGTCAAAACACAGTTAATGCTTGATTTTATTGAGAATATGTCGAAGTCTTCAAATATTACAGTTGATGACGCTTTTAAAGCCGTAATGGACAAAGTAGGTGTTCCAGTGGGCAGGATGGCCGAGCCTAAAGAAATTGCTAACCTTGTAGCCTTTTTGGTTTCTTCAGAAGCTAAGTATATTACCGGAACTAATTATTCAGTTGACGGAGGTGCATTACCCACAATTTAAAAAACAGTTAGCTGTTTTATGGTTCAGTTTAGGATAAAGCGCGAAGAATACGACTGTAAGTAAAATGGATTTTTGAGAGGTGTGGCAATACTGTCTCAATGAAATCAGAGCAAAAGGCCTACCCTTTACAGATGTCGAACCTAACGATATAAAACGTTTTAAGCAATCGCTGAAAATCACAGGGGGCGTTTTAAATTAAGTTATCCTTTTCTGATAATTAGCAATAATAGCAGAAGAAAGTATTAGCTCGTTTTCGCCTTGTCTTTATCAAAGAAACTGTTACGGTGTTCCAAGCCCCAGTCTGGGCAAACCATTTTAATTGACCTTCTCCCCCATTTTCAAAACAGCATTTAATATTCTGATCATTAGTGCCAATGGGGTCAATACAAAATTGGCGAAGGGGGATCAGCTTGGGATGGTTTATCCAGCCCAGCAACTTCGTTGAAGTTTGTAGGCTCACTAAAGTTAACTAATTAGTTATGATGTAACCACTCTAAAAAGTTGTCTAGTAGAGTGATCTTAAAATCCTCTACTAGATAATATAATCTTAAAAGAGGTCTAAAACATCGATTACAGATCAAAAACAAGAGTTTCTTTAGCTACTTTCCATCTCGTCCATTCTTATTATCTTCTATATGCTTCTTATTCTTATAAATTTCCCTGATTATTCTGAAAAGTTCCTGTAGATGTTGTAGTGGGTAATCCGATTCCCCGCCAAAAAGGTGTCAAACCAACAAAAAGCCTGCAAATCGTATGAATAGCAGGTTTTTTGCTTTTTAGGATACACCAAAATATGCATCAATTCTCAACTCAAGGGTGAGTAATTTGGAAAATGAAAATGACTCACCGAATCTGACACATCAACCTGACAATCAACATGTTTCATTAACGAACATCTTGTGAAAAAGTACCTGAAAAGCTAAATTTGTTAACCATTAATGTAATGCATTATGAAAACCAATTTCAGCTTACTCTTCTATATAAAGAAGCAAAAGAATTATCAATCAGGCAAAGCCCCTATCTATCTTCGGATTACGGTCGAAGGAAAACGTTGTGAAGTAACCACAGGCCGATGCTGTGATCCTATACAATGGAACACAACTTCAGGCCGCTGTAATGGCAAAAAAGAGGAGATGAAATCCTTGAATGCTTACCTGGATGATCTCCAAAACAAAATATTCGAAGCTCACCGGCAATTAACTGAAAAAGATGACACCATCACCGCCGAGGAATTAAGAGATCAGTTTCAGGGCAAGGTAGCAAAGCAACGCACCTTATTTGATATTTTTAAAGACCATAACCAAAAGATGGAAGCACTTGTAGGAAGAGAGTTTTCTAAAGGCACAGCTGAGCGTTACAGGACATTTTTAAAACATACTGTCGAGTTCTTGCAGTGGAAGTACAAGATTAGCGATATCGACATCAGAAAAGTTAACTACGATTTTATAACTGAGTACGATTTTTATTTGCGATCAGTCCGAAAATGTGCTAACAATTCAGCTGTGAAATACTTGAAAAACTTCGGTAAGATTATTCGCGTCTGCCTTTCCAACGGATGGCTTGCGGTTGGTCCATTTGCACGGTATAAAAACAAGATTAAAAAGGTTGAGCGTGTTTACTTAACTGAACAGGAAATAGAGACAAATTCGGTTGAAACTACCTCTGCAAAACAATGGGCGGAAAATAATATTGAATGGAATAAATAAATCCACTTAATGGGAAACAGAGATGTCTTAGATGACCGTAATAAAATCAAATATTATCGAAAGTAAATCTTAAACCGCGAAGTTTATAAAATATCTAGTAGAGATATTCTTAAAATCTCTACTAGACATATGAATTCCATTACAGCTTAAAAATGAGACAGATAAATCCAATCCTTCTGCTGATCGCCTTCCATTCGTTTCTTATTCTTATATATTTCCCTGATAATTCTGAAAAGTTCCTGTAGATGTTGTAGTGGATAATCCGATTCCCCGCAAAAGTGCAAAAGCGCATATTTTTAGAACACGCGCTTTTATTTTTATACAATACTGATATCCAAATATTTACAAAATAACAAAATGAAGCCAATTTGATGCGTATTAACGATTTATACTAAAAATCGTACTATTTTTCTAAAAATAGACCATAAAACCCCGAGAGCACTAGGGATTCGAACACCCTCAATTTACATCCTCAGCGGCCAAAAGTGCAGATTTCACTAAAAAAACAAGTATTTCCTGGCCTTCTATCCTTGACAAATCATTACCATCCATAATTCATGCTTCAGGATCTTGTCGACCATATCACTAGTCATTTGTCCTGGAAGGTTATTTGGTTATTTGGGAATATATTATTTGGCTCCACTGACTTATTAACCACCTTTAAACCAAGGACTAATCTAGCTGCGTTGTTCAAAATATCATCAATCCCAAACTCTTTTTGCAGAACCGGGCGAGCCTGTAATAGCATAGTAAGGAGCTCTCGTTTTTTGATAGAATTGAACCGATTCCATATCATGCCTAGTAGAGTTAGCTGTAGGATTTTCTTCCCATTCCGTTAATCCGTCCTGATTAGAATAAAGTCGTCATTTCCTATTTCATCAAACTTAATAACCACCCCATCCATCAAATCAATATATAAGTAGATACTTTCTAAAATATCCTCTTATATATAAGTCCCTATTTGAACACCTGATTCAAAATAGCGTACTTCTGTCCCAAACCAGGATCCTAAAAAATTTCAGACATGTTGAGACAGATAAATATTTCCCTAAAAAAACGGATTGACATGACAATCCTGTTTTAATTTCCAAGTGTTGATCAGGGAAAATCTGCATGGCACCTGTTGTAAACAAAATATGTTAGGTTTCCAGTTTAAAAACTCCTAAGTTTACTATACTAAAGTAAGTGTCTTTAGGATGTTCGGCACTTATTTCGGTATTGCAACCAGATGGAAAAATTATATACCAAGGAAACGTTACGAGCTATGATCCAACCCGTAACAGATGCTGTTTATGTGCTGAACGGCAAATGGAAATTAGCTATTCTCATCTGTTTAACCTTTGAAAATATGCGTTTCAGGCAGTTGACAAACGAAATCCCTCAGATTACCGACCGTATGCTATCCAAAGAGTTAAAAGAATTGGAAAGGAATCTATTGATCAGACGGACGGTATCGCCAGCTGCCCCGAAAAGATTTGAATATTCAATTACCGATCATGGAAAATCTTTGCATAATGTGGTTATCGAGCTGCACAAATGGGGATTGAAACACAGGAAAGAGATTTCTCAAAGGTAAAAAACAAGCCGTTATGAGCAACAATAAATCAGACTTATTCTATACTGAGCTTGAGCAGTCCAGCCTTCCACTTGCAGAACTGTTTTCGTCAGATTCGGCCTTTAGTACGGTGCCAAACGACTGGGATATTATTTTAACGGATATCAAAAATTCAACCGCAGCGGTTTCAGAAGGCAAGCATCAAACGGTAAATCTGATAGCTACCTGTACCATTGCCATAGTGCTTAACATTGCTTTTGGCAAAGAAATGGATATACCGTTTTTCTTTGGGGGTGATGGGGCGACTTTCATTGTCCCATCCTCGATAAGTGGAGATATCATGGGTGCGTTAGGAAGCTTTAGGACCAGCACGAAAGCAAATTTTAATCTTGATCTTAGGATTGGGGCCATTCCTGTAAGGGATATTTATGCCGCCGGGTTTAAGCTGCAGATTGCCAAACACAGTAGGTCCTCTGTTTTTTCAATGCCGGTTATCCTGGGGAACGGATTAAGCTATGCGGAAGAGCAGTTAAAGGGCACAGCCTGTGATCCATTTAAAGCTTCATCCACTACAGCAGAAGCTGACTTAACTGGGATGGAATGCCGTTGGGACCAGATCCCTGTACCGGTAAACCAAGAGGAAGTGCTCACCTTACTGGTTATCGGAAAAACCGAAAACCAGGGCACTATCTTAAGTAAGGTACTTGCAGGAATTGATGCCATTTATGGCAGTGATAAGCAGCGCCGTCCCATTTCAACAAAAAAACTTAAACTTAAATCAACCTACAATAGGCTTCGGAGTGAACTGCTTGCCAAATATAATAAAGGCCGGCTTTCACTTTATCTTGTGAATGGGATTTCCGGTGTGCTGGCCTATTTTTATTTCATGACCAGTTCAGGTAGACGGTACTTAAGTGATCTGGTGGAAATGTCAGATAACCTGGTGCTTGATGGGCGGATCAATACGGTCATTTCAGGCACAAGGGTTCAAAGGATCCAGCTTATCGAAGCCCTGGACAAACTAGAATCTGAGGGTGAGATTATCTTTGGCGCCCATATCAGTACTTCATCCATTATGTCCTGTTATGTCAGGGATATGAAAAACGCACACATTCATTTTGTCGATGGCTCCCAGGGTGGTTATACGATGGCCGCCAGAGAGATAAAAACCAAAAAATTAAAAAACCCACTAGATATGATTTGATGGGCTTCAAGAAGCATGCTACTGCGTCCCAGAAAGGTGCATCCGACCATGCGCCGTGCACAAGTACAATCGTTTTAGAATTTTTGTTGGTTGCTTTTTGAGCCTGAACGGCAAAACCTAGTACACTCATTACCATCATTATAATTGCTTTTTACATCTTGTTTAATGCCTAATTGTTTAGGACAATACAAACATCGGGAGATGCCGCAGCAATAAGTTTAACCCAGGGCAATATCGAAAGCCCCCTGAAAAAAATATTTCAGGAGACTTTCGATTTGTACTTTGAAGAATCTGATACTTGCTCGAGATATCATTTTTCAAGCACATAGATTTTCTTTTCCCCATAATCCCAGACCGTTTTATACTGATCTAAAAATCGGTATCCAAAACAGATATAGCTGGCTTCGCTGATCCGCATTCCCTTACGGAACGGAGCCGTTTGCTCGAGGGTATAGGGAGTAATTCCTTTTACACTTACTTTAAGTTTTCCGTCCAAAACCATATCACTGACATTGACTATCGGATCATCATAAGCGTCGTTCCCTGCAGGGATAACCAGGCATTTAGTTTTCAGCACCGTTGCCGCCTGATCATCCAGTTGAAGCAGGCCATATTGACCTGTATCAAACGACCCAAGTAGACCAAATTTACCGATCCTGACGCGGACCATGGGGTGATTTGGCAGCCTTCTGGTTTCGAAATTGAGCACTGCCAATACTTTTTCATCATTTAAAAAATCCTTTGATTTTTGCCGTTCCGGTGTGTTTTTATAAAACGTGAGTTTCCTTTTTAGATAATCGATTTTAAATAGATAGCCCTCATAAAACTTGTGGCCGATATATCCGATACAGTCAGGGGTGATATTGTTCTGAAGGAAATCAAAATTTCCACTGGTGATATTTAAAAGGTTATGGTAAGTCAGACCATTCTTAAACTTAACTTCTGTTATGGTATCATTGATGCTTTTCATAAAGGACTGCCCGCTACCGACCTGCCCCCTGTTCACCGCTTTCTTTCCAGGTAGATTTACCGCATTGTCGTTAATTTCAATGGCTGAATTAAGGCCTGTATCAAACATGAACTTTCCCTTGACCCCATTGACCTCTACCGATATAAAAGGGTAAGCATTAACCAGGGTCAGGGGAAAGACGATGCTATCTCCATGAAGCTCGGCTTTGTTTTCGAAGACCTGCTGGGCAGTCTGTTGCGCTACAGCATGTATGACGGCTGTACTAAGCAAAAAAAGTAAAAATGTTTTTTTCATTTTGGTTTATTCAAGGATTTAAACAATCAAAAGAAATCTATGTGGCAAATGCATATAGATTTCTTTTAGATCTTTGTTGGACTATAATTGAATTACTTCTTTTGTTCAGCGGCCAAAAAAGCATTGGTTGCTTTCACAAAGTCCTGACTATACTGAAAGAGTGCACCATGGCCTGAATCACTCCATAGAATGAGTTTTGAATTGATCAGGTATTGTGATAAGGTGAACGAATTGATAGAGGGCACGATTAAATCGTTTGTGCCGTTTACAATCAGAACAGGTTGTTTTATATTACGCAATTGCTGGTACTCCGGATCTCTCTCATGTCCGTAGGTAATGATGGCTGTTGCCTGCGCATTTACAGTTGCTCCAGATGTTGGAGTATCGCGGTTCTCTTTCCTTAATTGCAACCTTTCTAGAAACTGCTCCCCAGCCTCAATACCGTTATCTGTTTTGGTGAAAAATATATTTCTCAGCACCTTGGCCGGGCCATCCGACATGCCTGCGGTGACCACGTTTACAATTTCGTTTATCCCTTCACTGCCCTTAGGCCCAGTGCCCGCCAAAATTACTTTATCTACCAGTTCAGGATATCTTTCTGCCAGGTTTTGGGCAATAAAACCGCCCAGTGAGAAGCCAAGCAGATGTATTTTTCCCATACCCACTGCATTGATAAAATCATAGGCATCATTTGCCATTTCTGCTACTGTAGCAGGAGTTTCGCCTTCGCTGCTACCAACACCTTTGTTATCAAATAAGATGAGCGGATGTGTTTTTGCCAATTCATTGGTAAGGGCAGGATCCCAGTTATCTAAAGTACCGGTAAAGTGTTGCAAAAATACAATTGGTATGCCTTCTGGCTGTCCAAATGAGCGGTAAGCGAATTTGATACCTTTAACATCGATAAAGGCAGTAGGAACGGTTTCATGAGTAAGCATGGTGTTACTTTTATTTAAATTTTGTGACATTTTTTTTTCGTGTTGTGATATAAAGAATTTATAGTTGGATATTAAGGGGGCTATTATCGGCTTTCGGCAATTAAGATATCGGCCAATTTATCCGGCGTGGAAATGAATGGGGTATGGCTGCTTTGAAGGGTGTATACCTTTGCCACTTTGCCCATCTTTACCATGTATTGCTGCGCGGGATAGCTGATCGCGTTATCGTTAGCAGTATGGATATATACCTTTCTGATGCTTCCGAAATTTTTATCGGTCAAGTGTACCGGTGTGGCAAGTGGGGCTAACGGTTCGGCTTTAATATGGGCAGCGAGGTACTGCTGAACCTGCGCAGGCGCATCTGCGGCAAAAATATCTGCTACGGCATCTTTTGCGATTATTGCTGCACCGTGCTCCTGGTCAATGGTTAGGGATTTACCGATATGGGAAGCAGGATCTTGTTTTGCCAGGGATAAAAGGCTATCGCCATTATGTGGCAAGGCTGCTGCAAGAAAGATTAGTCCTTTAACCTGGGCTGGAATCTCTTCCGCTACCTGGCTGATCACAAGGCCAGCGAAACTGTGTCCTACCAAAATCACATTGGTACGGGTTCCGACGGCTGCCTTTACCTGGTCAACATAGGTTTTGAAAGTAATGCCTGCAAATGAGCTGCTGTCTTTCCCGTGACCTGCAAGGTTAACATTGATCACTTCTTCATCCCCGGCTTTTAGCAGAGGGATTACTGCGTCCCAGGAAGATGCATCCGACCATGCACCGTGCACAAGCACTATGGTTTTAGAATTTTGGTTGTTTGCTTTTTGGGCCTGAGCAGTAAAACCTAGTACACTCATTACCATCATTAATATTGTTGTTTTCATCTTGTTTAAAGCCTAATTGTTTAGGACAATACAAACATCGGGAGATGTCGCAGCAATAAGTTTAACCTAGGTTAATATCGAAAAATGAACTAAAATTTTGAAAAGGCATTTAGTTGCTTTAATGTTTGCGTCTGTTAATCAACAATAATGTTACCCCCATCACTATACCGTATGTTAGTATTCTATGCATTTAAAATCTATAATTTTAGGGCATGTCAGAGCATACAACAGAAATAGATTTATTACGCACGGTTTTGGGATCTGCCGGTATGAAGCCGGAAGCATTTGAATTGTCCCTGCCCCACTGGAAAGTGAAACAATATAAAAAGGGGGAGTTTTATAACGAATATAAAAATGTCTGCAAGCACCTGGGTTTTGTGATCAATGGCGTGTTCAGGATCTACCGGGTAAATAGTGAGACCGGTGAGGAAAAGAACATGCTGTTTTTTACCGATCGCCAGTTTGTGGCATCCTATAAAAGTTTTATGAGCCAGACCGCCTGCGAATATTATACCGAGGCCATGGTAGATTCGCTTATCCTGTATATCCATATCGATCACCTCAATGAGCTTTATGGGCAATCGCACCAGTGGGAACGCTTTGGAAGGATCGTCGCCGAAACGGCTTTTCATGAGGTGATGACCAATACAGAAGGGTTTTTATTTAAGACCCCAGAGGACCGTTACCGGGAAATGATGGAAAAACACCCAAATATTTTCAATTCGGTACCCGGTTACCATATTGCATCTTATTTGGGGATCCAGGGGCCTTCACTAAGCCGCATCCGTAAAAGGATGGTTGGCAAGTAGGCTCATTAACTTACCTCGCTCCCAGGTTTCAGGCTTGCAAAAATCCTTTAAAAAAATTTTTAGGGGATTTTCGATTTTAACCTGGGTTAAACTTATCCAAATGTTATATCTGGATGTTTGTGATGTCCTAAACAATTAGGCGTCTCAGATCATGAAAAAAATTATATTAACCTTACTTTCTGTAGCTACTGCTACTATTATGTTTTCATCTTGCTCAAAAAATACCGATGACATGAAACCCGTTCCTGCTCCAAAAAATTATGTACTGGTACACGGCGCATGGCAGGCCCCTTATGTGTGGGACGCTGTAAAAACAAGCTTGATCAATGAAGGCAACAATGTGACCGTTGTAGAACTTCCGGGCCACGGCAGCGACAACTCTGTTCCTTCAACAATTACTTTAAATCTTTACAGGGACAAAGTGGCTGATGCTTTATCAAAAGTAAACGGCAAAGTTATCCTGGTAGGCCATAGCCTGGGTGGTATGATCATTTCGGCCGTTGCCGAGCAAAATCCTTCGAAGATCGAAAAGCTTGTTTATCTTGCTGCTTACTTACCAACCTCCGGACAATCACTGTTTGACCTGGCCGGTACCGACGCAGGATCAAGCCTTGGTGGTTCAGTTAACGGACAAAAAATACTTACGCAAAACGATGCTAACGGAACCCTCGAGGTAGCACAAGATCAAATTGTAAACATCTTTATCCAGGATGGTTCCCCTCAGGTTCAAAACCTTGTTTTAAAAAATTATCGTCCCGAACCAGCCATTCCATTTATTACACCGGTGACACTGACTGCTGCCAATTTTGGTTCTGTCGAAAAAGTTTATATCAAAACCTTACAGGATCACGTGGTTTCACCAGATCTGCAAGACAAAATGATCGCATCCGGCAACGTAAAAAAAGTATATCAATTAAACACCAGCCACTCTGCATTCTTAGCAAAACCAGATTCTGTGGCGATATTGTTAACGAAAATAGGAAAATAATAACGCCGGAATTTGATAATATATTCATCAATGAAACCGTCTCATAAGTTAATTATGGGGCGTTTTTTTTTAATTAACGCTCACTAAAGATACCTTAGTAGAGGCTTCAGGAATTCTCTACTAAGGTAATATTACGTTCCAGGCAATGTAAATCCGCATTTAAATAACACTAGACGCTTTAAATCTGCTACCTGTTCAGTTTATAAATTTTCGTCAAACTTCCAACCACTAACAACACCGCAGAAAGCAAACTGAATTCAGTAGGTATTTCCTCTATTATTATTTAAATGATGATAACAGCGTTGCAAGTTCAGTGGGCATAGTAATCATGGCGTCATGACCAGTTTTAAGTTCATAGTACTTCCAGGCTTTGCTCTTTCTCGTTTTTTCCGCAAACTGCTCAAGTACAGGTAATTCCGGGTTCGTACAGGCGATATAAATCAGGGGTAAGTAATTACCATAGGGATGCTTTAAACTTACAGTTTGGGTAAATGTCTTATAAGGATGACTGCTTAAACGATCATTTGTCCATTTAACAGCACTGCTGTCCTTTACGCCAAACCAGGTACTTGAAGGCGCGGGTATACTCAGGCCTCTATCATAATCCATAGCTGTTTTCTTGAAGATGTCCTGACTTGCCATGGGGTTCACCGAAAATGCGCTCTGGCCGTTTTCAACCAGTAAGGCATCAAGGTATATCAGCTTTTCCAATCGTTCTGGAATTTGGTCTGCAACACCGGTAATTACTACCCCACCATAGCTGTGTCCAACAAGAATCACGTGATGAAGGTCTTCCTTTACAATCAGACTCACAATATCCTGAATGTGGGTATTTAAATCAATTGTACTATCCAATTTGTTCTTATTTTCTCCTAGTCCGCTCAATGTAGGTGTATAGACCAGATCACCTTCAGCACGAAGTTTTTCACTTACCCCCTGCCAGCACCAGCCACCATGCCAAGCGCCGTGTACCAGCACAAAAACCGGTTGCTTCGGTCTGTTTTGCGCATTTGAACTAATGGCATTAAACACCAATAGTATAACTGTGAAATAAAAGGAGATTGTTTTTATTATATTTATTTTCATATTAATTATTTTTGTACAAACATAGATAATGCAGAAAATAGCCACAATAACTCACCCTAAAGTGAGTTGACATAACACTATAATCATGGCAAGTAAATTAAAATTGGGTACCACAAACGCATGTAATATTGAGGTACTGTCTAATTCCTGTGAGGTAAATGAAATATTAAGGAATATCAGTCCAAGATGGAAGATGCAAATCTTACACAGTATAAAACATGGAACTCGTCAATTCAGTTTATTAAAAAAAGCTTTTCCATCTCTTTCGGATCAGATACTCGGTAAAAGACTGTCAGAATTAGTGATAGATAAGCTTGTAGATAAAGCAACAGTTGAAAATACAACACCTCAACAGACAAATTACACCGCTACAAAAAAAGGAGAAGAATTGTTAAAGATTATTGATGATCTGCATCAATGGGGAACGAACTAATAGTAAAAATTCCTTCTTATCGGAATGCTGATGCAGAGCACCCGATGACGTCTCTTGGATCACTCGCAAAACAAGATATTTTGATACGTACTATCGGAGATTAGGTTTCACCAACAAAAGTGGAGAAGAACCAATGGGGGTCAATGCAAAATTGGCGAAAGGGGATCGGCTTGGCGTGGTTTATCCAGCCCAGCAACTTCGTTGAATTTTGTGGGTTTCACCAAAGTTAACTAATTAGTTATGAGGTAACCACTCTAAAAAATTACCTAGTAGAGTAATCTTGGAATCCTCTACTATATAATATAGTCTTAAAAAAGATCTAAAACATCGATTACAGATCAGAAACAGGAATTTCTCTAGCTACTTTCCTTCTCGCCATTTCTTATTATCTTCAATATGCTTCCTATTCTTGTAAATTTCCCTTATTATTCTGAAAAGTTCCTGTAGATGTTGCAATGGGTAATCCGAATCCCCGCTGAGTAATTTAAAGCCCAACAATGTTGGGCTTTACTGTTTATAATTCTTTTGCACGCACTTTTCAGTGTTCTAATTCCGCCTATTTGTTGAATAATTCATACAGCTTTTGTTGCAATATCTGTGGGAATCAAAAAAACAGTTGGACGAGTTGCGTATTTTTAAAGGTATTTGGTTGTGTTTTTTATGGACACACCAAAGGTGGATTAGGGTATCCAGACCATTACTATTATGTCAATTAAATGTACTTCTAAATTCTAAAGGCGACAAATTCACTTTCTTCTTGAATAATTTATTGAATGATGCTGGATATTCAAACCCTAATTCATAAGCAATCTCACTGACAGAAAGATCAGTAGTTGATAACCTTTCCTTTGCCTTTTCAATCAGCCTATTATGAATGTGTTGCTGCGTACTTTGTCCAGTTATTATTTTCAGTAAACTGCTAAGGTAATTTGGCGTAACATTTAACTGATTCGCTACCTCCATTACACTAGGGATGCTTTTGTTAATCAACTCTTCTGAATTAAAATAATCATTCAACAGTTCCTCTAATTGGCTCAAAACTTTATGGTTGGTAATTTGACGGGTAATGAATTGTCGTTCATAAAAACGTTCAGTATAATTCAGCAACAATTCAATCTGAGCTACAATGATACTTTGAGTAAACTTATCAATGTTAGATTGATACTCTAGCTGAATATTTTTAAAAATATCAACCATCATATTTTCTTCTTTTTGCGAAAGAAAAAGAGCTTCGTTTACAGCATATCCAAAAAACTCATACTTTTTCATTTTTTTTGCCAATGGAGTGTTCCATAGAAAATCGGGATGAATCAACAACAACCATCCCGAAGGATCAGCTTCGGCATTTTGATCAATCTCTATATGGATAACTTGTTGAGGTGCCACCAAAGACAAAACCCCTTCTTCAAAATCATAAGATTGTTGACCATAATTAAATTTTTTACTCACATTACGTTTTAATCCTATAGAATAAAAATTTTGAACCCATTTGATGTAACTGTATTCATCAGGATAATGTACAAGACTATAGTCAATCAAACTGATCAATGGATGCTCAGGCTTAGGTAGATTACTAAACTTATGAAAGTCATTAATGGAATTAAATTGCTGATTGATTTTCATAACCGTAAATTTAAAAAAGTTTTATTCAAAATGTTTACCACTCTTGATCAGTTGGTAAAATAAATAATTCGGAAACATCAACATGATCTGGGGCTTCCAAAACATAAATCATACTATCTGCAATATCGTTTGGTGAAAGGAAAGTCATTTGATCACGCAAGTTTTCCATTCCTTCTTTATATACGGTATCCGTTATTTGATCATAAAGATTTGTTGCAACAGCTCCGGGTTGAATGCTTGTGACGCGAACATTATGTTTTTTTCCCACCTCCATTCGCATAATATCAGAAAATGCAGCTACAAAAAATTTTGTTCCACAATATACCGACAAACCTTTGAACAATTTACGCCCCGCAATAGACGATAAATTAATAATATGCCCAGACTTTTGCTGAATCAACTCAGGCAATACTGAAGCGGTAACATTTAAAACACCCTTGATATTTACATCTACCATTTTTTCCCACTCATCGATTTTAAAAGCATCGATATCGGACACCGGCATGATCCCCGCATTGTTAACCAAAATATCAATTGATCCGAACTGCTCTTTTAATTTAGCGACTCCTTCTGTAACGCTTTCTTTGTCAGTAACATCCATTTCAATTATACAGGCTTCTCCACCTTGCTTCTGTATTTCAGTCAAAACATGTTGCAATTTGTCTGTTCTTCTGGCAGCAAGGCCTAATTTTACTCCTTTCAGTGCAAGGGCTCTTGCAACACCTTCACCGATTCCACTTGATGCGCCCGTGATAAGGGCTACTTTTCCTGATAACTTCATATTTCTATTTGTTTAAATCGTTATTTTACTTTTATATCCAGTTGAGCAGGTTAATTCTTTAAATGCATCCAAAGCTTTTTGTAAGGATGCTATTTTTTGTTTTGCGAGGCTATAAGCATCTTCTCCCATAAAAAAATGTACTGGAGGTTTTTCTTCTCTACTTAATTGAATTATTACCTCTGCCGATTTTTCGGGATCGTTAGGCTGATTTCCGTTTATTTCATTTAAATGTGCTTGTTCAACCTGTCTAGCGTTTTCATATTCTCCAATTGGAGATTGAGGTGTCTTAATCGAGTCCCCAGAGAGAAAATCAGTTCTAAAATACCCAGGGTAAATAAGAGAATCAGAAAAATTTGGAATATTCTGTTTCAGAGTGTTAATTGTTCTGGATGTCGCAGCTACCCGATAGTTATTTGCTAATAATTTTTGTACCAGTGCTAATCCCAATCCTTTGGAAGCACCAGTGATGAACCATACCTTATTTGTATTCATATTCTTTGTATTTGATTATGAAGCAAAGTTGGTTAGAATGGAAATGATCTAGTTTTCCAAATCTAAGGTTGTGTTGTCCAAATCTAAAAGTCTTCTTTATACTATAGCCGAAGAGGATGAAAGATATAACCTTAAAACAAATAGCCTATAGGTTTCTTGACATCGTTTGACTTAATCCCCATGTAGGGATTATTTTATGTGCAGATAAGAATGATGCCTTGGTGAAATGCACCACCACCGGCTTGTCCAATGAAGTCTTTGTCCCCATATATTTAGTTCAGCTGCCTATCTGGACAAACCATTTTAATTGCCCCCCTTCTCCACCATTTTCAAAACAACATCTAATATCCTGATCATTAGTGCCAATGGGGGTCAATGCAAAATTAGCAAAGGAGGATCAGCTTGGCGTGGTTTATCCACTTCATAATTACTTCAGATTTTTTTAGAAACACAAAGCTGTTGATGATAAATTTGCTAAAGTCACAAGCGGTTCGCAACTTGTATGCGATTTTAATATACTGAATTATTAGAAGTATGGCAAAATGCTTTTACACATGAAAAAAACCATATGCCTTGAAGGGAAGTACATTCATGATATCTCTTCATTTTACGCAGAAATCAATCGTGTACTTATGCTAAACGAAGATTGGAAAATAGGGCACAGTCTTGATGCATTAAATGACTTAATGTATGGCGGGTTTGGGGAAATAAAGCAGAATGAATGTGTCCAGTTGGTTTGGAAGAATATAGAGCAGAGTAAAGCATCTTTAGGTTTAGAAGCAACGCAAACCTATTACCATGAAAAACTTAAAACCCCCTCTGTATTTAACGCCCGGTTGATAGAAGAAAAATTAGCCAGCTTGGAGAAAGGAGACGGCCCCACCTTTTATGAGATTGTAGTTGATATTATTTCGTCACACCCTAACATAGAGTTTACGGAAGCCTAACTTTCAAGCTTTCCACCTTTGGCTATCAAATTCATATAGCCATGAGAAATCCAAAAAAAAATAGCCGACCTGAAAGGTCGTAAATCGGGCGGCACATTGTTGCCGAAAATCAAGCGCATCCGCCAGGTGGACAAACCATTTTAATTGACCCCTCTCCACCATTTTCAAAACAACATTTAAGACCCTGATCATTAGTGCCACCAAAGTTAACTAATTAGTTATGATGTAACTACTCTAAAAAGTTATCTAGTAGGGTGATCTTGGAATCCTCTATTCAATAAGAATTCTATATTTATAGAAATGCAAAAACAGGTTGCAAATCAGTGATTTGCAACCTGTTTTTATCATTGGGTTAAAACCCCTCCCGCGGTATGGGATACCTCCCATTTATTTCCTGAAGACGAGTATACCTTGCTGACTGTCCTTATTGAAGATGATTGAATAGCTGTTATTCTCTGCTCTCTGTACTTCCAGTGATGTCAGGGCGATTTCTTCCGTTGTTTTGCCACTTTCCACGATGCGCAGTTTGGGCTCCGTTTTGTCACCCACATTGTAGCCACCGCTCCATAACAATACAAGCTGCTTCTTTTCAGAAAGATTAGTTATGGCCACACGGTCGGTAAGGCCGGTAGTGCTCCATCCGTTGGCTTTCTCCAGTTCGATGGTATTGTTCCATTTGAAGCGTGGAATACTGCCGTCTACGATGGCCGATTTTACGATCACTTTTATCGAAACTGTTTTGCCTTTCTGATCTTTCACCGTAACAGTCGTTTGGCCTTTGACCTTACCTGAAATGTTCAACCTCTGATCGATAGCTACTGCACCTGCAACTGCTTCCGCAGAAGAAGAAACGCTGTATCCACCATTACCGGTTTTGATCTGTACACTCACCTCTTCTCCAGCGAAAACCTCAACATCAGTTTTGCCCAGTGTCAGTTCCACTGGATCTATCTCTTTCTTTTTGCAGGCCGAAAAGACGGCTATAAAGCCCAGTACCATAACAATGGTTCTTAGACTAGTATTCATTGAAAATATTTTTTTCATGTTTATATCGTTTATTTTTTGCTTTTAATGCTGTGCTTTAAAATAACTATTGTCTGTTTATTTTAACCTTGATCACTTCCAATCCATCTGCTGTGGTTGCTTTGAGGCTCAGTTCACCGGTTTTTTCCGTTAAATCGGCCTTACCATCAGTGAAGGGCACTTCAGTATCATTAACATAGAACTTGCTGAATTTTGCCAGTGAATTTGCAGGCCCTGCCACGCGGGCGGTACTACCTTCAACAGTGATGGCAACTTCTTCCATCCAATTGTAGTTGACCACGAACAGCTTCACTGTTTTTTCCACAGCGCTAAAGTTGATATTATCACCTGCTTGTCTGGCAGTTACCATAGTCTCACCTTCTTTAAGGATAGTAAGCTTGTTACCATTTAATGTAGCTATAGTTGCGTCGGTTATGGTGTAAGTAACGGGCAGGCCGCTGCTTGCTGTGACGTTGAGCTCTACTACCCCGCCTACAGAAACGGTGATGTCATTGAAATTGGAAAGGGTTTGTCCGGCTGCATTTGAGCCGATTTCCTTGATATTGGCAAACGTATTCCACAAATCAAAATCCTTATATGCATTCACCTTTCCTGCAGGCACATACAGAATACAAGTTTCTTTATTGATGCCATTAAACACATTCTTCTGCGTAGAAAAGATGATTGGGTCTGGATTGTTTACAACCAGCGCTTTCAGGCCGCTCATGTTTAGGAAAGCATTTTCGCCGATGGCCGTTACCGTTGCCGGAAGCTCCAGATTTTCCACAGCAGATGCGCCAGAGAAAGCAGAGGTGCCGATAGACTGAACGCCGTTACCCAATTTCACGGAAGTAAGCGCCGGCGTACCTGAAAATGCAAAATTGCCGATGCTCGTCACACTGTTTGGCAGCACGATACTTTTAAGGCTGGCTGCATCACGGAAAGATGATGCCCCTACAAGAGTCACACCCTCGGGCACTACAAAACTTTCAATAGCAGTGCCGCTAAAAGCAAAATTGGTGATTTCTTTAATTCCAGATGGCAAGTTTTTTACTTCTTTCAACGCAATATTTGACCTGAACATCTGGTTGAATATACCGTCTCCTTCAACCAGGCTGAATACAGTGGTATTCTCCGGAAATTCAAAAGTCACAGGACTAGTTGTGTAATAGAAATTGGACCGGAAAGCTCCGCCACCGATCGCAAGGGGTTTACCATTGCGGGGTGAAGCGAACGTTACTTTATTGTTGTAAAGTGCCAATGCAAAGGCCTGTTCTCCGATGTATTCTACCGTTGAGGGGATGGTAATTTCAGTGGGATTGACATCAGTGTTCATTCCATAAAAAGCCTGTGCGCCAATATAGGTCAGGCCTTCGGGCAATGTCAATCCTTGCAGCCCTTTGAAATCACGAAATGCTGAGCCGTCAATTGTTTTGAGGGTGGAGGGTAATTGAAGACTGGTCACATTATTTTGCCCATTGAAGGCGCTGTTTTTTAGGGTCGTCACCCCTTCTGGTATAACTATGCTCAACAATCCCGCGTTTGCACCACCTGTGCCAAAAGCATTCTGGCCAATTGTGGTGATTACACCGCCAGCAGGAAAAGTTATACTTTTTAATCCCGTGAATTGATAAAAAGCATCAGCCGGTATTTCCTTGTTTTCGACTGCGGTAACGCCGCTCAGATCAACGCTGGCCAAAGTGGCCTTATTTATGCGGGCGGAGGGACCACCGCTTTTTATGTCTGTAAAATCCTGGGCATTCAACGTGCCGTTGATTTTCAGGCTGGTAATGGTACTCAAATTATCTTCGCCGCCTACCGCAGTGATCAGATCGGCCCTTAGTTTACCGGCAGTAGTAGTTACCTTTGTTTGTCCTTGTGCAAAAAGTGTCAGGCACAGGCTAAAGGTTAATAGCAATAGTTTTTTCATGATGGTCATACATTAAATTAATTTGTTTGTAATTTTTGTTATTCGTTAATAAAATACGCGTCTAACGGAACAGCGCAGGTCTGGTAACACCGTCACACTAACGGAAGCTTCATTGTTTTTCTTTACCCACCGCATAGTTTCCTGTTCAAACCCTCTGAGCAGCACCGTAAAGACAGCACCATTGCTGGCCGGAACCGAGACTGCCTGTAGGTCTTCACCACCTGGACGGCGGAAGCGGATCAGGATATCGTTGCGGGTGGTTTCAGTACCTGTCATGGTGAGCTCCACACTGGCATATTGCCCGAAGGCCAGCGGAGCACTCGTAGCGGTGATTATTTCGTTCCCGGCCGCATCCACACGATAGGCTTCTACAGGACCGGCATCGGGCGACAGGTTCACAAATTGCACCGTTACTTTTCCTTCTATCCGGTCTTTCCGTTCAATAGGTACGCTCACCAGCTCATAAGAAGAATCTGTATTCGGACTTTCCACCAGATACTGCACCTGGTAGGTTTGCCTGGCAAGCGTTCTGTTGGTGATACGTAGGTAGGTGCGGTCGCGAGAAGTAAAAATAAAGCGGTAATCACCAGCATGTACCGGTAGCCAATAAACATCCGCATGTGCGCTATTATCTACTACTCCCGGTACGCCTGTAAAGGATTGGGGATACTGGCGGATATCCAGTTTGGCTTCATAGTTGAACACCGCAGGATAACTCACCTTCCCGTTATACTTGTCGAAAGGTGCATTGTTAACAGAATCGGTGATGTATAACCGGTTGTCGCGATACAAAGTATCGTTTAAACCGTATAAAAACACTTCGCCCGCATTCACAAAATTGACGTAGGCGACATTTCCGTCTGCAGGCAGCGCATTGTCCAGGTTTTCTTCGCAGGCGGTGAACAAGACGGAGATCATACTCAGTAGGGTGCAGGCAAAAGGTAGTTTTATGACTGAATTCATTTTCTTTATCATGGTATATAAGCAGTTTTTACGATTACACTCCTATTATTGGCGGTCATGTACAACATCCCTTCCGCGTCGTAGCCAAGCAAGCTGTCTCCGTCTACCCCTTCTGTGAAGGTAAAGCCTTTAAAAAGCAGTTCTTTCGGGGCGTACCGTGTTGCCTTTTGGTTTTCAAAATCGATTTCGCAGAGGGTACCCCCGGTGATAATACCCCTGCTTTCAGTGGTAGGAAAGTAAAGGCCCAGCAGCTTGCCGTTCAATGGCAGGGGATCAACATTAGAGACTAGACCGCCGTTGAACCTTTTTAACGTGGCGGTAGCATAAGTCATCTCGCCGCTGGCCTGGTGGTTGCTGGTGTATTCGCCAGTCTGTATAAGGGTAACCAGATCTGTTAAGCGGAGCGTGGAGCTACCGGCCTGTTGTTTAGTGTAGAGCATCATTGCTTCTGTATCCAGGTAGCTCATCCCATAATTTATTTTCATGCCTGGATACACCTGGTGTATCCGCACTGAAGAATAGTACTCGCCTGAACCTGCGTCATTGATCAGTGGAATGAAATTGGCTTCGGTATTGGGTAAGGTGCTTCCACCTCCAAACTCTCTGAAGTTTAGCACGTAGGTATAAGTACCGTCTTTAGTTAACTTAGTCAGAAAATTACCCATCAGGTTGCAGTAGATATTACCTTCGGCATCAGGGTATATGGCGGTTATTTTAAAGATTCTCACTCCATTTACCGGTCCTTCAAAAGGCTGTGCGGCAGCCAGGGTACGACGGCTTCTCAATAGCGAATATTCCGTACGGTTAAGAGTGGTCAAATCGCCGCTCTGCAAATCGAGGCGGCAAAGCTTGTAGAGTTCCTGTGTCCTGTCCTGATCCGTTTCGTTCACTTTGGCAGAGAAATAAAAATACCGCTCGTCGGGGCTTACCGCACCAGCATTGAATTCAGCTAGCGTGAAAGCGCCCCGGACATCAGTCAGTTTGCTTTCCAGGGATATTTCTGTTAAACTGCCATCGGCAACAGCTATTTTGAACAGCACTTTTCTGTTGTTGTTCCAGGCATAAACGTTCCCCTTTCCACTGCGGCAATAGACAGGTATGGCTCCGCTGGGTATATCGGCGACTTTAATCAATTGCAGTTGTTTGTCCAGGATGGATACATTGGCATCCCCCACAATCTCGATGGCTGGGGCTGTAATTGTAAAACCAGCAGAGGTAATGTTTATAGGGCGGTCTTCACCTATTCCCATAGCTTCGGTAATGCGTATTTTGACCACGTCTAACACCAACCCATGCTGGTTGTTCGTTACAGCTTCGGTCGTTGTTTCCAGCGCATCTGCCATTATTCCGCCAACGGTAATTTTGAGGTTATTTTCGGGATTGAACCGTCCTTTGAGGATCAGCGTATCGCCTACCATGTATACGGAATTGTAATTGGCAGCAATCTCCGGCTGTGTATCGAGCACGCGGTAAAAATCGTCGGACTCTTTACAGGATGGTAGCAGCCATAACAACCCGGCTGCGATCAGGTATATGATTTTATTGTTCATTTGCTTTATCATTTTGATTGTTCAATTCATTAGAATGAATAAGAAAGCGAGAGGTTAAAATAGCGTCCCGGGCGATACGAGGAAGCAATATTGTCACCTTCTTCTTTCGTAAATTCTCCCTGCACCTCAGGCAATTGCCTGAGCGGTTCATATTTGTTGGTACGGTTAAAATCTTCGGCTATTTCTATTTTCTGGTCCAACAGGTTCTGTACAGTCAACTTCAATTGCAGGCCGTTACCGATACGCTGTGTGGCGGAAAAATCGATCAGGTGGCGTGGCAACTCGATAAGACTGCCGCGATTTTCAGAACCAATGACCAAAGGATTAGAACGCTCTGCTAAGCCAACAGCCGAGATGTTTTCTGCCACATAGCTGTAAATTCCGGCTATTTTTGTACCCCAACCTGCGTTGTCATAATACAGGCCGGCATTGAGCAGGTAAGGCGCCTGCCCCTGCAATGCGCGTTCGCCGATGATGACGGAGGTTGCATCCAGACCCACGTACTTCACTTTACTGCGAATAACGGATCCGTTGGCAACCACCGATAGGTTACGGAACAAATCAAGGGGGATGAAATCCAGTGTTTTGCGCAGCTCCACTTCCAGGCCTCTCAAAGTAGCAGAGCTGGCATTGCTATAGGAGATGGAAGGAAACATGCCGACCACCCGGTTAGAAACGTTGACGCGTTCGATAGGATCGGTTATTTCTTTATAAAATGCCCCTACACTAATCGCATCTCCTTTATCGGTATTGGGATAAAATTCAAGTCGGAGATCGTAGTTTTGCGCTTTGGCTGATATTAAATTCGGATTACCGGCCAGCTGAACATTATTTTCGAAATCCAGTTCCCGGAAAGGCGATACTTCACGGAACTCTGTACGGTTGACAGTCTTGCCATAGGCTGCCCGGAGGATCCATTGATTTGAGGGCTTAAACGATACGTTGACAGAGGGTAACCATTCACTATCGATATGATCAGTAAGGATGGGCTGACTAATCGGGGAACTCAGACTGCTTTCTGATGGAATGGCAGCACCTATTTTTTGGCGATTGTACTCGTAGCGTACCCCACCGTGTACTTCGATCCACGGATAAGGAGACAGGGTCAGTGCCAGATAGCCTGCATTGTTTTGCTCTGTACCTACGTACATGTCGCTGCCCATAGTACGGTCTACCATATAGAGGCCGGTATAGTCATCATTCAGGTAATTGCTGTTCCACAACTCAGACAATTGCCCCTCCCGGAAGCGGGTCAGGTTGGCATCCACATAGTGACCCTGGTCAATAGCACCCAGAGCAAAACTTGCGGGATTCACATTTCCTTCGTGCATGGTATAGATGCGACGGGAAAGCGTACGTTTTTTCCATTGCTGGAAGGATCCGACCTTTACCACCGTCCATGGCATAGGCTTATAAGTATAGTCTAATGCGCCGTTATAAACACCTTCATCATTACGCGACCACAGGCGGGAAACAATGCCCAGCGATAAAGGTACGGTGTTCAGGTCCTCGGAGGAAGAGGGATTGTACCCCCGCCCCCACCATTGTATATCGGCATCTCCCATGGCATATTCCGGCACAATTCCCCTAAGGCGTATGACCCGCTGGTCGGGTGTTTCCTGTTGACTGTACATATAACCGGCATTCCACTGCAGGTGGTGGGTGTTATCCTTATCGATCGTATGGTCTCCACCAAAATTGCCTGCATACAGGAAACGTTGGTTGTACGACAGCGTGATATCCTTGTTCATGTCCGCGTTTTGTGCATCCTGCCAGGTGGGCTTGCTGGTGCGCACCACGGTAGCATCGAGGCCCTGCTGTAAAAGGAAATTCTTAAAGTAGAGCTTATTATGCTCATTAAAGGAAAAGGTAAAGTTTTGTAAGAGGTTAAGTTGCGCGGTATTTGTATTCCTATCGTCGGTACCTGTCCTATCCGTTGATCCTACGCTACGCCAGCGCGATCCTTCCTGCCTGTACAGGTCATATTTCTGGTTCTCGTTTTTATAGCTAAAGGAAGTAAGGGAAGAAAGCGTTTTTTCGAACACGCGAAAAGCATTGTAGTAGTTAGCCGTGGCCTGCATATTGGGTAAGGCCGTTTTTTTGCCGTAATATAAGGTGGAGTTAAAAGCTTTGGCGTACTCCGAAGGCTTCAGGTCGGCCAGGAGCAGGCTCCCGTAACCGGGAAGCACTGAGGGGAGCTTCCGTGTGCCATCATCGAAGCCCAGAAAATCCGTCTTACCACCATTATAGGCAAGAAAGTCATTATTAAAGGACGAGCCCGGGCGCACACCGAGTTGGAACTCTACATCGAAATGTTTTACCGCTTTAGCATCCTTGGTGTAGATTTTTATCACCCCTCCGGTAGCATCGGCCTGGTTTTCGGGTGCTGGGGATTTGTAAATGATGATCTTGTCGATGATACGACTGGGAAGCAGGTCGAGCGCAAAGTTACGGTTGTTGACCTCGGTGCTTGGTGCCACGTTATCGTTTAGATAAGTTAAATTGTAGCGTGGGTTCAATCCCCGAACAACCACGAACTTATCGTCCACAACGCTCACTCCGGATACACGCTGCACTACCTGGGCGGCATTGCGATCGGCACTCTTACTGATCTGCTCGGAAGAAATGCCCGAAGCCACCACGTGAAGATTTTTGAGTTCAGTAAGGAGCTGCCGTTCGGAAGTGTGGGCTACTGGCCTGCGGATCTTGGCAACGGCACGAACCACCACCTCGTTTAATTCATTGGCCCCCTGCAGTTTTGCATCATAAGTAGCATCTTTTCCCGCCTGAACCGTTATACTTATTTTTTTGGTTGTGTAGCTGATATAAGATACCTGTAAGGTGTATTTACCAGCAGGAACATCCGTAAACGTATAGTAACCGTCGCGGTTCGACTGTGAACCTTTTTTTAGTTCCACTATGTAAACAGAGGCGCCAGGCAGGGGGTCTGAGGTTTCAAATTCAACGATGCGGCCTTTAATTGTGCCGGGGCCTTGACCGGCTGCTGCGTTTGGGGCATGTGGAGTTGCCGGCAAGCTTAAAATGATGTAGTTACCAGTATTTTTAAAACTGATCCCAAAAGTCGATTTTAGTAAATCAAGGATTTTCTTTACATTCTGTTGGGCTACCGCTACTTTAACTTCTCCGGCCAGTTTGGTACTAACCGTCTCATCAAAAGTAAACCGGACAGCAGGTATTTGTTCCTTAATGACGGCAACAATCTTTAAACCTGTGATTGTTCCGGCAGGCAAGCTGATCTTTTTGTCTAATACCTGTGCCGGCAGAGTTTGAGTGTATAATAGTAAAAATATAAGTAGGGCTTTAATTTGAATGTGTTTAAATAAGCCTTTCTTTCTTTTTTCAGATAGAAATTGTTTCATTTGCATTTAAAATTCGATGGGGCCTTAATCCCGGATTTTTAGTTAAAATATATTGACTGATTTAATCAGTTGATTTTTAGCCATCCTGTTGAAGCAGGATGGTTTTTTTATATACGTCAGTTCATTTTTCCTTTCCTTTAATTAATAGTAATCTGATTTCCTTTGACCGTATAGGATAACCCGGTTGTTAGCGACAGCATATCCAGTACGTTGTTGACCGGTAAATCTTTAAAACTGGTGGTGACCCTCTTATTCAGCAGATCAGGGTTTTTGATCGTGATTTTCACGTTATACCATCTTTCCATGTCGCGACAGATCGAAGCCAGGGGCACAAGATCATAGCTTAGTTCGCCATCCACCCATAACATAGCCTGGGCTGCATCTACTTCTTCGATTTTAAACTTATTTATTTGGATGTTGTAGGTGATGCGCTGATTTGGAACTAAACGGGCTACTTCTTTACCCGAATAGCTGACACCAACCTTTCCGGTACGCAGGGTTATGGTATTGGCCGCACCTGTCGCGTTCACTTCAAAGCTTGTCCCCAATACCTTTGTGGTTAACTGTCCTGATTTTACTAAGAAAGGCTTACTGATATTGTGCGCCACCTGAAAAAAAGCTCGGCCTTTGAGGACCAGGTTTCTGTCCTTGCCGTTAAAATTATCAGGTACCTCCAGTGTAGATCCGGGGAATAGTATAACAGTACTGCTGTCCTTCAACCGTATTTCCTGGCGTTTGCCCATCGCCGCCGTAAAATGCTCGAAACTGACATTATCCGTTCGGGCAGTTTTAAGGTAGACCATTGTCAGTGTACCTATTAAAAATAAGGTGATACTGGCCGCATAGCCATACCACCTGAAAGTTCTTTTGGCAGGGAGCTGTGTAACATTTCCTTTTCTGAACTGGAACCTTACCCATGCTGCCTTTTGCTGATCCACATTAAGAATCTTTGGTGGCTCCTCATTAAGATCATTCCAGGCTTCCTGTAAACAGGCTTCCGTGTAGTCGTGGTCTATATCCATCGACAAGTAAAGCGCAACCAATCTTTCTTCCTGCGGCAAACATTGTCTCCTGTAATACCTGATTAATGCTTCCCGTGAAGGGCGTTCTATCTTCATGTTTCTAAGGAGCTTTAACAATGCCTCCTATATACAGGAATGTAAAAAGTTAAAAGAGCAACTATACAAATCAGAAACTTAAACCTGATTTAATATTGCGTTAACTTAAAAAACGAGGTTTACAGCAAGAAATTAACGTTAAACTACTGACAATTAATAAATTAAAATTATTTTTCTAATTGACTAAAAAAGCGCTAGTTGTTGCGCCGGAAATCAGGATAAAAACGATGAGGTCAGGATAATCCTGCATTTCTTTACGGATGATTTTCAGGGAAGCGGAAATATGGTTATTGACTGTATTGACCGACAAGTCGGTCTTGTTCGCTATTTCCTGCTGGCTCATTTCACGGTCTCGGCTCAAAAGGAAAATCTCCCGCTGCTTCGGGGTCAGTTTGCCAAGCGCAATATGGTAATGGAGCTGTAAGTCTTTTAATGAAAATTCAGGATGATCAATTGTACCGAGGTTTTGTAAGGGGACATCCTCTATATCTTCAGTAATCAGTACCTTTTTTCTGGCCAGGCCAGAGACTTCCTGCCTCAATATGCCAAACAGATACTTCTTTAGGTGTTGAATACCGTCAATACGATGTTTGTGCTGCCAAATCTTTAATAGAGCATTCATCACCATTTCTTCGGCATCTTCCTGGTTATCGACAAGCCTTACGGAAGTCGCCAGCAAGCGAGGGTAATAATGATCAAAGACGAACTTAAAAGCCATCTCCTTACCATTTACCCAGTCCTCTATGTGCTGATCGATATTTCTTGTCTCCATTATGCAACATCAGTAACGGCACAAAAATACTGCGCCAGATGTTAATTTTCTGTTATGAAATTAGTCATTTTCACTTTTGCATCCTCGCATGCCGCAGTAAAAAGCGCCCGATAATCAGTTGGTATATGAATTCCAATAAAGCGCTAAAAAAAGTATTAAGATTAAAGAAAACAATTTCAGAGAGATTTTTTCCCACAGACTGGTGACTAATAATCCCTGATTAAGCATCGACTCCAGTCAAAAAAGTGCGTGATACGGCGCGTAGATTTCAGGAAAAAACACCTCATCGAATACATCATAACTAGTTCACGTATAGCTAGTTCATAAATTAAACATCTTTTGGTATAGACTACCAAACCTCTTCAACCAAAAGAGTCGCCAATCGCGAATACCTTCGACACCATATTAAAGCGAGATTTTAACCCGGGGTACAATTCCCCCACTCTCCGCCAAAAAGGTGTCATAGGACATACCAAAAAGGTTATTGATGTATTTTAAATCATAATTACCGATACTTACCTTTAAAGCTCCCCAATTTCACAAGCTTAAAAGTAAATATAATAAAAATCATAAAGTTGTAGTTCAACGGATTAAGTGTTATTGTATTCCCCATATTAATTTAATATAAAATATATGTGAATCTGAGTTTGTAGAATCAATTTGAGTTTGTACTTTTGCGC
>NZ_JCAXEI010000020.1:0-43691 GCF_059758925.1 Pedobacter sp. GQ55 | reverse complement strand
GCAGTTCCCTGACTTCAATCATTCCGTTTGGATCAAGGCCGTTTGTAGGCTCGTCAAGGATTAGCAGGCTAGGCTGATGCAATAAGGCCATTGCAATGCTTAACCTTTGTTTCATGCCAAGAGAGAAGCGCCCGGCTTTTTTACTTCCTGTTTGGGCAAGTCCAACCATGTGCAGCACTTCGCCAAGTCGTGATGCCGGGCACTGGTAGATGTGCTGCAGAATTTGCAGGTTCTCAGTCGCCGTCAGGTGTCCGTATATCGAAGGTGATTCAATCATCGCACCTATATCTTTCAAACTTTCCAGGCGATGTTTTTCGAATGATTTGCCGAATACCATTACCTTGCCGTGCTGGATTTTAAGTAGTCCGAGTATGAGCTTTAAGGTGGTCGTTTTACCCGCACCATTTGCTCCGAGAAATCCATAAATTGAACCTGTCGGAACTTCCAGATTAATGTCTTTTATTACCAATGAGCCGTCACCAAAAGCATGGGTTAGCTGCTGTGTCTCCAGGATTAAGTCGCTTTTCATGCCACAAAAGACAATCATTTTGGATGCCTCTGAAAACTTTTTAGACATGCACAGGCAAACGTTCTGCAAAACACTTGAAAACTGCTGCAAAGCAATAGAAGGTCTTTTTCTAAATTCTTCCTCTCGCACTTAACGCTAGCCAGATTTGTAATAGGTACGCGGGGTAGTTTTTACTTTGTTTCCGTAGTGATTGGCTAGCAAAATTTATCTGGCATGGAGTCAATAATTGAAATACTGAGCAATATATGTTGGTATTCAACGATGCCAATTTGAGTGAATTAGTTGACAGGATTGTCAATCCTGTTAATTAAAATTCTTATATTATCAACTATTGATTTGGGGTCATCAAGGTGAATGTAATGGCCGGCATCGGTAAGGTAGAGCAAAGCACCTGGTTTGCCAGTAGAATGAATCAGTTTTCTCCACCTCTCCATGTTTGCAGAATTTTTGATATGGAAAAAGACTTCCTGGTCATAATCCTTACTTCTTTGGGCAACTGGTACTTCGAATTTCCCACCTACGAAAAAAAGTAGGGGAACAGCAGGCAAAGGTAACCTTGTTATTTCTGCAAAATCTGTTTTTCTTAGCTCATTCAAAATCCTTCTTTCACTCCAGGGACCAAAATTTAGTGAATCTACTTTCTGATCCGGTTGGTAAAGGCGATTGTACAACATTTCATCAATCTTCTTCTCGGGTAGTCCCATTTTTCTAAAAATATCATTCCAATCATTTTTTGTTTCCGTAAAGTCGGCGGGATCAATAAATACAAGTCCCGAAATTTCTTCTGGATAGAAGCCGGCATAGCCCCGTATATATAACCCGCCAAGGGAATGTCCAACCAAGATATAAGGAGGAGCAATGTTCAATTTCTTTAGGATATCATGCAAGCTTTCTGCGGCGAACTTAACGGTTGGCATTTGGAAGATTTTATCTGATTTGCCTATTCCAGCTCTGTCGTAGGCAAAAACTGGTGCCATGGTCGAAACTTGTGCTATAATTTTCTTCCAATTCCCAAGATCAACACCCATTCCGCTTTCGAAAATAATTACTGGAGCATTCGGTTTTCTTTTCTCAAGACCCTGTGTGAAAACATGGTAACGATGGTCATTTACCTCAACAAGTTTCTCTTGCCCAAATGAAGCAAAGGATAATGAAAAAAGACAAAGCGTAATAATGGCTTTCATGCGGGTGATCTTTAGCTACTTTGATATTTTCAAGTTGGCGAAATCTCCGTTTGAGTTATTGCCCACCCAAAATCCAATTTTTTTACCAGCAGGATTTGGATTAAGCGTTGTAACCTCCAGGCAGGGCACTTCCCCTCCGTTCAACAAAACTTTAATCCTGTTCTCTTTCACTTCAATTTTGACATGGAACCAATCTGTTGCTTTCAGTGTTGGCGAATTGATGCCCGATTCGTATTTGTCCTTGTGTGTATTACGGAGCTGTTGAAATCCGAACTTTGGCTCAAATGAGTATTGTACAGCGTGGATCCTGCGCACCGAATCAGAAGACTGGAAATTGAAGGGACGAAAATAGACCGTTTCATAAGTTTCATTATCAATGCCATGGAAAGCAATCCCAATAAAACTTTTTTGCATAACATCACGGCCTTTTGCATCAAACTCAATAGTGCCTTCCGAAAAGAGTAAATCTTTTACCCAAGCAACTCCGGCTCCGGTACCTTCACTTAGTCTTACGATCGACCTGCCGTTTTCTGTAACCTGTTCAACGGTACGATTGTAGGGAATATACTCAGCTTGCTGTGATTTTGATTCTTGAGACCGCGCCATTGAGAAAGAAAAGCAGGTAAGAATGAACAATATGTTAAAATGTTTCATGGTTATGGATTTTAAACAACTAATAGTGAAAGGCTTAGTAAAACTAATAAATTAGTTTGAACTTTACAATAGGTACATTAAGGTGTTCATTTTTACATCTTCCAGAGAGCGCCCCAGACCTTACTCCGATTTATTCACAGCGACTATCGCTTCATCAATTCCCTTTGAAAAATTTTTTACTGAATATGTAACAGGAATATCTGGTATCAGCGGCCCATCATGCCCCTTCCAGTTTTCCCAATACCGGGTAGAATAGCCAACACTGATTTTGGTACGGGGCAGCTGAAAGCTCCTTACTTCTCCGAAATGGTTTACATTACCGCTGGTCGCTTCCCCAAGTATGGTTGCATAGGTATCTTTTTTCAAACTTACTGCATTCATCAGGGCAGAAGAGAAAGTTTGTTTGCCGACAACCACAAACAGCTTCTCTTTTCTATTCAAATCGCTTTGCCTGATGCGTTCGATAAAAGGTCCCAGAATTGCAGAGTTACCACCACTATTATACCGCAGGTCAATAACCAGGCGCTGGGGCTTATTTTTAGCGATAACTGCAAAAAGCTCATCATTGAAAACCGAAAACGGAAGTGAATTTTGTTCCTGACACCTGTTGTAGTTAAAATAAAGTGTGCCGGTTCCCGGATTATAATTATACCAGTAATATTCCTTGTTCATTTGCGAAAGCATTCCGTTTTTCACTTCTGCTAAAGGCAGGTTACGGGCATTTTGGCCTGCCACCGATTTAATGGTGCGTTTAATTGTTTTTCCATCAGGGGCGGTTAAATCAAATGTGACTTGATCCGTGCTGCTACTGATTCCAAGCCCTTTTAAAATAACCGGATTGTTGATGAAATGCAGAAAAGCTACCTCAAAATACGATGGGTTTTCGCTTTGGATGATTTCTTTAAAACGGTTGGTTACCTCAGCGATTGCATGCCCGTTTACACCGCTTAGCCGGCATAGTAAAATATCTGCATGAAGGGTGTCGGTTGCGGTGACATATATCCCCTCGGTAAACTTGTTAAACCTTATGGGCAACACTTTGGTGAATACCGGCCTTATTTGCGTATGCTCATCGCCAACCGCTACAATAAGTTTAAAAAGTTCCGCGATAAATGCCTCCTCATCCCGATGCGTTAAGCGTGATTCAATTGCAGCGATTTGCCCGTCGAAATCGGGTTTGCTAATCTTCGCAAACAGATTGATGTGCCTTTTAGGCAGGGTATCTTTTAAATAGTGCAGATCTTCCAGGTAATCGGCTTTAGTTAATGACTGGCAAAAACCTGCACCAGCCTGAAGTAAAATAAAGCTCAGAATAATTGTTATTTTTATCATGATTGTTCCTTTATCTTAGCGTTTACAAGACACCACAAACATACGAAATGTTGCAGGCTGGTTACACTCCGAATTAAACCAGCCCTTCAGCGAGCTCAGCGCAGCTAAATATCGTGAATACAAATCCTTTACAATTATTTAATCCGCCGGGATTATCTTTACGCCGTGGACTTCGCAGGGGAACAATTACTTTTAGAACGCATTAGGGCTTCAGATTATGAAGCTTTCGAGGAAATGCATAAACTGTATTACCCCTTGCTGTTCGGTCTGGCGCTAAAAAAACTGAATGACACTGATGAAGCGTATGACCTTTTGCAGGATATGTTCCTGGAACTCTGGGAAAAACGTCAAACTTTTCACATCAGCAATCCCCTACCCAACTACCTGAAAAACCGGCTTTGGTTTAAGCTCTCCGGTTACTTTCGCAGACAAGGGTTTCGCGACAAACACCTCACAGCCTTTGCGCAGTACCTGGACCGGGAACTTGTGTCACCTGAAGATCTGATTGAACTGCAGGACCTGGAAATGGAGTACCAGCAGCTAATAGACCGTATTGACGAGGTAGTAGATGCGATGCCTGACAAAATGCGTACAGTATTCCGCTTAAGCAGAGAAGGCAACTATGCCATTGCTGAGATCGCCGCCCAACTGGGTATTTCTCCCAAGACTGTTTCCCGTCAGATCAACATGGGACTGGAACACATCAGGCGGAGCATCGGCGACATACCGCTTTCTGCACTCCAATTGGTTATCCTGGTGTACTTAACAAAAAGCTAACCTAAGCTTAACAATTTCTTATGAGCCATAATGGCTTCCGCTGCTTATTACTAATATATGCAGCAATACAATCAACCATTTAAAGAACAGCTTGAGCGCTACCGCCGTGGCGCTTCAGACCAGCCAGAACGCAGCCGAATCTTCAGGTGGCTGATCAGGCTAGATTTGTTTGGCCCTATACCCCCCGAAGTCATAGTGGAGAAACAAAGGCAATCGGCTGCCGGCCTAAGAAAAGAGATTTTTCCTGAGCCTAAGATACGGCATCTTAATCATCCCATGTGGATCCGTACGGCCGCGGCAATATTGCTGCTATTGGGTGCGCTATGGATGTGGCAATACCAGCGGGATCAACCTTCAGATACCGTAAAATGGGCGCAGATGTCCACAGAGGCCGGGGAAATGAAAAAGGTGACGCTTGGCGACGGTTCAGAAATCGTGCTGAACGCGATGAGCTCACTGAGCTATCCGGTAAAATTTGCAGCTGGTAAACGCGAGGTCAGACTTACAGGTCAGGGCTTTTTTACCGTAAGCCACAATCCCTCTAAGCCGTTCAGGGTTGAAACTGGCAGGATCAGTGTCCAGGTACTGGGCACCTCATTTGACGTCAGGGCCTATGCCGATGATGCTGAAATACAAGTGGCAGTTGCGACAGGAAAGGTCGGAGTACTTGAAAACGGCAAAAACGGTTCAAAACCCCGATTCCTGACACCGGGACAGGGACTTAGCTACAAGATAACTTCAGGTGTCTTTATTTCGTCGACACTTGAGCCAAAGGATGCGGGCAGCTGGCAGCAGCGTAAAATATCTTTTAGTGAAACACCGCTCGCGACCATTACCAAAGAGCTGGAACGCCAGTACAAAGTGAAATTCATCTATAAAGATACACGCCTTAAAGACAAGCCGCTCAGCCTGAACGTGCGAAACCAGCGCATTGAAACAATAATGAAGGGCTTGAGCATTTCAGGAGAATTCAAATACAAAATAGAAAAGGGGACCATAACCATTATGCCTATGTAACACCAGACATTTAGCCATACACGGATGAAAAACGGAAGTGCTGCAAACACTCCCGTTTAAATGAAAATTAAAGATCCGTCATTATTTAGGACAACAAACCATTTAACAATCATGTACAATTTTACAAAAATTAATCTAACAAACTACTTGTTGGCTATGACAAGACTTGCCTTTTTTACACTGGTCATTTCACTCTCCCTCAGCAATCTTCTGGTTGCGGCCGAAGGGCATTCCCAGGGTTTGGAAAGCACTGTGGTCCAGATCACCGAAGACCGCCAGAGTGTTGCGTCTATGCTGGCCGAAATTGAGCGGCAAAGTCACTTTACATTTACCTTCCCTGCTGAGGTAGGCCGCAGGCAGATTTCCGGAACATCAGCAGGAAGGATCGCGGTAGCAGACCTGCTAAAAAAACTCAAAGACCGTTACCGGATCAACTTTACCCAGTTGGGTGAGCTGATCGCCCTGAGCCAGCTTCCTGTTCCACAGGAGGCAGGCACCATCAGCGGAAAGATCCTTGACAATAATGGGCAGCCGCTTCCCGGTGCCGGCATCCGCGTTGAGCAAACCGGGCAAACGACTCAGAGCGCCGTGGATGGTGCCTATCGTATTGACCTGCCAGCGGGAAAATATACCCTGGTGATCAGTTATATCTCCTTCGGTACCCGAAGGATTACCGATGTAACCGTTACTAGCGGCAGCAACACGCCATTGGATGTGGCCATGCAGGAAACTGCAAACGCCCTGGGCGAGGTTGTGGTTACCGCTTCCTATAAAAAAGCTTCGGTAGAAGGATTGTATGCACGTCAAAGGAACGCAGCTGGCATGACTGATGGAATCTCCGCAGATCAGATCAGGGCAACACCAGATAACAATACCGCACAGGTACTGAAACGAGTTTCTGGTCTTACCGTGCAGGATGAAAAGTTTGTAACCGTACGCGGACTTAGCGAGCGGTACAACAATGTAACGCTGAACGGGGCTTCATTGCCAAGTACCGAGCCTAACCGCCGAAATTTCGCTTTTGACATCATTCCCAGTGCGCTGGTTGATAATATCGTGGTCAGTAAAACAGCGACACCTGACCAGAGTGCCGAATTTGCCGGCGGGCTGGTACAGGTGACCACACGCGATATACCCGATGAGGATTATACAAGCCTTACCATAGGCAGTGGTTACAACACCAACAGCAAGGGTAAATCTTTTTACAGCCTGAAACGGGGAAATAGCGAGCGCTTCGGCTTCACGCCTCCCGACCGCAACTGGTTCAGCGGCGGTAAATTTGATGCCGCTGCATACCGGCAATACAGCATTGACCGTAATGAAGTACAAGTGGCTGAACTCAGTAAAACGATCCCCAATACCTTCGGTGCAAGAGACTATGGTTATCAGCCGGTCAGTAACCTCCAGTTTGCAGTCGGCAGAAGAATGCTCTTTAAAGGCGGCGACCTGCTGGCCATATCGGCCGCGGCCAGCAACCGCTATGAGGAACTGACGCTCAAAGAACAACGCTATTATCCCAGCTATTATTTTTACAGCGACTCTGCGTCCAGGGCTTACCAGTCCAGCAGCGCCCTGGCCGGCCTGGGCAGTATCGCCTACCAGCATGGTGGCCATAAGCTGGTTTTTAAAACTGTTTACAACCGCAGATTAACCAACCAACTTTTTGACTATTCGGGATTCTCCTGGTCTTCTCGTCCAGGACCTGTTCAGTTTAGCAACAATATATTGCAGGTAAGTTCTCTATGGAACAACCGCCTTGAAGGCGAACATGTGCTGAGCAGATCCCGGATCAAGCTGGACTGGTCGGCTGATGTCACTCGCCTGGATAAAGACCAGCCTGACAACCGCGTTTCCAATGCCTATTCGGTGAGCAATACGGATTCTTACTACGTACTGACCGATCAGAATGGTTTTTTAAGCGAAGGGCTGACCTCGTTCAATTCCTCACTGGATGAAAGGAAATATAACGGGGCATTCAATCTGCAGATGCCCATCAAGATCCTGGGCCGGGAACATAAATTGAAAGCGGGTTATGCTTATACCAATCGCAAGGCATCCACAGAGACATTAGGTATGCGTCTGTTTTACAACAACAGTACGGGCAAACACAACCCAGATGATTTTTACGATGCTGTTTTCGGATTGCCAGACTATAAACTGGCCGCAGCGGACCTGATGGCGCCTGGCCTGTTATATTATAAGATCACCAGCGTCAACGGGCTTGGCGCTTCAGATGACTACAGCGGGAGGCAGAATATTCAGGCAGCCTATGCAATGGCTGACCTGAAATTGACTGAACGTGTCCGACTGGTCGGCGGTTTTCGCATGGAGGACAACCAGATGAACCTTTCAGGGATCACCTACAGCCTCCAAACCGGACGCCCGATTGATTCACTGGTAAAATATCATAAAACTGACTGGCTGCCTAGCGTAAACCTGACCTGGAACTTTCGCCCTGATATGAACCTGCGTGCAGCTTACTCACAAACACTCGCCCGTGCTGACTTCCGGGAACGCGCCAATTATCTGTATTATGATGCCACCGAAAAAACGGTGATCACCGGGGCTACCAGGCTACAGGATGCAAATATTGAAAACATTGACCTGCGCTATGAATATTTTTCCGGGCCGGGCGAGATCTTGTCATTTTCGCTGTTTTATAAAAAATTCCGCAACCCGGTTGAACTCGTTTCTACTGCTGATGCTTCAGGTGGGCTGATCAATTATTATTTCAACCTGGAATCTGCTGTTAGTAAAGGCATCGAGGTGGATATGAGAAAGTCCTTCGGTTTTTTAAATGGCTCTTCGGATGTACTTAAACATTTATTCATTAGTGGCAATTTCTCCTGGATGAAGGCAAACGTAAAATACAATGTCAGCAAACTGCTGGCACTGGCCGGACAGGGAACCATTATAGGTGATGGTAACCGTGAACGGCCACTGCAAGGCTTATCGCCTTATGTGATCAATGGCGGCATTGGCTATCTTGGTGATAAAGCCGGTATCAATCTCAGCTATAACCGCTACGGAAGGCGGATCATTACTGCCGGGCAGTACTCCTATCAGGATCAGTATGAAAATCCGCGGGACGTATTGGACCTGCAGCTGAACGCCCGTTTTCTAAAAAAGCGATTGGAGGCCAGATTAAACATCAGCGATCTGCTGCAGCAAAAAAGCATTATCTATCAAAATGTATCTGTTACCCAGGGAAAAGGCAACGATCCCGGTGCTTTTCTTGGCATCGATGCTGCCCATCTGGATAGTCAGAACATCAACAACGACCCGAAAGGAAAAGCATTTAACAAAGCACTCGATTATGTCCGCTATAGCAGCTTCAGGGGTAGAAACATATCAGTAAACTTCACTTATAATTTTTAAAAACATGAGATTTAAAGCATATATCATCACATTCTGCTGCATACTCACATTAACGCAAAGCGCCTGTAAGAAGGAAGGGGTGCTCAGGGAAACCCCTGTTATTGGTAAGATCCGGCTCAAGAACGTGTCACTCGGCACAGCTGCCTATAGCATCAGCTTAAACAATACGGTACTGGAAGACTCATTAACCAGCACACCTGCCCAGGCCTATTTATATACCATTCAGGAGGGACAGAGCCAGCTGCAGGTCCGGTCAGCGTCAGACAAGAAGCTTTTGCTGGATACGGTGATCGCATTGCCGAAAAGACCCGTTGTCACCATACTTTCAATAAGCAGTGAACCCGGTGCAAAACCTGAAATCATCATTTCAGAAGATGCCAATGTCGCCCCTGCCCAGCGAAAGCTTGCATTTTATTATACCGGGGCCGGGTTGCAGCCAGGCCTTCCGGATCAGGCGCTACCTGATGAGGTGACGGTTACTTTGTTAAAGTTCGAAAACGCAAACCCGGTTAAAGTAGACACGCTTGCAAAGTTTGAGAACATTTTGAAGGGCAAGCTTTCTGAATTTCAGCTGATCGATTTTGATGACAATAGCAATACCTATACCTTCGACATCAGAAATAAGCAGGGACAACTCCTGGCTCCCGCTTTTGATCTTTCAAATCCCTACTCAGGGAATCTGCTGATGGGAAATTATACCTCATCACAGCAAATGATCTATGACCTGCAGGTCTTTGACATAGGCACCCAGTTTGTATATTATTCTTTTCCCCTGTTGTTATTTTAGGGCAAATTCTGCGCATACACTTCAATGGCGGGTCCTTCCCGCCATAGTTGTAATTAACAGGCAGATTACCGACAACTTTCACGTCACTTAACTCAATATGTGATGTAAACTCATTTTCCAGATGGGCTTTAATATGTTTTACGTGTAATTCACTCGTGCATACATTTAAGAAAGATTGACTAATTCCTCTACTTGTGTTTAACCTGTTTTCCCTAAGCCACGAATAATTAACCAAATATGAGAAACTAACATAAACTAAAATTATTAGTATAATGTTAATAATTTACTAATATATTTAGTATAACTTTGTAAAACCTAATTTTTGATTGTTATGAAAGAGTTAAAGCTGTTCAGGAGGGGCACAGCCCAAACCCTTATTCCGCTATATGCGGAAGCCATTCATGCCGGATTCGAGAGTCCAGCCGCTGACTATGAAGAAGCACGCATCGACTTAAACGAATACGTTTCCCATTATCCAGAAGCCACTTTTTTCGCCCGGGTAACTGGCGAATGCATGATCGATTCAGGCATTTATCCCAATGACCTGCTGGTGGTCGACCGCTCATTAACCCCGAATCAGGGCGACATCGTCGTGGGCATCATCGACAATGAATTTATCCTGAGATCGTATTATAAGAAGAACGGTAAAGAATACCTGATGCCAGACAACAAGTATTTCGCGCCTATTGAGAAAACAGATGCAACCCTATTTGAAATCTGGGGTGTAGTACCACATAGTGTTTTAGATCAAAGAAGGAGGAACAGTGCTCGCGTTAATAGATTCGAACAACTTTTACGTTAGTGCCGAACGGGTATTCCAGCCTGAGCTTCGCGATAAGGCTGGTTGCGTCCTGAGCAATAACGACGGCTGCGCCATTTCCCGCAGCAATGAGGCTAAGGAAGTGTTGGGCATCAAAATGGCCACGCCCTATTTTATGATGCGTGAACACCACGACCAGGGCAGGTTATGGTGGCGCTCGTCCAACTACACCTTATACCAGGATATGATGCGCCGGATCACAGGCATTGTGCGCAAAACCTTTCCCGACCAGGAGATCTATTCAATCGACGAATGCTTTTGCGACCTCACCGGCCATAAATTTGCCGATCTGGAAAAGGAAGGCACTGCATTACGCGCCAAGATCCTGCAATATACAGGAGTTCCAGTTTGCATTGGTATAGCCCCAACACGTACATTGGCAAAGATCGCCAACAAACTCGCCAAAAAGCGTAACGGTCAAACCGGTGTGTACCTGATGGACAGCCCTGAGAAAATTGAAGAGGGCTTACGGGCAACCGAAATCGGCGATGTTTGGGGTATCGGGCCGCAGTATGCCATCAAGCTCGTCAAAGCTGGCGTGTATACTGCCTGGGATTTTACCCAGCTGCCAGAGGATTACGTACTGAAACTGATGACTATTCAAGGCCGACGGACTTTCCGCGAGCTCAAAGGCGAACGCTGCATCCCCATGGAATATGTCCGCCCTGACAAGGAAGGCATCACCACCGGCAGGAAGTTCGGCCGCGTGGAAATGGAACTCGCACCAATCGAAGAGGCTCTTGCAACTTATGTGGCCAATGCTGCGCTCAAACTGCGCAGACAGCACTCAGTCTGTGCAAAGATCTTTGTGTTCCTGCACACCAGTAAGTTTGCGACACTTTCCGAAAGGTACACCACAGAAACCACGATACAGCTACCGGTCGCAACCAACGATACCGCGGTGATCATCAAAGAAGCCCTGAAAGGGCTGCGGAGGATTTTCATCAAAGGCTATCGCTACGAAAAGGTCGGCGTTGAACTTAAAGACCTGAAGCCGCTGAGCCAGGTACAGGCTTCGGTGTTTGAGCAAGTGAATCCCGAAAAGCAGGCTAAAATGCAGCGGGCGCTAAAGATCATGGACAAGCTCAATGTCGATTACGGCAAAGACACGATCCGTTACGGCGCGATGGGCTATGAAAAAAAATGGTTCATGCGTCAGGAATTCCTATCCCGGAAATACACCACCAGAATAGAGGACATCATTATCGTAAAAGCAATTTAATATGGCAAATTATCCGAATTCAGTCAGAATGACCCCGGAGCAGCGAAAGCAAGGCGATTTTAACCGATTGATGCCGATCATCACTGAAGCTTTGCTCCAAAAAGTATGGCTCTACCATAAAAAATTTGGCTCCTGGTACACACCGGAAGAGTTCAGCAAAGAATATTCCGGCCGTTTCATCAATAATTATGAAGTAGAGCAGCTGCTGGCAAATTTGGTTCTTCGGGACCCACGTAGCGGGAACAATGCCTTTCAGAAAGCGATCCTCCAGAAGACAGCACAATACCAGAAAGAGTTGGCCGACCTAACCGGCAAAGGAGAAAGATTTTTAAATAAAGTGATTGATTATTACAGAGATAAAAACACAGGGCTATGAAAATAAGAAGAAAAACACCAGTTTTTTCCGCAGTAGTGCTTCGGGTACTGGAAATAAGATTCAAAGAGATCATGAAAGTAAACCTTGCCAACGAAACCGTTTTTGATTTAGCGGTTAAAGGACGGGTACCCATAGAAAAATTCATTCTGGACTTTGACGGCTATATGGTACATCTGGTATCAGAATTCGGCGAGGTTGACCAGGTATACCAGTTCAATATTTATCAGGCGAAAATACTCCGAACTGAACTGTTTTATAATGACCTAAACAAGGTCAATGAATTAATTGTTAACTTGTGTCCAAAGCAGCAACATGGAAACTAAAAACACGGACCTACATAATATGGAGACCCTGGGCCACAATTTAAAGGCTAAATTTCCAGAAATCTCCGAGATCACCGCAGGGGCTGATTTCACTTGGTTTATCATCAATGTCAATGAAGCTGTTAATTCTGCACCCTTGGTCAAGGCCCTAAATGAATATCTGACCCCCTACATTGCTGAGCACGGCAATCCAAAAGAGGAGTATGATTTTAGCATAAAACGAGGGAAGGAACTCATTGACATCCTGCACTTCAATAATCCTGACGCAGCACATCGGATCACCCTGGACCTGTTCGGCCAAACACAAAATTTACGCGTTCAGGATGTAATGGGCGCAACGGGCGACTACACGATATTTAATGAAGATTTTGAAAAGATCGGCTACCTTTCTGCTGGTACAGCGCCGCCAACAAACGCGGACGGAAGTTTAGTCAACCCGGATGACATGGACAATTTCAACGATGAAGTGTGTGTGGATTTCAGCAATCCAAACATCTGGCAAATCTACCCTGATGAATTAAAACCGTACCTGAATGAGATTCTGCAAAAAGTGCAGGAGGACATCGATAACAATGCAAAGTCGCTCGAAGTAAATGTAGATGATCCCGAAGACCTCGCCTTCTGGGCAGAACAGTTCCAGCTCAGCGAATCCGATCTCCGTAAAGCAGTTCTTGCTGCTGGAAAATCTGTTGACAATATTACCACCTACTTACAAAAATAAATATGCCTGAACTACCCGATCTAGAAGTTTTCGCCGCCAATCTGGAAAAACGCTTTAAAAACAAAACGCTCGAAAAACTTGACATCACCGTCGCCAAAAAACTCAATGTACCGGAAAAGGAGCTGAAAGCTGCACTGGAAGGCCATCAACTCCAAAGTGTCCATCGCGAAGGCAAGACTCTGCAGCTCCATTTTGGAGGATCAAATGTGCTCGGTCTCCATCTGATGCTCCATGGCGAGATCCAGCTGATCGAAAAAGATGACGAGGTCAAATTCAAGATCATAGAATTCCATTTCAAAGGCGACAACAGCTTTGCCCTGACCGATTTCCAGAAACAGGCCACACCAACCTTGAACCCGGAACCTGTTGACGTACCAGATGCTTTATCAAAGGATTTTAACATCACCTACTTTAAAAATGTGCTGGCCAAAAAAAGCGTACAGGTTAAACAGGTACTTATGGATCAAAAAATTGTCCGCGGTATCGGCAACACCTATGCCGATGAGATCCTCTGGCATGCCAGGCTATCCCCTTTCGCGATAGCTAAAAAGATTCCGGAGAAAAAGGTAAAGGACCTGCACCAGGCGATTGACGAAGTCCTTCGCAAAGAAATCATGAATTTGACCAAGGCAATTCCCGACAGCTTCAATGCCGAGGTACGTGATTTTCTAAAGATCCACAACCCAAACCTGACTGAAAGTCCAACCGGACATCAGATTCTGGTTGATAAAAATGGTGGCCGAAAGACTTATTATACCGTAGAGCAGTTAGACTTTCAATAGCCATAAATCAATTCAGCCGGGAAATTGTTATCTTCGGATAACCTGAAGAAGTATGTGTGTCCGTTATACGCTAACCGCCGAGGAGAAGCAGGTTCTTAAAGAGAACCCCTACCAGATGACCGGGCCTTATGAGCCGGATGCTAACATCGCGCCTACTGATTTTGGCTTTATCGTCACATCCGACGAGCCCGATCTCATACAGAAGATGCATTTTGGCATCATACCACACGATGCCAAAACCAATAAACTGACTTACGATACCTGGAATATCCGCAGCGAGGAAGTGATGGAGAAAAGGACCTATAAGCCGCTTATGGTCCACCGCAAGACCTGCCTGATCATCATGGACAGCTTTTATGAATGGCAAAGAAAAGACGGTGAAAGTCTTCCTTACCGCTTTACCGTTCCCGGAAGGAAAACCTTCTGCGTTGCCGGTTTATGGAGCCGCTGGGTTGATCCGACCGGTGCAAATTACGATACTTTCGGAATGATGACCTGTGCTGCCAATGACCTGGTTGGCGAAATACACGAGAAAAAGAGAATGCCGGTGATCCTTCATAAGATCGATGAAAAGAACTGGCTAAACAAGAAACTTTCTGTCGATGAACTTTTAGCACTTTGTGTACCCTTCCCAGACAAGTGGATGCACCGATACCGCGTAAGCAAGAAAGTTAATAAAGTCTCTACCAAGCTAAATCCGAACAAGGGCATTGAACTGACCCTTCCTTTGGATCTCGATGAAGAAACCATGAAACCCATATTACCTAAAGAGCCCAAACCTAAAAAACCAAATATTCCGAAAGAACCGCCACCTGCTGACCAGCCTGATTTATTTAGTTAGTTTTTTTAAGTATTTACGCTGAGCGGCGGAGTTTCCTGATGTTCGCCTCCACCCTAAGGTAAAACCGTACCCTTTTGATGTCTGTCTTAGTTTTAGCCATCCCTTTCCGGCGCACAAGATCAGCTTTGTACGCGTTACAAAACCTTTTTTTTAGTTTCCTGGGTAAATGGCCAAACTGGTTAAGTGGCGGCAGATTGCCGATGTTTAGCCTGCGCTTTTCAAAAGACCTGCGGGTAATATCCCCACCCACTTTATGGAGCAGTAAATACCGGTATTTTCTTTTGTTCGCCATGAGGCCAAATTACAAAATTTTCTCAAGCCCCGAATACTCAAACTCTTTCCTTGACCAATTGTTCACTAATAAAGATGATTATGAACTCATTTGATATACAATTGTTGGAAAGCCATTTAACTATTGAACCGCAGGACAATGGGACATACCGGGTCATGGAAGGTGAAAATAAGCTCGGCGTAATTTATCCGGAACCCATGGGCGACCAGGTGATCTGGAACACACAGGACGACATGAACTTTGATTTTGTCCAGCAGATTGGTGAGCTGATTACCGAACATAACATGTAACTTTAATTCTTAAAGGACCTTTAACCAATTAACGATGAGCGAAGAGATCGACGAACCTTTTGAAATCGAAGTCCAGGACTTGCAGTTACTGGTTATTCCCCTGGAAGATGGTACCTTCGATGTCTATAAAACAGGAATTAAACTTTGCAATGTCTTTGCGGACATTGGCATCGATACCGAACCGGTGTGGGCAACCAGTGATCTGATCAGTCAGGAATTGGTTGATGAAATTGGGTATGCGATAGAAATGAAACAGATATAACTATGGATTATGGAAAAGTGCCGGATTCGGAAATCCCGGTGATTGATTTTAAGCTTGCTCCAGACGGAGCGCAAACGCTGAAAACTTTAAGTGGACTGGCAAAAGCGGCCAAGCCGGAATTTTATGTGGGCGCGAGTAAATGGGGTCGGAAGGAATGGCTGGGCGTACTTTATCCTGTAAAAACGAAAGAGGCGAATTTCCTGTCTGAATACGCAAAAATTTTTGACAGTATTGAACTTAATGCGGTATTCTACTCCATCCCTTCAGCTGATATCGTAGATAAATTCAGGCGGAAGGTGGAAGATGCCGGGAATCGCAACTTTAAATTCTTTCCGAAATTCTCTAGAACCATATCGCACGTCAAAAGGCTGGAGGATTGCGAGGTGGCTACTCAGATGTTCCTGGAAAATATTAGTCGTTTGGGCGATATGCTTGGGCCCTGCTTTCTTCAAATGGGGGATAATTTTGGTCCAAACAATTTTCTGAAACTGGAAAGCTATCTGAAAAGTTTACCGACTGATCAGCAGTTTTTCTGCGAAGTGCGGCATGAGGACTGGTTCGGTAATCCTATCGCAAGGCGACAGTACTTGAGTATGCTGGCTGAAAATCGTATCGGTGCGGTCATTACAGACACTGCCGGCCGCAGGGATGTATTACACATGGAATTGAGTACTCCTGAAGTATTCATCAGATTCGTAGCCCTAGGTGGAGATCACCTGCAAACAGATTATGCCAGAATTGACGATTGGATATCCAGAATTAAAAAGTGGGTAGATCTGGGATTACAAAAAGCCTATTTTATGATCAATCCGATCGACGAGCGAAACACCCCGGAACTTGCCTGGTATGCGATAACCCGGTTTAACAGTGAACTTAATGCAAATCTGCCCCCAATCCGCTTTATCCCCCCTGCTGAGGTAACGATAGCTCCGCCACTGCCAGGCTTTTGATATTTTTAGTTCGAAGATTAATCTTTCCCCAACGGCCTTCCCCAAGGTGATTTAATATCTGCGACATTTCCTAGTCCTATAGGATCGCAAAGTTTAAGTCGAGCTTAACGTGTTCTACTTCTATTTTGCTTAGATCAGAATTATCATCAAATATATGGAGTAACGTCCAATGAACTAATATGATACTATTTTTGAAGGACATGGTCATCAATCTAGAATTATTTCGAATTTGGCCAATCTTTCGCGGAACACGGTTCTTACCAACTCTTCACTTTGAAATCTACACTTTAATCCTAACCCTTTTTAATAAAAATTATTTGTTGTTGTTGCAAGAGGGTTTAAATTTTATTTAGGTTCAACTGCCTCTGCCGTTTCTACTGTTTCACCATACTCTTTGATGATAAGTTGACCTTTGGTCCCTGATTTTTTCTTGAATGAAAACGTAAGGTCCCGTTCTTTCATAAAAAACGAATTTTCGTTTTCTGGATAGATTGAAAAAGTTTTTTCACCTATCGTTAATTTAAGGTGGTCGCCATCAATATCAACAATCATATTTCCAGTTTGACTGCCTTTGTAATTGCCCGTCAGTTGTTGTAGCTGATTTTTCGAAAGTGATATTGGTTCGCGTTCATTGATATATTTTGCCGGTCCATGGTCATAACTAAATACTCGGGAAAGTTTCCATTGATTGTTTTTCAACAGCCAGAGATTTGCAAATGGAGCGTGGCCATCCAGACGCTCTGGCTTACCTTTTGGTGTCAGGTAAAACACGTGTTCACCGGTGAACAATGCGCCATATACGGTATCATTTTCCCGGAGCAAATGCAATTTCACTGTGCTGTCTATGGCTTTGCGACGCAAACGAAAATCACCATTGCACAGGTTTTTAATACTTTTCAGCATGGCAGCTTTACCCAGGGTGATGCCACCCTTGTCATGATAAAATTCAATATCATCTGCGATCAGACTGGACTGCAGCGCGGAATCGCAACCGTTGTAACCTTTCCAGAATAAACTGTCTTGTTGCCTGACGGTACGCTGGATCGCTTCAACATTTTCCTGCGCGTTTAGTACAACTGGTGTGCTGACGAAAATTAGTAGCGTCAGGATGAGTAGGTTATTGTAGATTTTCATTGTTATCTCTTTTTAATTAGACTTCCGAAGATCCAAAATGTTTCAACGTGGACAGGTCATTTGCAAATGCCGCTTCGAAGTTGCCGGTTTCACGAGGCTAGCCGGTTCTAAATTATAATCTTATGTAAGTTTCTCCAGTTTCATAGTCTTCATCATCCAATTTACGTGGATACTTGCCATATTGGGCAACAGGCTCGCGTACCTCCAGACCAACTGATAGTTGTTCAAATAGTATGCGTCTCTGATTTTTGCTTGGAGTCCAGGCTAATGCAAAGACATTTATTTTTGCCGATGGGTATTTTGCTATTATTTGTCCTACAATGGTTCTTGAAGTTACCCCGGTAGTCACAACATCGTCTATCAGAATAATCTGCCGATTTTCCAGACTAAACCCTAAGTCACGCAATCCATACACACCGGCAATTTCCTGCTCCCTTCCTAAAGCATTAAATCCTTTCAAGGGCTTCGTTATACGCTTTTTACACAACAACTGCGGAATATATATACCTTGGATCCCGGTGGCAATCCCCTGCCCTAGCGTATCCATAGCAGTCACTTTTTCATCCCCAGCCTTCAGTTCAGTACTCCTCAAAGCCCTGATCACAATGATCTCCTCCTTCAGTTGGTGAGCCCGCAATTCCCGAAGCGCACACTCCAATAGATATGCCGTTGCAGAGGGACTATCGTTCTTGAAATCAAGAATCAATTGCGCATTATTATCCCAGTTCGATTTCCTGGGGAAATAATAAAATAAATGCCAAAGCTTGATGAATCCTCGTTCATCAAATTTAATTTTCCGCTCCATTTACTTTTATAGATGGTACGGACTAAAGTATATATATCACCAATCCGACCGTTAATATTTCAACTAAATATTTTTTATCGATCTGATTTTCTTTGACTTAAAATTCCTTTCCCTCAGACCGACAAGCTATTTAATAATTTGATAACATGCTGAGCTTAACAGATTTCATTTTAAATTATACACATTTGTAATTTAAATTGCGAGATTTATAACAGGGGAAATAACCAACTGATTTTTTATTTTCATGTTAACTGGAAAGGTTCATAGTTCTGAGGATACCCTATTGCTCTCTCAATTGAGGGATGGCAAAAGTATGGCCTTTGAAGCCTTGTACGAAAAGTACTGGGCGGATGTGCTGGATGAAGCTTTTCGGAGGCTGGGTGATATCGACCAAGCAAAAGACGTTGCCCAGGAAGTGTTTACTTACCTTTGGACAAGAGCTACCGATAATCCCATAGCAAATTTTCCAGCATGGCTAAACACTGTCGTTAGAAATCAGGTCTACAGGCAGATCAAAAAACAAGGGAACTTTGTCCCGATTCCAGAAATAATGCTGGAACTCGAAAGCCACGGTGACCACGCTGATGCTAAAATTCTGAGCTCAGAATTGCAAAGAACCTATCAAGCCATGATTGATGCCCTTCCTGAACAACAGCGGGTCATATTTAAAATGCGCTATGAGGAAAACCTTACTCCAGAGGAAATTGCGTCTGCATTGCAAATCTCCCCAAAAACAGTTCGGAATCATCTAGGCCGGGCGTTGGGTAAGCTGAAAACTGCATTGGTACTATTTCACGTACTATTGTTTCTCAGCGGTAAGTAAGCATATCCCATTTTATAGCTTAAACTCCGTTAAAAATATATTTTCATAGTGACTGGGCAAAATGCTGATTTAGTGACACGTGTATTAAAAAGTGATACATGGATCATATTCAAAAAGAACAGTTTCTGCTCATTCTTGAAAAGTATGAACAAGGAAATGCAACTCCCGAAGAGGTTGAATTTTTGGAGGCTTATTATAGAGCGTTTTCTCTACGCTCCTCTTACACTTCAGGCCTAAATAAAATAGAGCTGAGCGATTTAAAAAACGAAATACTCAATAATATTTATAAAAATACTTCCAATAATAAAATTGCATCGGACAGCAAACCTAATAAAAAGCTGTGGCCGCGGATTGCCGCAGCTGCTTCTCTCATTGCAGTTATTGGTGCAGGTTTGTTTTATTTCAACGGCAAGGATAGCCGGTTAGATCCGGATAAAACCGTATACAAAAATGACATTGCCCCCGGCAAACAAGGCGCAACCCTTACCCTTGCCAATGGTAAAAAGATCGTTTTGTCGAGTGTTTCCGATGAGGAACTGGAGGAGCAGGCAGGCATGAACGTTTCTAAAACAGATGCTGGTGCACTTGATTATGAAAGGATTATCTATCCGCCACTTTCAGCTTTGGGGGCAACAGATGATTACCATACACTGTCAACGGCCAAAGGCGAAACGTATCGTGTAGGCCTGCCAGATGGAAGTACAGTCTGGCTGAACGCAGAATCTTCACTGAAATATCCAGCCAGTTTTGTCAATCGGGACAAGCGAAGTGTGACTTTGACTGGAGAAGGATATTTTGAGATTGCAAAGGACAAAATACATCCATTTATAGTGGAAACAGACAAACAGAAAGTAGAAGTCCTGGGTACGCATTTCAACATCAGCAGCTACACTGGTGAAAAGAATACCAAAACTACTTTACTGGAAGGTAGTGTGCGCATTACAGCGGGGGGTACTAGCAAAGTCCTCCAGCCAAACCAGCAATCCATACTGACTGGCAATACCATAAGAGTACAACCGGTCAGTGCCGAAGACGCTATCGCCTGGAAAGACGGCCTATTTGTATTTGAAGACGAGCCATTGGAACAGATCATGCGCCGTATTGAGCGCTGGTACAATGTAGAGGTCGTCTACAGTGAAGGCGTGAGTAAGACCAAGCTGTACTGGGGGAGCGTTTCCCGGTACGATAAGGTCAGTTCCGTACTGGATGTATTACAATCAACCAAAAATATATACTTTAAGATTGAAGGAAGGAGGATCTTGGTGATGAAATAGATTTACCAGACAAACGGAAAAATCAGGCTTTCTGACTAACCATCCTTCGCTTAAAGTAAAGAACCAGATCCCGGTTCTACACCTGGACCTGGTTGAAGTTCTGATCTATCACCCCTAAACGGAGTTATTTTATTAGAAAAACGCAGTTGACTGTCAATTTTCGACGAGAGTCAGGCAGCTGCAAATCAATCAAAACGGAAGTAAAATTATGAAATTTATTCATCTATTTAGATGCAATATTCCATATGTCGCATCTAATCAACTGTGGCGTATTATGAGAATTATCATCGTCATCATGACGGCGTTTTTGGTTCAGGTCAGCGCGGCTTCGGTGGCGCAGCAACTGACACTAAAAGACAACAGCATTACGCTGAAAGAGGTGTTTACCCAGATCAGGAAACAGACAGGCTATACTGTATTATGTGAGTCAGACCTGATGGATAGCAAAGGGCCGGTGGGTGTGAACTTTAACAAGGTTCCACTGGAAACGGCACTTCAGCATTTGCTTAGTAAGCAGAATCTAACCTATGAGATAAAAAACAAAGCGATCATTGTGACGGAAAAGGAGCCTTCCTTTCTGCACAAGGTGGTTGATGCATTTACTCCGCCTATTGATGTCATTGGTTTTGTCTACGATGAAAGAGGAAACCGTCTGACTGGCGCGACGATCGGTTTAAAAAAATCGAACTATACCATGAAGACGGACGAATCCGGGAGATTTGCATTTGGCAACCTTAATGATGATGATATTGTGATTGTCAGTTATGTGGGGTATAAAATAAAAGAAGTTCCTGTAAGTAAAAAGCAGATGGACATCTATTTAGAACAAGAATCTGCTGAGCTAAAAGAAGTGGTTGTGGCCTATGGTAAACAGGAACAAAGGTCGATCACGGGGGCAGTTACAGTTGTTAAGGGTGAGCAAATCCAAAACCTACCAAACAGAAGTTTTGACAAAAGTCTGCAGGGCTTGATACCGGGGCTAGTGATTACCAGCGGCAGCGGGCAGCCGGGTGGTGCACCGAGTAATTTTATTTTGAGAGGAATTGCGACTGGAGGAAGCGGATTAGACGGTAATCCCGTTCGTAATCCACTGATAGTTATAGACGGTGTACCTGTTTCGCAAACTCCAACTATGAGTCTGAATAGTATAAGACAAAATCAGACTTTGGCTCAAACCAGCAACCCACTTGCACATCTAAACCCATCAGACATTGAGTCCATTTCAGTGCTGAAAGACGCTTCTTCTGTAGCGCTTTATGGGTCAAAGGCAAGTAACGGGGTCATCTTGGTCACTACTAAAAAGGGTAAAGCTGGCAGAACAAGATATACGGCTAGGCACCAGACTGATATCGCAACCAGGGAAGATAATGGCGAGCAAATGCTAAACCAGGCACAGTATATTGATCTTTTTGTGGAAACCTACCAGACTTCTAATCCAGGTACAACCAGGGAGCAGGTAATCAATAAACTGAAAGCTGAGTTTCCACTTCGGACTGATGGCAGTTTTTATCCCCAGGCTGATTGGGTAAACGCGGTTTCCAATCAAGTAGCGGTAACCCATAGTGATGAACTTAATGTTTCCGGAGGAAATGACCAGTCAAATTTTTATTTCAACCTGGAACATACCGGTCAAAAAGGAGTGATTAAAAACAGCGGGTACCAGCGCAGTTCATTCCGGTTCAATTATGAAAACAAACCTGCCCAATGGCTGAAATTTGGTATAAATACCACTATGTCTTATAATGTGCAGGACTTTGTAAATGAAGATGTTTTCAGAAGTAGTCAGCTAATGTCCCCACTGAATCCTATCTATAGCGAAAACGGGCAAATGATCTATAATTACCGCTACGGAGCATATGGCAACACGTCTTCCTTTGTCTATTTATCTCCAAATCCTTTGGCGGAACTTGAACTCAATATCAATAGGAACAATGCATACCGGGGGTTAGGTAAAGGCTATCTGGAAGCCAAATTCCTGAAATATTTTACAATTTCTTCTGCTATAGGATTTGATTTTATGCTTAATAAGCAAAAAATGAAGTTTCATCCATATCTGGCAACAGGATCATTTAGTTTGACCACTCCTGGAAAAATAGAATCGCATGAAGTGAATACAACTGGTTTGATTGTTACCAATACATTGAATTTCACTAAAGTGATCAACGAAATCCATAGTCTGAATATTCTTGCTGGACAGGAGGTGCAATTACAAAATAATGGATCGTTATTTATCGGTATCACAAATATTGCTAGCAACCCTGGCTTGGAAGTTGTCAGCAGACAGACACCTACTAGTGGAGAAGAAAAACTTGACAGGCAACGCCAAGTTTCTTATTTCAGCCAGCTCAACTATGGATTGCTGAATAGATATTTTGTGACAGGGTCTGCAAGAACTGACGGTTCTTCCCGTTTCGGTCCCAACAATCGATATGGTACTTACTGGTCTATGGGTGGAGCATATGTCCTGAGCGAGGAAGCTTTTGTGAAATCGATGGATCCATGGTTGAACTATCTGAAACTGCGTGGAAGTTTTGGACCAGCGGGGAATTCTGCTGGTATTGAAGAATATTACCGGTTGAATCAATTGTTGCTTTATAACTTTCTGGGTGCACCAGCTGTAACACCAGGGGATGTGACATCCCTAACCGGTAATTCTAGTATCAAGTGGGAGCAAACATTCGTCTGGAATGCAGGCTTGGAATTAAGGTTCTTAAAGAATCGTGTGTTTTTTACAGCCGATGTTTACAAGCGTGAAACTAAGAATTTTATTGCAACGTTACCGCTCCCTGAGTCTGCTGGTTTCGGTTCTTATAATGCCAATATTGGAGATATCAAAAATACAGGACTGGAACTTAGTCTTTCCGCTGATTTGGCCCGTTCAAAAGATTTTACCTGGAACACCGTAATAAACTGGAGTAGGAACAGAAATATGCTGACAAAATCTTTCTACCACGAATCCAAACCCGCTGGAGGACCTGGCAGCTATCTCATTAACAAAGTGGGTGAGGAATATAATTCATTTTATCTGCCGGTTTGGGCTGGTGTGAATTCTCAAAATGGCCGTCCACAGTGGCTAGATGTCAACGGGAACATGACGGAGAACTATACCAATTTGAAGTATATCATAGCTGGAAAATCACAGCCTGATGGAATTGGTAGTTTTACCAACATGTTCAGCTATAAGAGATTTACTTTGTCAGGTATGCTCTACTTTCAATATGGATCAGAGATACTAGTATCGAATGCCGTTTCACAAAATGATGGCTTTGATCCATACATCAACCAAAGTACTGCGGCATTAAATCATTGGAGAAGTACCGGTGAGAATTCGATAAATCCACGCCGTTTATTTCAGGGCAGGATAACACTTCCAGGTCAACAAACGGTTATCGATCCTACAAATAATTTTTCAACCAGAAGACTTTTTAATGGCAATTTTGTAAGACTTAGCAATCTCAGTTTAGGTTGTGATCTGCCTGCATCTCTTTTAAGAAGACTTCATATAAGTAACGCAAAGGTGTTTGTCCAGGGTACAAACCTGGCTTTGTGGACGAAGTACTCAGGACAAGACCCAGAAAACATAGATGCTTTTGGATCAGGACAAAATCTACTTTACCCGCAGTCGAGAACTTATAGCTTAGGCATCAATATCTCACTTTAAATTAAGGACGATGAAAAAAACAATTTATAAACTCCTACTAATAATGTGTGTAACTGCATTTTTTTCCTGCAAAAAAGATTTTCTCGACATCGCCGAGACTTCTGAACTATACCGGGAAAATTATGTTAATGATCTCAATAGCATGAATGAATATCAAAATGGTATTTATCTTCAAATGAGTAACAGTAACATCGGCTATCTTGCGGCCTACCCGGAATATGTTGCGGATAATGTTAAAATTAATGACCCGGTTTTTATGGAAATATATAACTGGTCGCAAAAAGTTGAGACAGAAAGTTTTCTTACTGGCTATTGGCGCTCAAATTATCGTATCGCCAGATCGAGTTCATTTATTATAAATGATATAGAACGTTACAGGAAAGAGAATCCTACTAAGGCGGACTACATGAAAGGCCAGGCTTACGCTTTAAGAGCACTGGCACATTTTAATCTGATTGGCATATTTGCGCAACCTTACGGTTACTCTACTGATGCGTCACATCCCGGGATTCCATATATCACTACCTCAGATATTTCCCAGCAATATACCAGGCAAACGGTGAAAGAGGATTACGAGGCGATGATTACTGACCTGACAAAGGCGGTTGAACTGATGAACAGAACCTCATCTACGGATATTCGGTATATGAACCTGGAGGCAGCAAAAGCACTACTGTCCAGAATTTATTTGTTTAAGGGAGATTATGCGAATGCCTTGAGTTTGGCGAGGGAGCTCTGTGTTGCACGCCCACTGATGACCGTGGCCAAAGGTTATCCAAATGAACTTTATTACAATAAGCCTATTGCTGATACTGAAGTACTATTTCACTTAACACCTTCGGAAAAACCTGAAAGCAATTTTTTTGGTCTCTATGCAAAGGATCCTTATTTCTTATTTTATGCTACCGACGACCTGGCTACAATTTTGAAGGAAAACGGGACCGATGCACGTTCGAACTGGGTGGTTAAAAATAATGACAACTGGGAAATCAGCAAGATTCCTTCCAGTACCACGGGAAGCCCTTCATTGAGAACTGTACCGAGTGCCGACTATTATGAGCCGGTAGTACGGTCTTCAGAAATGTTTTTGACCGCCGCAGAGGCGGCAGCCAAAACAGGAGATGAATCATCCTCGAGGCAATTTCTCAACCAGGTGATCAAACGTGCAGATGCTTCTGCTGTTGAGATTACCGTAACAGGCGCGGAGCTTTTAAGCCGCATTTATAAGGAACGCAGAAAAGAGCTTTGTTTTGAGAATCTGCGTTTTTTTGATTTGCAGCGCTTAAGAATGGATGTGAACCGCACGGATGTGTACGACAATGCCCAGACACGCTTGTCTTATGGAAGTGACAAGGCTATTACCCCAATCCCAACAAGGGAGGTTGAATTAATGGGCCTGCAACAGAATAAGGGGTATTAAAAATCAAAATAATCAAAATGAAGTTAAGACATATAAGTATAGGAATTGTTCTGATGTTGCTTTCCTCATCAGTATTTACGAAGGTGAAAATCAAAACAGGGAATGATCAGATCATTAAAGTTAATGGGGATGCCCCACCGGGATACAACGCGCAGGAAATGGAGATTACGCTGTTTCCAACTTCAGTGGTATCATTAGGAAAGCATTTTTCTGATGATAAACTTATCACGAAAAATGTGGCAGTTTTAAAGCGGAAAATAAGTTTCAACACGAAGGTTTCTCAGCCAATGTATGTCTGGGGTGCATTTTTGGATAGAAGAATTTTACGTACCGATGGACACAGACCACTTGCGCTCTTTTTCCTGGAACCCGGTGATGATATTAACATTTCTTATAGGAACGGGATTCCATTTTTTTCTGGTAAAGCAGCTTCAAAGTTTGAATTGATCTATAAAATCAGTTCGGCAATGGACAGTCTCGACCGGGCAAACGGAATCTTTGGTGTGAAGTATCAGACGGAGGTGCCTGCTTCTTTGGATAATTATTTGTTTTGGACTAAAGTTCTCAACGAAAAGCTGGTTCATATAGATCGTTTGCTTAAGGTATATCGGCAAAAAATATCCGGCTATGCGTTTAATGTCATTAAAGAAGGTGCATACAATGATGTAGAGTTTTTGCGGGCAAGGAAGTTTGATTTTCTCAGTGAGAACGTTAATCCGAATGACTGGACACAGCATAAACTGGGTCTGGGTAATAAAGAACTATGTAATATTTACGATAATACGATGAACAGTGAAGCCGCCGCTTGGTTGCAGAATAGGGCCGGGGAAGTAAGAGACCCGTATTACTTATATCGCATTCTAGGTCTCAAACTTCATAGACAAGCCGGGTGGTTTTATCCCGAAAAGAAGGGACAGACATTTTTGATTGGCTCGACAAAGAACCATGACCGGGTGGCGCGTTATCACTTGGCCAAGCATATGTACTCAGGCCGTAAACGAGACCAGGTTTTGTCTTTCATGTTCCAGGTATCTGACTATTTTGAAGATGGCTTTGATTCAAAAATTGAGGGTATACTTGCTGATTTTTACCAACTGAAATTGTCTGATCCAGGGTTTCTTGCCGTGGTAAAAAGCGCAGAAGATAAATGGCGAAAGGAGTTTCTCGGTAATACTTTTATAAAGGATTTTAGCCTGAAAACCGTTGAAGATAGATCTTTTACGCAGGCAGAGCTCAAAGGAAAAGTGGTTATTTTTGATTTCTGGTTTACAGGCTGTACTGGATGCGTGCAGATGGCTCCGGCATTGGCCAAAGTAGAAGAGCATTTCATGGGGAATCAGGATGTACTTTTTGTAAGCGTGTCTATAGATCAGCAAAAACCGCAATGGCAAAACAGTATTCTCCAAGGAAAATATACTTCCAAATCAAGTTTTCATGTGTACACAGGTGGTCAGGGTGATAAACATAAACTGATAAAGGATATGGACATTACGGGGTATCCTACTTTGTTGTTCGTGACTGCTTCGGGACGGGTGATGAGGGTGCCTAAAAAGGCGGATCCTAGAGTGAACAACCAAGCTTTGATTGCGTTGATTGAAAAGGAATTGGTTTTGATGAGGGATGGACCTTATGTTTTCGAAGAAAATGGCCGCAAAACAGCCTATACGATTAATGGTGATCAGTTTGCTAAAACTACAGCAAGTACCTTAAAGATTCAAACTGACCAATACGGAAAAACCTTTGACGCCTCCTTGCAAAAAGTGCTGTCGGTACAGGCTTCAGAATCTGCAAGGCCTGAAAAACTTTTTGCGTTGTCAGACATAGAAGGTAATTTCGATAAATTCCGGATGTTATTGCAAAACAATAAGATTATAGACGGAAATTACAACTGGACATTTGGCAATGGTCACCTCGTATTTACCGGTGATATGTTTGACCGCGGTGAACAGGTTACGGAATGTCTGTGGCTGATCTACTCCCTGGAAGAAAAAGCTAAGGCTGCCGGCGGTGAAGTGCACTTTATATTGGGTAATCACGAGATCATGAATCTGCAGGGCAATTTCAAATATGTCAAGGATAAGTATAAGGAGAGCGCAAAGATCATTGGTAAGACGATCAACCAGCTTTATGCAGAAAATACTGAATTGGGTAAATGGCTTCGCACAAAAAATGTAGCCGAGAAAATTGGCGACTTGTTGTTTGCACATGGTGGCTTTTCATCAAAAATCAACCAGTCCGCAATGAGTATTGCAGATATCAACCGCTTGGCACGTCCATATTATGACAATGATCTTGGAGAGGATAAATATGCTGATTCCAACACGAATATAGTGATGAGCATGTCTTATGGTCCTTTCTGGTACCGTGGTTATTATGGCGTTCCTGACAGTCAGTTGAAACGGGTTGAAGGCATAGTGGACAGTATGCTGATCAAATATGATGCGAAGCACATCGTTACTGGTCATACCATTGTTGCTGATAAGATTACAACGCTTTATAACAACAAGGTGATCAATACGGATGTGAAACACGGGAGCAGTACGTATGACCAGTCCGAAGCGCTTTTGATCGAAGGCAAGAGCTTCTACCGCGTCACCTATAAAGGAGAAAAGTTCCTCCTGTTTAAAGAAGAATAGAAATGGCACTACAAGGAATTTCATACACGGAACACAGGCGAATGCTCGAAAAACTGAAGTCATTGCAAGATCAAGATGTGGGAGTATTTGCTGCTGCACTTAGCAACCTGTACAAATAATATCAGGAAGTGACACTAAATATGAAACTGGTAATCCTGGATTATCAGGCAGTAGGGGCTGCGGTCCACAAACGGAAATCCAAAGTAGTTAAACAAGTGACCCATCTTCCCCTCTCGACCAGTAAGGTGGATCTCTCTCAGGGAAAGGGGAATGCACCGTGCATATGTGCTGGAGTTGAAAGTTTAAGGTTCTAAATTTGAATTTAGGTAGTTAATTGCAAAGCGTGCGCAGCCGGATGGCTGCGCCGTTTGTTTTGAATCAAATGTCATTAAAATCCATTCTAGGTCTACCCTAATTATTGTTAAATTAAAGTTTAATCGCTATCTTCATAGTACCTGATCAGGACAATCAGGCTTAATTTGAGATTGTGCTACTTCTGTGCTCCTAAAATCTAGAGTAGCTATGTAAAAATTTGAAATACAAACATTTACGGAATCGAGTAAATAGACTGAAAATCCATGTGTCGACTCGCATCTTTGATATTGTGTTATGGTATTATAACTTGAGCTTTAAGTACTGATCAGCAAGTAATTTCGCCTTATCTTCATTATTTGCTTTAATATATTTCAAAAAGCTTTTTTCAGTTGTATGTCCCGTTGCTCCCATTATTAGTAACGTAGGTACTCCGGCCTTAAACATATTTGTGGCATAGCTCCTACGGCAGGTGTGCGTTCCAATCTGCGTCCAAAGTTCTAGCATTTCTATATTTACCTGGTTACCTTTGTTGTTCCTCACCTCAATAAATTCATTTAAACCTGCTAATCTTGCCACTTCTTTAGCTCCAATGAGAAATCTAAAGTAAGGTGTAGAAGGCAGTTCATTTGAATACTTCAAAATATACCGTTTGAGCCTGTCCATAACAGGAATTGTTATCCTATCCCCTGTTTTGATTTGCTTTACACGGATAAAACCTTCCTCTACCTTCTCAATTGTCAGACTGTTCAGATCACTAAATCTTAGCCCTGAATAACATCCTATTATAAATTCGTCACGAATCCGATCCAGTTCCTCATAAGGGTACACCAATGAAAGCCCGCCTTGTGTATATCGGAAAGTCTTACTGGAGTCTGAAAGGTCGCAAGCGGCAATCTTTTCAATTTGATCCAAAGTTAGTGCGATATCATCAGCCTCGTATTCCGGGCAAATAAAGTCATCAGCGTTATAGGATACCAACTGCTGGGCCTCTCCCATCACAGTTTTAATATCCTTGATGAAAGCGGAAAATGTAGATACCTCCTTTTCTTCAATCTTAAAACAGAAATCACGGAACTTATTGTAGAAAGATGCATTGATCTGATCGAAAGTGAGGGTTTTCTTTTTAGCATAAACCAGATAACGCTTTACAGCTTTAAGCGTCTTCTCATAGTTACGTATACTATTTTCACTGTAAACACCTCCTTTATTTTTACCTTTTTTAAGCAACCTTTTACCGGCCCGGGTATCCTCTATCAGTTTTTCAAAAAAAACAATGAAAGTCTCCTCCGGCCCCTTAGTAGCCCTTTTTTGCTCGACCTCTACAACGGTCTTATATAGCTTGTCGAGTTTATCAACAACAAACGCTTTAGATAGATCAGCGCTCTTATTGTCGTTAATTATCGTTACCAGGCTTAACGCTATATCCGAGAGCCGGTGATTGTAAACAACGGCAAATGGGGCTGTGTTCTTAATTGGCTTGACCCTATCTTTCTTATTGCATTCAGGCTGGTAGAACTTCTTATCGATGCTAATTCCAGGAAAATATCTGATGCGTAAACCCTGATAGGAATAGGAAATCAGAAAGGGATATTTTCCATCTGTTCCAGCGTTAGAGTCTAAGTAAAATTTCGGCTTGGTCATGAGTGAGATTGTTAGTTTTGAGGGTAAATCCTTCTGACAAATTTACTGACACTTTTCACCAAAAACAAGTAACTTCTGACAAAATCACTGACACTTTTTTCGAGTCCCAATGCGTCTAAGATTAACTTTATAAAATTGAATTATCATAGTTTAAATAGCATTAAAGGCATATTTTTATGCGTCACTATGAAACTTTACAACAGCCTATAGAACCACAAAAAAGGCTCCTCCCCGGAGCCTTTTTTGTGCAATTAAACTGGAAGTCTGTTAAGTTCTATGTCGTCAGGAGTTACAAAAATTAATGGAACTTTCTCTACATCCACGTAACTTGAATCGAGACCAAAACTTCGTTCCTCAGATAAGCTCAAACGCTTCAGAACAAAGTAATAATCCATTATTGAACGTTCATAGAAACTCAGTTTAGAAAACTTCGATAAATGTTTTTCTAACAGGACAAATCTAAAGTCGCCGGCAATCTTATGTTTATTTAAAGACGTATACTGGCTTGTAATATCAACTTCACCATTTTTCACCAGATCTTCAATCACTTTCCTGTATAAAAGATTAACTCTTTGTTCCACCCTAAATCCAAGCTTAAAATCAATACGGATCAGCTTTCCCGGAATCAGGAATTCAACCTTATAATCGCGGGTAAATGGCTCATCAACAACATCAACATGTACAAGCCAATAAACATCAGCTCGCTTGGGTTCCTTCTGGATAATTGAGTAAATAATCTTTGATTCTATTTCTGTTTTAAAATTGGCACTGGTAAGGTATACCAACTGGGAAGAATATTTTGGAACTGAGATGTCACTACTTAGTTCACTTATTATCTCAAAATAATCCTCAATTTCAACGTATTTAACAAACCGGTTTTTTATCTTCCTGGCAACATACCAGCTCCACATTACAGTAAACAAAGCAGATCCAATCAAAACCGTTACCCAGCCTCCATGGAAAAACTTAGCCATATTTCCGATCAGGAAAGTAAGTTCCAGCAAAATATAAATCACTAAAAAAGTTCCAATTACATATATCGGGACCTTTTTACGTTTCATATAAGCGGCAATCAATATCGTAGTAGAGAGAAAGGTTAGGTTTATAGCCAAACCGTAAGCCCCTTCCATTGCTCCTGAGCTTTTAAAAATCAATACAATTCCAATACATCCCGCCCAGAGGATCCAGTTTATAGAGGGAACATAAATCTGTCCCTTTTGATTACTTGGATAATTGATTCTAACTTTTGGCCAAAGATTTAACCTTACCGCTTCAGATATTAAAGTAAAAGAACCGGTGATCATAGCCTGACTAGCAATTACGGCCGCGCAAGTTGCCAGCGCAACCATAAACAACAGATATTCGGATGGTACTATTTCAAAAAAGGGATTCAAAGTGGCGTTGTAATTACCATGCTGCAGCACCCAAACACCTTGGCCAAGATAATTAAGAATCAATGTTGTTTTTACAAAAACCCAACTAACCCTAATGTTCTTTCTTCCACAATGCCCCATGTCTGAATAGAGTGCCTCGGCCCCTGTAGTACATAGAAATACCCCGCCTAATATTAATAAAGCCATAGGATTATTCACCAACAGCTCATAAGCATAATACGGGTTTAGCGCTCTTAAAATACTTAAGTCCTGCACCACAAACAGTAAACCTAATAATCCAAGTGTACTAAACCACAGAAACATCACCGGTCCAAACAGCTTCCCTACCAAATCAGTCCCGAATTGCTGTATTATAAACAATGCAGTAATGATAGCCAGAACTATAGGAATTACCGATACAGTAGGAAATTTCAATTGCAAACCTTCAACAGCAGAGGTAACTGTTATACTTGGTGTAATTATACCATCCGCCAACAGTGCGCAACCGCCAATTATTGCAGGGATAACAAGCCACTTTGCATTTTTACGAACAAGGGAGTATAAAGAAAAAATACCACCCTCACCTTTATTGTCTGCTTTCAGTGTAATCACAACATACTTAACAGTAGTCTGCAGGGTTAAAGTCCATATGATACAAGACAAGGCACCAAGAACCAGATTTACATCAATATTTTGCCCTCCGTTAACCACCGAATTAAAAATGGCTTTTAAGGTATAGAGAGGAGAAGTTCCAATATCACCGTATACGATCCCTAAACTTACAAGTAAACCTCCTGCGGTGAGCGCGCTTAAATTCTTTTGACTCGACACTTATCTTATTTTGTTTTGGTGGGTAAAATTACAGTAATTCTTATCTATATGCATAGTTTTCAGACTTTTTTTAACCCCAACATGTGGTATTTACGCCACAACTTTAGGCTCTCCGAACGTTAATACTTGTTAAATATTGTTAAATATTTTTTTATTGAACAAAATGATTGATTTTTTTGTTTTATTATTTATATTTTTGGCAATACCAAACATGAGCAAGAAACACAGAATAGCGCTTCTCTTTCATATCTCCTGCATAATTTGCATGGGTGTCTTTGGCAGCGTTAACGTTTTTGCGCAAAAGTCTGACAGTACAATAAACGCCGTCAGGGCAAAGAGAATTAACAAAACACCTCAAATCAAGGTCAACATACCAACATATAAGCCTAAATACAACTTAGGATTTATACAATATAATGATGTGATCTCTAATGCAAAAGTTGTTCCAACCACTCAAACTAAACAAGATAAAATCCTTACTGTTTTAAAAGTTTATCCTAATCCTGTTGATGATCAGGTAAATTTGATGCTAAGACTTGACCGCGAATCAAATCTTTCTGTCAAAATCATGGATTTGCTGGGCAATGAAGTAGTAACACTCTCAAATGAGCGTATTTCTTCTGGGGAACAAACCAAAAGCTATACTATTCCTAATCGGTTAAACCCTGGCATCTATTTTCTAAAAATAGTAGCAGGCTCTGAAACAGTAGTAAAACGCATTTCAGTTTTATAGTCAATATTTAATCAATCTTCTTAATTGTTTCGTCTGCTCAGAATGCATAATTTAGCAGCAGGTTAGTGTTATTCACAAAACATCGTACAAATGAAGGTAATCGCTATAGGTCGTAACTACGCCGCACACATTAAAGAACTAAACAACCCAACACCGGAAAATCCGGTTATATTTCTAAAACCTGATACCGCAGTATTAAAAGACAACAAACCTTTTTACATACCAGAATTTTCTTCAGACATACACTATGAACTCGAAGTGGTTTTAAAAATTTGCAAAGAAGGCAAGCATATTTCCGAAAAGTTTGCTCCAAACTATTATGAAGAAATGGGTCTCGGCATAGATTTTACTGCGCGCGATATCCAGACACTACATAAAGAAAAAGGTTTGCCATGGGAGTTAGCTAAAGCTTTCGACAATTCTGCTGTCATCAGCACTTTTGTTCCCAAAACCCAATTCACCAACATATATAATCTAGACTTCGAGCTAAAGATCAACAATGAGAACAGGCAAATTGGGAATACTAAAAATATGCTCTTCCCGTTTGAGAGAATAATTGCCTTTGTATCTAAATACATAACTTTAAAAAAAGGCGATCTTATTTTTACCGGGACACCCGAAGGTGTTGGCAAGGTTCTGCCAGGTGATAAATTGGAGGCCTGGCTGGCGGGTCAGCAACTACTTAATTTCGATATAAAATAGCATTAATGATTAAACTGAACTTAACACTAATACTTATTGTTCTTTCTGTAGTATACTCAAAAGGGCAACAAGTGTTCAGCGGCAGCAAATACCCACTTGTAGATTTCAGGGCTCCACTAGACATCACACCACCAGCTCTGGCCGGTTCATTTGGAGAATTAAGGGCTAACCACTTTCATTCTGGCATGGATTACCGAACCAATCAACGAGAGGGCTATCCGGTGTACGCCATTGCGGATGGCTATATCTCCAGGCTTCGGGTACAGAACAGCGGCTTCGGTCTTGCCCTCTACATTAATCATCCAAATGGTTACACCTCTGTTTATGGTCACCTTCAGCGCTTTAGCCCTAAAATAGCACAACAAGTAAAAACCATTCAATATCAAAAGAAAAGTTATGAAGTCGATTCGTTTCCTAACTCACTGCTTATACCAGTGCACAAGGGAGATGTTATTGCTTATTCTGGCAATACCGGGAGCTCTGGAGGCCCTCACCTTCACTTTGAGATCAGAGATACTAAAACAGAAGCTACAATTAATCCGCAGCTATTTGGACTAGAAATATCAGACAATGTCCCCCCCGTGCTTTATTCCATGTATGTTTATCGTTTAAATAAGAAACCATTTAACGAATTTACACCTAAACAATACTTTCAGATTAGTGGGGGCCCTGGCAATTACCACCTTAATAAAGTAAACACAATCAATTTAAGTGGCGAGGTGGGCTTTGGTATTGTTGCTACCGACAAACACAATGGTGCTTCAGGAACAAATGGCGTTTATTCTATTCAGCTCGAGATAGACGGTAAACCAGTTTACACCTCGGCCCTTGAAAAATTCCAGTTTGAGAATAGCAGGGGTATCAATTCGCATATAGATTACCCATCATTTATTAATACTAAAAGAAATATTCAGAAAAGTTTTGTTGATCCGGGCAATCCTTTAAACATCTACAGCAACCTGGTAAACAGTGGCCGAATAGAATTTACTGACGGCAAGCTGCATCAGGTAAAGTATATTATATCGGATGCTACAGGCAATAAAAGTATTCTGTCGTTCAATGTGCAGGCTGATGAAAAAGCTATAATAAACACCCCAGAGCCCGTGGCAGGCACTCATTACTCATATGCTACAATCAATGAGTTTAACAATCCAGATGTAAAGGTAATCCTTCCAAAAGGCACACTCTATAATGATCTTAACTTCATATACAAGATCTTACCAAAACCGGCAACAAACGCATTCTCTAATATACATCAGATCCATAACTCTTTAACTCCATTGCATTTGGGATTTGAAATATGGATTAAAGCAGACAGTTCAATTAATAAGTACAAAGAAAAGGCCCTTATCGTTAGTACTTCAAAATCGTCACAAGGTGGATATTATGAAAATGGATATGTAAAAGCCAAACCACGCACTTTTGGAAGTTTCTTTATAGCCATAGACACGATACCACCAAACATAATCCCCATCAATGTATCGGATGGAAAAAGCATGATTGGAATAAGTAAAATGTCGTTCAAAATCAGAGATAACCTATCCGGGATTAAGAGCTTTAACGGTTATATTGACGGAAGATGGATATTAATGGCGTTTGACACAAAAACAGCCTCTCTATGGCATACATTTGATGACAGTACCCCTCCTGGCAAACATACATTGGAGGTTATTGTTTCAGACATGAAGGACAACATCAAAAATTATTCAATTTCTTTTTATAAATAGCATTATGAGTGAGTTAAAAGAAGGCCAAAAGGCCCCCGATTTTACAGCCAAAGATCAGGATGGCAACAATGTATCCTTATCACAATTTATCGGAAAAAAAGTCGTACTGTACTTCTATCCTAAAGATGACACTCCAGGCTGCACGGCAGAAGCATGTGATTTCAGAGACAACTATCAGGGACTAACAGCAAAAGGAATTATAGTATTGGGTGTAAGTGTTGATGACGAAAAATCACATCAGAAATTTGTCGCCAAACACAGCTTGCCATTTACACTCCTCGCAGATACTGATCAAAAAATCGTTGAAGCTTACGGTGTCTGGGGCGAAAAAAATATGTACGGAAAGAAATATATGGGAACACATAGAACTACTTTCCTTATTGATGAAACCGGCATCATTTCACACATCATAAAAAAGGTAGATACTAAGAATTCAACCGCACAGGTTTTAGCGTTACTTTAGTACAGACTTTTCATCTTTTTGCTTACTTCCAACAAGATGCTGAATCTTTACATTTAGCTCATCAGGACTAAAAGGTTTAGAAACATAGTCATTCATTCCAATTGCCAGGCATTTCTCAAGCTCTCCCTGTATGGTATGGGCTGTCATAGCCACAATTGGAATGCCTGCCTTTTCAGCACCCATGCGGCGTATGTATTTAGTGGCTTCATATCCATCCACTTCAGGCATTTGCAGATCCATTAAAATAATATCAAAATCCTCGTTCTTATATTTTTCAATGGCTATTTTTCCATTTTGTGCAATTGTGGTTTCATATCCTCTCTTTTGCAATACCTTGATAACCAAAAGCTGATTAATTGGATTATCTTCAACAATCAGCACTTTGATTCCCCTTCCAGGTTCATCTCCAGTGTCAGATCCGACAGCAACATGGTTATCCTTCTCAAGATCACTTATTTTCACAAAAGGCATTCTGAAATAAAACACCGACCCTTTGCCTGGTGTACTTTCCAAAAATATTTTTCCATGCTGTAGTTCAACCAGACGTTTAACCATACTTAACCCTAAACCCACACCTCCAAATTTACGTGAAGCACCACTTGTGCCCTGCTCAAACAACTCAAATATTTTCTGTTGCTTTTCTATTGGAATTCCAATCCCCGTATCTTTTATTCTGAACTCAATAACCACACTCTCCTTGGTTTCTTCTATAAGATCTGCAGAAATAACCACCTCACCTTTTTCTGTAAACTTTATAGCATTGGATACCAGGTTCACAAAAATTTGAGAGAGCCTTATAGAATCTCCAATAAAAATATTAGGCACTCTTGCGCCTATAGAATAGCTTAAACTAATTTTCTTAAACTTAGCATTAGATTCCACATAAAGACAGGCATCTTTAATTACATCCCTAACTTTTAGCGGTTGTTTAATAAAATCAACATCCTCATTTCCAAGTCCGGAAAAATCCAGAATATCATTTAATATCCTCATCAAATGGTCAGCAGATTTTATAATCATCTCAATTGCTTCAAGATGTTCTTTATCAACCAGGGAATCCCTAATATAGCTCGCAAACCCCTGAATACCATTCATAGGAGTCCTTATTTCATGGCTCATGTTTACAAGGAAAACATGCTTGGCTTTCTCAGAAGATTGAGCTCTCTGTCGCTCAGTTACAAGTTTGGCTTCTGTAACCTTTGAATCGGCTACTTTATGTTCCAGGGTCTCGGTCATTTCATTAAATGCAGTAGCTACCCTTCCAATTTCATCATTTGCAAAAACCCTTACACGGGTTTCCAGTTGCCCTTTCTTAACTAGTTCGGCACCCTCTACGATAACATCCAGACCTTTCTTAATACTTTTGTTGATAGATATGGCAATTACAATACTGGTTGTACCAATTGTTATCGACAGCGCCAATACCAATTTAAGCACCATACTTTCTAACCACCTTGCACCTTCCCCAAGTGTATAAGAAAACCCATCTTCTAAAATAGTAAGCTCGGTATTAAGCCTTTCAATTTCATTCAGCAAAACCTTTATCTTTTCCTTATCTATCTTTGGAGCTGTAATTAGTGCATGAAGTTCCTCACCAATTCCAAGGAGTTCATCCAAAACCGGCTCAGCTTTTTGCCATGCAACAAAAGCTTTATTCAAGTAATACACCTTACTAAATCTCTTGGTGAGGCCAATCATATTATCAATATCATCCGGATGATTTCTGCCTTGCAAAAAACCCGCTCTTACTGCATCCAGATCAGGATTTACCTTTTCCATTTCTATTCTGGCAATTTTATCACCAAAAGGAACCTTCAGGAATTCTTTAAAAGCGTGATAATTGTTTTCATCATAAGTGTAGCCATACTCCCTGAGGTTCAGGATAGCATTCTTCTGCGATTTAGACCATAGTCCTTCCCCACCCACGTAAGATCTAACTGCCGACAGTGTCGTAATTGAGAACCATAAAGTGCACAACTCTACCATGACCAAAAAAGTGATTATACCAATGGTAAAATATAATTTTCTGGATATAGATATATCGTTGAGCTTCTTTCGTAACAAGGAAATAAGCATAGTTAGAATTTTAATCAAATGTAAAGCCCTATTTTTTTTTACATTTTTTTAAAAATAATCCTTTTAACCCGAACAAGGCATCGATTTACTCCATTCATTTTGTTCAAAAAACAAGCAAAATACCATTAAATCAGGCAGGACGGCAGCATTAGCCAGCTTGCAATCACAGTGCTCACACAAAAAAGGGGTGACTCAATTCGAATCATCCCTTGATAACAATATTCTGACCAGGAATTAACCTCTTGATTTAATTTTATGCCCGGACACTGCAAAATAAACAATATATGAATAAGCTGGGATCATTGCATATAAAAATGCATGTTGAAAATCTATGTGTAATTCATCTTTCATATAGCCATACACCAAAGGCCAAACCGCCCCTCCTGCAATACCCATGATCATAATGGCCGAGCCGGTTTTTGTAAACTTACCCAGGCCTTTAATACCTAGTGGAAAAATAGCTGGCCACAATAATGAATTGGCCAATCCTAACAATGCAACAAACCAAAAGGAAATTACTCCAGTGGTAAACACTGAAAGAAGAGTAAATAAAATACCTACGCTGGTACAAACCCTAAGCGCAGCTTGTTGGCTTATAAATCTTGGAATGGTAATGATACCAATTAAATAGCCTACCAGCATAAATCCTAAAGTAAATGCAGTGGCATTATCTCTGAATACCTGAGGCACTGTACCCAGTTCCCTGGCATAAGTTCCAATGATATCACCTGCCATTACTTCTACGGCTACACAAAAGAAAATCGCTAGTGCTCCCAAAAATAAATGCGGGAAACTAAATATTGTTTTTTTTGAGGGATTCAATGTCTTTTCTGAAACTTCTTCCTCCTCCATGTTCACTTCAGGGAGGCTCACAAACTTAAGCCCTATGGCAAACAATGCCAGCATAATTGCCAATGCTATATATGGTGCATGAAGCTGATCTAATAACTCATTTAAAATGGTTTGTTTTTCTACTTCGGATGCCGCTTGTGCCAATCTTGCTTCGGCTGCATTTGCACCTTTCAAAAGCAGACTCCCGAGCACAATCGGCGCGATCATCCCTGCTGCTTTATTACAGAAACCAGCTATTGCTATACGCTGCGCAGCACTCTCAATTGGCCCGATGATACTTAGATAAGGATTCACCGCAGTTTGTAACAAAGCCATTCCAGAACCCTGTACGAAAATTGCCGTTAAAAACAAAACGTAACTACTTTTTTCCGCTGCTGGAATAAACAATAAAGATCCTACTCCCAAAACCACCACACTAAGCACTAAACCATTGTGAAAGCCGATTTTTTTAAGTATCCACGAACTGGGAATTGCTAGGAAAAAATAAGCAATATAAGAGGCAAAAGTTACAAGAAATGCTTGTAAGTCGCTATCCAGATCAAATGCTTTTTTTGCGAACGGAATTAGAGAGCCATTAGCCCAGGTTATAAAGCCTAAGATGAAATAAAATGCACAGCATATCACCATTGTAAATACTGGTGTTCTTTTTTGTTGTTGAATTTGATTCATTTTTTGATTAGTCATGGTTAAAAATCAGGTTTGTTTAGGTTTAATTATTGCTTTTGTTGTTTTATCAAAAATAAATCAGTTTTACTTTCTAAAAATAGAAAATTATACCACAAGTTGCTTACCTGAGGCATTCATTAAACCAAAGTATGCTATTTACACTTAATATTTACGCATTTTGTTTGCGCAAACGTTTGTGTATCCTATCAATTACTATGTTATTGGAAAACAGCAACGCTATTTCGGCAGCAAACTGCCAGAGTAGTAAAAAAACTTGTCAATACCGAAGTTGAACCCTAATCCTTTTGCCTTCAATCTTAAATTTAGCGGGGCCGGTTCTTTCGAGCTTATTGAGTAACGAATAGATGTTACTAAATCTCGAAGCGGAACCGGTATATAAGGTTTTACCAATATTACGATCGGCATATATTACATCTACCCCATACCAGCTTTCAATCTTTTTCATGAGGGACTCAAGAGTTTCATTATTGAAGGTAAAGAAGCTTTGCTTCCAGGTTAACGCTTCTTTTATATCTATATCATAATTATGGGCATTCTTATCAATAAGCACTGAATGCGGGCTTGGTTTTAGAATCAAGGATCGATCGGTGCTTCTTAAAATTTTAGATTGGGGCAATAAGTTTGCTCGAGAATCCTTATTTTCAATTGCGCCTGTATTATTAAGGTAAATAAAAAAGCCTGTCGAAAGTGCCAATAGAATAATGGCGGTGGCTCCATATTTTAAGAATTCATAATCCCATTTCTTTCCCAACTCAGGGTTTGGAGAAATATATACTTCATCTTCAGTAGGTATACGATCGCCATATTTTTCCATAAAGTTTGCAAATGCCGCAGGTGCACTTGTAAAACTTCTCATCTCCATTAGCTCAGCTTGTCTATAAGACGGATCCGTCAGCTGATCAAACAAAATCTTGTTTGTCTTGCTTTCAGATATCCATATCTCCAAATCACGCTCGTCAATTCCGTTCAGCTCCCCTCTAATCTGCTTACCTATGAGGGACACTATTCTTTTGATTTGTTCTTCTGATTGCATCCTTTTTCGATTGATGCTATTATTACGATGCGAAACCTCAATCGTACCAATCAAATCGTTTTTTACCTATAACCCATTGCCTGCAGATCAAACAATTCAGCATACCTCCCTTTCTTGAGGATCAATTCTTCATGACTGCCTATTTCTATCAATTGACCCTTCTCTAGTACAAGTATTCTATCGGCCATGCGCACAGTAGAAAATCGGTGAGAGATTAGTACAGCAGATTTCCCTTTTGTTAATTCCGCAAAACGTTGAAAAACTTCATATTCAGCCCGTGCATCAAGGGCCGCTGTTGGCTCATCAAGAATTAAGAGTTGTGCATCCTTCATATACGCTCTGGCCAGAGCTACTTTTTGCCATTCTCCACCAGACAACTCCACTCCTTGAGAAAAGCGTTTGCCAAGCATCTGATCGTAATGAAAAGGCAGCTTTTCTGCCAGCACATCTGCTAAGCTTTGTTTTGCTGAATTTTCTATCAGAGCTCTGTTATCCTGTTCTTGTATATTTCCAACAGCAATATTTTGCGCAAATGTCATTTGGTAACGGAGGTAATCCTGAAATATAATACCAACGTTCATCCGCAATTCATCCAGGTCATATTCTTTTAAATTCACCCCATCTAGCAATATCCTACCCTCTATTGGGTCATAAAGTCTTGCCAGTAATTTAACCAATGTTGTTTTGCCAGAGCCGTTCTCTCCTACCAATGCAAGCTTCTCATCAGGATGAAGTGTAAAACTTAAATGGCGGTTAGCCCAACGTTCTGAATGTGCATATTGAAACCCAACATCTTCAAACTTAAACCCTTCTCTAATGGGATTTGGGAAAGGCTTAGCCTTTGGTAAATTCCGTATTTTAGCCTCGATTTCAAAAAACTCAAAGAAATCACTAAGATAAATAGCACCTTGAGAAACTGCTGTGAAACGTAACAACACGCCTTCAATTAACGAACGCATCTGCCTGAACGAGCCTGCCAGAAATGTAAGTTCACCGATAGTAATGCCTCCGCTTATGGTTCTATATATGATATAAACATAAGCAAGGTAATACCCCGCACTTCCTAAAAAGGCAAAAAAGGTGCCCCATACAGAGCGTTGTAAAGACAAATGTTTATTCTCTGTATAAAATCTTTCTGAAAGCGTTCTGAAACGACTGATGATAAAGCCAGAAAGATTAAATACCTTAACTTCTTTTGCCGTTTCATCACTAGCGCCCAGATAACGAACATAATCAAGTTCTCTTCGTTCCGGTGTCCTCTTTCTTGAAAGTGCATAACTCTGATCATTAAAATACGATTCACCCAAAAAAGCAGGAAGAATAGTAACCAATAATACAACTATAAGCCATGGATTAAAGGCAACCAATCCTACCGCAAGGAATCCCATGGTAATCAGGTCCTGGATCTGACTCATTACTTGCGATAATAGTACTGTACGGCCAACCGTTTGCTGCCTTGCCCGCTCAAGTTTATCATAAAAAACGGAATCTTCAAACTGGTCCAGATCTAAGGTTGCAGCATGCTTCATAATCCTTACGGATGTATAGTTGGAAAACAAATCACCCAATAAACCATCCATCAAATTAATAGCACGGCTCAGAATATCAGTTAGTATGGCCAATCCAAACTCAAGCGCCACCAGTTTCCACAGATATTCCTGGGATTGGCCAGTTCCGTCATTACTTAAGTGCACTACTTCATCAATGATATGCTTACCTACCCAAAGGATAGCAAGGGGCATAATTGATCTGGCAATTCGCAGGGCAAAATTACCTATCGTCATCCACCTGCTGGTTTGCCATACCAGTTTAAAAAACTCGGGTAAATTCCTAAACGCGGCTATCCGCTCTTTAAAGGTTAAAGATTTTACGTTTAAATCTGCAGTCGATTTTTTAGGGTCCAAATGGCATTAAATTTTCACTAAATTAGAAAAAGGACATCAATTAAGGCTTTTTATAACAAGAAATCCTCCTGTAAATGCACCCAAGAGATGGATTGGCACTTTGGAATATTATACAAGCCTGCCTCTAAGAATGGAGACACCCCTGGTTTTCTGATTTTTAACCGTTTGAACAGAAAGTCCTAGCTTCTCTGCAATCTCTTCGTTACGCAGCCCTTCAATATAACTCATAGAAACAATTCTACTGCATTGTTCTGGCAGGCCATTAATTTCGAGGTAAATATCCCTCAGAACCTCGGCACGGATCATCTCATAAATAAAATCTGGTTCCTGATCTCCAATCCGCATCGCAAAATTCAATTGCCTTTCTTTGGCATGATTGTTCTTGCTTAGATGATCCATACAGGTGCGCTTGGTAACCATATACAAATACGACCTTAAATGTTCCGAACAACTAATATGATGATTGCATTTCCAAAGCTTCTCAAAAACCTCTTCAACGATATCCTCAGCTTCCTGCACATCAAACACATACTTGTTCGCAAAATAACATAGAGAAGAAAAATATTGCTTAAACACCTGGCCAAAAGCCCGCTCATCGCCCTCACCGAGTTTAACGAAAAGATCTGATTCATTCCAATATTTTAATTGGTTGGCATGCATCTATTTTCTTTGTTTGGTATACGACTAACATAAATATAAATAAATATTTTCTAAATGTTAAAAAATTATTTTTCAATTGCCGGTATAATTTAATACTACACTCTTTCAGCTTAAATTAACAAAAAACAATTTAGTAGTACCTAAAACAGGTATTTTCCGACCTGTGTTTTTTTACCCATGTCTTTTAATATTCCTTTTTATTATTAACTGAGTATTTTTTAAAATATAAGCCCTATTATTGGGATATTTATTTTAACTGTGCGCATGAATGCTTGCGCAGTTTTAGTTAAGTTTGTCATATTAATCAACAACCCCAATTAATGAAACATACAATCAAAGAATTAGAAGATATTGCTTCTCAGGTAAGAAGGGATATTGTTAGAATGGTACACGGCTGCCAATCT
>NZ_JCAXEI010000002.1:0-985156 GCF_059758925.1 Pedobacter sp. GQ55 | reverse complement strand
TCTTGATGAATGCTATGTTATTCTTATATTCATAAATACCTTACATAATAATCAACCAGATAATGGGATAGGGCCCTTAGATTATTTCTTAATAAAGTATTGGTGCAACCATCTTTATGCAATAATTTTGGTATATTTGATACAAATTTAAAATAATATAAACGAATGAATTTATTCGCGGAAAAGAGAAGGGAAGTAATGTTACATATAGAAGGCTATATGCTTGATATGATGGAAACATACCTGAAACCGATTGATACAAATTGGCAGCCATCTGATTTTTTGCCTGATTCTACTAGTGAAACTTTCTACCAGGATATAAAATTATTACGTGAGAATGCTAAGGATCTTTCTTATGATCTTGTGGCTGTTTTAATAGGTGATACTATTACGGAAGAAGCATTACCGACATACGAGTCGTGGCTTTGTATGGTAGACGGGATTACTAAAAATGAACAAGGTGGATGGATGAAATGGGTACGTCACTGGACTGCGGAGGAAAACAGGCACGGTGACTTATTAAATAAATATCTTTACTTGTCAGGTCGTGTTGATATGCGTCAGATGGAAATATCAACTCAATACTTAATTGCAGATGGGTTTGATATAGGAACCGGCCATGATCCATATAGAAACTTTATATATACTAGTTTTCAGGAGTTAGCTACAAATATTTCTCACAGGAGAGTAGCTTCTTTAGCTAAAAAGGATGGTGACACATTACTTTCTAAAATGTGTGGAGTAATTGCTTCTGATGAAGCCCGTCATGCAAAAGCGTATAAAGATTTTATGTCGAAAATATTTGAAGTTGATCCAAATGAGGCAATGGTCGCTTTTGAAGATATGATGAGAAAGAAGATCGTAATGCCTGCTCACTTCTTACGTGAAATGGGTATGAAAATTGGACAAACATTTGGACATTTTACTGATGCTGCCCAACGTTTAGGAGTGTATACTGCGATTGATTACGTGGAAATCATGCAACAGTTAATTGAAGAGTGGAAGTTAGAAAGTATGCGTGATTTAAATGAGGCCGGAGAAAAAGCACGTGATTATATCATGGCTTTACCAAACAGGCTGTTGCGCGTTGCTGAGAGAATGAACAATCCAACAATGGACTATAAATTTAGCTGGATTCATGCTTAACTAAAAGCGGTATCTTTTAATACTTAAAAGGCCTGAATTTTCAAATTCAGGCCTTTTTTAGTACTAATGGTTTTACATATTTCGTCTATATTGACCCCCAACTTCATAAAGTGCATTAGAGATTTGACCTAAAGAACATATCTTACATACTTCCATAAGTTCACTAAATATATTTTCTCCAGCAATTGCAGTTTTTTGAAGCTTTTTTAATGCTAATGTTGATGAGTCTGAATTTCTATCCTGAAAGGTCTTAAGTGCTGTAATTTGATATTGTTTTTCTTCTTCTGTCGCTCTAATTACCTCTCCGGGTATTATTGTTGGCGAGCCATTTTTATTTAGAAAAGTATTTACACCTACTATGGGATATTCACCAGTATGTTTCAACGTCTCATAGTATAAGCTTTCTTCCTGTATTTTACCTCGTTGATACATGGTTTCCATTGCGCCTAATACTCCTCCTCTGTCATTAATCCGTTTAAATTCTAACAATACAGCCTCCTCGACTAGGTCAGTTAGATCTTCAATGATAAAGGCTCCTTGCAGTGGGTTTTCATTTTTAGCTAAGCCAAGTTCCCTGTTAATGATCAATTGAATAGCCATCGCCCTGCGCACAGATTCTTCTGTTGGAGTAGTTATAGCCTCATCATAAGCATTTGTGTGAAGTGAATTACAGTTGTCGTAGATCGCATATAGTGCCTGTAAGGTGGTGCGTATATCATTGAAATCAATTTCCTGAGCATGCAATGAACGTCCCGACGTTTGGATATGATACTTCAGTTTTTGGGACCTATCATTTCCTTTGTATTTGTTTTTAATTGCTTTAGCCCATATACGTCTTGCTACACGGCCAATCACCGAATATTCAGGATCGATGCCATTGGAGAAGAAGAAAGATAGATTAGGTGCAAAATCATCAATATTCATTCCTCTGCTCAGATAATATTCAACAAAAGTAAAACCATTGCTCAATGTAAAGGCAAGTTGAGATATTGGATTTGCGCCTGCTTCAGCAATGTGATATCCGGAAATTGATACTGAATAGAAGTTGCGTACTTTTTCGGCAATGAAGTAGTTTTGAATGTCTCCCATCATTCTAAGGGCAAATTCGGTAGAGAAAATACAGGTGTTTTGTGCCTGATCTTCCTTAAGAATATCTGCCTGGACAGTGCCACGAACTGTACTCATTGCATGCGCTTTAATTCTGGCGTATACATCTGCTGCCAATACCTGATCGCCGGTTACACCAAGAAGCATTAATCCCAGACCATCGTTCCCCTCAGGTAAAGATCCATTGTAGGTTGGTCTTTGCTGTCCTTTTTCCTTATATATCGAACGAATTTTGTTTTCTACTTCTTTTTGTAATCCATTTTCCATTATGTGTTTCTCGCATTGCTGATCTATTGCAGCATTCATGAAAAAGCCTAATAGCATAGGTGCCGGACCATTTATTGTCATAGACACTGAGGTTGATGGGGCACAAAGATCAAAACCGGAGTATAGTTTTTTAGCATCATCAAGAGTTGCTATGCTTACACCAGAGTTACCTATTTTGCCATAAATGTCAGGGCGTACATGTGGATCTTCTCCATAAAGAGTTACAGAATCAAAGGCCGTGGATAAGCGGTGTGCAGGCTGACCTAAAGATACATAGTGGAATCTTTTATTTGTTCTTTCTGGGCCACCTTCTCCTGCGAACATCCGGGTTGGGTCTTCTCCTTCGCGTTTTAAGGGAAAAACACCGGCGGCATAAGGGAATTCACCAGGGACATTTTCTGTCAATAACCACTGAAGAATGTCGCCCCAATCCTTATATCGGGGCAGCGATACCTTTGGGATTTGCAGTTTAGAGAGCGACTCGTAAAAGAGCGGCTGTTTGATCTCTTTATCTCTTATCTTATATACAAAGAACTTCTGCTGGTATTTGGTTTTAGTTTCTGGCCAATGGCGTAGTAACTTCCTACATTCTCCATCCAATTGTTCCTCTTGATATTGATAAATCTCTTTTAAGGTGTTGGTTAGGTTTTCCTCAGTTGAAAGATCAATAGCACCTTGTAATTGATACATTTTGCTAGCAATTGCAGCTTGTCTATCTACCCATTCATTGTATGTCTGGCTAGATTCAGCGATCTCTGCGAGATATCGTATTCTGTCTGGTGGTATTATATAAATCTTTTCGGATTCTCCTCCAATAAGCTCCATTTGGGCTTTAAAATCGATTCCTGTCTTTTCCTTTATCTTTTGCATTAAGGCGGTAAAGAGATTGTTCATGCCTTGATCGTTGAACTGGGAGGCCATTGTGCCATAAACGGGAAGGCTGTCGTCATCTGCATTGAACAGATTGTGATTGCGTTTAAATTGTTTTCGGACATCACGTAAAGCATCCAGGGCACCGCGCTTATCGAACTTATTGATGGCAACAAGGTCAGCAAAATCGAGCATATCAATTTTTTCCAACTGGGTAGCTGCGCCGAATTCGGGAGTCATTACATATAAAGAAATGTCGCAATGTTCTGTTATTTCGGTATCTGATTGCCCAATACCTGAAGTTTCAACTATAATTAGATCATAACCTGCAGCTTTGCAGATATCAATGCTCTCCTGAACGTTTTTTGAAAGTGCTAAGTTGGCTTGTCTTGTAGCCAATGAGCGCATGTATATTCTGGAATTATTTATCGCATTCATCCTGATTCTGTCTCCAAGTAAGGCGCCGCCAGTTTTGCGCTTGGATGGATCAACTGAAATAATTGCGAGTGTTTTATCTTTTACCTCTGTTAGGAATCTTCTTACCAATTCGTCAACTAAGGATGACTTGCCGGATCCCCCAGTTCCTGTAATACCAAGTACCGGAGCATTGTTGCTGATAGTGAGTTTTTTTAACTCGTTTACAAAAGATTGAGCCGCCTCCGGATCATTTTCTGCAACTGTTATTGCGGCAGCAATGCTTTTGATATCTTTTTTTGGGATGTTTTTTAATTCCCCATTTAAAGATTTTGTAGTGATGAAATCAGTTTGTTCAAGCATATTATTAATCATGCCTTGCAACCCCATTTTACGGCCATCATCAGGAGAATAGATTCTTGTAATACCATAAGCCTGTAACTCTGCAATTTCCGAAGGCAGGATCACACCACCACCACCACCAAATATTTTGATATGGGGTGCCCCACGTTCCTGAAGCAAATCATACATATATTTAAAATATTCGATATGACCGCCTTGATAGGAAGTCATTGCAATCCCTTGAACATCTTCTTGTATGGCACAGTTTACAACTTCCTCAACCGAGCGATTATGGCCTAAATGTATTACTTCTGCCCCAGAGGATTGAAGAATCCTTCTCATGATATTGATTGTGGCATCATGCCCGTCAAATAATGCTGCTGCAGTTACAAAACGGATTTTATGTTTGGGCTTATAGATTTCAATTTGTTCCATAGCTGGTTTAATAATTGGTAATCAAAGGTAACAAAAAGGCCACTCAAAAATATTCTTGAGTGGCCTTCTTGTACTTATAAAGATTTTATTGATGTGTTAGTTCTGTTATTGGCTCGCCTATACAGCCACTAGGCATCTGAATATGGAGCATTGCAGCCAGGGTAGCTGCTATATCTGTCATATAATGAGTTTTATTTGTTTTTCCTGGTTTTACATTCCATCCCATAAATACACATGGAATGTGCGAGTCATACGGGAACCATGCACCGTGAGTTGTCCCTGTTTTACCACCTTCGAAGTAGTTTGATTTCAGGATATAATAAATATCGCCACTTCTACGTGCATTATATCCATTAGTAATGGCTTTCTTTATTGGTTCAGGTAGGGTAGAGCTGGCTAATTTAGTTAGATCTACTGCATCCATAACTCCATCTTGTTCTTTTAGTGTTGCAATTGCTAATGCTTTTATTGCATCAAAGTCTGCATTGGCATCCTTAATGGCCTGATGGTTGAAGTAAAACTGGCTGTTAGTAGAAGTGATAATTGCTTTCTTTACTTTAAATTTTTCTTCAATTGTAGTATTTAAACTCTTTATAACCGGAGAGTCATTGAATAATCCCCCAGGTAGTTTATTTTCTGCCATAAATCCTGGAACATGAGCTGCCCCGTGATCAGCAGATAAAAATACAAGGTAATTTCCTTTGCCAATTTTAGTATCCATATAATTAAAGAACTGTTCCAAATCTTTATCTAACCTAAGGTAAGTGTCTTCCGCTTCTATTGAATTTGGCCCATATTGATGTCCAACATAGTCTGTTGCAGAACAACTGACAGCAAGGAAATCAGTGGAAGTTCCCTGGCCAAGATGCTCTGAATTTATAGCAAGTTTGGCCAACTCTAAAGTCATTGTGTTTCCATAAGGAGAACTTTTTATCATATCATAATTCTTTCCAGCATACAACTTGAAAGGGTGAGGGAAGGTAGGGGTTTGTTCTCCTCTAGATTTTCCTTCATACTCTTTATTGTCGGTAGAACTTTGATCATAAGTTTCAATTGGATATAGTGTATTCCAGTTCTTCTCAAAATACTTGTCTGCCATTTTCAACTTGTTATATTCTACTACCCATGATGGCAATTGATTCATGTAATGTGTACTGGTAATCCAATCACCAGTTCCTCCATCAAACCAATAGGCCGCATTAGCAGAATGACCTGCTGGCAAAATTGATCCTCTGTCTTTTAATGATATGCCGATTACTTTACTTTTAAAGTTTGTTGCTAAACGAAGTTCATCAGTAATAGTGGTGGTTAGTAAGTTTTTAGGAGACATTAAACCAGCTCTGGTGTCACTACCTACTGTTTTAACTGTAGTATCTTCGGCACAATAAACTCCGCGTTTTAATTGTGGATCATACCAATCGTTTCCAATGATCCCATTAATAGCCGGAACTGATCCAGTGTAGATACTCGAGTGTCCACATGCTGTATAGGTAGGAGTGTATGGAATAAAAGTATTCTCAGCAGAGAACCCTTCATTTACCATTCGCTTAAATCCACCATTTGAATATCTGTTATAGTAACGATACAGATAGTCCCATCTCATTTGATCAACAACTAATCCTACCACTAATTTTGGTCTGTTTAATGTAGTGGAAGACGTGTTTTTTGCAGGCGCTGTTTTTTTTTGTGCTATTGATCCTGTTGAGAACAGGGCTAAAATGGTAAATAAAAGGATAATTCTTTTCATCATTATTTGTTGAATTTTTAGAGTTTATAAGGCAAAAGAATAGTGTATTAATGTTTTGTTAGGATTTTATAAAGTTAATTACTTGGCTGTAGGTATCCTTTAATATAGTGTAAAAGTTTTATGGTATTTCAGCCACTACGAAAGTACTTCCACCTATATAAATGAGGTCATCAGCATTTGCATTTTTCTTAGCGGCATTTATAGCAAGTTCAACAGTTGGGAATACTAATCCTTTTAGTCCATGTTTTTCTGCTTCACATGCAAGCTCTTGAGCAGGCAGTGCCCTTTCAAGTTGTGGCTGGCAAAAATAATACGTGGCTTTTGCTGGAAGAAGATCCAATACACCACTAATGTCCTTATCCTTCACCATCCCAATTACAACATGAAGTCTGTTATGTGGTGTATCATTAATATTTTGCATCACTTCTTTTATACCTGCAATATTATGTCCGGTATCGCAAATTATTAAAGGGTTTTTACTTAATATTTGCCAACGCCCCATTAAACCGGTTAAGCCTTTTACATCTTTTAGTGCAGCATAAAGCGCATCATTATCAATCTTAAAATCTAATGTTCTTAAAGTTTCGACTGCCTGAATAACAGTTAAAATGTTCTTTAATTGGTACGTTCCAGTAAGATCAAGCAAGAGATTTTCAATCAATATATTTCCGTTCTGTGAGATGGAAACATTTAAATACTCATCTTCTTTAACTGACTTGCTAATCTGCATTTGCTGGTCGGCAAAAAGAATCGGGCTTTGTGTGTCCTTTGCTTTTTGAATAAAAATCTGATCGGTTTCTGGATGGCTTTCCCCAATTACGACAGAAATACCTGGTTTTATAATTCCAGCTTTTTCTCCGGCAATTTCCTTTAATGTATTACCGAGGATGTTGGTATGATCAAGACTAATATTGGTGATAACAGACAATTCTGGAGTTATAATGTTTGTTGAGTCTAGTCGGCCACCCAAACCCACTTCAATTATAGCAATATCCACATTCTGTTCGGAAAAATATGAAAATGCCATGGCTACGGTAACTTCAAAAAAAGAAGGACTAAGTTCTTCAATGATTTCTTGTTGTTGATCGACAAAATCTATTACGAAATCTTTAGAAACCATTTCGCCGTTAATTCTGATTCGTTCCCTGAAATCCTTTAAATGAGGGGAGGTGTACAATCCGGTTTTATAACCTGCTTGTTGAAAAATGGCGGCTAACATGTGGGAGGTTGAACCTTTCCCATTTGTGCCGCCAATATGTATCGTCTTAAAATTATTTTGCGGATTATCCAGCCTTTCGCACATTGCAATGGTATTGTGCAAATCCTTTTTAAAGGCAACAGCACCAACCCTGGTAAACATTGGTAGTTTGCGGTATAAATAATCTATGGTTTGTTCGTAATTCATTTCTGATGCTTAATAACATCACAAAAGTATCAAAGCTACCTGATTATTTAACTTTAAAGTTGAAAACAACTACACCAATTTGAATATCTGGGGCGGTTTCTGATGGCGCTAAACGAGCACCCATTAAAGCTTCCTTGCATTTTTGCCATAACTCCCTGTCATTTAGCGTAGTTCCTTTAACTCCAGGGGTAGCATCTATAACAAGACCGGCTTTGTTAATTTTTATACGTACAGCGATTTTACCGGTTTTCTGACCATCATCCTGTGGTGTAACGAGGTTTGTAAACTTTCTTAATGCAATAGGAGTTTCACCAAATCCAGAGCCACCTTCGCCATAATTATTGGCTAGCGGGTCCCCATTTTTGCTTCCCTGATTTCCTGGTGTATCACCTGTTCCATCACCTGCACCAGTTCCTTTACTGGATTTTCCTTTGTATAAGGCATTTTGATTAACAACTGGTTTTGAAGGTTTTGTCTCGGTATTAGTTGCAGTAGGAGTAGCTTCTTTTTTAGTTGCTTTACTTTTTACAACTACGGCCTCTTCAGAGTTTTGGGTAACGATCTCTTTTTCGCTTACTTGTGGAGTGGGAGTTTCTTTGGTTACTTCCGTTGGTGTTACTTTATCTGGTGGACGGTTATTCGCATTCGGATCTGCAGAAGGCTCCTCTATGCTGGTATAATCTGAACCCATACCTGTTACAGAAGTCCCGTAGTTAACAACCATACCCCCCATACCTGCATCTTCCGGCTCAAAGCTTCCAATAACAATAAAGAAGCTTAAAGCAAGCAATGCAGCCATGATACCGGTAGATATTGCCAGTGCCTTAGGATAATTGTTTTCTTCTTTAGGATAAGTCATTATTTCTTAGGTTCTACAGCGAGTACAACTTTTAGTTTTAATTTGTTAGCCACATCAAAAACAAGCATTGTATTTTCAATTGATACTCCTCTTGCAACGTAAAGAACAATAGTTAAGTCTGGGGATTGCTTTTGATAAGTTTCAATTGCAGCCTGAAGATTTTCAAGCGTACTAGGTTGCTTGTCTACAAAATAATTTAATTTCTCATCTATAGATACAGTAACGGTTTTTTGGGCATTAGATTGTTGCCCGGATTCTGAACGGGGCAATAATAACTTCACTACCTGTGGATTAACTACAGCTGATGCCAATAGAAAAAACAAAAGCAGGAAGAACATGATGTCGTTCAAAGCAGAGGTATGTACCTCTACAGTTCCTTTATTTCTTTTGCGTAAATTCATTATTTTCCTGGCTCCTCTAATAGATCAATAAATTCGATAGCATCAGTTTCCATTCTTAAAATTATGCGCTCAACCATCATATTTAAAATATGATATAGTACATAAGCAATAATACCTATAATCAGTCCGGTTGCTGAGGTAATCATTTTTGTATAAAGACCACCAGATATTGTGCCAATTTCGATGGCTCCCTTAATGGAAACATCATGAAAAATAGTAATTACCCCGATAATTGTTCCTACGAAACCAAGCATGGGAGCAATACCCGCAATAATTCCTAGTATGCCTATGTTTTTCTCTAATTTCGATACTTCTAACTTTCCATTGTTTTCAATGGCAGCTTCAATATCTTTAATAGGTCGACCAATACGTTTTAATCCTTTCTCAAGCATTCTTGCTAATGGAGAGTTATTGTTGCGACATAAAGTTATTGCATTTTCTAATCTTCCATCATGGATGTATTGCTTGATCTGAAGCATCAGATTGGATTCAGTTTTAGAAGCTTTTCTTATTGTCAGGTATCTTTCAACAAAGATCACTAATCCCAAAAATGCCAAAAAAGCTAAAGGGAGCATTACCCACCCACCTTTAAATAAAAGGTCTATGAAATGAAGCTCTGGTGGGGCAGTTGTAATTGCTTGGTTTAAGTTATTAGCGGTATCAATAAGCTTGTTAGCGGTATCAGTTGCACCTTGTAATAAAACGATCATATTTATTGTGGTTTGTGTGTGTGTTTATTTTGATGTATATAAATTCCTGGATCTTTTAATTTTGTGACTAGTAGTTTGCGTCCTTCTCTTGCACTTTCTTCATCTTTAAATGTTGCAATGCTAATTTTCAATCTCCTTTTACCAGGAAGGGTTGGGATAACTTTTGCAGTTATACCTATTGCTTTCATTTGGGCGATAAATTTATCTGCTTCCTTTTGATTAATTACTGAAGCACCAATAACCTCCCATGTAACCGGACCTTCAGGGCCACTGACAATAGCTCCGGAAACAGCGGAAGTTGGCGCTGGTTTAACGGGACTAACAGCCAAACTATCCTTTTTTATTGAATCTGCAGTTTGTATTGCTTTTTCATTGATTATTCTTATGCTATCTGTCTCGGCAATTGAATCAGCTCTGATTTTATCATTATTTTTAATCAGTTCAGAATTGTCATGAAGGTTATTATCAGATTTATTTAGAGCACCATTAAAAAGATCAGGCTTAATAAAATATGCTGCCAGTCCTATCGCTACTACTATTGCAAAGGCAATTATAATTTTTAGGTAGAACGGAAGCCCCTGGCTTTCTTCTTCGGTCTCTATTGGTTCCGCAATTTGCGGCTGTAGTGGACTTGGTGTATTAAAGAATGGAGCATTGACAACTTTTGGAGCAGTAGGCCCTTCAACAACATTTGAATCACCGTCTAACCCCTCCGGAGTTTCAATTGAAATTGAAGAGGTAGGTTTTTGAGCTATTTTAATTTCTGATATTTCGTCATAAACAGGTTGGTCATCACGTGCAGGTTTTTCTTCATGATGATGAACAATAACTTCTATCTCATCTGACCCATCACTCAAATCGGCATTATTATCTTCAAGATCCAATTGCTCTTCTGTAATTATAGGCTCTTGTTCAAAAGAAAGTGGTTGTTCAATAGCTGGTTCATTAACTATTTCAGCTTGCGAAATGTTTTTATTAATAATGGCAGCTGCTTCTTCTTTTAAAGGAGGTAAACCATAAAAGTCAAAGCCAAAGTTTAGTTGATCTTTGGGGTTAAAAATTAAGTTTCCAGGTGTGCCAGATAGTATACCTATTTCTCCAAAATTAGCATATTGCTTCTCAGAAAGTTGTTTTATAGTCTCATCAGCAAACTGGTCAATATAATAAGTAGCCGCTTCGGTTGATATGTTTCTTTTTTTACCTATATAGGTGATAAGGGATTGAGATTCTCTACTCTCTTCTACAAATGCCAAAGTATAACTTGGGGGCAGAAAAGAGTGCGTTTCAACATCGTACCTTCCTGGCGATTTCTTTTTATAAAAAGTACCCAGTCCAGAAATTCCAACTTCTTTACGAGTTTTTATAAGTTCAGTAAGGTATGATAAGATATCCATTCTGGTAAAAATAAATTTTAATTCCGTATCAACCAATTATTAATTAAAAACCTATTAGAATGAGTAGCTTATGCCTCCAAAAACATTAAGCCCAATTACCTCATAATGCAAGTATCTGCTGTACGATGAGTTTAATAAATTGTTGGCTCTTGCGAAGGCAGAAAACTTATTATTTATTTTATATGATACTCCGGCTCCTAAATCAACAAATCCTTTAACGGTAACTACAGTTTCGTTGGCAGGATCAGGTGTATAATAAGGATTAGCAGGAGCTGCAGTATAAATTTTTGCTTTGCTATCATCCTGAAGTGCTACAGAAGCATTAAGGGTTACTTTTTTGTTGATCACATAAGATAGATCAGAACTTAAACGCATTTGAGGCTTAAACCAACTTTGTGTTTCTGCCGCAGGTTTATAATCTTCAAAATTTAATTTACCGGTCCATTTTAACGCATCACTTACCTGTACAGAAAGTTCTCCTTCTATTCCGAGAAGTTTCATGGTTCCGAAATCATAGATCACATCAAATTTATTGAAACTTGAAAAGTTGTTTACGAACAAGGGCATATCTTCAATGCTCTTGTGGTATACTCTTGCTTTATATCCAAATCCAGGACCGCCTGTACCTTTGATACCACCACTGATACTTAGTTTTTCGATAGAATTTCTGATGGTAATATTGTTGTTCAGGAATGGGTTTTCATCACTAAACTGTTTTAAAGAATTACGGTTTACATCTCCTTTTACTTCTCCAAATATTTGCAGGTAATCAGGTATTAATGTAAAATCTGCTGTTACAGCTGGGAAAATTCTACTTGATGAGAATGCACCAAATTCCTGTACAAAATTAATTCCTGCAGTTATCTTTACACCACTAGCCTGTAATCTGATATAAGGATTTAACTTTAAAAGATTGTTGCCTACACTTACTAGCTCATCTTTAGTGCTTCCAAATTCAGTTGATGCAGCAAGACCTAAGTTAAACTTACTGATTCTCTTATTTACATATCCATTTAAAACAACTGAGTTTTCTTTGGCATTAAATTTATCACTCCAGATATATCCGTTAAGTTTCAATGCATAACTAAGGGCATCGGGATCTTCTGTGTATTTATTTACAAGTTCTCCTTCTGCTTCGAAGAAATTAAGAGTTTGTTTTTCGGGATCGGGATTTAATGTTGGATTGGCCTTATCAATTCCATAGAAATATAATCCGTTTCTTTGAAAATTAACGCGACCACTTAGGGTAACAACATCACCAATGCTACGGCCAAAAACGCTAAGTTTTTGCTGACTGGACTGTTGTTTATTTAGCTTGCCTGATTGACTAAAATGTTGAAAATACCCACCGGCTCGCATAGCCTCATCACGACCCAGGTTTATATAAGCTTCGCCAAAAATAGTCTTCGCAGATCCAAAACCACCTTTAATATAGTTGTTTATTAGCTCTTCTTGTTTTTCGGCAACTACTTCCTGGGCTTGTAATTTATTGATGTCGGAATTTAGTTCTAATTTTCTATCGGTAAGGCTATAGTTAAATTTAGCCTTATATGTTTTTATATCGTTCAGATCAGGGCTTCTTCTCAGTTTTACTGCTTCTGCCAAAATAGGTTTGTAAGGCCTTACAACTTCAATTTCTTCGGTAACAGCCTTATCATCCGTCTTCTTTTCTGTAGTCTTTGTATCTTGAGCTTTCAACCCCAGGGATGTAGCTGTGATAAAGAAAAGGGTACTATATATTAATTTAGTTAATCTCATGTCGCTTAATCTTATTTAATTTTTTCTAATTTCTCTTTAGCAGTTGGAACGATATCATCCTTGCCTTCATAATTGTCGATAATACTTAAGAGTGTACTTTTAGCTTGTAACTTGTCTTTTAGAGCTACATAATTATCTGCTAATAAAAGGAACGATTTGGCAACCCAATAGTCATAAGAGGCCATATTGTTAATCAGATCAAAACATGTTTTAGTTGAGGTTTTATAATCACCTTTGGCATATTGTACCGCGGCAATGTTGTATTTAGCTTCGGCAGCTGCCAGGGTTTTAGTTTTACTAACTACATTATTGAAAGCTTTTACTGCACTTGTTGTATCGGCCTTTAATAAATAAGCCTTACCTGCATATAGATCAGCACTGTTCTTTTCTTCCTCAGAGCCTTTTTCAGACTCTTTAATCAACTGAACATATTTGATCATATCATCAGGCATCTTTAATGCGTCGTAAGCTTTCAGGAGGTTATTTATAGCGTAACTATGGTGAACTTTGTAATCGGCCGTAGTTTCCAATCTTTTTAAGTAAACAATTGCTTCGTTATATTTCTTCTGATCTAAAAACAATTGAGAAATACTTACCAGTGAACGTTCAGTATAATCACTTGTCCAGTCATTAAGAATGTACTCATAATCTGCAACAGCTTCCAGAGGGCGACCAAGTTTAACCAATGACTCAGCTCTAACAAACTTAGCTTCTTTGTCATGTATTGCTTTTGGATATTTATCAAAATAAGCATTTATAGCTTCAAAAGCACCTTTAAAGTCGCCCTTTAAATAAAGATTATTTGCTCCCTGGAAAACTATATTATCTTGTTCTGCTTCAGAGAAATTACCTAGAGGAGTTGAATTAGCGTAGGTGATGAAACCTTGTGAATCACCACGGTCAACATAGATATTCTTGATAGATTCTAATGCCTGTTTTGCTTCTTCGCTACTGGCGTAGTCTCTGATTACTTTTTTGAATGACTCTAATGCCTGATCATCTTTATCCTGATTATATTGTACAAGACCAATGGTAACCAAGGCTCTTGGAACATAACTGCTATTAGGATACAAACTAACTAAACTAATAAGATCTGTACTGGATTTATCGAAATTTCCAATATTGAAATAAGTATAAGCAGTTTCGAAACCAGCATCATCAGCATAATTAGAATTAGGGAACTGTTTAAGAAGATCCTGCATGGTTCCAATTTTGGCCTCATTTTGATTTTCCAATCCCTGGATCATACCACGTTGAAAAAGTGCATAATCTTCTCCTGTAGCTCTGGCATTGATGATTTTGTTATAATTTACAAGCGCATTGCCATAGCTTCTATTTACAAAGTAAGAGTCGGCTAGCCTTATGATGGCATCGTTAACTGTTTTCTGATCCTTATCGTTACCCGCTAAGAAGCGTTCAAAGTATGTAGCTGCTTTTCCGTAGGTTTCGTTTTCAAATGCAGCGTAGGCAAGAGCATAATTTGCAAAATTATAAACCCCGGTTTTATCAGCATCAGGCATTCCAAGGAATGTTTCGAAATGTTTAACGGCTTCACCAAATTTTCTTAATTCGTAAGAAGCCTCAGCTTTCCAATAAGTACTTAATGCGTGAATTTCTTTGTCCTCTGGGAATTTCTCAGAACGTAAGAACATTGATAAAGCGTTAGGGAAAGCTCGTTCGTTATAAAACTCTAGTCCTCTAAAGTAAGTTACTTTTTGATAAGCTTCTCTGGCCTCTGGCGATTTATTTTGAATCGGTTCAAGGATATCTATAGCAGCCTGATAGTTTTTACTGGTCAGTAGAATTTCTCCAAGTAAAGTTTTTGCTTCGTTAATTTTGCGCGAAGTTGGAAACTGTTTTAAAAAGTTCTGAGTTGCTTCAAGAGCTTGCTGATTAAAGTCCAGTTCATAACTTAACCTTGCATAGTTGATCCATGATTCTTCTTGTATAACTTTATCAAAATCAAGCCTTGATGCTCTGAAGAAAGCACTCCTTGCTTTTTCTTTGTTTTTAAGAATGATGAAAGAGCGACCCAAAGTGTACATCCCGCTTTGAAGGTATACATCATCTGTATCAAGTTTTTCTAAAATTGAAACTGATTCAGGATATCTTTTCAATTGAAATAACGAGTATCCGTATTGATAAATGAAAAGGTTATTTTTAACATTTGATTTATCTTTAGCGTAGAACTCTTTGAAATACTTCTCTGCATTTACAAAATCAGATTTTGCAAAATATGAAGCAGCAATAAGACTTAACATCTCTGCCTCATATTGTTGTTTTGAAGATTTAAGAATGGGCAGGGCGTATTCTAATACATCATCATATCTTTCATCAAGATAATACATTGAAGTAATGTAATAAGGATAACTAGTCTCGTATGTTGGAGATCCTTTAAGTTTTTCAAAGTTGCTTAATGCAGTTTTGTACTCTTTATTCAGGTAATTGATGTACGCAAAATAATAAGTGGCACTTTCCTGGAAAGGAGATTTTTCTTTTTTAACAGTTTCAAATAAGGGCTCGGCCTTTTCAATGTCGTTCTGTAAAAAATAAGCATATCCTTGCTTAAACTGATACTCCAAACGTTGCTTAGCAGAAAGGGTAGAAGGATCTGTTTTTTCAAACCACTCTAATGCTTTCTTGTAGTTTTTCTGATCAAAGTATGATTTTCCTACATGAAAATAGGCAAGTTTTGTATTTGGATTAAGCGGATAATCTTTTATGAAGTTCTGAAACAAGCTCTCTGCATCATTATTGCCTAATTCTAATGCGCAAACAGCTGCATAGAATTTAGCATTCTCTTTTAGCAAAGAAAGTTCCGAGTTGCTTTCCTGTTGAGTTCCTGGTTTTTGTCTAAGCTGTTCAACCAGTTTAAATTGCTGGGCAGCAGCAACGTATTTTTCATTGTCAAGCAGTTCGAGACCTGTTTGATAATTTTTATTGAGGTTAACTAGTAGGCTCGACTGGGCATAACTTGCAGTATAGCCGCCTGCTAGTAACAGCGGAATAAAAAAGTATTTTTTTTGCATCTGATTTCAAATATGGTTGGTACTAATATAGATATAGTATTGTGTCTTGATAGCATAAGAAATTAACATGTGTTAATAACACAGGTTTAACGAATAGAAAAAGAAAATGGTATAAAAAAGCTGTTAAAGAAAGTTAATCTCTTTGCGAGGCGAGTAAATAAAGTACTGCCATCCTTACGGCAACCCCATTTTCTACCTGTTCTAAGATGATTGACTGTTTGCTGTCGGCAACATCACTGGTAATCTCCACGCCTCGGTTAATTGGGCCTGGATGCATTACAATGATTTCTTTATCAAGATTGTCCAAAATCTGTTTATTCAATCCATACATCATGGCATATTCCCTTAATGAAGGGAAATATTTAATGTCTTGCCTTTCTAGCTGGATACGGAGCATATTTGCCACATCGCACCAGTTGAGTGCTTTAATTAGATTATGTTCAACCTTTACACCAAGGCTTTGAATGTGTTTAGGGATTAAAGTAGTAGGGCCGCAAACCATCACCTCAGCACCAAGCTTTTGCAGGCAAAGAATATTTGATATGGCAACTCTGGAGTGCAGGATATCGCCAACGATTACTACTTTTTTCCCGGCTACATCGCCCAGTTTCTGGCGAATGGAAAAAGCATCAAGTAAAGCTTGAGTTGGATGCTCATGCGCACCATCTCCTGCGTTTACAATTTGAGCTTTGATATGTTTACTTAGAAATTGTCCGGCTCCAGCATATGGATGTCTCATCACTACCATATCCACTTTCATAGCCAGGATATTGTTTACAGTATCTATTAGCGTTTCTCCTTTACTTACAGAGGAAGAAGACGCTGCAAAATTAACCACATCAGCCGACAGCCTCTTTTCTGCCAGTTCAAAAGAAAGTTTGGTTCTGGTGGAGTTTTCGAAGAAGATATTTGCAATGGTGATATCCCTTAAAGATGGAACTCTTTTGATAGGTCTGTTAATTACATCCTTAAAGTTATCTGCAGTTTCAAAAATCAATTCAATATCATTCCGGTTAATATCTTTGATACCTAAAAGATGTCGGGTTGATAATTTCTCTACTGCCATACTATTTATTGCTTTCTGATAATAAGATAACTTTGTCTTCTCCTTCGGTTTCTTTCCAGCTTACCTTAACTTTTTGCGAGTTTAGGCTGTCTACTTTCTGACCGATATAATCTGGCTCAATAGGTAGTTGTCTGGAAAAACGCCTGTCAATTAACACCATTAGTTCAACCTTTTCAGGCCTTCCATATGCCAATAATGCGTCCATTGCAGCTCTAATTGTTCTGCCTGTCCACAATACGTCATCAATAAGGATAACATTTTGGCCTTCAATTATAAAATCTATGGTATTGCTGTTTGCAGAAACTATTCCGTCCTTTCTCCTAAAGTCATCTCTAAAAAAGGTAATGTCCAGATTGCCTTTTTTAATATTGGTTTTCTTAAGGATTTGCGAAAGCTCTTGTTGCACCCTGTTGGCAAAGTAACTGCCTCTTGGCTGTATACCTATTAAAACAGTATTAGAAAAATCGATGTGATTCTCAATTAATTGATGACAAAGTCGCTTAATTGTGATTTGGAATTTTTGTCCGTCTAGCAGGGTTCTCTTTTGCATTGACTAATGATTAGGCAAATATAAAAAAATCGAATTGAATTTAATGGTTGTTTTTGATAAAATTGAAGAAAGAAATATAAATCCCTTATTGATCAGTTAAGTATCTTTTACTATAATTTATTTTTAACAAGTCATATCGTTTAAATTGAATCTTTAGTCTTCTTCTGAAATCCACATAATTGCGTTTATTTTTTGGACTCCATAAAACTTCGCTAAGCGCATCTAATCTAGGGAAAAGCATGTATTCAGCTTTGGCTGGGTTTGCGATATATTCCGACCAAAGGTTTCCCTGTCCGCCCCAAATATATTCTGCTTCTTGGACAGTAAGTTCTGCCGGAATGAGCTCATAATCATAAACACTTTTCAGCGGCAAAAATCTAGCCGCCGTCAGCGAGTCATCTTTCATAAACTGACCGTGATTAAAGTACATAGAGTTTTCTGGAGTCATGATTACTTTATGGTGTTGTTTTGCCGCTGCAATACCACCCTTCTCTCCACGCCAGCTCATTACAATAGCGTTAGGCGCCAGGCCGCCATCCAGAATCTCATCCCATCCAATTATCGTTTTTCCTTTACTGGTTACAAATTTTTCCATTCTATGAATAAAATAGCTTTGTAAACCATTCTCATCTTTTAATCCTTTTTCTTTAATCAGTTTTTGGGCAAATGGAGATTGTTTCCACCAGATCTTTGAACACTCATCACCGCCAATATGAATGTATGGAGAAGGAAATAATTCCATTACTTCTGTCAGAACATCTTCCAGAAAGCTAAATGTTTTCTCGGTTGGTTGTAACACATTATTGAATTTATTGAAGATACCCCATGTTTGCGCCACCTGAGTTGGTATCGCAGGAGTAGTTCCCAGTTCCGGGTAAGCAGCTAATACTGCCATATTATGCCCGGGCATTTCAATTTCAGGAACAACAGTGATATATCTTTCTGCTGCATATTTTATTACCTCTTTAACCTCCTCCTGTGTATAGTATCCGCCATATCTAATGCCGTCGTTTCCTGTTCCGGGATATAGACCAATAATAGTCCCATTGCGCCAGGCACTAATTTGCGTAAGCCTGGGGTGCTTTTTAATTTCTATCCGCCAGCCATGATCATCCGTCAGGTGCCAATGGAAATAGTTTAGTTTGTGCAGCGCCAGATAATCGATGTATTTTTTAATAAAACTAACATCAAAAAAATGCCGACTAACATCAAGGTGCATTCCCCTGTAGGCAAAGCGAGGATAATCAATAATCTCTACAGTTGGAATAGCTAGTTTTTCCGTATTGTCTGGTTGCGCTGGTAAAAGCTGTATAATACTTTGTATCGCATAGAAAATGCCTTGAGGAGATGGCGACCCTACATTTATTGTGGTTGGAAGTACTGAGAGTGTGTACTTGTCAGGATTGGGATATAATGTACTGTCTACAATTAAATTTATAGATCGCCGAGGGCCAATTTTTGTAATCTCCGTAATTATTTCCAGTTGTAAGTTATAATGGTTAGAAATATAATCTGATAGGAATTGAGCGGAAGATTGCGCTTGTGAAGTGTTAATAAAGATCACAGTATTTTTATCGATACTAAATTTCTCGCTAGGTATGGATCCTGCTCTCATTTCAACGGGTGCAGGTATTATATCTTGCGCACTCAGTTTAAAGGAAAGAATGATAAGTAAAAATAAGCTAAGCGTTATTCTCATAGTAGGAGGTATAATGTGTGTTGCTCAAAAGTAATAAATATGCGTCCAAATTTTAGAGCAAAAAAAAGGCCCTCAATTTTTGAGGGCCTTTATATTATATAAAGTTAAATGGAACTAGCTTTTTTTAGCTTTGTTCTCTTCACCTTCCATTTGTTGTTTTAATTGTGCAAGCACGCCTAAATCACCTAATGTAGATTTTTCAACTGAATCTTTAACTTTTTTCACTGCATTGCTAGATGCTTTAGCTTCTTTTTTCTTAGTAGCCCTTTCTTCAGCAACAGCTTCAGCTTTAGCCTCTTCCCAGATACGGGCGTGAGAAACAACGATGCGTTTAGCATCTTTATTAAACTCAATGATTTTGAAATCATTAGTTTCTTCAGCTTTGATAGTAGTACCATCTTCTTTAGCCATATGCTTAGTAGGTACGAAACCTTCAACACCATAAGGTAAAGCAATAACAGCACCTTTATCAGTTACTTTAACAACAGTTCCCTGGTGGATTGAATCTACAGTAAAGATAGTTTCGAAAGTATCCCAAGGGTTTTCTTCAAGTTGTTTGTGACCTAAACTTAGTTTGCGGCTTTCAACGTCTAATTCAAGAACAACTACGTCTAATGTATCACCAACTTTAGTGAATTCGTTAGGGTGGTTAACTTTTTTAGACCAAGAAAGATCAGATATGTGGATTAAACCGTCAATACCTTCTTCGATTTCAACAAATACACCGAAGTTAGTCATGTTTTTAACTACAGCAGTATGTTTGCTTCCGATAGGATATCTTTCAGCAACATTTTGCCAAGGATCTTGAGTTAATTGTTTAATACCTAAGCTCATTTTACGCTCGTCTCTATCTAAAGTTAAAACTTCAGCTTCGATTTCGTCGCTAACTTTCAGGAATTCCTGAGGGCTGCGTAAGTTTTGAGACCAAGACATCTCTGATACGTGAATTAAACCTTCAACACCAGGAATGATTTCAAGGAAAGCACCGTAATCAGCAACAGTAACAATTTTACCTTTAACTTTAGAACCAACAGCTAAGTTAGCATCTAAAGATTCCCAAGGGTGAGGAGTTAATTGTTTTAATCCTAATGCGATACGTTTTTTCTCGTCATCAAAGTCAAGAACTACAACGTTGATTTTTTCATCTAAGCTCAATACTTCTTTTGGATGCTCTATGCGGCCCCAAGAAATATCAGTGATGTGAAGTAAACCATCAACGCCACCTAAATCGATGAATACACCGAAGTCAGTGATGTTTTTAACAGTTCCTTCAAGTACCTGACCTTTTTCAAGTTTAGATACGATCTCAACTTTTTGGCTTTCTAAGTCGTCTTCAATTAAGATTTTATGAGATACAACTACGTTTTTAAACTCGTGGTTGATCTTAACAACTTTGAATTCCATTGTTTTACCCACGTATACATCGTAATCGCGGATAGGTTTGATGTCAATTTGAGAACCTGGTAAGAAAGCCTCAACACCCATAATGTCAACGATAAGACCACCTTTAGTACGGCTTTTAACAAATCCGTTGATGATTCTGTCATTGTCAAGGGCTTCATTGATAGTTTCCCATGATCTCTGAGTTTTAGCCCTTTTACGAGATAAAATCAATTGGCCGTTAGCATCTTCTGGAGCTTCCACGAAAACGTCAACTTTATCGCCAACTTTCAAATCAGGTGTATCACGGAATTCAGAAGTAGATACTAAGCCGTCTGATTTAAATCCAACGTTCAATACCACGTCTTTGTTGTTTATAGAAACAACAGTACCGCTAATGATTTCACCTTGAGTGATTTGATTGAAAGTATCGGTATACATGTCTTCAAACTTTTTACGGTCTTCATCAGAGTATTTTCCGAAAACTTTATCATCAGCATCCCAGTCAAAATCTTGATCAGGTGTTGCTAACGATGATTTGATCTGTTCGATCGACACTGAATCAGCTTCTGATTCAATGGTTTCTTTTTCTGCAAGACGAGCATCTGCGCCTTGTAGTTCAGCTGTTTTAGCCTCTAGTTCTTTTTCTGCTACTTGTTTTTTAGCCATTAAAATTAAATCTCCTTTTCCCGTTAGGGACGGCAAAGATAATAATTAATATTTTTAAAGAAAAGACTTTTTTGATAAATGTTGTTGATTTAGAACTGATTGTGTAACAATTGCCACAACATTTAAAATAAACAATATATGTGTTATATTCTATATAGGTAATGCTTTATTTTACCTGTAAGTATTTAGACTACTTCTAAATACTCGTAGAATTATTTTACATTTGCGGCAGAGACCGACAATTTTTACAGTAAATGAAACAAGGAAAATCCAAAACAACCTGGCAAAAAACACGCAAATTCTTTAACGATATTCACCTTTGGCTAGGTTTAGCCAGTGGTATTATAGTAATCCTTATTTGTTTAAGTGGTACTATATATGTATTCAACAGCGAGCTTAGAGAAATGGCATCCCCTGAATTATATAAGGTTGATGGAAAAGGGGCTAAGCCTATGCAAATAGAAGCATTGATTGCGCAGGTTAAGGCAAGTACTGGTGGTAAAGTTTCTTCTGTTAAGATACCTGCTGATCCTAATAAAACTTATCAGTTTATGGTTAAACTAAAAGAAGCTGAAGGTAAAAAAGATGGAACTGAAAAGAAAAGAGGATCAAAGGGATCTTCTGGTGAAGGGAAACGCCCACCTGCATTTGCTGTAAATCAGTATACCGGCGAAGTGCTTGGTAATGTCTCTGAGGCGAAAACCGGCACGGGAGAATTTATGAAAACCATGTTTAGTTTACACAGATGGCTGTTGCTTGATAAAATAGAAAAACCATTATTTGGCGAATTAGAAAACCGTAAACTTGGTAGCTATATTTCAGGTACTGCTACTATTCTTTTTACATTAGGTGTGATAACCGGAATGGTGATCTGGTTTCCTCAGAAAATAAAAACCTGGAAACAAGGTTTAAGTGTAAAATGGAGTGGAAGCTGGAAAAGAACCAATCATGATCTTCACAACAGTTTTGGTTTTTACGCATGCATATTTTTGTTTTTGATGGGGATAACAGGCCCGCAATGGTCGTTTCCATGGTATAGGGAGGCATTAAGGAAAACATTAGGTACTTATCAGCCAGAAGGATTTGAGGCACCTGCAGATCCTGTTTCAAAAATCCATGTGAGTAATTCCAAACCATTAGCCATAACTGAATATATAAATAAGGCCCAGGAGGTACTCCCATACGCAGGGGATTATCTTATTTCGTTGCCAAAGGATTCACTTTCTGCAATTGCTATTACCAAGAATCGCGCAAGTTTTTTTGCCTCATCAGCAGGAGACAAATTGTTGCTTGATCAATATACCGCTGGTGTTCTTAAAGTAGATGTATTTAAAGATAAACCTTTTAATGAAAGGGTTTCTGGATCAATCAAGGCACTGCATGTTGGAGATGTTTATGGAATGTTTACCAAAATAATCTATTTTCTGGCTTGTTTGATAGCTACCACTTTACCCGTTACCGGAACCTTAATTTGGATTAATAAACTGAAAAAGAAGCGCAAGCCTAAGAAAACACAAACTGTTCAGGTTATGCAACCCGCACTTTAAATTAAGTGAGGGATCGCTTGCTTTTCTTTTTGCGTCCGCGCCAAATCAGGAAACCGGTGATGGGTAGGCTGGCAGCAATCAAACTGGCTGCAAAGGCCATTATTTTCCCCGGGAGCCCCAGTACTGCCCCCACATGAATGTCGTAGTTCATACGGGCAAGCTTATCTGCTGCAGTTGCATTTGCCAGTTTACCATACATATGGTTTACTTCTATTTCCTCGAGTGTGTAACGGTCGTAAAACAGGTAGTCCGCCTTCCAGTAGGTGCTTGGGTCAGGATTAACCGATATTTCTACCGCTGAGTTTTTAGCATGAGGTGGATGTACATCCATACTGCCTTCGAAACCAGGTCTTTCGGCTCTTGCCTTTGCCCAAAGAATATCCTCCGCAGGTGCTTTACCCACAGCTAATGCAACGAATTTCGCATCAAGAGCGCTTTTTGAGATACTTTCTTCAAAGGGAACCATCTGCTTACCAGCTGAAGATACCCAGTAGACGGATTTAGCAAACCATTGAAAACCCATTACCAGCCCTGAAAATGCCAGAAAAATCAGCACCCATGTCATGTAAAAACCAAATACATTGTGCAGGTCATAGTTTACCCTTCGCCATTTTGCATTCCATTTTATAGTGAAACGTTTTTTGCTCGCAGCTTTATTTTTAGGCCACCAAAGTGTCAGTCCTGAAAATAACAGGAAAGTAAACAACAGGGTAGCTGTAGCGAGTACAGGCTGACCAATATTTGGAGGCAGCCAGAGGTAATAGTGGCCCATGATCATGACCCTGAAAAAGTCCCACGCCATATCTTTCACTTTCAATACTTGCCCCGAATAGGGATTAACATATACAGTCCAATAATAGTCTTCACCCTCTTTAAAATAAGATACTATTGAGGCCCTTCCGTTTTGGTATCCTATACTATGGGCTTCTTTACCGGGCAGGGCACGGTCTGCAATTTTCTTTATTTCAGAAGGAGGTAATAGAGGTTCATTTCTGATCTCGACATATCTGTAAGATTGTACTGTATCCTCTATCTCCCGCTGAAATGCCAGTATACAGCCGGTGATACCTAAAAAACATACAAATAGCCCGGATGTTAATCCGAGCCATAGGTGTATTCGTCCAATCCAGTATTTAAACCGGTATTTCTTATTATTAATCATTTAAAATTTATAGGCTATACTTAATCTATAATTTCTTGGAGATTCTGCCTGCCATGAATAAACTGCCTGCTCATAAGTTGGTGCGTTCCAATAATTGGTGTAATATGCTCCTGAATATAAATATTTATCCAGAATGTTAAATACGTTTCCAGTGATTCTTAGACTTCTGTTTTCCCAGAAAAGTCCCGCGTCCAACTTAAAATAATCAGGTAGATTCTGTTCTGAATTGTCTCCGCTATATGTACCCATAGCTCTGCCTGCCAGATAAGTAAAGCCTGATGAAATACCTGTGCCTTTAAGAGCTCCTCTTTGTAAAGTATAACTTAACCAGGCATTAGAGGTATGTTTTGAAAAACCAGGAACTACATCGCCAACAGCCACATCAGTTACACCATCTGCTACTTTGGTTACCTTGCCATCTGTATATGCATAATTGGCTATCAATTTCAAGCCCGTAAAGATCTCGCCTTTCAAGTCGAATTCTATACCTCGTGCTCTTTTTTCACCAACTATGATGCTAAATTTTTCGTCAGCTCCATTGGAGGGGTCTGTAGTAAGTTCGTTTTGTTTAAGAATACGATATACAGATAAAGTAGTATTCCATTTTCCATCAAACCAATCTTTTTTAATACCAACTTCATAATTAGTCCCTGTAATTGGATCAATACTTCCCCCATTGCGCAAAAATCCAGTTTGTGGTATAAATGCTTCATCATATACTGCATATATAGAAGTATTTTTGTTTACGGAAACGCTCAATCCCACACGTGGTGTGAAATGTTTTGCTTTGTCGGGACTTCCTCCCCATGCCGACTGGCTTACATAGGTATACCTTCCTGCAAGTGTTAAACGAATTCTGTTATCCAGAAAACCAAGCTCGTCTTGTAGATAACCGCTTAAGTATTTTTGGTCCATTAACCCACCTGCGGCAATTGCTCGGTCTTTCAAACTAGTTACTCTGTCAAACTCAGGATAGCCATTAGATGGAAAACCATAGTTAGGATTTTTTAAATCAAAAGGTGAAGATGGGAGATCCATATCATGAGATTGACCCCAATCTGCCATATAGCTTTTTTTCCCTCCATCAAAGCCGGCCAAAATATTATGATTAATACCACCTGTTTTTACCTTCCCGTTGATAAAGAATTGGGCTAATTTCATGGTGCTTTCAGCATCCCAAATACTGACATTTCTAATTAGGGTGCTGTTTGCGTATACTGCAGATGGCCATGAACTATACCCATTTTGTAGGTATTTGGAATAGGCTACCTGTGCCGTTGCTTTCCAGTTGTTACTAAAGTTGTGTTGTAAATTAATAAAAGCACTATGATCGTTAATTCTGGTTGGCGGTATTCCAGGCTGCGTAAGCGTGAAATCACGCGGTAGGGTAGCGTAACCTTCCGGTGAGAAGATATAAAATGAACCTACTTCCGTCATTTTTGCATTTTGCCATGCATATTCTGCAGTTAGTTTAGTTTTATCGGAGAACTGGTAGCTTAATGAAGGGGCAAAGGTGTAGCGGTCATTGTTCTCAAACGGCCTGAATGAGCCCTTTGTTTGGGCCGCGGCGTTCAATCGGAACAACAACTTTCCATCATCGGTTAATTTCCTGTCAAAATCTATGCTGGTTCTATATAGGTCGAAGCTGCCCGCGGTAAAAGAAACTTCTCCACGGTTGTTGCCGGTTGGTTTTTTAGTAACAACGTTATACATCCCACTTGGATCGCCATTACCGATCATAAAACCTGCCGGTCCTTTCACAAATTCAATATGGTCTACCATACTTATATCCTCTGTAAGCGGTCCCCAGTATGATGCGACAAAGTTAAATCCATTTCGCATCGCTTGAATTTGTGAACCACGCATTGTGATATTGGTATACATGTCGCCCCAATGTTCAAGCCTTGCAGCTCCACTAACGTTCCTGAGCACTCCATCACTCATGCTAATTACTTGCTGATCAGCCAAGGCTAATGAGCTAACAATCTGAATATTTTGCGGTATTTCTAACAATGGTTGGTTTAATCTTAAAGATGATGAGGGTTGATCTACTTTGTATCTTTTGGCATTTGTAGATATGTTTACCTCTTCCAGTGTGCTAAGGTCCTCTCTCAATACAAAATCAACTTTGGTACTTGTTGACTCTGTAACTTCTGCAGTTTTTTCTTGAGGGCTTAAGCCAACCGCTGAAACTCTTATGGTATATTTTCCAGGATTTACTTTGTTGATTTCATAGTCACCCTTTTCATTCGTAGTTGCCCCAAACGGTGTCCCAATTAACTTAACTGATACAAATGCCGCATTATGCCCATCTGATGTAGTGATCTTTCCGGTAATGCTGCCAGCTTGTTGGGCCATAGCATTAACTGAGAGGAATAACAGCGTTATAAGTAAATTAACTACTCTAAAATTATTCATTTATTCTTTTGTTTGTTTATTTGGATTAATTCTAATTAACCGCAAAGTAAACGCCTAATATCCTATAATCAAAATTTATTTAGAATTAATCTAATCTTATTAGTTTAAAAACTGTCTTTAGAATATGGGATTAACAGAAAAACAGAATATTTTGGAAGGGGCTTTCCTTTGATAATCCCGAAGGGATAAAGGACCTTTACTGCAAGGTAGTTAGATGGAAGAATAGGAAATAATTCCTGATTTACTATATTGCATTCTCAATAGGGAATTAAATTAATGGAAAAAAAAGTTTCAATTAAGGATATCGCCAAATTATTGGGTATCTCAATCAGTACGGTGTCTTTTGTAGTAAATGGTAAAGCTAAGGAGAAAAGAATTAGTGAACCCTTGACTAAGAAGGTTTTAGAGCTTGTTGAAGAACTGGGTTATAAACCAGATGCTTTGGCAAAAAGTTTTCGTACTGGAAAAACCAATATTATCGGATTTTTGGTTGATGATATTTCAGAGCCTTTTTTTTCCAGTATTGCACGACTTATAGATGAAAAGGCCTCGCAAAAGGGGTATAAAATAATTTATAGCAGCACAAAAAATAATAAAACGAAAGCACAGGAATTATTGCAAATTTTCCAGGACCGGCATGTTGACGGCTATATTATAGCTCTTCCTCATGGTTTGGAAGATGAAGTTAAGTTGTTGACGAAGAGTAGGAAACCAGTTGTTTTGTTTGATAGGTATTTCCCTGATATAAAAACTGATTATGTAATTATTAATAATCATCAAGGTACATATAGTGCCGTTAAACATCTAAAAGATAGAGGATATAAGAACATTGGATTTATTACTATAGATACAATTGAACAGCAAATGCTTGATCGTTTGAGTGGCTATGAAGATGCGGTTAAGGCAGAAGGTGTAAACTCATATGTTAAAAAACTAACTTATGCTCCTTCGAGTGAATTAATTCAAGAGGTCGCTGATTATTTGAAAGAAGAAAAAAAGTTAGATGCAGTTATATGTGCTACCAACTACATCACTATGGCAAGCCTAAGAGCAATCCAGAAGCTGGGTCTAAAAATTCCTAAAGACATAGCTTTGCTTTCTTTTGACGATTTTGAGTTGCTTGAATTCTCTGCCCCTCCAATTACAGCAGTAGCCCAGCCACTTGAAAAAATCGCTGAAAATGTCATGAATATATTATTGAATCGATTGGATAATCAAAAAGGAGATCATGAACCTTACGAGGTAATATTACCCACAGTCTTAAACATCAGGGACTCAACTGTAGTGAAATAATATCTGGGTTTAGCCAAAAATTACAAGCAGGATCATATGGTCTTTTTGTGGTGCATAGGCAGTCGTCAAAACTTTCGCTTTATTTGTCACAACCCCGATTATATCCCTTACCTCAAAGGTGAAGCTGATTTGGTTTATAAAAAAGATAAATTCTTTCTTTATCAAACCCTGGATATTCCTGAACCAGCTGCACAGGATATATCGGGATTTATCGGTGTTGATTTTGGGCTGACCGATATAACGTTACTTCTGATGGCGGTAAACACTCTGCCGACTGGATGAATCAATACAGAGAAAAAAGACAAAAGGTTCGTAGTTCTATTCAACACAAAGGCACACTCAACGCTAAAAGGTTAAGCAAACGGCTTAGTGGCAAAGAACGAACTACATCTGCTATTGTCAATCACACCATTTCCAAATCGATTGTAAAATCCGCTAAGGATCAAAGAAAAGGAATTGCTATTGAAAACCCGACTGACATCCGTTTTAGTTCTAAACCGAGAAATAAAAAGTTTAGAACAAAACTTGGTCGTTGGTCTTTTGCACAGCTTCGTTCTTTTCTGGAATACAAATGTCTTTTGAATGGTGTTAAGCTGGTCGTTGTAGCACCTGGATACACTTCCCAAACCTGTAATTGCTGCAGATATATTGGTAAAAGAAGCAATAAGGTTTTTAAGTGTACAAATAAAAATTGCAAAGTTGATGTGATCGATGTGGACTTTAATGCCGCTCAAAACATTGCTTTGCTTGGAGTTGCTGTAAATCTGCCCGAAAGATGCAATAGGTATAGTTGTACTGTCCATTATTGATGTCTAAAGCCCAATCCATCATAACGTGTGGTTGGGTAGTTTACATAGCGGCAAGCTCAAGAGATAGCGACTACGATTATATACCTGATGATGACGATATTCCTGCTGGCTCTGCGTATTTCCATTGTACATCAAATAGTTCAATGGAGGGAACCGAGATTTTTGCTTTTCCTGAAACGGATGTACCAATGGTAAGTGATATGTCTGTCAATATAATATAGACAGATTACTTAAGATATTACCTTCCAGGCAACAAATGATACTAAAAATGTTTTTTGGAATAGGTTAAACTGCTCGTACTCTTGAAGACATATCAATTTTTTAAACCGTAGTAAAGAGCGGGTCCGACAACTAAAAGATGAAGCTTTAATGTTTATGCGTCTTTATCTAAGAAACAATCCTTCTTATGGCTTTTAAATAAAAAACCGCCTGTTAATAAACAGACGGCTAGACAAAACTATTGAACCTAATTAATTGCCTTATTTTTTATTTTCAGCTGCTTTTGGGGCAACAGCTGTAGAGGTTTTTTTAACAGCGGCTTTTTTATGTGATTTAGTTTTGTGGGCTACAGGTTTTTGAGCACCAGCAGTTGTTTGGGTAGCTGGTTTTTGAGTAGCAGGAGTTTGTGCAAATGCGCCAAAAGTTGTTGCAACTAATGCTAACGCTAAGATTGTTCTTTTCATATCTAAAATTATTTTGTGTTAATTGTTAGATCAAAGTTGCAAAGGAAACATGAAGATTTAATGAAGATAGATAAAGGCTAAAAATGGAAGATAAGTTCGACAGTAGTGCCTTTATCTTTTTCAGATTTGATATCAATTATAATCTGATGAAACGCCGCTATACTTTTTGCAATAGCCAAACCCAGACCATAACTGTCTTCCTTTTTTGATTCAAATTTTTCGAAACGAACAAAAGCATTTTTCACTTCGTCCAGGTTCATTCCCTGACCGGTGTCGGCAATGTAAAGATGGAAACCATCATTTTCTTTATTGCCGTATATGTTTATCATACCTGATGGAACATTGTATTTAATAGCATTGCTAACCAAATTACTTATTAAAGTGTGGAGCAGTGAACGATTGCCGGTAAAAGTATAATCTTGAGGAAGATTGATGTTTAGTGTTAATTTCATCATCAAAAGCCTATGTTCTAATTCCTCATATACTTCGATTACCGTGTCTTTTATAGAAATAAGATCCGGTTTGTTAAACTGATTGTTTTCGACTTTAGAGATCAATAACAAGCTATTTATAATTGATTTCAGGCGGCTTAGTGTTTTGAGGCAGGCAAATAATTTGTTTTCGCCCTCTGGAGTTAACTGTTCATCGTTCAGCAAATTTTCTAAGCGGGTATTTAAAACAGAGATAGGCGTAAGTAATTCATGAGACACATTAGCAATAAATTCCTTTTCTGTAAGAAATAAGGTTGCAATTTTATTCATTAATATGCTGATACTGTTATCCAGTATCTTGAAATCTTCTGTTGTGGTCTTTATTGGTTCGTAATTAAAGTTAATTGGGTCATTTACCCGGTTTAGCTTTTGATCTATAATCCGATAAAAAGGAGTTAATAAAAATTGGGTGAAAGCCAGATCAGTTATTAATGTTAAGATAACTGCAGCAAGAAGTATAAAAAATGTAAAAACCGAAATGGTATGTTCTAACTGATATACCGTTGCCATGGTTTCACCTAATTCGAGCTCATACCTTGTTCCTTCAAAAACCAGATCCGTAGTAAGTATCTGATACTCCTCTTCACTATCTTCTATGCTGCGTATCTCTTGACTAAAGTGATTTTTGAGGGGTTTGTTATCTTGTTTAACTTCTTTTAGAATGATGTATTCTTCCTTAAGTAAGTTGTAATCGGTAAAGGTTTTTTGTTGTGTGAGTAAGTCATTAATCTCTCCAGTTGAGAGGTTTGATACAAATTTAGTTTTCTTTTGAATCAAACGCTTCTGAAGGTGTTTTACCGAAATATGATTAATGGATACCAGTATTAATATACCAAGAAAGGTAATAATAGCGATTTTGGTTAGCGTGTTATATAAAGCAAGCTTAAATTGTAGTTTCATAATTGGATTGCCTATATGAAATTACACATTAGAAGTTGATTCTGTATCCAATACTTCTAACCGTTTCAAACCAGTTTATCGAAGCATGAGCTGATAGTTTTTTACGTAGATTTTTAACATGTACATCAACAAAGTTTGAATCTGAGTTAATTTCCAGAATATCTCCCCAAACATGTTCCGTAAGGTTTACTCTTGAAATTACCCTGTTTTTGTTTAGCACCAGGTAATTGAAAATTTCAAATTCCTTATTTGTCAAATTAACCTTTTCTCCATCAAAACAAACTTCATGATTTTTAATATCCAGGGTAAATTTGTGAACGTTTATCTCATTCATCTCGAGCTTATGCTTGCGCCTGATAATAGCATGCATTCTAGCCAAAAGTTCTGTTAAAGAGAAAGGTTTTGCCAGATAGTCGTCGGCCCCAGCCTCTAGGCCCTTAATCCGGTCATCAACATCGCCACGCGCAGTAAGTATAATCACCGCATCATCACGACCACCAACTTGTTTTAACTGATGTAGCAGCTCAAAACCATCGCCACCGGGCAATCCCAGATCAAGTAAAATGAAGTCATAAGAATTTACAAAGATCTTTTCTTCAGCGGATGACTTTTTCCAGGCATGTTCAATGGTGTATCCTTCTTTGCCAAGAAATTCGGCCATTTCGAGTGCTAATGTTTTTTCATCTTCAACAATAAGTATTTTCATTGGAATATAAATTCGCTTTTGATTCTAAAACGCTAAAAACCTGCATGAGTTTATTATTCTAAAATAATAAACTCATGCAGGTTTTTGTAATATTAATCAATTAGATTTTTATTTCCAACCGCCACCCAGGGCTCTGTATAAATTAACAATTGATTGAAGTTTCTGAAGACGATCATTTATGCCATTGAGCTGCGCAGCCAATAAGCTTTGCTCAGAGGTTAAAACATCTGTATAGTTAGTTGCAGAACTATAACGAAGCAACTCTTTTGTGTAATCTACTGCTTTGGTAAGAGATGCAATTTGTTTAGCCCTAGTTGTTTCTTTTTCAGATGCCGTTTGGTAAGCAAATAATGCATTTGAAACCTCCTGCCCGCTAGTTAAAAGCGTTTGTTGAAAGCCATAAAATGCTTGTTGCTGTTGTGCCTGAGCAGTTTTTAATCTCGCTTTATTTTGTCCTTTATTGAAGATAGGCTGTGTAATGCCTCCAATTAGGTTGTAAAATATAGACTGGTCAAAGAAATTTTTCAGATCAAGGCTTGATAATCCACCATTAGCAGTTAATGTTAAAGCAGGGTAGAAGTATGTTTTTGCTGTATTCGTATTTTCAAATGCCGCTCTAAAGGCAAATTCAGCCGCCTGCACATCTGGTCTATTTTGTAATAGCTGTGAAGATACACCCGTCTCCAAAGTATTATATGGCTGTTGCTCATCTAAAGTAGTACGGTCAATAGTTCCTGGTCCTTTTCCTAAAAGTATGCTAAGTGCATTTTCTGTCTCTTTGATACTCTTTTTAAGATCTGGAATGGTAACCTGGGCTGCATATAAATTTGCTTCACTTTGTACAACTGCTGCTCCATTAACAATTGCGCCTTCTTTTAAAGATTTCATAGTTTCAACATCAGTTTCTCTGATTTTTACAGTTTGCGCGGTAATAGCTAATTGTTTATCCAGAGCAAGTAAGTTGTAATAAGTGTTTGCAATATTAGCTATTAGCTGCGTTTGTACTGCCCTTTTTGCCGCGTCTGTTTGTAGTAATGAAGCATAGGCTGATCTTTTAGCACTACTAAGTTTACCCCATATGTCAGCTTCCCAGCTTGTGCTTAATTGTGCTTTATAGGTCTGCGTTTCTGTATTGATATTTATTCCTGGCGGGAAGTTTAATGCCGCTCTGGATTGTTTAGCATCAGTAACAGATAAATCGCCACTCAGACTTGGTAAAAAAGCAGCTTTACTTTGTCTTAATGTAGCCTCAGCAATTTTAATACGTTCAACAGCCTGCTTTAAATCAAGGTTTTCATTTAACCCTTGTTGAATTAAAGTTTGTAAAGTGCCATCAGCGAATAAAGTTTTCCAGGGCAAATTGGCAATAGTCGCAGTATCGGTTCCTGTATTGTCGCGGTATAGATCATTGCTGTTTAAAGCCGGACGTTCATATTTTTTAGTTACGCAGGCGGTTAAACAGAGTGTGGCAAAACCGATGATTATATAAGATTTATATCTAAAGTTCATGTGATTAAATTTAATGTTCACGGGTATCTACTTCCGGGAATTCAAGTTCTGCTTGTTCTTTAACAATACCTTCTTCAAAAGGAGATTTGTTACTTACTTTTTCTTGTAAGGTTTGAAAAATGATGAATAGTGCAGGGATAACAAATATTCCAAATATTGTTCCTATAAGCATTCCTCCAACGGCACCTGTACCAATCGATTTATTACCTGCAGCACCAACCCCTGTTGAAAGCATTAAAGGTAATAACCCAAGAATAAAGGCAAATGATGTCATTAAAATAGGACGTAAACGTGCAGTTGCTCCGTTAATAGCGGAATTTACTATGCTCATGCCTTTTCTTCTTCTATCTACGGCAAATTCAACAATCAAAATTGCATTTTTAGCCAGTAGACCTACAAGCATGATCAAGGTAATCTGAGTATAAATATTATTGTCGATTCCGAAAATCTTATCAAAAATAAATACACCAGCTAACCCTATAGGAAGTGAGATTAGAACTGCAAGAGGTAAAATATAACTCTCATATTGTGCACAAAGTAAGAAGTAAACGAACACAACGCAAAGAAGGAATATAAAAATGGTTTGACTACCACTTGACATCTCCTCACGAGATAATCCTGAGAATTCGTAACCATAACCAACCGGTAGGTGTATTGCCGCTTCTTCTTGTACAGCCTTTAGCGCATCACCAGAACTATATCCGTTGTTTGGGTTTCCGGTTACGGCAATGGAAGTAAATAAGTTAAAACGGGAAATTGCTTGTGGACCATAAACCTTAGTTAAGGTTATGAATTCACTAACCGGTGCCATTTTCCCGCTTGCATTTCTTACATATATGTTATTTAAGCTAGCCTGATTTGCCCTGTATTGCGCATCAGCCTGGAACATAACGCGGTATTGTTTTCCGTATTTGTTAAAGTTAGATGCATAAACACCACCATAGTATCCCTGTAGAACACTTAAAACATCAGTAACAGTTAGTCCGGCTTGTTTTACCGTAGCTACATTAACATCAATTTGATACTGAGGGAAATTAGGGTTAAAGGAAGTAGATGCATATTGTATCTCAGGTCGCTTGCTAAGTGCTGCAAGGAAATCATTCCCTATAGCATTAAACTTATTAATATCACCACCGGTTTTATCTTGTAACTGAAATTCAAAACCTCCACTGGTACCAAAACCTTGAATTGTTGGCGGTGCAAAGAAAATAATTTTTGCGCCTTTGATAGTTGCTGTTTTAGCAAATAATTCACCAATAATCTGCTTTACATCACGGGTTCTTTCATTCCAGGGTTTAAGTCTTGAAATTACCATACCATAAGAACTTCCAGATCCACTGATCATACTTCTACCAACTACTCTAATGGAGTTTTTAACTTCTGGAACAGCGTGAACAATGCTATCAATTTGTGCAATGACCTCATTTGTCCGTTCCTGTGAAGTAGAAGCTGGTAATGAAATATCAGACATAATAGTACCTAAATCCTCGTTCGGAACAAATCCTTTAGGTGTGGTATTCATTGTCCAAACTAAAACTACTGTGAAAATGGCGATGCCCAAACCAGCAATCCATTTCCTTCTGGCAAGAAATTTAACAGATCTTTTGTATCTGTTAGTCATCATATCAAATGAAGTATTAAAACCTACATAGAATTTTTGAAGGAAGCTTTTCTTTTTCTCATGATCCTCTTCATGCGGTTTTAAGAACAGTGCACACAGTGCAGGGCTCAATGTCAATGCATTAATTGCTGATAATATGATGGTAATAGCAAGAGTTAAACCAAATTGTTTGTAGAATACCCCTGAAGATCCCTGGATAAAACTCACCGGAATAAATACAGCAGCCATAACCAATGTGATGGATATAATTGCCCCTGTGATATCCTCCATGGCATCAATAGTAGCCTTTTTGGCCGATTTATAACCATGGTCGAGTTTAGCATGAACCGCTTCAACTACTACAATAGCATCATCTACAACAATACCAATGGCAAGAACCAGGGCAAAGAGTGTTAATAGATTTATGGTAAAGCCGAAAAGATTTAAGAAAAAGAATGTACCAATAATAGCCACAGGAACACTAATTGCAGGAATTAGGGTCGATCGGAAATCCTGAAGAAATATAAATACAACTAAAAACACAAGTATAAATGCTTCAACCAGTGTGTGTATTACTTTTTCAATTGATGCATCAAGGAAATCATTAACATTTACAAGTGGTGCATAATGAACACCTTTTGGAAAGTTGACTGATGCATCATCCAAAACCTTTATTGCGCCTTCGATAACATCTTTTGCATTCGATCCTGCGGTTTGGTTTATAGCAATACCAAGTGCAGGCTTTCCATCAAACCTTACTGAACTAGCATAACTTTGAGCTCCTAATTCAATTCTTGCAATATCCTTAAGACGTAATACTTGTCCATTTGCCGCAGTTCTGATAATGATATTACTAAACTCACTCTCATTTTTTAAGCGGCCTGAATATTTTAATGTGTATTGGAATGCCTGATTGCCTTGTTCTCCAAACTGGCCGGGTGCTGCTTCAACATTTTGTTCAGCAAGCACCACATTAATATCATTTGGCACTAAGCCGTAAGTTGCCATAACTTCTGGCTTAAGCCAGATACGCATGGTATAATCCATTAAACCAAAAGCATTCGCATCACCAACACCATTGATACGCTTAATTTCAGGTATTAAGTTAATGTTGGAGTAGTTTTGCAGAAATGTCTGGTCATATGATGGATTATCGCTATAAATACCGAAAATCAAAACATTACTTGCTTGCTTTTTTGCAGTTATTACTCCTGAACGTGTAACCTCAGCAGGTAATAAACTGGTTGCTCTTGATACACGGTTCTGAACATTTACAGCTGCCAGATCCGGATTTGTACCCAGTTTAAAGTTTACTGTAATTGTTGCTGTACCATCATTACTGGCTGTTGAGGTCATATAGGTCATATCCTCAACACCGTTAATCTGTTCTTCTAGCGGAACAACAACACTGTTCATCACAACATCAGCATTAGCACCCTGATAGGATGCAGATACCTGAACTGTTGGTGGGGCAATTTCTGGATATTGAGATACAGGTAAAGTAATTAAACCTAATATCCCCAATATTACAATTATAATGGATATAACTGTTGATAAAACAGGTCTCTCTATAAATTTCTTAAACATATATTCTATTTCAACCGGCTATTGCCGGATTGGATAAACTGTTATTTATTTTTTAAGATCAGCAAATACTGAATCTGTACTTTTCTCTTCCGCTTTAATCTCTGCACCATCTTTTAAAGATTGAAAGCCTTCAAGTACAATCTTATTTCCGGCCTTAAGGCCTTTGGTAACAACATAGAAATTGCCTTTTGCATTTTCCATAATTTCGATCTCCGTATTTTTAATGATCCCCTTGTCATCAACCACAAATACAAACTTTTTACCTTGTAAATCAGTAGTTGATTTTTGAGGAATAAGAATAGCATTTTCCAGGTGTTGAGGTATACGTACCGATGCGCTGGCACCACTTCTTAAAAGTTTAGCGGGGTTTGAAAAAGTAGCTCTTAAACTTGCAGAACCTGTGTTGGTATTTATTAAGCCATTTATAGACTCAATTTTTCCATTCTCGGCATATGCACTTCCATCAGCTAATACCAACGATACTGCAGGAATGTTTTTCATTTGTGCCTCAAGTGTTGCGCCTTTATAATTCCTTGAAAAATCAAGAAGTTGTTTCTCATTTAAAGAGAAATAAGCATAAACTTTTGAAATATTTGATACGGTGGTTAGCGGTTCAACGCTGCTGCCACTTACCAGGCTACCAGTTTTAAAAGGTATACTGCCAATTACACCATCAACAGGACTAGTAATTGTAGTGTAACCAAGGTTTACCTTTGCATTTACCAATTCAGCTCTTGTCTGAGCTAATGCAGCTTTTCTACTTTGAAGCGTAAGTTGAGCAGCATCTAAATCATATTTGCTAATGATATCTTTCTCAACTAGCGGTTTTGTTTTGTTAACTTGTAGCTGTGCAGCATTCACATCAGCTTCGGCGCTACTAATTGCTGCGGTTGCAGTTCTAACCAATTGTTCATATTGGGGGGCGTTGATGCTAAAAAGTCGCTGGCCTTTCTTTACCACTGCACCCTCATCAACGTAAATTTTCTCAATAAAGCCATCAACCTTTGGTCTGATGTCTACATTTTGAATACCTTCAATTGTTGCAGGGTAATCTGTTTCAAGTGAGGTAGATTGAGCCGTTAATGCAACAACAGGGTAGGCCTGCACCTGATTTGCCGCTCCGGCATCCTTTTTCTTATCATTACTTCCACAAGAACTAATGATTAATAAAACTGGTAATAAAAAATAAATAGGTTGGAACTTTGTTTTCATTCTTGTAGCAGGTTTTAAAGATATTTACTGTCGGGTTGCGAAATTATTCATACTTTAAAATAGATAAAACATCAAAATGTAATGTTTAAACTATTTCAGCTTTTGTAACTAAAGCTTTGCAGAAAAATAATGTAATGATAAAGGGGTTGGAGACCAGAAAATCAGACGGGCAAATGCTGATGAACTTGCTCTAAGGCAAAATCGAGCTGTTCTTTTTGTGTCAATTCTGTATTGTCAAGAATTATAGCATCTTCAGCCCGGGTTAGTGGGCTCTCTGCACGTGTTGTGTCTGCGTAATCTCTATGGGCAAGATTTTCAAAAACATCTTCCAGAGAAGTACTTGTATCTCCCTTACTTTGTAATTCTTTGAAACGACGTTCGGCCCTGATATTAGGATCAGCAGTCATAAAAAACTTTACCTGTGCATCTGCAAATACTGTTGTGCCTATATCACGGCCATCCATTACAATATTTTTAGACTTACCCATGCGTTGTTGCTGTTTTACCATTTCTTTACGCACAATTTTGTTTGCCGAGACTTCACTAACGTTTTCGGAAACAGGCATTTGTCTGATTTCTTCAGAAACCTCTTCGCCATTCAGCGTAATATGAGATTCGTAATCTCTTGAGTGGAAGTTCAATTCGATATGCTGAAGTGCATCTTTTACTGCCTCAGGATCGCTAATATCGACTTTATTGCGAATAAAGAATAGGGTAACGGCACGGTACATGGACCCGCTGTCTATATAGATAAAACCTAGTTTTTTGGCTAAAGCCTTTGCAAGAGTACTTTTTCCGCAAGAAGAATAGCCGTCAATAGCTATAACCAGGTTTTTTCTCATATAAAGCAAAGTTAATAATTTGAGGAATGATTTTCAATCAAAATTTCTAATAAAGTAAATTCGTGGTAATGGAAATAATTACTTTTGCGGTATGATACCCACTAAAGAAGATATTGTTAAAGTTGTGCTATTTAAAACTTCTCGTAGCGGAGGTAAGGGTGGGCAAAATGTAAATAAAGTTTCAAGTAAGGTTGAACTAATTTTAAATATACACTCAGCACCTTTTTTAAATGAAGATGAAAAGCAACTTTTAAATGAAAGATTAGCGCATAGGCTAGATCAGGAAGGCAATCTCCATATTATTTCACAAGAAGACCGCAGTCAACTTATGAACAAGGAAAGAACCATTATTAAATTAATTGCATTGTTGAAATCTGCTCTTCACATTCAAAAAAACAGAAAGCCAACAAAAATCCCTAAATCGGTTATCAGAAAAAGATTGGCAGATAAGCAAGTAACAGCAGCTAAAAAGGAAAATAGAAGGCGCCCTCAGTTTGACTAATTAATTGAATCTGTAAAACATGCTAATTGATCCATACTGGTGTGCTTTAGCTGTGCTTTTTATCTCTTTCGTTTTAAAAAGCATTCCAAAATCAAATGTGAAGCGTTGTGAGCTGTAATTAAATCCAATCTGTTGAGCAAAAACAATAGGTTTTACACCAAATGTAACCGGGCTATTGTTGTTAAACATACTTCCCTGTACTGTCGCGTCGTAAGCAACAAAATTCAATTGTGGTTTGGCATAAAAGAAAATCTCTCTTTTTACCAATGCTTTTGTTTTTGCATTATTTCCGATTACTGCATTTGTATAAGCGGAATTGAACAGTTGATTAATACCACCTGCTCTAAATAAAATTCCTGCCCCTGCTCCACTAAATATGGTACCTACATTTGCATAACCATCAAATGAAAAATCTATAGCATTGTTGGATGCACGGTGCAATAGCTTTGTGTATTGGGCTGAAAGATTTACTGCCATCTCGTCTCTGATTTGATATTGCCAGCCATCAAGCTCATAAAATCCCACAGTATTATGTAATAGCTCTTGTCCGTCTTCAGCTAATGAATTTGGCCCGGTTGTTCCTATTTCTATACTGGTTTTTAGTACACTTTCATTACTATGGAACCAGCTTAAGGCACCTCCAACATATAAATACCCTGCAAATGGCCTGTCTTGTTTTTCAGGATCCGGTGCATAGCCCGAAATAGGGTTATACATTCTTTGTCCGGCAGATATTTCATAGATTTTCTTTTCTAGTCCATTTTTTAGCTTGCTTTGATCCATCGCTCTGCGATAATCAATAAATAAACCATTGGTATAGTAACGGTCAGAACCTTGTGCAAGATAAGAGTCATTGTCGCTTTTAAAACCGAACTCATTCTTGAAAGTTTGAGCGAAAGCACCAAATGTTAATATAAATAGGATCGAAAATAAGAGAATAGATTTGCTGTTCATTTGTTGATTAAAAAAAAACTCCGGTATAAATTACCGGAGTCTAATATAGTACTTAATGACTAAAATGAAAGCGAATAGCCATTATTCGATATAAATATTATGCCTTAGTTAGCAATTGGATTTGGTTTAGCACTAAGATTCTGAGGATTTTTAACTTTTTCCTTAGTTAGCGCAATCTCAATTACCTCTTTCATTTCAGATACATAATGGAAGTTAAGATCCTTAATGTAACTTTCTTTAATCTCTAAAATGTCTTTTTTATTTGATTTACAAAGAATTACATCTTTAATATTTGCTCTTTTTGCCGCAAGTATCTTTTCTTTTATACCTCCTACCGGTAAAACTTTACCACGTAATGTAATCTCTCCGGTCATAGCCAGGTTAGGTTTTACTTTACGTTGAGTAAATGCAGAAGTTAGCGCTGTTAGCATTGTTATACCTGCTGATGGGCCATCCTTAGGAGTAGCTCCTGCCGGAACGTGAACATGAATATCCCATTGGTCAAACAGTAAATGATCAATATCAAACAACTCAGCATGAGCCCTTAAATAAGCCAATGCTATAATGGCAGATTCTTTCATTACCTCACCAAGGTTTCCGGTTAAGGTTAACTTTCCTTTTCCTGGACTTAAACTTGCTTCAATGAATAAGATATCGCCACCAACCTGGGTCCATGCTAATCCGGTTACAACACCGGCAACTTCATTACCTTCGTAAAGGTCCTTATCGTAAATTGGAGCTCCAAGTATGCGCTCAACATCCTCAGCACTTAAATTAGGCTCATAAGTTTCATCCATGGCAATTTTTGTAGCCACGCCACGTACAAGTGAACCAATTTTTTTCTCTAAACCACGAACTCCTGATTCACGAGTATAATCTTCAATCACTTTCTCAATCAAGGCCCCTTTTAAAGCAATGTCTTTAGATTTTATACCATGCTGTTCCTTTTGCTTTGGAAGTAAATACTTTTTAGCAATTTCTATCTTTTCTTCAATGGTGTAACCGTTAACCTCAATGATCTCCATGCGATCCAGCAAAGCTGGCTGAATAGAGCTTAAAGAGTTAGCGGTTGCAATGAAAAGAACATTGGATAGATCGTAATCCGCCTCAACATAATGATCGTTAAAAGCATTGTTTTGCTCCGGATCTAATACTTCTAAAAGAGCAGACGAAGGGTCTCCTCTAAAATCAGAGCCTACTTTATCAATCTCATCTAAAACAAATACCGGATTAGCAGCACCTGCTTTTTTTATAGACTGTATTATTCGGCCTGGCATTGCGCCAATATAGGTTTTTCTGTGACCGCGAATTTCTGCCTCGTCTCGTATTCCACCAAGAGCCATACGAACATATTTCCTATTTAAAGCTTTAGCAATTGACTTTCCTAGTGATGTTTTACCAACTCCCGGAGGGCCAACCAAACAAATGATAGGAGCTTTCATATCACGTTTAAGCTTTAGAACGGCCAAATACTCAATGATTCTTTGTTTTACCTTTTCAAGACCAAAATGATCCTTGTCCAAAATGCGCTGTGCACGTTTTAGGTCAAAATTATCCTTAGTGAAATCGTTCCAAGGCAAGTCTAACAGTAATTCAAGGTAGTTTATCTGAACAGAATAATCTGGAGCCGCAGGATTCATTCTGCCTAGCTTTTCCAGCTCTTTACTGAAATGACTTTCAATGTGTAATGCCCATTTTTTCTTCTTGGCACGGGCTTGTAAAGCTTCATATTCCAAATCTGATGAATTGCCTCCAAGTTCTTCCTGTATTGTTTTTAACTGCTGGTTCAGGAAGTAATCTCTTTGTTGCTTATCAAGATCGGTTCGTACTTTAGACTGTATCTGGTTTTTAAGCTCAAGCATTTGAAGCTCCAGTGTCAACAGTTCCATTACCATCATGGCACGTTCACGCAGATTAGTCATTTCAAGCATTTTTTGCTTGTCAGACACATCGGCATTCATGTTAGATGATATGAAGTTAATCAGGAAGGAAGTGCTTTCAATATTTTTTAACGCAATTCCGGCCTCGCTAGGGATGTTTGGAGACAGTTGAATAATCTGGCTCGACATTTCTTTAATAGAAGCAACCAAAGTTTTAAACTCTTTGTCGCTCTTATGTTTAGCTTCAGTAAACTTACTAATTGTTACTTTAATATAAGGTTCTGACTGAACCTCTTCTATTAATCTGAAACGCTGTTTTCCCTGAATAATTACCGTAGTATTTCCATCGGGCATTTGAAGCATTTTGATAATGTGGGCAACTGTACCTACACTATTTAATTGCTCAAAAGTTGGGTCTTCTATAGAAACATCACGCTGCGAAACAACCCCAATAATCCGATTTCCTTTATAAGCTTCTTTTATTAGTTTTATTGATTTATCTCTTCCTACAGTAATAGGGATAACCACACCTGGAAATAAGACGGTATTTCTAAGTGGGAGTATGGGCAGGACCTCTGGTGTTTCTTCATTGTTCATTTCATCTTCGTCTTGTTGAGACATCAATGGAAAAAACTCAGTATCTTCATTTATGATAGGTAGTGCATTGCTAAAATCAAATTGATCTTGTTTACTCATTAATATAGTCCTTCTTAAAATTAAAAAAACGACAATCTGACAGCATGTCGCTTGCGAAATTATTAATTATATTGAATACCTATAATTTCAACTCCTGTGCCAAAAGCGCTATAACTTGTTTTCTATGTTAAAAAGTCAGGTAAAAAATAATAATCTTGATACCCATCATATTTTTAATTATTTAACGTTTAGTATATCATATTTGTAAATGGTATGATAGTTGCCTAATGTAAATTCCAAGATACCTGAAAAAAAAAGTTTTAAAATTTGTGAGGGTATTGAATAAAACTAAATATATTTATTTTTTAATAAAAATTAATGAACTATTTCAAGCAAACAATTCTGGTATTACTTGTGATTTCGGCCAACAGTAGTATTGCTCAAAACAATAACTACGATAAGTTGGGAATGCAGGCCTGGTTAAAGGGCGATTATAAAGGTGCAGTGGCTCAATTAGAAAAAGCGGATACCAAAGACCCTAATAATTCTAACGTTCTAAAGATGTTAGGTTATTCTTATTACCAGTGTGGCGATTACGAAAACGCGATAAATACATATAGCCGTTTCCTGACTTTAAAACCATCAGATTACTCTGCATATTATTATAGGGGAAAAGCCAGATTAAATGTGGCTAATGATCCAAAAGAATCACTAAATCAGATGAGAGAAAACTTTTATCTTGCTGCCATTAAAGATTTTTCGAAAGCAATAGAGATAAATGGAGAAGAAGATCCTCAATTGTTACAAAACAGAGGATTGGCTTATAAGGACTATGGAATTTATAAATCCTATAAGATAAAAAAGGCTGTAGAGAAAAAAGCCTGCATTGCCTTATTCAATAATTCTGTTTCAGATTTTCAAAAGATATTACTTGTACAGCCACAACGGAAAGACATTATATCTTTAATAGATTATGTAAAAGCCCAGGTAACCAGCTTAAAATAATAGGATACTTAGCTTAAAAAAAGACCGATGCATAATTGCATTGGTCTTTTTTTATTGGAAAGAACCAGTAATTGTATATGTTTTTTTGGATAGTAATTTAATGTTTTGCATTTTCTTTACCTGGTATAGGCTGTCTGCATAGTAGGTCAAGGTATCAATAGACGTGTACAGTGAATTTGTATTCTTTATTAGTACTTTAAGACCAAACACCTCGTTATTTTTGTAAATTACTACAAGTTCTTTAACCGGAACCTTCTCGTTATTTGACGAGTAAAGCTCCTGATTCTTTGATTTTTTAAGCTCGAATAAACCTTTCCATGAAGCCCTATTCATGTCAGCATCTGAAAAAAGAGCTAGTTCTTTTTTCCAGTCAGGGATTTTAATGTGCTTACTTTCTATAGCCCCATTTATACTTACTGTTTTGCTTATTAAGGGATTGTTTTTGTTTAACCTTGCAGTTTCTTTTTCAAAATAGCCCTTTACATCAAAATAGGTTAAATCAGTTTTCTGTTTTTTATCAGCCGAATTATTACAGCTGATAAAAAACAAAAGAATGAAAAATAATAGAATTGTGTTCTTCATTTATACTAAACTGTTACCAGTCATAATTTCCGGCTTTTGAATACCCATTATTTGTAAAACAGTAGGGGCAATATCTCCTAGTTTGCCATCAGCAACAGTTTTGAAATCTTTATCGATTAAAATACAAGGAACAAGGTTAGTCGTATGGGCAGTGTTAACAGAACCATCGCCATTTATCATATACTCTGAATTGCCATGGTCTGCCAATATAATAAACGAATAACCATTTTCAATTCCTTTATTTACTACAATTTCAGCACAGCTATCAGCAGTTTCAACAGCTTTAACGACAGCATCAAATACTCCTGTATGGCCCACCATGTCAGGATTTGCAAAATTTAAACAAACAAAATCCGGCCAGCCAGTTTCTAATTCTTTACAAATAGCTTCGGTAATTCCCGCAGCACTCATTTCTGGCTGCAAATCATAGGTTGCTACTTTTGGTGAAGGAATAAGTATTCTTTTTTCATTTTCGAACTCTTGCTCTCTACCACCTGAAAAGAAGAAAGTTACGTGAGGATATTTTTCTGTTTCTGCAATTCGGATCTGGTTCTTATGATTTTTTTCAAGTACCTCTCCAAGGGTCTGAGAAAGATCGTCTTTAGTGAATACAACTTTCACGTTATTAAAGCTTTCATCATAAGTTGTCATTGTCACATAATACAATGGCAATTTATGCATTCCAAAATCCGGATAATCAGCCTGGCTTAATACAGAAGTTATCTCTCTTCCTCTATCTGTTCTGTAATTGAAACAGATAACAACATCATCAGGTTGTATAGTTGCAACAGGTGAACCATCTGTTTTTGTAATTACAACAGGCTTAATAAACTCGTCAGTAATACCGTCCTTGTAAGATTGCTCTATCGCGAAACTAGGGTTACTGGTAGCTTCGCCAACTCCTTTTATAAGCAGATCATAGGCTAATTTAACTCTTTCCCATCTTGAATCTCTATCCATAGCATAGTAGCGACCAATTAAGCTGGCTATTTTAGCTGAAGAAGTTTCTAAATGGTGATTAAGGTCCTTTATAAACTTAAGTCCTGAGTTTGGATCAGTATCTCTTCCATCTAAAAAAGCATGTACAAATACATCTTTAAGTCCTTGTTCGTCGGCTGCATCACATAATGCCTTTAGATGGTTGATATGAGCATGAACACCTCCATCCGAAACAAGGCCTATAAAGTGAACTTGTTTATTATTGTTTTTAGCATAATTAAAAGCATCTAGTAAAACCTCATTCTGATGCAAAGTTCTATCGCTTATTGCTTTATTGATTCGTCCGAGTTCCTGATATACTACTCGTCCGGCACCTAAGTTCATATGGCCAACTTCCGAGTTTCCCATTTGTCCTGTCGGTAAACCAACAGCTTCCCCGGAAGCCTCAAGCTTTGAGTTGGGGTATTTTTTTAATAAGGAATCAAAGAATGGAGTGTTAGCAGCATAAGCGGCATCAGATTTGTCTTTTTTTCCGTAACCCCAGCCATCAAGGATAAGTAATACTAGTTTTTTATTATTCATTATTGTCTACTTTTCGTTTATTAACAAAGATAAGTCTATTGTGTCTTTTTTTTGAACCTAATTAAAATTCATATTAACATTTGTGTGTTTTTACAAGAACATGTCAATATAATTATATAGTACCACATACTGAGTGGTTTGTGTTATAAGTCGTTTCTATGCTATTAATGGCATAGTTTATGTGCAAGAATGATCATTAGCTATTTAGAGATTATGAAGCCCTTACTTTCATTACTTGTTTTTTTTATTCACTTTTCCTCTTTTGGTGCTATTCAAAGCGATATTATTGATGGCTTATCAATAAATTTTAAAGCCGGAAATTCAAAAGAAATAGCCGCACATTTTTCTCCTTCTGTCGATTTAATTATAATAGATGAGGAAGATGTATATTCAAAAGCACAAGCTGAACAAATATTAAGAAGTTTTTTTACTAAATATATTCCTGTAAAATCATCCGTAATTCATCGATTAAATACCAATCCCAATTACAGATACGGAGCCCTTTCTCTTGTTACAAAGAATGGAACTTTTAGAGTTTCCATTACAATGAAAAAGGCCGGCAATGCTTTTTTTATTACTGAATTAAGAATTGAGACTGAGAAATAGTTGTAAAATGCTATTTTTGGGTTTAAATTTAAGTTTTGGATAAGCTAACTATAGATCAATTTATAAAAAATGCAGTTGCAGAAGATTTGGGCGATGGAGATCATACCTCCCTATCAACCATTCCGGCAAATGCTCAGGGGAAAGCGAAATTGCTAATTAAAGAAGATGGTATAGTTGCCGGAGTAGAATTGGCGTTGCAAATCTTCAATCATATTGACCCTAGATTAACCATAGAAGTATTTATTAACGATGGAACTGCCGTGAAATATGGAGATATTGTTTTAACGGTATCGGGCAGTACGCATTCAATTTTGTTGGCCGAGCGCCTGGTTTTAAACTGCATGCAGCGTATGAGCGGCATTGCTACAAAAACCAATCATGTGGTTACCCTTCTAAGTAATTATAAAACTAAACTTTTAGATACAAGAAAAACCACTCCCGGATTAAGGTACCTTGAGAAATGGGCTGTAAGGATTGGTGGAGGCGTAAATCATCGTATTGGATTATATGATATGATTTTAATTAAAGATAATCATGTTGATTATGCCGGTGGTATTGCAAATGCAATTAATTCAGCAAATCAGTATCTAAAAGATAAAAACAAAACCCTTGATATTGAGATCGAGGTTAGGAATTTGTCCGAACTACAGGAGGTCTTAAAGAATGGTAATGTAAATAGGATAATGTTAGATAATTTTACATTTGCCGATCTTAAAGAAGCCGTTAAAATAATTAATGGTAAATACATTACGGAAGCCTCAGGAGGTATTACTGAAGAAAATGTTGCAGAATACGCTGCTTGTGGAGTGGATTTTATTTCCATGGGCGCATTAACGCATTCTGTTAAGAGTTTAGACATGAGTTTAAAAGCCTTTTAGGTTATGATTTCCATCTATTCTATTTCAGCAGTTATTTTAGCATATCTGTTCGGTTCTATACCAACGGCGGTTTGGCTTGGCCAGGCGTTTTATGGCGTAGACGTTCGTGAATATGGGAGTGGTAATGCAGGTGCAACCAATACATTCAGAGTACTAGGTAAAAAAGCTGGTATTGCTGTAATGACCATAGATATTGCAAAAGGTTACACCGCAACAAAACTTGCATACTTTATAGGTCTCTCTGTTACCGGCCCCCAAAATTCTTCCCAATTTATAAATTATGAGCTTGCCCTTGGTGTGACTGCCGTTATGGGCCATTTGTTCCCCATATTTGCCGGATTTAGAGGAGGAAAGGGAGTAGCAACTCTTTTTGGAATGATTTTGGCAGTTAATTTCACGGCAGCAATGTTTTGTGTTCTGGTTTTTGTAGTAGTATTATTGGCGACTAAATATGTTTCACTAAGTTCTATTTGTGCAGGGTTTACCTTTCCCTTGAGCATAGTGTTCATAATCCATTCATCAGTAAAGTCCGAGGTCTTATATGGTATGTGTGTTTGCATACTTATTTTGGTAACACATCAAAAGAACTTGGAGCGGCTACTCAAAGGCAAAGAATCTAAAGTGTATCTGTTTAAAAAAAAACAAATTAACTAAACTTAACCTAATGAAAAAGATATTGATAATCGGGGTAACAGCAATTGGCCTGGCGTTTTCCTCGTGCTCCACCGTTCCCTTAACTGGTAGAAGCAGATTAAATTTGGTGAGTGATGATCAGGTATTGCCTATGGCTTTTCAGGCATATTCACAGTTTCTTACCGAAAACAAAACAGCAGTATTATCTTCAACAAATGCCCAGGCACAACGTGTTAAACGGGTAGGGAACAGCCTTATATTATCTGTAAAAAGTTATATGAATAATAATGGTTATGCGGATTTGATTAAGGACTATAAGTGGGAAGTAAATGTTGTAGAAAATAAGGAGATGAATGCTTGGTGTATGCCTGGTGGTAAAATTGTAGTCTATACAGGATTATTACCCGTTACTCAGGATGATGCCGGTTTAGCTACTGTAATGGGACACGAGATTGCTCATGCTATTGCAGGACACTCGGCTGAGCGTATGTCGCAGCAAATGGTTTCACAAGGTTTAGGTGTGGCCGGTAATGTAGCATTATCAAAAAATGCAAAATCTCAATCTGTATTTAATACTCTATATGGAGTAGGAACACCTTTAGTGATGCTTAATTATTCGCGTAATCAGGAGCTGGAAGCGGATAGGTTAGGGCTTATTTTTATGGCAATGGCAGGATATAATCCTCAAAGTGCCACTTCTTTCTGGCAAAGGATGGCTGCGGCCTCCCAGGGTAGTCAGAAACCACCTGAATTTTTAAGCACTCACCCTAGTGATGCTACAAGGATAGCACAGATACAAAGAAGTATACCCGAAGCACAGAAATACTATAAATCTACAACCGGGAAACCAATAAAATAAGGGGGCATAAAGCGGTTGTCATCCTGAAATAATTGCCAATGACAGATTGTTTAAGGCACTCGCCCTCTCGACGATAGGAGATCTCTTGCCTGTATTATTCAAGAGGTTTCCCCCCTCTTTCGAGACGAAATGGAGATTACATCATTTTAATTGATTATGATACACTCTGTTCAAGAGTTTGCATTATGGCAGATGCTTTAAGCATACACTCTTCATATTCTGCAATAGCATTAGATGCGTATGTAATTGCCCCTCCAACCTGAAAGGAAAGATATTTTGATGATGATTGATACAAGATGCTTCTGATGATCACATTAAAATCAAAGTCTCCCTCTGGTGTTATATATCCAAATGTACCAGAATAAGCACCACGGCGGCTAAATTCATACCCTTCTATCAGTTCCATGGCTTTTATTTTCGGCGCCCCCGTCATTGAACCCATAGGGAAGGCATTTTTTATGGCATCAATAAAATGTATCCCGGGATCTAACTGGCAGGTAACTGTTGATATCATTTGATAAACCTGAGTGAAGCCATAAATTCCAAAAAGCTCTTCAACTATTACGCTTCCCTTTACCGCACTTTTGGTCAGATCATTTCTAACCAGATCCACAATCATTACATTTTCCGCCTGTTCTTTAGCATCATTCTGCAGATTGAGCTTTATAAGTTCATCTTCCTTTATGTTGCTGCTTCGTTTGGCAGTTCCTTTAATCGGCTGTGAGATCAGTTTATCTCCTCTTTTACAGAGAAACCTTTCGGGACTGGCGGATAATATATACTGATCTTTTATTTTAAAGAAACCTGAAAATGGAGTAGGAGATACCTTTTTTAATTTTGTATAGATATTTAATGGATTTATATGGGCGTGTTCAGCAAAAAATTCCTGACAAAAATTAACCTCATATATGTCACCTCTTATAATATGTTCTTGTAGCTTCTCAACTGTTTTGATATAAAGCTCCTTTGATAACTTACTTTGAATTTCAATACCAGAGTGGGTTTCCAAATCATCACTGCTATATTCCTCAATTTGATTTAACAGGGTTTGATCTCCAAGGATAACCTTTGTTTCTCCTTTAACCACTGCAATGAGGTATTTGGGAACAAAGAAAAACAAATCGGGAAAATTAAGACGATCAGGATTCCCTGAACTTAATTGTTCAACCTCGTTTTTGAGGTCGTAACTAAGTAGTCCGAACATCCAGTTTTTCTGGACTTCATAAAATTCTTTCAAGGAATCAAAAGCAACGCCGTATTTAAGATTAATCGACTCTTTAATGCCAACGGCCAATAGGAAGTCAAATTCTCCATAAGAATCAGGATAGCTGTTCGAGTCATAGCAACAACAAACATCAAATGTGTTGGCCCATTGCAACGCTTTTTCTTTAAACGAATCTAAATCCTGTACTTTCATTTTGTTTGCGCAAATGTATAGAATATCAGAATAGCATAAACGAAAAAAGGCGACAAATAGCCGCCTTTTTCAATTTTATTTCAGAGAAATTAATTCAAAATAAGTGTTTGTACTCTATCGGGTCCGACAGAAAGATATTTAACAGGAACTTCAAGTTCTTTTTCTAAGAAAGCGATGTATTCGCTAAGTTTAGCCGGTATCTCTTCAATCTTACTTACTTTAGTAACATCAGTTTTCCAGCCATCAATAGCTTTTAAAACGGGTGTAGGTTTTACTGTGATAATGTCATATGGCATATAATCAATAGTTTCGCCATTGTGCTCATAATGTGTGCAGGCATAAATGGTATCAAAACCATCTAATACGTCAGCCTTCATCATAATTAATTCAGTAACACCATTAAGCATAATTGCATATTTAAGTGCTGGAAGATCTATCCATCCACAACGACGGGCACGACCAGTTGTTGCGCCAAATTCATGACCAACCTGACGTAAAGTCTCTCCAACCTCGTCATCAAGCTCAGTAGGGAAAGGACCACCACCAACTCTTGTGCAATAAGCTTTGAAAATACCATAAACACTTCCAACTTTATTAGGAGCAATGCCTAAGCCAGTACAAGCGCCTGCAGTAGTAGTGTTAGAAGAAGTTACAAAAGGATAGGATCCAAAGTCAACGTCTAATAAAGTTCCTTGTGCACCTTCAGCAAGAACAGTTTTTCCTTCTTTTAAATATCCGTTAACAAAGTGCTCACTGTCAACATGAGGGATGTTTTTAATGAAGTCAATTGCCTCGAAGAAAGCAGCCTCTTTTTCAGTAAGGTCATACTCGAAATCATAATGAGAAAGTATCTCTTTATGTTTTTCAACCAATTTGTTATAACGCTCTTTAAAGTCAGGAAGAGTAGTATCACCAACTCTCAGTCCATTACGGCCTGTTTTATCCATATAAGTTGGGCCAATTCCTTTTAAAGTAGAACCGATTTTATCTTTACCCATTTTTTGCTCATTTGCTGCATCCAGCAATTGGTGAGTAGGCAAAATTAAATGTGCCTTACGTGCAATAACAAGTTTACCTTTTGCTACCGGATCATGACCGGCTTTCTGTAGGTTATCTAATTCTCTTTTTAAAATGATGGGGTCTATTACCACACCATTTCCGATTAGATTCATTGTTTTTTCGTTAAAAATACCTGATGGTATGGTATTCAAAACGAATTTTTTACCATCAAACTCTAAAGTATGTCCGGCGTTCGGACCGCCTTGGAAACGAGCTATCAAATCATATTGTGGACTTAGTACGTCAACAATTTTACCCTTGCCTTCGTCGCCCCATTGCAGGCCAAGAAGCACGTCTACTTGCGTCATTATTTAAATTTAAAAATGGAAATATAATAATTGAATTTTAACTTGCATGTTTAATAGCAGCATTCTGATTTTCCATTGATGCCTTAGCAGAGCAATCAAAACAAACGCCGTAAAGATTTAAAGAGTGATGCTTGATCTCGAACTTTAACAGTTCGCCAACCATACTCTGGATCTGATGAATACGCGGGTCGCAGAATTCTACAACTTTACCGCAATCAATACAGATGATGTGATCATGCTGATGATAACCGTATGATTTTTCAAACTGAGCCATGTTTTTGCCAAACTGATGTTTGGTAACCAAATCACATGAAACCAATAACTCTAAAGTATTGTATACTGTAGCCCTGCTAACGCGGTATTTTTGGTTTTTCATATGGATATAGAGGGTCTCTACATCGAAATGATCATCTCTTGAATAGATTTCTTCTAAGATGGCAAAACGCTCCGGTGTTTTTCTCAGGCTTTTATTTTCGAGATAGGCTTCGAAAATCTTTCTTACCAACTCGCTGTTGTGGTTTGTAGACATAGTTTTTAAACTCCTTTCAAAGGTACCATTTTTTATATAAAACTCTATGATTTTTTAGCAATTTTAGGCATCAAAGCGAGTAACTCCCGTTACACCTTTCACCCGAAGCAGATTTTCGATCAGGTTGTCTAAGTGCTCCTTATCATTTACAAAGATCATTATTGAACCATCAAAAATACCATTATCGGTATCTACAGTGATAGAACGCATGTTTACCTTAAAATCATTAGAGATAACTTTTGTAATATTGTTAATTAATCCCACATCATCTATTCCAATAATGTGTAAGCCCGTTAAAAATGTAAGCTCTTGTTGTTTATTCCATTTTGCTTTAACAACCCTATACCCATAGTTAGCCATTAATTGCGCTGCATTAGGGCAATTTGTACGATGGATTTTAATTCCCTCATTTACAGTTACAAATCCAAAAACATCATCTCCGGGTATTGGATTGCAACATGCAGCCAAAGTATAATCTATTTTTTGCAGGTCTTCGCCAATCAATAAAGTGTCAGATTCTGGACCTTTTACCTTGTTGAGCAGCGTTTCAATCTTTTGGTGATCATTTCTGTCGGCACCTCTATTTTCAATCTCTTTCTCGCTTGCCAGGTAATCTTTCAGGTCTTTTACTTCAACTTTTCCATTTGCAACAGCTATAAAAAGTTCCTGGGTTGATGGTAGCTTAAAAAAATAAGTAAGCTTATTTAAATTATCTGTATTGTAAGTGATTTTTAAAGATTTAAGCTTGCGTTCCAACGTTTCTTTACCTAAATCAGCTACCTTTCTTTTTTCCTCTTTTAAAGACGATTTGATTTTAGATTTAGCTTTTGCCGTTACTACAATGTTTAGCCAGTCTTCTTTTGGTGTTTGCTTGCTCGAAGTGATAATTTCTACCTGATCGCCATTCTGAAGCTTATACGAAAGCGGTACAAGCTTATGATTTACCTTAGCTCCAATACATTTTGCGCCTACGTCAGTATGTATTTCAAATGCAAAATCAAGTGCTGTTGCACCTAGCGGTAATTGCAACAAGGCGCCTTTAGGAGTAAAAATGAAAATCTCATCAGAGAATAGATTCATCTTAAAATCGTCCAGAAAATCCAAAGCATTAGCTTCCGGATTATTCAGCATCTCTCTAACCTTCATAATCCATTGATCCAGACCATTGTCATTAGAAGATTCCTTGTATTTCCAGTGTGCTGCAAATCCTTTTTCGGCAATTTCGTTCATTCGCTGTGTACGAATCTGTACTTCTACCCATTGACCTTTAGGCCCCATAACAGTAGTGTGCAACGATTCGTAGCCATTTCCTTTTGGAGAAGAAACCCAGTCGCGCAACCTGTCCGGATTAGGGCGATAAAGATCCGTTACAATAGAATATGCCTTCCAGCAATCTGCTTTTTCATGTTCAGGAGCGCTGTCTAATATAATTCTGATGGCAAAAAGATCATACACCTCTTCGAAAGGAATGTTTTTACTTTTCATTTTATTCCATATCGAATGGATAGACTTCGGTCTGCCATAAATATCTGCCGTTAAACCTTGTTCTGCCAGTATTTCATTTATAGGCTCAACAAATCTTTTAATAAATAAGGTTCGTTCAGCTTTTTTCTCATTTAATTGAGTTGCAATGTATTTATAAGTATCTGGTTCAAGATATTTCATTGAAAGGTCTTCCAGCTCGGACTTAATTGCGTATAAGCCCAACCGGTGTGCAAGAGGAGCATAGAGGTAAATAGTTTCAGAAGCAATTTTCAATTGTTTTTGCCTTGGCATAAAATCCATAGTCCGCATGTTATGCAGTCTGTCGGCCAGCTTAATTAAAATTACCCTTACATCGTCAGCCAGAGTAAGCAACATTTTTCTGAAATTCTCTGCCTGTAAGGAACTATTGTAATCAAATACGCCCGAGATTTTAGTTAGCCCGTCAATAATTTTTGCTGTTTTCTTTCCAAACTCACGTTCTATATCCTCAAGAGTAATGTCTGTATCTTCTACCACATCATGAAGCAATGCACATACAATGGAGGTCGTTCCAAGTCCAATTTCTTCTGCTGCAATCTGAGCCACTGCAATAGGGTGGTAAATATATGGCTCTCCAGATTTCCTACGCATGTTTTTGTGGCTTTCCAGAGCCATGTCAAATGCTTTTCTGATTTCCTTTTTATCCCCCCTTTGAAGTGTCGGCTTACAGGCGCGTAAAAGTGCCCTGTATCTTTTTAGGATCTCTTGCTTCTCTGCTTCTAAATCAATCACTAAAGCGTTTTTCATTCGTGTTTCCTTTTTTGGTTGTTATGAATTCTGCCAGCTACAGCCTCCATGTTCATTGCTTTACTATTAGTTTTTTGTAATTAACGGTTGAGCTGGTTTGCCCGGTTGATTACGCTCCCTTTTATCAATATAAGTTTTTTATAAAGATGTAACTAATATGAGCAATAATTCTTCCAAATTTAAGTTTGTCATTATTTGACTTGTATTGTATTATTTACGTAAAAAATATGGCTCTTTATCGTTAAAAGATTATATTAGAGTTGAAAATGAAAACTAAAATATAAATTAGCTTTACCTTTATAGGGGTATAAATTTATGAAATTTTATAGGTTATTTATTCTGTTAATTGTCATTATTAGTTGTGCCCGTGTTAAGGCGCAGGTGAGTGGCGTTACTATAAAGATGCCTGTACTTGGAAAAAATGATACCATCCGTGTTGCCGGAACTAATGATAACGGCGAAATGATACCGTGGATACCTTTACAGGAGGTTGTTATATATGGTGTCAGAATATTCAGATCCCCGGCCGAACGGGCTGCCTATAGCAGATTGAGGTATAATGTGATGAAGGTTATGCCTTACGCTCTTTATGCAAAACAACGATATGAGCAACTGGAAAAGGATTTGGCCCTAACGCAAGAAAAAAGAGAACAGAAAAAACTTGTTAAACAATGTGATAAAGAAATTAAAGACATGTTTAACAGAGAAATAAAAGAACTTACCATAACCCAGGGTCAAATACTTACCAAACTGATCGATCGTGAACTGGGCAGAACAACCTACGATATTGTGAAAGAAACTAAGGGAGGTTTTACCGCGTTCCTTTACCAATCTGTTGCAAGGGTAGTAGGACACAATTTGAAAAGTACATATAACCCGCAAGAAGAGAGAGATATCGAATCCATCATTATTTCTTCAGGGTTTTATCAATAGAACCTATGGCTGATAAATCCAAAAGTATACATCAATTTAAAGCAAAACTGATTAATGGCTCCGACAAAAATCTTTCTGATTATAAAGATAAAGTACTTCTGGTTGTAAATATTGCATCAGCATGCGGTTTTGCCCCTCAGCTAAAAGAATTACAAGACTTAAGAGATGAATATAATGCTCAGGGTTTCGAAGTACTGGGTTTTCCGTCGAACGATTTTGGCAGGCAGGAACCTCTGGATGGAAAAGAAATAGATACCTTTTGCGAAGTTAACTATGGCGTTAAGTTCCCTGTGTTCGATAAAATAATGGTTCGTGGAAGCCATGCGCATCCGCTTTTCAAATTCCTGACCCAAAAATCAACTCCGAGATGGAATTTTCACAAGTATTTAATCAATAGAGATGGTGAGGTAGTAGACTATTTTTTCCCATTTACCACACCACTGTCATCCAAAGTAAAAAAGAAAATACAGAAATTGCTTTAAAGCAATCTTTTATAAATTACACACATCATGAAGTTAGATATATTGGTGCTTGCCGTTCATCCAGACGATGCAGAATTGGGATGTTCAGGAACTATAGCCAAACACATTGCCCTGGGTAAAAAAGTAGGGATAGTCGATTTTACCAGAGGAGAACTCGGCACACGAGGTACAGCAGAAACACGTGATCAAGAAGCTGCTGATTCGGCCAAAATACTTGGTATCCAAGCACGTGAAAATCTAAGGTTTAAAGATGGTTTCTTTAAGAATGATGAAGAACATCAGCGTGAGGTTGTCAAAATGATCCGCAAGTATCAGCCAGAGATTATATTAACCAATGCATTGCACGATAGGCATCCTGATCATGGCAGGGCCGGAGATCTTGCTAATGATGCCTGTTTCCTGTCAGGACTACCAAAGATAACTACTGAGCTTAACGGAGTGCAGCAACAAGCATGGCGACCACGATTACAATTCCAATACATTCAGGATCGTTATATAAAACCAGATATCATTATAGATATTACTCCATATATTGAAACTAAGTTAGCTTCCATAAAAGCATTTAAAACTCAATTCTTCAACCCCGAATTGGATGGGCCAGATACCTATATTTCCTCTCCGGATTTTTTTGAAAGTGTAATTGGCCGGGCGCGTGAGTTTGGTAAATCAATTGGAACAACCTATGCCGAAGGCTTTACCTGTCGTAAACTTTTAGGGGTGAACAACCTTTTCGACCTTACCTAATCAGCATATTTTATTGCCATATTCCAACAAAAAGAGTTAATTTCTGTTTTATATGTAAACAGTTTAATATGGCCAATATATTTTCTTCTCTAAAGAACGCATACACCCTTTTTAAAAGTGTAGATTTTAAGAAACTTGATGAGCTTTCTAAAAAGGTAGACTTACCTAAAATTGTAGATTCGGTAGCTAATCTCGATGAAACCCAATTGCAGGGCCTCATGAAGATGATCGGAACACCTCATAAAAAAAGAGAGTTACCCCCAATTGAAGGCGATTTTTACCATCTGGGCGATGAAGCTTTAAAAGATGAAGATAGAACTCTTCAGTTAAAAGTAAGAGCATTTCTGGAAAAGGAAGTAAAGCCGATAGTTAATAAACACTGGCTTAAAGCCGAATTTCCTTTTGAGCTTATTCCTAAAATTGCAGAACTAAATATTTGTGGTTTGACCTATCAAGGTTACGGATGTCCCAACAAATCAAACCTTATGGAAGGTATGCTTGCAATGGAAATGGCCAGAGTAGATACTTCTATGTCTACCTTTTTTGGTGTACAGAGCGGTTTGGCCATGGGATCGATATATCTTTTAGGATCCGATGCGCAAAAGGAGCAATGGTTACCAGATATGCAACAGATGAAAATAATTGGAGCATTTGGATTAACTGAGCCAGAAGTGGGTTCTGGTGTTGCGGGTGGGTTAACCACGACGGCTAAGCGACAAGGCAGTAAATGGATATTAAATGGCCAAAAAAAATGGATAGGAAATTCCACCTTTTCAGATGTTACTATAATATGGGCAAGAGATGTAGAAGATAACGAGGTAAAAGGTTTTCTGGTTAGAAAAGGAACAAAAGGATTTGCAGTTGAGAAGATGCAGGATAAGATGGCATTAAGAATTGTTCAAAACGGGCTTATAACGCTTACCAATTGCGAAGTTGACGAAGAAGACCGTTTACAAAATGCCAATTCATTTAAAGACACCGCAAAGGTGTTAAAGATGACCAGGGCGGGAGTGGCATGGCAAGCCGTGGGTTGTGCTAGGGGCGCTTATGAAAGTGCGCTTGCATACACCAGAACCAGAAAGCAATTTGGTAAGCCTATTGCATCTTACCAACTGATACAAAACCACCTTGTGGAAATGCTCTCTAATCTCACTGCCATGCAAACACTCTGTTTCCGGTTGTCGCAGTTACAGGATCAGAACCTCCTTACAGATGAACACGCATCATTAGCCAAAGTTTTCTGTTCAATGCGCACACGCGATGTGGTAAGCAGAGCACGTGAAGTTATGGGGGGTAACGGTATTTTACTGGAATACGATGTAGCCCGCTTCGTAGCCGATGCGGAAGCTATTTATTCTTACGAAGGAACCAAAGAGATCAATACCCTTATTGTGGGGCGCGCTATAACCGGTTTTTCAGCTTTTGTGTAATTACTTAAAAGGAGCCTTTTCGATACTTGTATTGCCCATTGCAGTTTTTTCATAAAGGGCAATACAATATTTATTAAAATTGGTGTCGAAATTTACTTTACCTGCATATAACTTGTCTGGCACCGGTGTGCCCTCCAAAAAGTAATAAACTTTAGTATTTCCTCCTTTATGATGAGGTTTAAAGTTTCCGTAGGTTATCATTTCATTCCAAACCGAGTCTTTTACGGTAACAGCAAATACATACTGTATAGGGCCTGTATTGTTGTCGTTCCTATAGTGTGCAATTTCCTTAAATTCCCCTTTTAGTCCATCTATTCCGGGTTGGGTAAACGTACCTTTTAACATCCACCCAACTAAAACCAAAACAATAACACCCAGCAGGATGTTGAAATATTTTCTCTGCATTATAAAGCTGGTAGAATGGTTTCCATGATAGCTAAACCTTCGTCAATATGTTTTCTCTCCATACATAACGCAGGTCTGAATCTGATGGTCTGATTTCCACAGCCTAAAAACATTACATTATGCTGCATTCCTTTTTTTATAAACTCATCGCGCATGCTTTTATTTGGAAAGTCGAACGCACAAAGTAAGCCCTTGCCTCGAACATTGGTTACTTTATCATGCCTTCCGGCAAGCGTTTGTAGTCCTTCTTTTAAATATTGGCCAACAACTGCAGCGTTATCACATAAGTTATCTTCATTAATAATTTGAAGGATCTGCGAGGAACGAACCATATCTACTAAATTGCCTCCCCAGGTAGAGTTAATTCTAGATGGTACTTTAAATACATTACCATCTATCTGATCAACTTTGTTACCTACCAAAATTCCACATACCTGCATCTTTTTGCCAAATGCAATAATATCCGGACGGGCTTTTTCGCTATAATGCTGATGGCACCAAAATTTACCTGTAAGGCCAACTCCAGTCTGCACCTCGTCGTAGATCAGAAATGCATCATTTTCATCTGCCAAAGCTTTTAACTGTATTAAAAATTCTTCGCGTAAATGATTATCTCCACCTTCAGATTGAATTGGCTCAACAATAATTGCACAGATATCGTCTTTATTATCGGCAAAGACTTGTTTTATCTGAGCAATGGATGTTTCTTCTGTTTCAACAGCCACCCTCAAATTTTCTCCATTCAATGGAAATTTTACTACCGGAACAGACACTCTTGGCCAATCGAATTTAGCAAACCATTTGGTTTTATCAGGAAGCGTATTGGTTAAACTTAAAGTATAACCAGTTCTGCCATGAAAAGCTTTTTCAAAATGAAGTACTTTAAAACCCCTTTCTTCTTTATATCCTTTGGCAAAATTCTTTTGAACCTTCCAATCCATAGCCACCTTAAGGGCATTTTCAACTGCGAGTCCACCTCCTGCAATAAAAAAAGCATGAGGTAAATATGAAGGGATACCAATTTTTGCAAAGGTGTCTACAAACTGAGCGTATTGTTGCGTGTATACATCTGAATTAGAAGGATTGGCTAGTGCCGCCTGCAGAAGGTTTTTCTTGAAAGCCTCATCGTTTATCATTTTAGGATGGTTGTAGCCCAAAGGAACAGACGCAAAACAAGTGAAAAAATCGAGCAGAGAACGCTTATATTTCGAATCATAAATATAAGCCCCCTGGCTTTTTTCCATATCGTATGTAAGGTCAAAACCATCTGCCAAAATGTGTTTGCTTAAAGTTTCATTTACCTGCTCTGGAGCTACAGTTAGTTGATACATAATTTCTATGTTTTGATATGTATCAAATGTAATAAAAACCCCAAAATTAACAAATGCGGGCACTATTTGAACCCTTAGAAGTAAAAACTAGGTTTAAACGATTTAAAGTATGTTTTTGAGATAGAATCTATTTCGGTCTAACAAGTGTTAATAAATAAACTTGTCTTTCATACCCCAGATTCCCAGTAAACCACCGGTATGGATGGCAATTATTTTGTCTTCTTTTTTAAAGTATTTATTGCTGATCAGATCATCAATAGCGAAGAACATTTTTGAGGTATATACTGGGTCAATAAGCATTCCCTCATCAGCAATAAAATTTTTAATATACTCAATCAAAGCAGGAGGGGTTTTGGCATATCCCCCAAAATGATAATCAGTATGCATAACCAGTTGCTCAATGTTTCCTGTATGCTTATAAATTTCATCCGCAATAAAATCACCGCCTTTTAAAACGGGGACTACATGAAGTTGCGTTTTTAACTTACGTTGATGAATGCCTTTTAACAGTCCTGCAGCAGTGGTTCCTGTTCCTGCGGCGCAAAACAGATGATCAATATCCTGAGGTAGTTCAGCAATAATCTCTGCGCAGCCTCTAACAGCTTCTGCACCGGCACCGCCCTCATCAACAAAATAAGCATCAGGATCCGTTCCAAAATGAGAATCAAATAATAAGGGTTTGTTTCTGTAACTGTCTCTGCCGGTAAAAATTAAATTCATACCAAACAGCTTGCAAAGCAATAGCATTTCATTGCTTACCACTTCGCCACGCACAAAAGCTGTACTTTTTAGACCAGCCCTGACACAAGCAGCTGCCGTTGCCACAAGGTGATTAGAAAAAGCTCCACCAAATGTAACTATGTGTGTTTTGTTGTTTTTCTGTACATCTTTTAAGATGTATTTTAGCTTACGCCATTTATTCCCAGAAATATAAGGATCAATTAAATCATCTCTTTTAACCAATACCTGGTTTCTTGTAGTGTGCTTTAATTGATGTATAGGGCTATAAATATCTGTAAACATTGTACAAATATAAATAGCCTTTTATTATGTAGTATTAATTAATGCTTGAAGTAGATTTTTTTAATCAAATAAGGAAAGAAGTTAAGAATTACTTTTATGTTCTCAGTAAAATTTTTCATAGTAAGATTATTTAGTCTGGATCATGCACTTCTCAAATAATAGGCCAATTTCTTTTCTAAATATGTTGTTGCTAAAGATTAGTTTTGCAAAACGAAATCGCTAAAACCCCGAAATATTAAAATTGAGGGATATTGCAGGAGCATTTAATGATTAATTAATAGAAATAAAACACAATTTTAATGGAAAACAACAATAGCGGGGTAGAATTAGAGGAGCAGGATCTGTATGAACATTTGAACATTGTTGTTGATAAAGGACAGTCTTTATTGCGCATTGATAAGTTTTTAATGTATAGGGTAGAAAATGCTTCCCGTAACCGCATTCAAAACGCAATAGACGCCGGAAACGTTCTGGTTAATCAAAAAACAGTAAAACCGAGCTATAAAGTAAAGCCGACAGATGAAATATCTGTTGTATTCCCACATCCTCCGAGAGACACAGAAGTTTACCCTGAAGATATTCCACTAGATATCGTTTATGAAGATGCTGATCTTTTGGTCGTAAATAAACCAGCAGGAATGGTAGTCCACCCTGGATATAATAACTATACAGGCACACTTGTAAATGCGCTTGCCTTTCATTTTGAGCAATTGCCACAATTACCGGGTAATGAAGGCCGGCCTGGTTTAGTGCACCGTATCGATAAAGATACCTCAGGCTTATTGCTGATTAGTAAGAACGAAATCACTATGACCAAACTTGCCAAGCAATTTTTTGATCATAGCATTACCCGTAAATATGTTGCCTTAGCCTGGGGCGATATAGAGCATGATGGTACTGTTACAGGTTATATCGGGCGTAGTGCTAAAAATAGAATAGTGATGGATGTTTACGATGATGAAGAAAAAGGTAAGTGGTCTGTAACACATTATACCGTTCTGGAACGTTTAGGATATGTAACACTAATTAGTTGTCAACTTGAAACGGGAAGAACACATCAAATCAGGGCACATATGCAGCATATAGGGCATCCATTATTTAATGATGCAAATTACGGAGGGGATAAAATATTGAAGGGAACTACCTTTAATAAATACAAACAGTTTGTACAAAACAGCTTTAATATTTTACCACGCCAGGCTTTACATGCACAAACTTTAGGTTTTATTCATCCAACTACTAAAAAGTATATGGAATTTGAAGCACCTTTGCCACCCGATTTCGATACAGCTTTAAATAAATGGAGAAACTATATCGTAGAGCCTCAATAAATGCAGCAAGAGTACATTTTACATAACGACGAATTTATATTAAAAAATCAACCTATTATAACTGCTGATAACCGCAGTTTCAGGTATGGTGATGGCCTTTTTGAATCTATGCGAATGTCTGGCGGAAAACTTAAGTTTGCCGAATTGCATGCCGATAGGTTAAGAGCTGGGATGAAGGCTCTTAAAATGGAAGGAGCAACCTTGTTCGATGAATATTTTCTGAAACAAAAAACCAATGAGCTTTGTAAAAAGAACAAACTTAAAGATAATGTAAGGTTCAGATTGTCTGTATACAGGGCAGGCGATGGGTTATATACGCCAAACAGTAACAAATCGGGATATGTATTGGAGGCATCTGCATTAACCGAAAGCACATACGAACTCAATAAAAAAGGATTAATTGTAGACGTATTTGATGAACTTACTAAGCCTGTTGATAAACTCTCTAATTATAAAACATGTAATTCTTTGGTTTATGTAATGGCTGGGTTGTATAAAAAGCAGTATAACCTGGACGAAGCTTTTATCTTGAATCAAAATGGATTTTTATGCGAAAGCATCAGTTCTAATATTTTTGTGGTTTACGATAAACAGATTTATACACCGGCTTTAACAGAAGGTTGTATTGCTGGGGTAATGAGAAATGTCGTAATGAATATTGCCAAAACCAACGAAATTCCCGTAATACAAGCACAAATAAACCCCGAAGTGTTAAAAGAAGCTGAAGAAGTGTTTATCACGAATGCTTTAGGTGGCATCCGCTGGGTAATGGGATATGGTCGTAAACGCTATTTTAACGAAGTAACTAAGTTGCTTAGCGACAAACTAAATGCACTTTAATTATATACTTAGTTGACAAGGCATTCCTAGGGCCTTGTTAGGGTGTCATTAGGCCCTTTAGCCCCGGAAAGGTCCTGTCAAGGCTTATTCAATCCACGCTGAACTCCTACTTGTCGGGATAATTGTCTAGTATTTTTAATAGTTTTTTGGATTCCTGCGGATAATCATTATTTAAATTTAGCCGCTCTGAAGGGTCTTCTGCCAGATTGAATAATTCTATTCCGCTTTCTTTGGTTCTTCTAAGCTTCCAATCCCCCACGCGCGCTACTTCGGGAACACCATAATGGACGTAGTATACTGGTTGATGCTGGAAGGGTGCGTCTTTTTTAGTAAATAATGGAGCTACTGATTGCCCATCAATTTTAAGATCATCAGGTAGTTTAGTACCACTCCATTCGGCCAGGGTAGGTAATAAATCGACACTGCTAAAAAGTTGTTTCTGAACCTGTACTTGCGTGTGTCCTTTCCAGTATAAAATGAATGGAACCCTTGTGCCACCTTCATATGTGGTAGCTTTACTGCCGCGAAATACTCCGGCAAATCCAGCATGATTCTGTCGGGTTTTACCATCTCCAGACATCCTTTCAGGATAATTAGTCCAGGGGCCATTATCGCTCGTAAAAATAAAAATGGTGTTGTCGGCTAAGCCTTGTTGTTCCAATGTTTTCCAGATTTGGTTTAAACCCCTATCCATTTCGTTTATAACATAACCAAGTTCCCCCCCATGTGTTAAGTCGCTGTTCTTCTTCTGGGCAGCAAAATATACGGGCAAATGAGGCATGTTGTAGGCAAGATATAAAAAGAAAGGTTCTCCCTTTTTTTGTTTTTTAATGTACTTTATAGCTTCATTGTTGTACAATGATGTCAACGAGCTATCGGCAGGCTGATAAACTTCGGGCTTATAGTTTCGATACAATTTAATAGTGGTGTCAGTTTGCACATAAGGGCTGCGGTAATCGTGGCTATATAGCAATCCGTAATAATTATCAAAACCTTGTTCCATCGGTAGATTCGCTTTTTTATCGCCCAAATGCCATTTGCCAATCATATTGGTTTTATACCCACCTGTTTTTAAAATTTCGGCCATTGTAAGTTCTGAGGCAGGTAAACCCTGATTGGAACCAGGTCCTAAAGGCGCAGGAATATCGTATCTGGTAGGGTACCGACCGGTAAGAAAGGCCGCACGTGATGGCGAACAGGTTGGCGAGGCCAGTGCAAAATTGGTTGCCTTAACTCCTTTGGCAGCCATCTGATCTAAAAAAGGAGTTTCAATAACCGGATTACCATAGCAGCTTAAATCAGCATAGCCCATATCATCTGTTAATACAAATACAATATTGGGTTTTTGCTGGGCAGATATATTTTGAAACGGTGCAAGGGTAAAACTTGCGATACTAAACAAGGTTTTTAATAGTGTTGATTTTCGCATAATAAAACTAACTATATTGATGCTGATTAAACAGTTAGGTAATGTAATAAAATACATCCATTATCAAATACTTGTATGCAGAAAAAGCCAACCATATGGTCAGCTTTTTCCGTGTTTAAACCTTGCTCTTTACAGCTTAATCGGCATGTAAAGTATCTTTATGCTCTTCTGGTTTATAGGTAGCCTGTAATTCTGCAAGTTTCTTTTTACCATAAGCAAGCTTAGTAATTAGCACAAATAATACAGGAACAATAAATATGGCAAGGATGGTTGCCGAAAGCATACCGGCAGCAACTGTCCAGCCGATGGTCATCCTTGAAACAGCACCTGCACCATGAGAAATAATCAATGGAATAACCCCTAATATAAAGGCCAGGGATGTCATGATAATTGGGCGTAAACGAAGCTTCACTGCTTCAATTGTAGCTGCAATTAATTCCATACCCCAATCCACACGTTCTTTCGCAAATTCGACAATCAGGATCGCATTTTTTGCAGAAAGACCAATCAACGTAATCAAACCAACCTGTGCGTATATGTTATTGTCGAGTTTTGGCAAAAATGTAAGTGCCAGAATGGCTCCAAACAAACCAAGTGGCACAGCCAAAAGGATAGAGAAGGGAACCGACCAGCTTTCATATAGAGAAGCGAGTAAAAGGAACACGAAAACAATAATCAGTGCAAAGATTAATGTGGTACTATTACCTGCTTCTTTTTCTTCTAAACTCAAACCAGAGAAATTATAGGAATAATTTGCCGGTAAGGTTTGTGCTGCCACTTCCTCCATTGCAGTAAGAGCGTCGCCAGAACTAAAGCCTGGTTTTGCAGCTCCGGTTACCTCAATAGATCTGAATAAGTTAAAGTGGTTAATAATGGAAGCTTTCTCTACTATGTTGTAGCTTACTATAGAGCTTAAGGGTACAGAGGCACCTGCTGAATTTTTGACATACAGCCCATTCAGGTTCTCAATACCTTTTCTAAAATTAGTGTCTGCTTGGGTAACAACTCGGAAATTTCGTCCGTACTTGGTAAAGTCGTTTACGTAGCTACTTCCAAGATATGCAGAAATAGTGCTATAGACGGTGCCTATTGAAACACCCATTTTCTTAGCCTGGTCACGATCAACGTGAACCTGATAATTAGGAGTTCTGGCGTTAAATAGGGTGTAAGCCATCGCAATTTCTGGTCTCTGATTGGCGGCAGCAAGGAATTTTCCTACGTTGGCTTCAAATTGCTTTATGTCGCCGGTTTGTTTTTCCTGGATCTGCAAAGAGAAACCACCGCTAATACCCAATCCCGGAATGGGAGGCGGAGCAACAACTATTACACTACCATCTTTATCGCCTTTAAATTCCTGAGAAATGTTGGCAATGGTGGTAGCCACATCACCTGGTCTGTCGTCCCAGTCTTTTAACTGCACAAAGAATGTAGCAGCATTAGATTTGAATGATCTGTTGAGGATGTTGATACCTCCAATTGAAGTAACATTTTTTACCTCGGAATATTTTTTCAGTATGGTTTCTGTCACTCTTTTGATCAATGCATCTGTGCGTGCTGCAGAGGCTCCCTCGGGCAAAGTAACACCCATCAAAAATACTCCTGCATCCTCATTAGGAATAAATCCAGATGGCTTCTTTGCAAATAGCCCAATGGTTCCAACATAAAGACAAATCAGAATAATCACCATTAAAGGAGCCTTTTTTAAAGACCATTTTACACCGTTAGAGTATTTGCTGGTTACATTGGCAAACCAAATATTAAATTTAAAGAAGAACTTGTTTAATCCCCTTGAGTCTTTGTTCAGGTTCATTGGTGTAAGCAGCAATGAACATAATGCCGGTGTTAGCGATAAAGCGATAAATGCCGAGATCAATACCGAAACTGCAATGGTGATGGCAAATTGCTGATACAACTGACCAACCATGCCGGGTATAAATCCTACAGGAATAAATACAGCTGCAAGTATTAATGCTATGGCAATTACGGGAGCGGTAATGTCTTTCATCGCCCTGCGTGTTGCATCGGGTGCCGAAAGCCCGTCATGATCCATGTAATGCTGCACCGCTTCCACCACCACAATGGCATCATCCACCACAATACCGATGGCCAGTACGAAACCAAACATGGTAAGTACATTAATAGAAAATCCGAAAAGGGTAAAGAAGATAAATGTACCTATTATGGAAACGGGAATCGCTAGAATTGGGATCAGCGTTGCCCTCCAACTTTGAAGGAAGAAAAACACAACCAACGTTACCAGTATTAGTGCTTCTACAAGGGTGTGAACAACCTCGTTGATGGAAACCTTTACGATAGATACTGTTTCATAAGCCACTACATAATCCAGATCCTTAGGAAAAGATTTTTTTAGCTCCAGCATGGCTTTATCTATTCCATCGGCTGTTTGCACAGCATTGCCTCCTGGAGTTTGGTTGATGGCCATCATAGAGGACACTTTACCGTTTATCTTTGAATTGGTTGAATAGGCAAACTCACCAAGCTCTACTCTGGCCACATCTCTTAGATAAACTGCAGAACCATCGGCGCCCGATTTCACCACAATGTCTCTAAACTGTTCTTCAGTACTCAGGTCACCATCCAGGATTACTGAGAATTCGAAAGTTTGGTTGCTGTTTTGAGGAGGCCCACCTACCGTACCACCTGGGATTCTTGAGTTTTGTTCTGCAATTGCAGCCGAAACATCTGCAGGAGTTAAGTTCAGTCTTGCAAGTTTGTTGGCGTCAAGCCAGATCCTCATACTAAAAGGCTGACCAAATGCCTGCACATCTCCAACACCTTTAATCCTTAATAAAGCGTCTTTTACGTATAAGTTTACATAGTTCGAAATGAATTTCTGATCGTAAGTGCCATTAGGGGAGTAAAGTCCAAGCACCATCAAAATATCGTTGTTTGCTTTTTTAGTGGTCACTCCTAAACGTCTTACCGCTTCGGGTAAAGCTGGTTCTGCAATGCCTACCCTGTTTTGAACATCGAGGGCGGCAATGTCTATGTTTGTACCCACATCAAAAGTAACGGTTATAGCCGAACGGCCATCTGATGTACTGTTCGATGACATGTATTTCATGCCCGGAGTACCATTGATCTGGCTTTCTATTGGTGTAGTTACAGTTTGCTCTACAGTTTGTGCATCTGCACCTGTATAGGTGCCACTTACAGTAACCGTTGGGGGTGCTATATTGGGGTATTGACTGATCGGTAATGTGGTAATCACAATGGTACCAACCAGAACAATCAAAAGGGAAATCACAATCGCTGTGATGGGTCGCTTTATAAATACTTCTGATATCATATCTCTGAATTCTTTAAATCTATTTTTTAACTGCGCCTGCTGCTGGTTGTGCTCCCGGGGCCGCATCGGCCGGAGCGGTTGTAACTACAGCACCTGGGCGTACATTTTGTACACCATCTACCACAACTACTTCCCCTTGTTTTAGTCCGTTTTTTACCACTACACTTTTGTCAAACTGTTTACCCAGTTGAACGATGCGGGCTTCGGCTTTGCTGCTATCACCTACGACAAAGACATTAAATTCGCCCAGTTGCTCTATAACAGATTTGTATGGAATTACCAGTTGATGTTCTGATGCTTTATTTAAAGCTTTTAGATTTACAGTCATACCAGCAAAAAGTTTCCCTTCAGCGTTTGGATAACTGATCCTTACTTTGATGGTTCCTGTTTGAGGGTCAACCGCACGATCGATAGCAGTTATGTGACCTTGACCGGTATAAATACTGCCATCCTGCAATTGAATGTTGAAAAGAGAATCTTTAACTGCTGCAGCGTTCTTTTGTAAACGTACAAAACGAGGAATTTCGGCCTGGTTAACTGCAATGTCTACTGCTATAGGATTGTTGCTCGAAACCGTGTTTAATAAAGTTGTACCAGGTGTTGCCAAAGCTCCCAATTTAACCTGAGAGATGCCTATTGTTCCATTTAACGGCGATACGATGATCGAGCGTTGCAAGTCATTGGTGGCAGACGATAACTGTGCCTGTGCTGCGGCAACCTGCGATTCTGCATTTGCCAGATCGGTTAGTGCATAATCAACACGTTGTTTTGCTACTGCATCTTGCTCTGCAAGTCTGGTATAGCGATCGGCATCTTTTTTTGCTTTATCACGATTAGCCTTCGCTACCGCAAGATTTGCTTTAGCCGTGTTGTTTGCAGCAATATATTTTGTGCGGTCAATTTCATATAGCTTCTGACCCTTTGATACTTTCTGACCATCCTTTACGTAGATAGCGGTGATGTAACCGCCAACCTGTGGGCGTAGTTCAACTTCGTTTAAAGCAACCACTACCCCAGGATAAGAATCTGTAGTGATTACTTCCTGATCTGATACAGTGTAAGTGGTTACGGGTGTAGCGGGAGGAGGACCTTGCTGTTGTCCGGCGTTTTTATCGCCACCGCAAGAGGCTAATGTAACTGTTCCTAGTATTACGATGCCTAGTTTTATGTAGTTAGTAGTATTCATTTGAGTTTTCTTATTAAATTACGTTAATTTACGATGATTGTTCCTAATGCTTGCTGTACATCTAGTTTCGAAGAAAGCAGGCTGTATAATGAGTTTAAATAATTAAGCTGTGCAGTGCGCAGATCTGTTTCTGAAGTCATCAGATCCAGATAAGTTTTAATCCCTTCATCGTATTGAAGTTTAATGGTATTGTACACCTGTCTGGAGATATCAACGTTTGACCTTGCTGTTTTCCAATCGTTCAGATTTGCTTTATAAGTAGCCATTGCTTGCTCATATTGCGTATTGATCCGGTTTTTAGTGTTCAATAAATCAAGGTCAATTCTTTTTTCCTGTAATTCCGATTTTCTGATTTCCTGAATTCTTTTGGTTCCCTGAAAAATTGGGACACTTAGTTTTAATCCAAATACAGAACTTGGGAAAGATTTATCGTACAGGTTGCTGAAGTCATTATTTAAATAATTATAACTATAGTTTATAAACCCCGAAATAGAGGGTAGGTAGCTCCATTTATTATAGCTCGTATTTAAATGCTGTAATTGCTTTTGGGTTTGCAATAAACGATATTCAACCCTATTCTCATAAGCCTGTTGCGCATTAGTGTCTATAAGAATGCCCTGTTCCATGCTGTCGGACTTTAAGTTAAGACTAAAGTCTTTATTAGTTCCATATCCAATGATCTCTTTAAGATAAGCATATTTATATTTAAGCAATTCCTCAGTTCTCTTTTTATCTGCTTTGGAGTTGCTTAAGCTAATTTGTGCACGTTGAAAATCTGTTTTGTCTACCAAGCCTTGCTCATACTGAGCAGATGCATCTTTCAGTTGTTTTTCTAAACGGGCTATGTTTTCATTGATAATGTTTAACTGTTCGCCGCTGGTAAGGATATCAAAATAAGCTTTACTTACATCTACAACAGTATTTATTTTAGTGTTTTCTGTACTTTGCTTGTACTGTTGTCTGTAATATTTAGATGCTTTTGAAGCCTGGATAAGACCTGCGTTTAGAAACTGCTGGTCGGCCTGTAAAGTAAGTGCCGAGGTATGCTTGGTACCAAAGGTAATGTAGTTGGTCTCACCATTCGTAGTAAGCGCATTTACCTGTTGCTTTAGGTTGTTGTTATAATTTGCATTACCATTAATTTGAGGGAACCATCCGGACAGTGCAGATTTGATATCGCGCTCGCCAATCTCTTCATCGATCTGAGATTGTTTCACTCCCGGTCTGTTATTTAGTGCATAATCTATCACTTCCTGAAGTGTAGCATTGCTGAGCTGTTTATCATTGTTTACCGTTTGTGCTGCTAATTTTTCGGGCAGCAAGGCAGGTAAACCTATAAGAAGCATTACGAGTAATTTATGAATTTTCATATTTAAAAGGGGAATTGTGTATAGTTAAAGCCATTATATATATTATTGTCTTTTAATTCCGTCCCAAACAATCTGCACCACCTCCGTAATGTCCTCTTCAGAGTATATCATATGCTCTGATAATCTGAAGTTTGCAGCCGCAACTAACGTGCCTCTTATTGTTGGTCCGAGCAATCTCGGATCTATTTTTTTAAAATATTCTCCATCTATTCCACTTTGAAAAAAACCGATTACTTTTTCTTTAAACAAAATGCTCTCTTTTTCGGGGAAATTCTTTGCAAAGGGGGAGTTTATATATTGCTCAAGAAAGACCATTGCAGATTCATTCTTTATATAAAAGTTGTATTGATTGATCATGAATTTAAAGAAACGGTCCTTATAGGATTTTGATTCATCATAGCCTTCAAGTATGGCTTCCGCTAGCTGATCTTTAGTTCTTATATAAAGCTCAACAATTAGTGTTTCTTTTGAATCAAAATAATGATATATGGTTCCTGCGGCTACCTTAGCATGTTTCGCAATCTGACTCATAGGGGCACCATGAAACCCGTACTCCTTAACGAGTACCAATGTGCTATTTAAAATAGCCTCGCGCTTGCTGTTGAAATTATTTAATTGAACGTTCATTCGGTTACAAAGGAAATAAATATTTAGTAGATTTATAACGATATAAGCAGAATGTTACACATAAATGATTTATTAGTGATGTTGGAGGAATATCACATTTTCCTGTAATTTTACATTAGTTATTGTAACTAATTCTTGAAACCAAACTAACGCCTTATGAAAATTATTTTCAGTTTCTTACTTTCTGTTTTTGTATGTTTTTCGTGTCTGTCGCAAACTCAAGAGATTGAGCTAAAGTTAACTAAAGGACAGACTTATACTCAGAAAACTGTTGCCAATACCATTGTAAAGCAAACAATGAATGGTCAGGCGATAAATATTAATATGACCATAACCGGTCAAATGAAGTATGTTGTTACAGATGATATTGCAGGGATATATAGCATGGACGTAAGTTATGTAAACTTGTCAATGAAAATAATTCACCCGGGTGGAGAGTCTATTTTTGATTCTGAAAAGAACGATGAAAAAGATGTTTTGTCTTCTGTGTTTGGTATGATGAAAAATAAATCTTTCCAAATTAAAATGACCAAGGCGGGTAAAATAACGGAAGTAAAGGATGTAGAGGCACTATATACGGGAGTATTTGAAAAGTTCCCTCAGCTCACTGCTGAACAGAAAGAGCAAATGCGAAGTAAGATTATGCAGTCGTATGGTGATAAAGCTTTTAAAGGTAATCTGGAAATGCTATCTGCAGTGTTCCCTGATCGTGCAGTAGCTAAAGGCGATACCTGGAATGTAAAAACAGAATTGGAAGCAGGCATGTCTGCAACTTTAGATGGTGTATATAAGCTTGATGAAATTACAGCAGAAGAATTTGTCGTTAGCGGAGCATCCATGTTTACCACGAAAAATAACGATGTTTATACGGAAATTAATGGAATGCCATTAAAGTATAATCTGGCTGGCACTATGAATTCAGTTATTAAGATTGATAAGAATACAGGTTGGATAATTGAAGGAAAAATTAATCAGAATATTAAAGGTAAAATGGAGATTAAAGCAAATGATAAGATGCCTGAAGGTGTGACGATTCCTATGGAAATGACCAGTGATATGGTGTTTACAAATAAATAGTTGTTTGATTTATTCTTGTAAGAACGTATCTTGATGCAAGTTATAGAATTAACGCTTTTTAATGCTCTCATTTATGCTTAATCATTTGTTTTCCTTGAACGGGACTCTTCGCTCAATCAAAAAAGGAATCTGCAAACTATTTGCTGCTCTGTTATTATTTATTTTTATTTTCTCTTGTAAAAAAGAAAAATCAGTATCTGCAGAATATAAGCCGCTTGAACCTCAACAGCTAATTAAAGATATTACCTCTGAACTCGCGGGTGCAGATAGCATCAGCAATTTTATTAATGCCCTTAAAAAACTTTCACTTACTAAAGAGGAAGTATCGGATGGAATTACTGTGTTCGCATTTTTAAATGATGATGTGCCGGTTACTCCAACAGTGGTTAAAGATCATATTGTAAGGGGGGCATTGAACCATTATGAATTGTACAATAAAAGAATCTTTAGTGCTTTGAGCGGGAAGGAGTTAAAAATTAGTCGTGTTGCAGATACCATATGGATAAATGGAGTGCAGGTGGGAGGTAAGCAAATCATATACAACGACAATGATGCGGTGCATGCAATAAAATCGTCACTGAGCCCTACAACTACTACTGATGAATTGCATACAACAACCATCGAGGTTACCGTATGGGATGGTTCTAAATGGAGTGTTGCCAAACCTAAAGGAGAGGTAATTTCCGGGGCAACAGTGAATCTTTATGCTTCGCAAATGAATTATGCCGATGGGAATATAGCTTATAGCGAAAAAACAAATGCTGCCGGCAAAGCAAGCTTAAAGAGACTAGCACCCGGAAGGTACTATATTGAAGCCTTTTATAGTAACAAAACGAATACATTTAGAAATGCAGCTGTGCCGAACAACGGCTTTTATATGGGGTATGCTATTTCGGGAATCTTTCAGTCTGATACTGAAGTAAATGCTGCAGCAAAACAGAATAATGCAGCTCCAGGGAATTTTAAATGGGTAGACCTTAACAATGATGCCGTAATTGATGGCAGGGATTATTATGGTTTACCATACGAAAGTACTTTAACTATTAGTGCCCTTACAAGAAAAACAGAGATTAGCATTGGACTTTTAAACAATAAGGAGCCTTAAAAAGATTGTAATATTTTTATATTCGTGAAAACCGAATTATAAAACCTTTAGCTAATTATATGAACCGCAGAAAATTTATCAATCTTAGCGCTATTGCAGGCGCAGTTTCTGTAGCACCAACTACATATGTGCTTGGAGAAACAGGATTATTAAAAGACCAAAAGGAAAAACGTTATCAAAAAGGTGCCAGTCCGTGGCCTGTTTGTCTTGATACTGCTACTATAAGGCCTGCATCGTTAAAAGATAAAGTAAAAATAGCTGCTAAAGCAGGCTACGATGCAATTGAGCCGTGGGATGGAGAATTGCAAGAATACGAAGCAAAGGGCGGTAATTTGAAGGACCTTGGAAAAGAAATAAAAGATCTTGGTCTGTTTGTGCCAAGTGTAATAGGTTTATGGAACTCATTGCCTCCTACACAGGAATTGTTCGACAAATCTTTGAAAGATACACGCAATCGAATGCGTATGGCTGCGGATATAGGCGCTCAGCATATTCAAACTATCCCAGATACAGCCGGAGATAACTTTAATCAGAAATGGATTGCAAATAGATATAAAGATATTATTGAAATTGGGTTAAAGGAATTTAACATTCATCCGGCTCTTGTATTTGTAAAATATCAACCCGTAAAAACACTGGGTCAAGCAATGGGAATTGCTTTAGATGCTAATCATCCAAAAGCAATGATCATTCCTGATACTTATCATATGTATATTTCTGAGGGTGGTTTTGAAGGATTGAAATTAATAAACGGAGATGCTATTGCTATTTTCCAATTTTCAGATGCACCCTCTTCTCCGGCAGCAATAGCTGATTTGCAGGATAAGGACCGAGTGTTTCCTGGCGATGGAATCCTGCCGCTGCCGAAGATTTTTAAAGATCTTAAAGCAACAGGTTTTAAAGGCTGCATTTCTCTTGAGCTTTATAATCCCGAATATTATAAACAGGATTTACAAAAAGTAGCAGAAACAGGATTAAGAAAAACTTTAGAGGTACTAAAAAAAGCAGGGGTGTAGAAATCTGATGTAAGTTAATACGCGCTCTTATTATGAGGTTTATATTGCTGTTGATGTTACTGTGTTTAAATTTTAGTGCTTTCTCTGCAACTTTCATAGTTACCAGCAATGCTGATAGTGGCCCTGGGTCGTTAAGGGAAGCCCTTCAGAAGGCTGCAGCAAACGGGGTGGGTGAGAAAGATTATATTTATTTTAATTTGCCCGGTACATCTCAGGATCAGAGAACGATCACTCTGATCACTAGTCTGGAAGATCTGACTTCAAATCTCGTCATAGATGGAACCACACAAGCTGGAAGTAGTTTTGGTATTAGTAATGCCAAAGTAATTATCCAGCCCCAAAGTCTAACTCTACCTTTTGGTGCTTTTGTTCTTGTTGATATAGATAGATTTGAACTTTATGGATGTTATATACGAGATTTTCAAGGGAGTATAATCTATGGACTAGATGGCGAATTAATAGCTCCAGCTCCAGCCATATATGCTGAAAATGCCAAAAATATTCAAATTGGTGCTCCAGGAAAAGGAAACGTAATAGTTAATAACGGTTATGCTATTTCTACTTCTCCAATTTCAATAAAAAATGGAATAGATCTATCGGAGTCAGGTGTTGAAAACCTTAAATTTTTCTCAAATATTCTTGGATTTGAGCCCGATGGCAAAACAAGCAGAGAGGTTCTTTTTGGTTATAATGGAGGAATTGATTTAAGTTACTGCAAAGGCAGAATTGAAATTGGTGGTGATGATGTAGCTAAAAGAAACATAATTGGAGGAACAAATTGTATAACCAGCCAGTTTGCCTCACCCAATAGGTTATTTGAATCCTCCTTTCTAATACAAAATAATTACTTTGGATATGACTTTAATGGAGGCGCTATTTCACTGCCCGAATTTTATGACGGAATGATTTTCGCAATTAATTTTAATAATTTCAGTTTTAACGGGGATGATTACTATCCTTATTCTTTTGATGTTTTGGATAATAAGATACAAGGGTCGTATTCGACTTTTATTCAAAAGGTTTCAGGGCGAATAAATTTTCAGGGAAATAGAATTGTAAAAGAGTCTTACCCCGGAGTTCCCTCATATCCAGCAGGAATTCACTTGACTTCAAATGATAACGTTAAGGTAGGAGGTGAGAATTTCGGAGAACCAAACGTCATAAGTGGACAACAGTTAGCCGTTGTGTCTCCAACGTCTATATTGGTACAACGTAACAGCATTTTTTGCGTGAATATCCGACGGGAAGAAGCAGTTTATGTAACGCCCAGCACACTGCTTCCTGAGATAGAAATTAAACAAATGACAGCTACCTTCGTGTCCGGTACAGCTACACCCCTTTCAAGAGTTGAGCTGTTTTGGGATGACGACTGTGTGAGGTGTCAGCCCGTATCTTATATTACAACAATAGATGTAGATGCTAGTGGTTTATGGAGATACGAAGGTGATATCCAGAAGGGGATTGTAGCAACAGCGACCCGTAATGGTTTTACTTCAATGTATACCATGCCAATTTTGTATGGATATACTGATATTTTAAATGCTACCTGTGGGAATAAGAATGGCTCAATTATCGGACAGCGTTTTAAAAATGCTGGGGGATATGAGTGGACTGATGAACAAAATAAGGTTGTAGGCAATGATCCGGACCTAAAAAATATGCCTGCGGGTAAATATCGGTTAACTTTATTGAATAGCAGTTGCGCAGAAATTTATGATTATGAAATTTTAGATGGGACGCCAAAATTTGATGATCGGGATATAAAAATCGAAAATCCATCATGTGGGATGAATAACGGTTCGGTCACTTATCTTTATTTGTCAAATGGAAGTATTCCTTATACAGTTAAGTGGACAGACCAGAACGGTAAGGAAAGAGGAAATTCTCTTGATTTAATTGATGCAGGAGCGGGGACTTACTTTGTTGAGGCCAGTTATAACGATTGTATGGTTAGGTATGGCCCAATTATTTTAACCAATCAAACTGGCCCTTCCATTGACCTATCCAGCGCCATTTTTAAAAATACAACCTGCGTTGGCTCTAATGGTTCTATAACCAACGTTAAAGTAACAGGAACTGGAAATATTACTTACATCTGGAAAAATGCTGCAGGAGTAACTGTAGGCAATACAAAAGACCTAATAAATGTTCAATCAGGCTGGTATGTTCTTGAAGTGAAAGACGGAACGGCATGCCCCGTTTTAGCATCTGCTCCCGTTCAGGTCAAAGAAACAAATGGAATTACTATTGATGAAGCCAATGCGAAACTCATTCCAGTAGCTTGTAGTTCAACAATTGGTGGGGTAACCGGTTTGGTAGTTACTGGAGCCACTACATATAAATGGCTGAATCAAGCTAATCAGGAGGTAGGACATTCCTTGGATCTTAGAGGAGTTGGTGCAGGGAGATACCATTTGCAAGCAAGCAATACCTCCGGGTGTACTAAGCAAAGCCAGGTTTATGAAGTTAAAGAATTACCGTCTACAAGGTTTGATGTCCAAGTTGTCGGTACAGTCGTTTCTTCCTGTGACCAACCAAATGGGGCTATCACAATTAACGTCACGGGCTTACAACCTTCGGGAGTTAGGTGGGTTAATGCCTCAGGCATGACAGTTGGTAATTCAATGACTTTAATCGGACCGGGTGGAAGCTATAAATTATATCTTACTGATAATAATAACTGCGAATCCTTCTACAGAGAATTACCAATATCAAACATTGCTGCAGCTGTCATAAATCGCAACGAAGAAAAAGTCACAAACGATCAATGCAATCTAGGCAAGGGAAGTATTAAAGCTCCTGGTATTTCCGGAATGGCTCCATATTATTATTATTGGTCGGACAGTAATGGTCAGCCTATCGGTTCTGGACCGGTGCTTGAAGATATTTCCGCAGGTAATTATTCGCTTGTGATTGGTGATGCGGTTACCTGTTCAAAACAAACTATTCTGTACACTGTTTTAAATGAAGATAAAATCTTATCCCCTCCAATATTAAATGATTTAAAGATTTGTGCTCCTGGTGATGCTTTTATTCGGGTAATGCAACCCGGACTCGGCGCCTATTTTTTATTCAATGAAAATGGAACCTATTTAGATCAAAGTACCTCTGGGACTTTTAAGATTAATATTCTAAATAGCCAAAACTATCTTGTTAAACAAGTTGTAGGATTATGTGAGAGTCCCGCTGCAAGAATAAGAGTTACTATAGAAAATGAAGGTTTGTCTAAATTAGCAAATGCTATTTCTCCTAATAACGATGGGCTTAATGACTTTTGGCAAATACCAGATATGATAAATTATCCTGATGGGACTGTGCTGATCTTTAATCGTTACGGACAGAGGGTATTTGCGTCCACAGGATATAAGCAGCCGTTTGATGGCCGACAAAATGGGAAAGATTTGCCAGTAGGTACTTACTATTACATAATTGATTTAAAACGAGCCTGCGGTTTATTAAAAGGCAGTATAACTATTATCCGGTAAAATATCCTCGGTATCATATTAAAATTGCAATTTTACTTTTAACTCTTTAAACAAGTTTTAAGTATGCTGCAAATTATATTAACAAGCATCGGCTGGCTCGGCGTAGTCTTATGCACTGTAGGCTATTTATTATTAAGCGTAAAAGTGATAACTGCTGAATCACTTTGCTTTCAATTGCTGAATATAATTGGCGGACTATGCTTAGTGGCAACAGCGGTGGACAGCAATGATATGCCAAACGCTGTTGCCAATATACTGTGGATGTTCATTGGAGTATATGCTTTAGGGCGCCAGTTAAGAACTCAGAGTACCGTCAGAAAGGATTAATGCGTCCATTCCCAAAATCTGATAGGCCTTACTTTTATAATAATCCAGCCTTTCTGCGTACGCCTTTTTATCATTTTCTAAAGAAAGATAAAAATATGCCCCATCAACCAGCACAAAAATTAAGTCGGCTGCCGCTTTAGAATCCTCTATTTTAATCAAGTTTTTTTCATTGCACCGTAATATCATTGAAGCAAGAGCAAAGCGAAGTGAGTCTAATATGGTTTTATACTTTGCTTTGATCTTTTTTTCTCTGAATGCCAGAGCATAAAAGGTATAGAACAACCCGTCATCAAAAAGCAGATTCCATTTTTTTGAGAAAAGCATTTCAATAGTTTTTCTTAAGTCCGCAAGTGTAACTCCATCCTTATTTTTAATTGTATAGATTAACAGATACCTTTCAAGTATATAATCAATAAGGGCATAAGTTAGGTCTTCTTTTGTTTCGAAGTAGTGAATAATAAGGCTTGGATTGATATCCATCACTTTCGCAATTTTAGCTATTGAGGTATTTTCGTAACCTTCCGTTTTAGCAACCTTATAAAATATCTTAACAATTTCTAATTGTCTTGCCTCTTTAAGGCTCTTTCTACCCATGATAAAATTTATTCATCCAAACTACTCAAAAGTAATCTTATTTCGCAAATTTATTTTTATAGATTGAATGTATGTTCAATTAATTTATTAATTTAGTTCTAACCTACTGTTAACATTATAACAGGATCTTAGCCGCGCTCCGAATAGTATTTAGAATACCAAACCAAACAAACTTAATCTTATTGCAATTATGAAAAAAAAGCTACTACTAATTTGCTTCATGTTTTTTGCAGCAAAGAGTTTTGCCCAAAATATCACCGTAAAGGGTGTGGTTTTGGACGCCGAAACTAAAGGGCCAATTCCATCAGTTAACGTCAGTGTAAAAGGCACGAACCTGGGTACGGCAACAAACTCAAATGGTATTTACACCTTAATAAATGTAGATCCTAAAGCGATTCTTGTCTTTTCCTACATTGGATATAAGCAACAAGAAATTAACCTGAACGGAAAAACACAATTAAATGTAACCCTAACTTCAGATTTTGGTAACCTTGAGGAGGTAGTGGTAGTCGGTTTCGGGACAAAAAAGAAAATTAACATTGCGGGCGCAATAGACCAAATTTCAGGTAAACAATTAGAATCACGACCAGTTTCCAATGTAATGCAAGGATTGCAAGGTATTAGTCCGGGCTTAAATATTACATATGGAGGCGGTGCTCCCGGTACAGTACCCATAATAAATATCAGGGGATATACTTCAATAAACGGCGGTTCACCTTTAATTGTAATTGATGGGATTCCGGCGGCAAGTAATGATGATATGCTAAGATTAACTCCTTCAGATATTTCTTCATTTACAGTATTGAGAGATGCAGCATCAGCAGCTATTTATGGTGCGAGAGCCGCTTTTGGAGTAATTCTTATCACTACTAAAAAGGGTAAAGAAGGGCGAACATTGATCAGTTATAACGCGTTAACAACGTGGGGCAAGCCAACAGTACTTCCAAAACCTGTAACAGATCCATATATCTATTCAAGGGTTTTGGAGACTTCCACTGACAATACTCCATGGGATTATGTAAATTATTCAGATGAGCACTATAAGTGGGCAAAAGAAAGATCAGATGACCCATCACTTCCTGATACACGCATCGATCCAACCGATCCAAATAAAAACAGATGGGCATACATGGGTGATAATAACTGGTATGATTACTTCTTTAACAAGGCCAGTTTATCTCAAAATCATACATTGACTTTTTCTGGAGGAGCTCAGGTAAATAATTCTCCGTTAACTTATTATTTGTCTGCGGATTATACCAAGGAAAATGGGTTGAATAAGCTTGCTGCTGATTTCTGGGATCGCTATGGTTTAAGATCAAGAGTAGGTTTTGCTCCTCTATCGTGGTTAAAAATAGATAACAATCTTAACATTTATCAAACCAAGCGGGCACGTCCAAATGCCAGTATTACCGATCTTTATTACCTGCAGCCAACAGACGTAGCAACGAATCCTGATGGAACATGGGCAAACACCGCAACAGGGAGACTAGCAGCGAGATTAGTTGATGGAGGAGAAAATCTTGAAACAATGTTTGGCTTTCAAAATATCACAGGTGCAACTGCTTCATTTTTAAACGGTGATCTTCAAGTAAATGGTGATGCTTCATTTAAAAGGGAGCTATGGAAATATCATTATGATTCGAAGAAATTTAAGATCGGTTTTGGGCCAAATGATATCAGGGAAGAAGGTGGTAATGGTTATGTTAGAGAGAATAATGGGTATTTATTTAACAACGCTTTTAACTTATATACTACTTATAAAAAGACCATCGGCGATCACTTTTTTAGTGCGATGGTTGGTTATAATTCTGAGGATTATAATTATTCGACTGTAGATGCGCAGAGAGATTTTCTTATGTCCTCCTCTGTACCTTATCTTAAATTAACTACAGGTGAAATAACACTTGGAACAGAATATAATGCATATGCTTCCACAAGTGCTTTCAGTAGGCTGAATTATACTTATAAAGATCGCTATATTTTAGAAGCTACAGGAAGATATGATGGATCTTCCAGATTTCCCGTAAGCCGCCGATGGGGATTTTTCCCTTCAGCTTCTTTGGCTTGGATTGCAAGTTCAGAAGAATTTTTTAAGCCTTTGGCTTCGGTTTTATCAACATTTAAGCTGCGTACATCCTACGGCGATTTGGGCAATCAGAATGCGGATTCTGATCCATATTTACGCGATTTTGGCTACATACAAACATTACCAACAGATCCTTCCCGTTATTTGATCGGAGGCACAAGACAGCAAGTTATTACTGGGGCACCAAGATTGTATGTCGATCCTAATACCTATACATGGGAGCGGGTTTCTACGCTTAATATGGGTACGGATTTAGGTTTTTTTAATGATAAGCTGTCATTCACTTTTGATTATTTCATACGCAATACAACTGGTATGCTTGTTCGTGGTCAGGAATTACCGGGAGTACTTGGTACAGATGTGCCAAAACAAAATGCTGCCGATCTTAGGACAAAGGGGTGGGAGCTGTCTGTTACCTATAGAGACAGATTTGATTTAGGTTCTAAACCGTTTAGTTTCGAAACTAAATTCTTTGTTTCCGATTCCCGTTCTGAGATTACTAAATTTGAGAACAAACAAAACTTATTATCTACTTACCGTGTAGGACAGACAATAGGTGAGATTTGGGGACTACAGAATGATGGGCTTTTCCAGAATAAGGCTGAAATAGATGCGCTCGATGAATCAAGTATAATTCCATGGGGGGCGCTTGAGATTATTCAGGGCTGGCCTAAATACAAGGATCTGGATGGCAACAAAAAAATAGAACAAGGATTAAGTGCAGATGATCCAAAAGATCTTAAAATTATTGGTAATAGCACGGATAGATATAGTGTTGGTGCTAATCTGAATATGGATTGGAATGGATTTGATCTTTCAGTATTCCTTCAGGGTGTATTGAAAAGAGATTTTTATCCTCATCATTACCTGTTCTGGGGTCCTTATCAACAACCTTATGCGAATGTATATCCCTGGAATCTTGATTTTTACAGGGCGGCGGGAGATTCTCCTGAACAAAGAGCAAAGCACTCGGCTTCTTATATAGCTGCAGGCTTAGCTGATGCGAATCCTAATTCTTATTACCCAGTTATGCAATCGTGGCTAGCGGATGCTAATTATGGTTCAGGTTTAGATATTCCGCAAACTAAATACTTGCTTAATGGGGCTTATCTAAGAATAAAAAATGTTTCATTGGGTTATACCTTACCTGCTAAGTTTACCAATCGCTTTAAGGTTAGTCGCCTTCGTGTATTTGTTACTGGCGAGAATCTTTATGAATTCTCTGCCATTAAAAAATATATAGATCCTGAAGCAGTAAACCAGGGATCGAGTGCGTGGGCATATCCATATCAAAGACGCTATGCCGTTGGTTTAAATCTAGACTTTTAATAATTAGCGAGTTAACAATCATTTAAAAATCAGTTATGAAAAAGAATATATACATCCTGCTAGCAACAATTGCAGTTTTGGCCACTGCTTGCAAAAAGGGTAACCTGGATCGTTTTCCACAAACCGAGATATCACCAAGTCTTTTCTTTAATACAGAGGAAGATCTTGCTCTATATGTAAATGGATTATTGTTAATGCCTAATAGGGATAGTTACCTGAATGATCAAAGTAGTGATAATGTAGCAACTACTGCCGCTGTAGAAGTAAAGAATATAATGGCAGGCAACGCCAATGCACAAAATATAACCGGTGGGTGGAATTGGAGCAGGCTAAGAGATATCAATTACTTTCTAGAAAACTACAATAAAGCAAAGGTTACCAGTGAAATAAAAAACCATTACGTTGGTTTGGCCAAGTATTATCGTGCACAGTTCTATCTAGATAAGATAAAGCGTTTTTCTAATGTCCCTTGGTATTCTGGCACATTGAATCCGGATGATAAAGAATTATTATTTAAACCGAGTGATACTCGGGCATTAGTTATGGACAGCGTAATGGCTGACCTTGATTTTGCCTATAAGAATGTTAGAGAAGGCGTGCCTACCGGAACTCCCGGAAAGTGGGCAGTAGCTGTATTTTATTCACGAGCAGCTCTTTACGAAGGGACATACCGCAAGTATCATCCAGAGCTTAATTTAAAAGCAACTGCAAATACCTTTCTTGAAACTACTGTTAAGATAGCAGGGGATATAATTGCGTCTAAAAAATTCTCGGTTTTTAGTAGTGAATTACCAAATCAGGACTACGCAACTTTGTTTTCAAGTCAGGACTTGACTACTAACCCCGAGGTGATTTTAGCTAATGTTTTTGATATGGATAAAAAAATAAGCCAAAATGTAAATTCGGTAGTATTTGGTGATTATGAACAGGCACCTGCAAGGGACCTTATCCAAACCTATTTAATGAGGGATGGAAGTCGTTTTACTGCCATTGCTAATTATGATAAGTCCAGTTTTGTTAAGGAGTTCGAAAACCGCGATCCTCGTCTGGCTCAAACAATGGCTTATCCGGGTTGGGTTAGAGTTCCAGACGTGCAGCCTTATGTTCAAAAACTAAATAAGAACTTTACCGGTTATCACCAACTAAAAGGATATGTAAACAGTACTGATCAGACAATTTTAAATGGTGTTGATTTTCCTGTCTATCGCTATGCAGAAGTACTATTAAACTATGCAGAAGCGCTGGCTGAATTAGGTGCCCTTAACCAAACACAGTTAGATGAATCTGTTAACCTGATTAGAAAAAGAGTAGATATGCCGAATCTAAATTTAGCACAGGCAAACGCATCTCCCGATCCATTATTGCAACAACAGTTTGATAATATTGAATCGAACCAGGGAGTAATTCTGGAAATCAGAAGAGAGCGCAGGGTTGAGTTTGCTTTTGAAAACAGCAGGTACGACGATCTGATGAGGTGGAAAGCAGGAAAACTATTGACCAAAAGCCCGGAAGGAATGTATTTTCCGGGTTTGGGTAAGTATGATTTAACTGGAGATGGAGTAGAAGATATTATTTTGATAGATAAGTCTGTTACCATTCCGGCAGAAGATAAGAAGGAAAAGAATTCATTAGGAGTAGTGCTTACCTATTACCGTACTGGTGAGATAGGAGCCGATGCTACCGTATACCTGAAAAATGGTGCTAGTGGAGGTGCTATTGTTACGGAAAATGTTACCCGTAAGTTTGAGGATCCGAAATATTATTATCGCCCTATTCCTCAGCAACAAATTGTATTAAATTCGAACCTAAAACAAGTCTTTGGGTGGTAATGACCAATAAGCCCATTTAGAAATAAAAACAAGATGACGACACTGAAAAGAAGGTCTTTACTAAAGGCAGCAGGACTAGCTGTTGGCGCCGTAGCAACCAGCGGCCTGTCTGCCTTTGCTCCTAATCCGGAAAACCAGGATAAGAAAACCAAAAAGCTGGCTCTTTCTGTAGCACATATAACCGACGTGCATATTGGAGAAGGTGAAAATGCCCCTGAACGTTTTAAAAAATGCTTAAAACATATCATTACTAAGCACAAACCAGATTTCTTTTTGAATGGTGGTGATTCTATTGGTGATGCATCGTACGACAATGTAGTATATGATCAGGTAATTAAGCAGTGGGGTATTTGGGATGATTGCATAAAAACACTGGACAAATATGAAGTCCACAGTTGCATTGGTAACCACGATTCATGGTGGAGGGCTCCATCTAAAGAGCATGAAATGTATGGGAAAAACTATGTGGTTAAACGCTTGAAAATTCCTGACAGATATTACAGCTTTTCAAAAAAGAACTGGTATTTTATTGTACTTGATGGGAACAATGGCAATATCTCATTAGATCAGGAACAATACGAATGGTTGGAGAAAGAATTGGATAAATTACCGGTATCTACACCAACATTGCTAATGTCACACTATCCAATTTTGGGTACTACTCAGGTTCTTGTAGGTGGGGGTCACTCCGATTGTAAGAAGCTAAAGGACCTATTTCAGAAGCATCGCGATAAAGTAAGAGTTTGCTTAAGCGGACATAATCACTTATCGGACAATACGCATTATAATGATGTTTTGTATTGCTGTAATGGTGCAATGAGTGGTTTCTGGTGGGGCAAAGGTGATGCTGAATCTGCCGGCCCAGGTTATTATCTGGAAACCCCACCTGGCTATGCAATGCTGAATCTATATGAAGACGGAACAGTTGAAAATGAATATTTTCCACACACTTATTAACAAACCATGAGAATCCCATTTATTTTAACAATTTGCTTTTTCTTATCGGCAGCAACTAATGCACAGCAGAGAGAACAAAAAGTAGTTTACATTATTGCTGATGGCATTCCTGCCGATGTAATTGAAACCCAAAACCTTCCTAATTTTAAGAAGATCGTACAAACAGGATCTTATTCCCGAATGTATGTAGGAGGTGGCAAAGGTACTTACAGTGAAACTCCTACCATATCTGCCGTTGGTTATAATAGCTTGCTAACCGGCACCTGGGTGAATAAGCACAATGTACCCGACAATGACATTAAGGAGCCTAACTATAACTATCAGAACATATTCAGGTTGTTTAAAGCCCAATATCCCAATAAGAAAACTGCTATTTTCTCTAGCTGGACGGATAATCGCACCAAACTACTCGGCCATAATTTACCGGAAGCCGGAAACCTAAAGGTTGATTACTTTTTTGACGGTTATGAACTGGATACTGTTCGCTTTAAGCACGATAAAAATGCAAATTATATGCACCGTATTGATGAACAGGTAATAGCTGATGCTGCTATCACGATTCATAATAAGGCGCCTGATCTTTCCTGGATTTATCTGGAATATACAGATGATATGGGCCATGCGCACGGCGATAGTCCTGAGTTCTATAATGCTGTAACGATGTTGGATAAACAGGTAGGCAAGGTTTGGGAGGCAATAAGTTACCGTCAGAAGAACTTTAAGGAAGACTGGCTAATTGTTATCACAACAGATCATGGTCGTGATGAAAAAAGCGGAAAAGGACACGGTGGACAGTCCGACAGGCAAAGGTCAACCTGGATGGTAAGCAATTATAAAAACCTAAACACCTATGGCCAATATTTTGATCTTGGTGTGGTTGATATAATGCCTTCAATAGCCAACTATTTAAACGTCAAACTACCTGATAGTGTAGCACAAGAAGTAGATGGTACTTCTTTCATTGGTCCGGTATCAATCGCAGCGCTTAAAACAATCTATACTCAAAATCATATAGATATCAGCTGGAAAGCATTACAGAAAACCGGAAAGGTTAAAATCTGGCTGGCAACAACAAATAATTTTAAAACAGGAGGAAAAGATACTTATCATCTTTTAGGTGAAACAGATCTTAGTCAGCAGCACTTTTTTGCCGATGTTAAAGCTTATCCTTCAGGATTTTATAAGCTCGTTGTTCAGGCTAAGGATAATACCCTAAACAAATGGCTAGTCCTTTCTCCGGCAAAATAGATGTGATAAGCAATGGTAAAATTACAAGTTAGACTTGTAATTTTACCATTATGAATTCATCAGAGGCATTATTAATAAAGCAAGCGAGATTAGATTCAAATAGCTGCATCGCAAAAAAGGATGTAGAAGGGGTATCTAAATATTGGCTTGACGATTTTGTACAGATCGCTGGCGATGGTAGCCATACCACTGGCAAAGCCGAAATTACCGCCGACTGGAAATATATGTTCTCTAAAAGCAGTCCGCTTTTTGAACGCATCCCCGAAACAATTGTGATCAGTAAAAGTGGCGATCTGGCATGGGAAAACGGGAAATGGGATTATAAAAATGCCAAGCATCATGGTAAGTACGCCGCAATGTGGCGTAAGGTAAAAGGAAAATGGCTTACGCAAAGCGAGCTTTATGTTTCACTAAACTAATCTGGTTATAGCAGAAATTAATATCGAGTCATTAACTTAGAGGACATAATCCAATAGACATGAAGATAGCTGTATTTAGCACTTACCGATATGATGAAGAATTTCTAAGTCGATTTAATACTGGTCATGGGTTATCTTTTTTTACCGCTGCCTTAACAGAAGAAACCGTTAAATTGGCAGAAGGTTTCGACGCAATATGCATTTTTGTAAATGATCGTGTTGATTCTGATATCATAAAGGCCCTGCATAAAGGCGGAATAAAACTAATTGTTTTGCGCTGTGCGGGCTTCAATAATGTGGCAATTGAAACAGCAAATGAATTGGGTATTCCTGTGTTAAGAGTGCCTGCCTATTCGCCTGAGGCTGTAGCAGAGCATGCGATAGCCCTAATTCTTACCCTGAACCGTAAAACACATAAAGCTTATAACCGCATTCGTGAAGGTAATTTCTCCCTTGAGAAACTAATGGGTTTTAATCTATATGGACACAAAGTAGCTGTAATAGGTACTGGAAACATAGGTAAGGCTTTTTGTAGAATCTTAAAAGGTTTTGGTTGTTTAATAAGCGCTTATGATCCTTATCCATCTACAGAACTTCAGGAGCTTGGCGTTAAATATGGCACTTTACGGGAAACGTTAGATAATGCGGATATTGTAGCGCTTCATTGCCCGCTTACAGAAACAACCAAACATTTGATCAATAAAGAAACCCTTAAACTTTTTAAAGAGGGTGCAATGCTGATCAATACAAGCAGGGGAGGTTTGGTTGATACAAAAGCAGTTATTAAAGCTTTAAAGACCGGACAGCTTGGGTATTTGGGCCTCGATGTTTATGAGCAGGAAAGCACCCTGTTTTTTCATGACCATTCAGAAAACGTTATTCAGGATGACCTGATTACCCGCCTCATCTCTTTCCCCAATGTACTAATCACCTCTCATCAAGGCTTTTTTACTAAAGAAGCAGTGGAAGAAATTGCCCAAATCACATTTAAGAATGTAGATGCATTTTCGAATGGAGAAGAATTGGTAAACCGTGTAAAATAACGATTTTACAAACGCATGCCTCTTAAAAATTCATCAACCTGCATACGTTTTTTGCCTTCATACTGTAGATCAGTTAATTTGATAAAACCATCTCTGGCGGCAAACTTTAAATAAGTTTTACCATCAGATAAAAAGCTTCCTGGCGAGATACCTGGTTCTTTTTCTTCAAACTCGGCCTTAAACACCTTAAGGGTTTTATCATTTAACTTAGTAAAAGCAGTAGGGTAAGGGCTTAGTCCACGAATCAGGTTGTATATTTTATCGCCAGACTGGTTCCAATCTATTAAACAATGCTCTTTAAATATCTTTGGCGCATGTTTCAGCTCATCACTTTGTGGTTGAGGTTGCTCTGTATAGTTGCCGGCTTCTATTGCCTTTACGGTCTTAACCAGCAACCCGGCACCTACATTCATTAACTTGTCGTGTAAATCTCCAGCAGTATCATCATTACTGATCGCTACACTTTCCGAAAATATTACATCCCCTGTATCAATTTCATGTTTCAAAAAGAATGTAGTAACCCCACTTTCTTTTTCTCCATTAATGATCGCATGATTTATCGGGGCTGCCCCGCGATATTGCGGCAGTAAAGATGCGTGTAGGTTAATCGTTCCCTTTGCCGGCATATCCCACACCATTTCAGGCAACATTCTAAAAGCGACCACTATCTGTAAATCGGCATTTAGGCTTTTTAATTCGTCAATAAACAAAGGGTCTTTCAGTTTTAAGGGCTGCAATACTTTTATACCTTTTGATACTGCATACTGTTTAACAGCACTTTCATGAAGTTTTTGTCCACGACCAGCGGGTTTGTCTGCTGCGGTAACCACACCAACAACATCAAATCCGGCTTCAACCAAAGCATTTAAAGAAGCGACTGCAAAATCGGGCGTACCCATAAAAACTATTTTCATCAACCAGTGTTTTAGGTAGCAAAATAACTAAAAAATTAGCGCATATACAGCTAATGCCTGCTATTCTTTAGGGGCTTTTTTTATTGAATGAACGGGTTGTTCGCTTTCTTCCCTTTTCTTGGCAGGGTTTTTAAAGTTTGCCTCTTCTTTGTTATAATCCTTATCCTCAGGTTTTTTTACAGCCTTATTCCCCGCAGGTACTTTTTCCTTCGAAACTTCTTCTCTGAAGTTACTGCTTGGCTTTTCATTTTTCTTTTTAGGCTCGCTATTCATATCCAAAGTCTTTAATAATAGCCATTAGTGGCTACTTATGGATATAACAAGTATTTTTTGCGCATTGTTTTGTAATTACTTAATCCCGGTTCCCAGCTTGCCCTTATTTCTTCTTCAGATTTACCGGCAATAATCTGTGCCCTAAAGCTCGAAACGCCAATAAGCTTTTCAATAGTGCCCATTTGTTTGCTCAATTTAGAGTTAAAGAAATCTGCTTTGTTTGGAGATGCCTTGTACAGCTCAATTAACCAGCTCAATTTTATCTTCCTCTCCTTTCTAAATTCATTTACATCGTATTTCCTAAGATCCAACCCATAACAAAGCTGGTTCATAAATAACGGAGATTCAGACATACCTTTAATGCTTTTTGGAGTAAACGAAAAGGTATACTTGTCCTTTAAAAAAGGAGAACCCACTATAGTAAATGGAAACATAGTACCGCGCCCATGGTTCAAATAAGTGCCTTCAAACAAGCAGGTAGTAGGGTAGAGTAAAATCGACTGCGCAGTATTTAAGTTTGGCGATGGTTTTACCGGGAGTTCATAAGGAGTATCATGCGTATAGTTGGCGACCTTAATTACTTTGATTTTGCATTTCAATTTATTATCAAGCCAGCCTTCGCCATTTAGCATTTGAGCATATTCGCCTACAGTTAATCCATGTACAACTGGAATAGGTTTTAAACCAATGCCCGATTTGTGCTGCGGCTCCAATATAGGCCCATCAATGTAAAAACCATTAGGGTTTGGTCTGTCCAGAATCAATACCTCTTTTTTATTAGCGGCACAGGCTTCCATTACATGCTGTAAAGTATTTATGTAAGTATAAAAACGAACACCAACATCCTGAATGTCGAATATCATCACATCAATATCAGCTAAATCTGTAGCTGTAGGGGCAGAATGTTTTCCATATAATGAAACCACTTTAATGCCTGTTTTTGCATCAATTTCATCATCCACGCTAGTGCCATTGCTGGCATCGCCTCTAAAACCATGCTCGGGCCCAAATATCTTTACCACCTTTACTCCAAGCGTAAGCAGGCTGTCTACCGTTGTTTCTTTTCCAATAATAGAGGTTGGGTTTACCACCATACCTACGCGCTTTCCTTTTAAATAAGGTACGTACAATTCCGTTTGTTCGGCACCGGTACGTAGCTCCTCTGCTTTAGGCCTGTCAAAGTTTTTAGCTTTTACCTTGTATGGGTTTGGCACAGCAGGGTTAAAGGCTATTTTGGTTGATGAACCACAGGCCTGAAGAGAAAGTGTAAGCAGTGCGGCACTTAAAATATGTATAATAGATGATGTCATTTGGTAACCTTTTTTAATTATATACTTTAAATCAAAATCAAATAAGCATTTATACTCTGCTTTTCATTTTCATTGTTTTTCGTATCTTAGAGTGTCTTTTTTGAAAAAAAACGAGACAAAAAAATAAAAAACGAGACAAAAACTAAATGAATTGTTTATGGTAAAGTTTACTTTTGAAGGACCCTACCTCTACAAAGATAAAGGTAATAAAAAATGGCTGATTAGATATCTCATTAAAGGTGGTGGTATAAAAACGCAGTATCGTAAAGAAACAGGTACAAATTACGACAGTAGATTCAACTACATAAAGAACCTCAGAGTTAGAGATATTGAAGCGAATATTATCCTGGGACTTGTATTAAAGGATTTGCAAGATGGTGTTGATCCTGAAAATAGGCTTGCAGAGAGAAAATTGTTAATGCAGCAGCAAATAAAAGAAGCTGAAAAATATTCCTTTGATAGTTGTCTAAGGCTTTTTATGAAAGAAAAGGGCTATGTCGATCCGATTCCGAAAAAAGTAGATTCAGCTAGAACGTATAAGCTGTTTCTCAATAACTACCTTAAGCCGATTCTCATTGAGAGTGGTATTGAGAATGATATACGTCAGCTAACTAAAGATCATATCCAGGGCTTAATTGATTCCCATTTTTATGCGGAAGAAGGTAGTGGGCTTAAAAAATGGGTTGGTAATACATGTAATATCAATGTTTCTATGATCAGGAGCTTACTGGATGTGTTGGTGGAAAGGAAAATTCTTTCTACCAACGTAGCCCTGGACATAAGACCCAAACGCATCGGTGGTAAAATTGAAGCACGTTCTACGGTTTTTAAACGAAAAGAGATAGAAATTCTATTTAAATACGCGCAAGAAAATGATCCAACGCTTGAATGTATCTATAAATTTATTTATTACAGTTACATACAAGTCGATGGGAGGGCACTCTGAAACATCTGTAGAAATATCGCTCTCAAAGGTTCGCTAATTAATCAACCGATCTTAAGTCTTTTGCTTTTACCGAAAGCGAGCTTTATTGTGGGTTAACAAAAATACCCGCAATTAAATGTTCGGTCAGCCGTTTCCGATATTTATAACGTTTGGGCCAGGTACTCTAACAATGACATTTTGAGCGGTGTTAATACATTGATTGTTTATAACTTTACCTGAAACTGCGCCATAATCTACTCCGATCGAGTCGGCAATAGACTGACAGTCCAGTATGTTCTCAGATACAAGGATATTTGTATTCAAGGATGCCTGGGTAATCTGTATTTGTGCGAGATTAAATCCCTTGATGATGTTTTCGGAGATGATCACACCAAAGCTTTCTGAAAGGAGTCTTATTCCATAGCTTACGGCGGACTCAGTAGGATTTGAGTTTTGACAATAGTTTCCCTGGACTCTTGAATTTCTTAGTCGTAAGGAAATAGCACCAGAAGGAGCATCAATAATTTTATTGAATGAAATGTTATTCCATTTGTTCGTTGTATACACGAGATCCCAGGCTCGAATGCCGTGTGTCAGCACGTTTTCGATTTGATTACCTGTAATGGTTAAATCTCGGGGATCTGTGACATACACTCCTGAATTGCCTCCGATTATATAGTTGTCTCTGATTTTATTGCCGAAATTGAAATACACGCCACTTTCTCCAGTGTTTTGTATAAGTACGTTTTCATGGTTTGCTGCTTCTTTTATAAACCTGTTGCCGTAAACGTCATTATCTTTGCAGTCACCGCCGTTTGGATCGGGATGAGCTGCTAGTTGTAAAACCGGAGCAAGCGCATTTCCATATGAAGTAACTGTATTGTTGTAAAAACGAGTATTAATGGCTCCCTGGAAGAACACGGCGGAGACCTGACATCTTTCCGGCACACTGATGTCACAATTCCGTACGGTTACGTTTTTGCAGGCCCTGGATAGTTTCATGCCATGGCCCAAACTGTCGGAGGTGAAGCAGTTGTCCCAAATAATGTTTTCTGATCCTGAACCGACGTAAAGCGCATCACCAGCATCAGTTGTGGTTCTTAATACCCGGCATTTATTTATTGTGACGGATTTTGCGCCGTTCATCGCTATTCCCTTTCCATATGAATTACTAACCTCGCATAGTTCAATCAGTCCATTTGTGCCACTCTGGACGCGAATACTTCCTAACTCACCTTCACCGGAAACAGTTTCAACAGAGGAGTACATGTTTTTATTACATTTTAGTCCCCTAATCTCAAAATTAAAACAGCGTTCCAAATAAATTCCGACCCCTCCTAAATTCTCCAATGTCCCACCATTTATTTTTAGATTATAAATATCGGTATCTATTGGAGGTATGATTTGGATGCCTTTGTTTTTATAGAGGTTTCCGTCAACATGGATGTTATTAAGTGTAACATTACTTGATTTGATTTGTATCAACGCAGGTGGACTGGCGAAATCGGGATTATAATTGGATAGTATTTTTGATTATAACCCCATAGTGAGGTTGATTTCATTTGTGATTTGTAAGGGTGTGCCAACACTATAAGCTCTTTTTTCACTAAAATGTAAATCGACTTTTAGTGCTTGAGCTACGTTTATGGCACGTTGTATTGTAGGGGCATCATTGGTTATACCATCGCCCTTTGCGCCAAACCAGGTTACATTTATGTAATTGTCAATAACTCTTATCCATCTCCCTGTTGTTACTGCCGGAACGGGACTTATCACTGTGCCGCCATTATCTGTTAACACTGAGGTGTTATCCCAATAAAAAATTCCACCACCACCATCACCTTTAGTGTAATAGCCAAGGACATGGATTTCTTCCTCCGGTGCCGGGGGGATGAGTACTGCTTTCAGATCTGCAATGATGTCAACGGTCATATGTCGTTCTTTTGGTCTGAAAACTAAGCTACAAAGAAATAATTGTTGTGCATAGTGATTCGGGTAAGTTGGATGTTACGTTAATTGTCAGCTACTATTGTGTTGTAAATCGGTTTTCCCGAGGCAAGAACTCCTTTCAAGGAATTTAAACAGTTGTTCCATTTGCATTTTTCCACGCAGAACCGCTCCAACAGATGGACTTGCCTAAGTCGTATCGAAATAAGTTAATCCAATATGCTGGACCTGTGCAAATTGTATTGGCATTTATACCAGACCTGACGGTGTTTTAATAATTAAACTATTGTTCCTGTGGCGTCCACCCAACCTGAGCCCTTCCACCAAATGGGCCTGCCAAGTGTAATGTCGAAATACTGGGTGCCCAATAGTCTAAATAAAGTAGGCCGCTGAGCGGTTGTTCCTGTTCTTATTATTTGTGTAGGATGCCATGTACTTCCAATATTAGTTTCTAATCCTCCCGCATCTGTAGCTCTAACTATGTATGCGGTGCCTGCATTATTAGAAATATAAACTCCATCCTCTCCACTTGATGCAACTGTACCTATGAATCTAGTTTTACCTTTAAACGTAAATCTGTCAGATTTCACATTAGCAGTTTCTAAACTGCTAATATTAGTTACATTTCCAGAGTTATCTATTCTGAATATTACAGTAGTCCTGTCAGAAGCCAATAAGTCCAATTGGTCTACCTGGTTTAATCTAAATCCCTTATATTGACCAGCATTTTCATTTTCTAATACAAATACGGCTGTAGTTCCGGTTACACTGTTCTCGTCTGAATTCGATAAAATTCTAAGTGAATTTGCTATCTCTACCTGATATTGCCTGGCATTCCACATTCCAAAACCGGTATTCCCATTAGGCGACATAACCTGTCTGTTGTAGTTATTAGAATAACCAGTAACAGTCCCGGTGATGGTTACGCCTGTTACATTTGTTGATACTTGAAGACTTGTTGTTCGATTAATGCCGCCATCAACATGATATACCGCAACTACAGAACCCTCATTATACATTACATATTTACTTGAAGGTATTAACGGAGACTCCGTTATCTTCACCGCTATAGCTTTTGTTGAATCAATAGCCAATACAGGTATATTATAAACGACACCATCTATTGTTACAGGATAACTCCCATCTACAGCTACTTTACTTGCGACTGTAATTACAGTTTCTTTTCTAGGGAATATTCTTGCTGTTACTCCACTTATAGTTTTATTTACCCAATAGTTCCCGTAATTAAAACCAATTATCTTATTTAGAATGATTGCTGTGCTGTCTCCAGACATAATACTTATTTGATGTTCAGCACCATTTAATATTATAGTTAAAATTCCAGAAGACGTTGCAGTCCCTGATACGGCAATATTTGCTATCCCTAAGTAGTTAATTAAGTGATATTTCATGCCTAATGCTGACACAATATTTTGTAGGGCGGAAAAACCATTTCTTCTAAACGCTATTGTTGAGGCTCTCTTGGTAGGTGTCTCTAAAGTGTCGGCATTTAAGTTTTCATCTACATCTAAAACAATTGCCGAATGATATGGCGCTTTTATGCCCCATTCGTTGACGGGTATGCCTGTAGTATGCTTATTGTTTATAAATAGAACTTGTTCGTTTGTATTTCCATAATATTCAAAATTTATGTTTTCACCTAAGATTAGATCTTGAATATTGAATTTGGTCTTAAATGGCATTTTAATAATAAAAATACCCGCTGATTGACAAGTATATATAGCTAGTTGAAGAAAGGTAGTGTCATCAGCAATCCCGTCTCCGACAGCTCCAAACCATTTAAGGTTTATCGCACTCGTATAGATTCTCTTGAATCTTGCACCACCAGGTGTTGTTACAATTGTTGCTGTGTTGTCAATTGAAGAGGTATCTGAAGGGTCGTAATACCAATGTCCGCCACCATAGTCGATTGTCTGGTATACTGTAGTGGTCGATGGGGTTATTGTGGCTCTAAGGCCGGATAGGTTGGTACTGATTGCGTCTGCCATTTTTATTTAATTTTGATTGGAATGATATGATTAAAGGCGTGGTGTAAGCTTGCTTGGTGTACGCTTTTGTAAAACAAAAGAAAGAACAGGTATTTGTGTGTGTCAAAGAGAAATTACATTTTTGGCAATTCGTTTAAACTGTGTTTCCTGCGGCATCTTTCCAAACCGTTCCGTTCCACCAGATCGGCTTTAGCAATGTGGTATCATAGTATTGAAAACCAATCGGTCTCGATGTGGGCCTTAAGCCAGTTGCCCCTGTTTTAATAACATCCAGTTGTATCCATCCTGTTTTACCATTTGCGGATTGTTTAATATAGCTGTAGCCATTTATAGCATTTGATTGAAAAGTAGAACCCAGTCCTCCATCATAAAGTGTTTCTGGGCTTGGATCAGAACTTCTTAGGTTGATCTTAATGCTCTGGCTGGCATAGTTAGCTACTGAGCCTAAATTCAGACCTGAGGAGTACGTTTCATCCATTAAGTTTATTGCAATGCGACTAGCATCGGTTGCTGTTGAGAGAATTGGCGTGTTGCCTTCTGATAAGAATTTGTTTCCGGTTAAATTAAGATTGACCAGCCCGGCCGGCAACGGAGTAGGGGCGCCGTTTATCGCTGCCAAATACAACATATTCTCTGAAAAAATGCAATTTGATACTTTGTTTACTCTTGCAGGATGATTGTTGTTTGCCCTGAGGATGCCCGGATATTTAGGGTTTGCTGCGCCGGTTCTGATTAAATCAAATGTACAGTTGTCAATCGTGATGTCGCCTGTGGCTGCAGATGTTACAGAAATCATCGCTGCTCCTCCTGTATTATAAGTTTTTCCTCTAAAGCCGCAATTGAGGATACTTAATTTGGAAAGGGTTCTTATAAAGAACAGTAATCCATCTGCTGTGTTTGATACTTCAGGATCATCGGTATACCTAAATTTACAGCTGTCAAATAATATGGTCGCATCCCATCTATAGGTCGATGTGTCGACATCATTTGTATCAAATTTGCAGTTATTGAAGATACAATCGATGAACGCTACATTGCATCCGATGTTTATTACTGCATCATTAAAAATACAATTTATGTAACGGAATAGTGATCTGGATGAAGTTAATGGTACATGTGCATAAACTGAATATCTGTCTCTGATCTCTAATTTTGTTTCGGTGGTGAATGTATTTATGTTAAAAATGGAATTTCTGAATTCGGTTAAACCATTAGCTTCATGCAAAATCACATTTGCAGCTAATTTTATGGTGCAGTTATAGATAAGATTATTGAACCTATAGGTATTAGCCTTATCCCTAATTGCGTCAGGTATTTCTGCTGTAAACAAACTTCTTATGTTGTTTATTGTAATATTATTTAAGGATATGTCATCAATATTTTCAAAACCCATTAGGTTCGTGTCATCGTTAAGTATCCCGTCTTTGCAATGAATGTTATCGACAAATATGTTTTTAAATAGGGGCACACTAACACTTCCACCGGCACTAGTTATACCTCTTCCAGAAGTAAAGCAGTTGACTATCCTCACATTCTCTATGGTTCTGCCTGACAGGTTCCATTCTGCCGTTAAGTCTATTAATTTGCTATCTATGTGTGCATTAAGCACAATGTCAGAAAACACGAGGTTGGTTCCAAGAAAATCTACAAAACTGCCCGGAGATGCGGTTTGAACTTTATGGCCTCTTATCGTCACCCAATTACAATCAATAACTTTACCCCATGAATAGATCGTTACGGGAGAATCAGCCTGGTTGTGATAACAATTTTCCCATGTAATGTAATTGGTAGAAGCAAAGGAGAAAATTTCTCCGTTACCGCAGCCCTTTGCTACCGTGTTTTCGATGACGACAACAGCACTACAGTTGTTAAATCTTAGATAGGATGCGCGCATGAAATGCGCGGGTCCTAGCGTTAGATTTTTTATATAAGGACCTACAGAACCTCTGAATTCACATCCTGAGATGGTTAAGTTTTTACAATTATCAAAATCCAGGGCAGGTAGTCTTTGATTTTCGGATTCTGGTAATATGGGACCGCCGGCTCCAGCATTTCCATCTCTTTTAAGGTTTAAAAACTTAATACTGGTGCAGTTTCTAATCGTGATACCTACTGGTGTTTTTACAATTTTGGTGGTTAAAGCAATGTCTTTTCCAAGATCAAATAGTACTGCATTATTAAAGTTGATCTCAATATTCTGTTTGCTCTCTATGATCAGATTCTCGTCGAAATTGTAGATGCCATAATCAAACGTTAGGTTATTGTCAAGGATGTTCAATGCATTAAATGCCATTTGCAAGGTTGCCGTGTCGTCAGATATTCCATCACCCTTAGCACCGAACCAAGAGGCATTTAACGCACCATCATAAATTCTTTTAAATGCCGCACCAGTAGAAGTGCACTTTACAATTGTTGCTGTATTATCCACTGATGTTGTATCTAAAGGATCATAATACCATTGTCCTCCACCATAATCTGTAGTTTGATAGACAGTAGTGGCTACTGGAGTTGTTGTTGCTCTAAGGCCGGATAGGGTAGTGCTGATTGCGTCTGCCATGTTCTAAACAATTTGGTTGTTACAATATAACTAAAATCGAAAATAAAACTACGACTAAGACAAGCATTTAACATAAGCTTAATCGTTTCCCTAAGCTCCCTGGTCCTTTTTTTCCAGGCAGGGGCTAACCCGTCTGAAAATCGCTATTTACAATATAATGCATTTAGTTTTGTCCGGATCTTGATGTATGCTTTAAAGCAGTCTATAAGTTTTAGTTATTTTGATTATTCAATTTGAATAGGAGTGGCTGGGTCAAAAATGACATGCATGAAATACAATAGCCAGGGAAGCCATTGGTCTTAATTTGAAGTAAGGTCAAACTTTCAATGCTTATCCAGAATTTTTTTGATCATGTTCTTTCCATTTTCATGGTATGTGTATTTCAAGTAAATCTAAGAAAGGTACGTTAAGATTTAATGAAAAATAGTCCATATGGTCTATTTAGCCCGTGTCAGTGGTCCGGGCTGTCCTTGCAGCAGCAGATCGCATCAGAAAAATCGACTTAACCACCGAAAGTGGAAGCATCCTGACTCGGAAATATCGATTATCAGAGAAATGTATAATTCTTACCCTTAAATGTATAAGCGGGCGGCGATCTGAAGACAGAACTTTGTGTTATCAACATATATAACGATGAATACAACAGATCAACAATCGAAAATCGTCCTGGTAACCGGTGGTAGCCGGGGAATAGGAAAAAGCATTGCCTTGAATGCAGCAAAACGCGGCCTTGGCGTAATCCTTACTTATTACAGTCAGCCAGAGCAAGGACAAGCGGTGGCTGAACAGATCAACAACAATGGCGGCAAGGCGGTTGCTATGCAGCTCGACTCAGCGGAAACGCAGTCGTTTAGCAATTTCAGTACCCAGGTCTTGCAAGTGCTCAGGTCAGAATGGGCCCGGGAAAGCTTCGACTATCTGGTTAATAATGCGGGAATAGCTCAGCGAACACTTATTAAAGATACAACTGAAGAACTTTTCGACCAATTGGTAAATGTCAACTTCAAAGGCGTATTCTTCCTTACACAAAAGCTATTACCGCTCATGGTCGATGGTGGCCAGATCATCAATATCTCATCCGGCCTGGCACGTTTTGCATTTCCTGGCGTTGCAGTTTATGGCGCGTTGAAAGCTGCAACCGAGGGTTTAACAAGATACTTCGCCAAGGAATATGCTGACCGGAAGATACGGGTTAACAGTGTTGCGCCGGGTGCTATTGATACCGAGTTTGGTGGCGGAAAGGGTGATGAGGACCACAAGCAGCAGCTTGCATCAGGAATAGCCCTGGGTCGTCTTGGCGTAGCTGATGATGTAGGGCTTTTTGTTGCATCACTTTTATCTGATGACAACAGGTACGTAAATGCCCAGCGTATTGAAGTAAGCGGTGGTATCATGATATAATCAATTGCTAAGGACGGGTTTAAGGGTTGTCCTTATTAAAACAGAAAATGAGGTATGAAACAGTTGAATAACAAAGCGGCATTGATTGCCGGCGCTTTCTTTATAGGAGGAACAGCCGCCTTCGTCAGTGGACAGCAATTGATGATAAGTGGCGAATCATTGGCATAATTTTAATTTAACATTTAACAGAATAAGTGCCAGCTATGTTTACTAAATTTATATCAGGGATAAACATGGGTCACATGGAGTACATAGATATCAAATCAATTGCTGAACTGCATGGGTTTTTTCATTATGATAAGCCGTTGCATCCGCTTATCTCCATAATAGACCTGGCAAGGGTCGACCGCTCGCAGAGGATACCTGGAGCATCCTACCGGCTTAATCTGTATTCCATAGCCTGTAAAAAGATCGAAGGTGTTTTTAAATATGGCCGGACCAGCTACGATTTTGGGGAGGGTTCATTAATGTTTACCGCTCCCAACCAGGTGCTAACTCCGGGAGTCGAAAATAAGGTAGAGGGCTGGGCTATTTACGTGCACCCTGATTTTCTGAATGCCACAAGCAGGGGTCGTAAGCTAACCGAATATTCTTTCTTCGGGTACGACGCTCATGAGTGCCTTCACATTTCAGACGCTGAAAAGAACATTTTGGAAGATTGTTTACGCAACGTCGGTAAGGAGATCGGAAATAATCTCGATAAACATTCACATAATTTAATCCTGACCAATCTTGATTTGCTATTGTCTTATTGTTCACGGTTTTACGACCGGCAGTTTTTGACAAGGGGAAATGCGGGAAATGATATTGTGGAAAAATTTGAAAGACTTTTAAATGATCATTTCGCTCAGGATTCCCTGATTGATACGGGCGTTCCGGATGTGAAGTATTGCGCTTCGCAATTAAATTTGTCAGCCAATTATCTATCCGACCTGTTAAGTAAATATACTGGTAAGTCTACTCAGGAACATATCCATTTAAAACTGATTGACAAAGCAAAGCACTTATTATGGAGTACAGAAAGGTCGATAAGCGAGATCGCTTATGAACTCGGCTTTGAGCACCCCTCTCATTTCACCAAAATTTTTAAAACAAAGGTCGGTTGCACTCCCAAAGAATTCAGGAACCTGAATTGAGGAACACCATCAGTTTAAATTAATCCTTGAAGGTATGGAGTTGATTTAATTCGGGAGGGACATCCCAGTGGCAGTAAAATCAATAACTTACTATTTTAAAAATCACTCACCTGGAATATTGTATGCGCCAGCTTTTCTAAAAGCCTTTAATGCATTGTTTTGGTATAGACTATTTTGGATTTTACTAATCAGTTTAATAGTTGTCCGGTCTCGATGATCTGTTTGGCGTCGTTGATCTCGAACTTGGTGCCTGTCCATAACGGGTTTTTTGCAAAAAAAATGCTACTAATTAGCTCCGCTATTCTCCACTAAAATATCCATTAAATTTAATTAAGCATTTGAGACATTGTTCCATGCGTTGTGGGCTGTGTTCTTATTGAAATAATAGGTGAGAGATTGATTAAAGGGTGTTTTTGACTAGTTTAAGATAGCTGTCGGGCCTTCTCATTATGCTTGTTTAAGTTAGTGCTACTTACCTGTGCTCCTCGTTGAGGCCAGTATCTTCGGTTCAGTTTTTTGATTTTGAAAACTCCAAATTCTATTAGGTTATTTATCGGTGTTTTAATTTTAATTTTCGGTATTATTTTATCTAATTTTGGTAAATAGTATTTGCAGAATACAAATCAGGAAATTGTGGTGAGCAGGTGGTGAGTAATCCGAAGTTAATATCGTAAAGTTCTGTTTAATAGTGTTTTATGAGTGGGGTTCGAATCGCTATTCAACTGAACTGGATGATAATTTGCAACTTAGGGATGCCTACAAGTTATTATAACAACGCAAGAGGTCCTATAAAGTAAAAATTAGTTTTAATCATGTTGGTTTTCAATCAACACCATTGATGCCTTGTGTTTTTCCTGTCTCATTTGTGGTCCAGGTTATCTTGGAAAATAATTTAATGATCCCTATTCCTGATCAAATTAATATGACTTGAGAATTAATGTTTGGAATAGCTTTTAAAATTGTAATATTAGTCATCTAAAATTAACCTCTTATTATGTCTACTACAATCAAACGTCGTATTAAAAAGAAAATAGAATGGTATGATGTTTTTAGGAACTTCCTATGGTTTCTAAAAAAGAATAGAAACAACAGAATTAAAATTATCCAAGTTTCTTCTTTATGGTTGCTTGGAACAATGAGTATAATCGGTTCAATCGTTTTTTTGATCTGGATAATAGGTAATTTAGATTTAACAGCTGGATTGCCAATAGCCTGGGATGTTACAGGTCAGGTCGGTGATTTTTTTGGAGGTGTAATTGGAACTTTGGTAGCTGGCCTGGCAGCAATATTAATATACATGAGCTTCCATTCTCAAACAATTGCTCAACAAGAACAACAACGACAATTCCAAATTACGCAGGAACAGCAGGTGAAAATAGACGAAGTACAAAGAAAGGAATTCTTGAAATCACAAATCGAAAGCCGTTTCATAGAATTGGTTAGACTTCACCAGCAAAACTTAAATTCCATTTCCTTTCAAAGTGAAATAGCTGTTTATATAGGGAGGGAGGCAATTTCGGGCATCACAAAACAATTTGAGGAGTGTTTTAACGAAATTGAGCCTTTTTTTAAAAGTAAGGCTCCTTCAGACATTTTTGATAAGGACTATTTGGTCAAATGCAATCGATTAACCCAGACGAGGATAAAAATAGATCTGGTGAAAATGGCGCATCTAGAAATTGCTTATTGTTTTGTTTTTTTTGGCACTTACAATGGTTTAGAGCCTATTATTTACCAACTTCTAAAATATTATGAGACATCATTTTTAAAGCTCATTCTCTTTTATCTCTTTCTGAAGCCTTCGACGGAGAAAGATTCAAAAGTTTGGAAAAATCTCTCTAAACATGTTGATGTGGTAACAATTGCTCAAATTGCCGAAGATCGTGTACTCAAAACTAAAGCTCGGCATAACATAACGGGTAAGACTTATGAAAAAGACTTTCAAAGTTTGTTCGGAAAGCTTAGTGCAGAAGAGCGCTATTATAGGGGACATCAAAATAAACTAGGGCATTATTTTAGGCATATATTTCAGACGGTAAAATATATTAATAAGCAGAAAATTTTAAACTATGAAGAAAAATACGATTATATAAAAATGTTTAGGGCTCAGCTGTCCGTTGTTGAACAATATTTGTTATTCTACAATTCTATAACATTTATGGGTAAGGAATGGGAATTGAAACACATGCTATATGACACAGATGAGCCGGATTGGGATTCGCTTTTGTTTACCAAATACAATTTTATCAAAAATCTACCGCATGTTGAGCAAATTTCTGGAAAAGTTGATATTAGTACTTTTTACCCTGAAATTCATTTTGAGTTTGAAAATGAGCCAGTTAATAGACCGCAAATACTTGAGAAATTTAGTTGATTCTTTTAAATGCAAGTGGTCATGGCAAAAAATACCCTCTATAGGAAACTGAGAACCCGGTAATAATCCTTGCATATGGCAAATATAGAATTGACGTGATCTTTAAATCCAAAGGATTTCTTCTTTTACAATGGAATGAAAAAAAATGTTTAAAATCGCCTTTATTTTTCTTGTGTTTTGGCTTAATAGTAAAACAGCCTTAGTCATTCTCCTTTTTGGCCCGTAAGTCACGTAAGATTTCTTGAAGGGCCTTAGGTTTAGTTTCAATTTCCTCCTCGGGCATACTGTCAACTTTCTTTTTTATTAATTTCCTTGCACGCAATTGTTTCATGTGTGTTGTTAGGTAATCTGCATACTCATCATAATTACTTAAATTATCAGTTAGCTCATTCAGTACCCCTGTCACTTCTTCGTCGCTAAACAGCGACTCGTCGCCAACTTTGTGGTATAGCATAGCCATATGCAAATGATGGATTCCTTCATCAATAAAAGGTACAGAGATGACCAGGTCTTTAAGCGCTCTGAAATCCAGCGATGTCTTATGGGTATCCATAAAAGAAGCCAGAGATGTTGCGAAAGGAGGCAGCAGAACAAGCCTGAAAAATTCCCTGATCCAGCCGGCAGTTGAAGCACTTCCTTTAGTAATTCTGAAACTTTCCAGTAAATAGCTAAACACTTCTGGTTGCTGTTCAGAGGCCATATCTTCCATGTAGCTGTTCTTTCTCGCTTTCTTAATAAAGATATGGTCGTTAATCTTATGCAGCTGTTCAATGCCTGCAGTGTTATCATAGGAGTCAGGCACCTTTTTTAATATCTGCCTGAACTTGGAGATGTAAGCGTAAGTCTCTTCTGGAAAATTTTCAAGATTTCTTCCGGCATTTCCCAGCAACCAGCCGATGAATGTCTTGGGATCCTGTAACTTTTCGATCAGCGACAGCCAGTCATCGAAGTTGGGATCCGACCAAGCCATCACTCTTTCATCCGAAAATGCTTCGGTAATCACGCGTTCGTTATAAAGCAAATCAAACTGGCCTGGCGGCAGATCATTTAAAATCCGTTGCCCTTTTTGTCTGGATTCCAGAAATCTAAGAAAAAATCCTGCTGCTTTAGTGATCTGTTCATCATCTGCTACTAAAAGATACTGCTGATAAAGTTCATGATCAGAATCCGTAAATTCATCGTCGTGTTTCGGATCATATGATTTGAAATACTTAGATAGTCCACTTTCTACGAACGACATCTGCTTTGCTAGTGCCAGCTGATTGAATTTCACCAGGCGCTCAAAATTCTTTGTCAATGGAATGACCTTATCTAAATGTTGCTCAATGTGGGTCTCGAAATTTCGGAAATGGCTTTTATCCGGTTCAGGTATTACCAAAAGTATTCCCATCAGCTGGTTCATGGTTTCAGAAACGTCTGTTCCATATAACTCATTCTCTACAGCAGCCTGCAAATTGAACAGCAAATGGGTTAGCGCTTTGTCTATGTCATAGTCGCTGTCAGCAAGTACTTTTTGGATGGCATCCAGATCAGCATCAGCCGCCGCTTTAGCAAGGCCTTCCGGAAACTCTGCGTAATTATCCGCATTCAACAATATTTTTCGCAGATCTTCCAGTTTAAGGTTTCGTGTGCTGACATTGGTTAATCTGATGAAAGCCTCGTAACTATCAGCCGCAGTGGCTGCATTGTTCTCCGCATCTTCTTTGGGAACAAGCGGGACTTGGGTATCCAGAAAACGTTTTGGGTGGCTACAGATCGTTTTAAATTCTGAATCCCATTGTTCACGTATGATTAGCAGTTTACAAATTGCTGCTTCATTCGTTTCGCAAAATTCCTTTCCGTGCTTTAGGGTCATCATTTTAAGCTCGGCAGTTAGGTTGTTGTAAAACTGAATAATCCTGCGAGGATTTTTAGCGTATTCCCTGGCGATAATGTTCACCGTATCTTTCGCAAGTCCCAGTTTGTATTTGACGTTAATTTTGTTTGCGAAATCAAAAATCTCAGTATTCCTGAAATTCTTCATGCGCACTACTACATTGAAATACTTTCTCAGAAACTCTTCAGCCTGATCCCCTGCAACAGCGTCTAACTTAAAAAGATGCTTTTTTAGGGCATCGTCATCCATTGGCAGCAGGAACACAACCTGGTGATTGGAATTGATAAAATTCTTGGTATTTGTTAAAAGATCATAGGCGGATTCTTTCGAGCAGCGATCAATGTTGTCAATAACGATAACTATTTTATTAAAGCGCGGCGGTATAGTTTTATCTTCTCTACACCATCCCTTTTTAACTTTCACCGGATTTAAGGCTGATTCGATCAGTTCATTGAAACAGCTTTCAAAAAGTTCGGGCGCTGACATTACCGGGATTTGAACAGCGCGTTTCAGTTCCATAAATGTTTTGGAGAATACGACAGTCGTATAGCTCATAAATGCCACCACAATGGCCAGGGTAAGTTCACTTCTCCAATCCCCATCGATAAAGAGCCGAATAGCGGCCATCACCATCGCAAAAAAGATCAGTACTAAAAAAGGGGTATTGGGTTTAAAGTTAATGTCTGTTTCTTCACTGCTGCTTTGATAAAAATTTTTCATGCCCGGTGTTTCCTCAAGTCCGAGAGATTTTTGCAGCGTCAGAATAAAAGTTCTTCTGAAAGAATCATTGGCATATTTCCATGCGTCATAAATGACAAACGCGATCTCGGAGGGATCTTTTTCTCGCGTGATTTTGCCTGGACTTGCCACATCGCTATTTTTTGTAGGGACGACCATGCCAATTTCATTTTGCAGTGTTGTAATGATGGATGACTTACCAGAGCCCCACGGACCGAACAAGCCGATTGTCAAGGGTACTTTCTCCGGCGAATTTAATATGAGGTCCCTCAGGGTATCTGCATATACTTTAGTATCTAGTAGATCTTCTTTGCTCAGGTCAGTTTCCTTATCAATAATCAGGCTCATAATGATCGTCGTTAAATAGAGGGGCTAATATAATTAATCTAAACGCAACAAACCGCTTTGAATAACATGCATTTCTTTTTGGGTAGTACCCATTGACGAATTCTGACTATTAAGTCAGATTGTACAGCAAATGAATGCTAAAGCGTCAGATCAATTATTCACTGGTAGAAGGTAACTCAGTCTTTTGACGCTTTAATTTTTTGTGTAACGGTGACATTATTATTCCTGAAATTCCTGCATAGAAAAGTATGGTATAGAATTGAATGTCAATTATTTCTGAAATAAAGATATAGTGTATAACCAGTATAACATCAGTCATACAATAGGCTAGCAGGAGATTAATTAATACTACTTCATAAAGCTTTATATTATTTTCTTCATACTTTTTAATGAAAATTTCATTAGCTGCTAAGACAAAAGTAGCACTACCGCTGAAAATAGCACCAAAACTTGTAGTTGTAATAATGAGTTTTAATAATTCTGTGTTCTTAAAAAAATCAGGATAAAAAGCTAAACAGAATATTAAAGGTATTCCAATACAATGTAATGCTAGCAAAGTAAGACTAAATGTTCTTAAAACGGGTACTTCAAGAATCCAATGTTTTTCTGTCATGTGAAAGTTATTTTAGATAAATAACAAAATTACTAATAGCAATCCTTTCCCAAACAGCAAATTCCAGAAGAATGATAGGGACTTCCTATTGGGGTAAATAGATCAGAACTCAGTCAATAAATAAAGTGATCAATACATGTTTATTCAGTTTTTACTTTTAGCTCAACCTTTTCTGTGACTTTAGTGCCGTCGTCTTTTTGGGCGGTGATTTCGATGATGATAGGTTTGTTTGCTACAAGTGGACCTTCATCCAGGAAAAACTCCATGGAGACTTTTCCGTCTGCATCGCTGACATTATTCTTACCGGTGAATCTTCCGGTGGTGATTTCTGTTGCGTCTTGGACTTGGTATGACCTCACGGAGACACCTGTTCCGATACTTACTTTGCCGGTTTCCCTTTTCAGGAACATATCCAGTTTCACCGCTGCACCCGCTTGTTCGATATACAGGGTGGAGGGCTCGATGAGTAAATTGCTGGGGTTGGCGCGTAGTGGCTGCAAGGTTTTTGTTACTGCTATGGCAGATCCAGTCAGTTTTGCCGTGAGCAGATAGTCATTGACTTCAGATCCGATGCGGAGATTTGCCTCTGCTTTTCCTTCGGAATTTACTTCAAGTTCTGTGCTTTTGGGTTCGGAACTGTTCAGGAAGCTGCCGTCGTTAGTGGTGAGGGTCACTTTTCTTGCTGTGGTATTGGAAAGGCTGAGCTGGATACGGACCAGGCTTGAGCCGTCTGCACGGATCCCGCTTGCTGGTTCAAAAGCCAGCTGAATTACGTCCGCATTGGCAACTGGCAAGACCCGGATTGTCTTTTCTGCACTAAAGGTTGTTACATTCGCTAATGCTGCCGAAAGGGTATAATCTCCAGCTTCAGTTCCCAGAGTGAGGTAAGTGATTGCACGCAGTTTGGTGTCACTGCTGCTCTGGAGTGTGGCAGTAACTTGTTTGCTGTTTTTTTCTTCTCCGGCAACTTCAAATGTGCCCGCCGAACTTTTAAATTCGATCAGCCGTTGGGACTCAGAGGCCCCTAAAGGGACAGATGCAATTAATTTGATCCTGGTCAGCCCGTTTGCTTTCAATTTGCCTTCCGTTACCAGTTTATCATAATCTTCAATTTCAAACGTGATCATATCAGCAACTCCCATGGGCAAAGTTTGGAAAGTTTGCTCTGCTTTATAATCGGGTTTGGCTACGATTTGGGCGGTAATGGTGTAAGCTCCTGATGAAGTGCCCAGGGTTAAATCAGCGGTGGCCTCCAGTTTGTCTCCGGAGGCTGTTGAAACTGCGTATACGGTTTTTTCAGTTTTGTCGGTTTCTGATACATTAAAACTCCCTGCAGAGGTTTTAAACTTTATTGTTTTGAACGACTCGTTTGCGCCCTTAGGCAGGTAGACCACTACTTTAACCTGCGTTTTTCCGTCCGCAATAAGTGAATTGTCAGCCGCGGGCTTGTCTGCACTAAGTACTTCGAGTTTAATGATATCGTCCAGGGGCACAATTGGTGGTTTCTCACAGGAGTAAACGAAAATCAGGGATATCAGCGTTAAGGGTGTTAAAAGTTTAGGGTATTTCATAATTTTGGGTATTATCTTAGGAATGCAGCTTTTACGCGTTTGGCCGTGGTCATTACTTTCTCAACAGTGTATTGAACCGAGGTGAACCGTTCCTGCTCATCAGGCTCTGCTTCATCACGGGTGTAAACACGTAGCCGTAGGATATTACCTGGATCGGTATCTGTGCAGATGAGCGTAAATGTATATCTTATTTCATCTCCATCTTCCAGTTTTCCGCAATCTTTAGTCGCCATTAAGGTTTGGTTATCAAACAGAAATTTACCTGGTTCGAGTTGGAGCCGTAAAATTACGTAAGGAATGATATTATTAGGGTTGATTGAGATGGTCACCACTATTGGGGTGTTACTGCAAACACCTTTTGGATCTCCATCTGTATACAGAAATCTAAGTGTGCCGCCATTTGCAGGTGTTGTTGGGGTTATTGTTGACATATCTTTATGATTTTTAATTAAAACAGTTCGCCAATTGATTTAAAAAGTTTTGCAACTGTAAGGTCGATCGCAAATGAGACCGTTGGGCTTACATTTACTTTTGTCTTGGTAATCAGAGGATTCGGGTCGCCTTTCCTATAGATCAGTCCTCCTACATTTATTCTCATCAAACTGTTGATGCGGAGGCCTGCCCCAAAAAGGAGGTTGCTTTTGAAGTCTCCATTGAACAGAGACTGGTAACCATTATCGCTGGCATTATCTGACAGTGTTTGTGAAATCCCCAGAAAGATGCTGAAAGTTTTTAGGAAACGATCCCAGCCGTAAAAGGTTGAGATTGGGACATCCCGGTTGATCGGCCTAAAATAGATATTGATCCCTTCGTTGATAAACACCGCTTTAGGCCCGAAAGCATAACCCATACCAAAATCCACCCCCACATATGGATTTTTTTCTGCTTCCACGTCCATACTGATAATGGAAGATCCAGAAATAAAATAGCTCTGTTTAACAAATGCGGCAGCAATTTGATTGCTGATTGCGGTTTGAAAACTTTCCATGTCAGTTTCTACGGCCTGTACCGAAGATACCTCTGCCGCGAAAGTTTCCAATTTAAAAATCAGGTAATTCAGTTCATCCTCTCTTGCTGCAAAAAGTAGTTTTCCTGAAGGATCGGTAAATGCCGGACTATTGATCAGACGGAAAAAGGAGATCAGCACTTTTATCGAGGGTACACTGATTTGGGCTTTCTCACTGGATTCCACAAATTTCCCGGTGGTGTCAATTTCGCCGGTTCCATTAAAGAGGCTTTTGAAATAATTGGGATTACTGAAGCAAGTATAAACCAGCAATGCTGCATCTGAAACCTTTATGGATTTATACGCTGAAATTCCGGGGTTTAAAGGCATATCCAACAAAGCTGTTGTTGAAGCAGACATCTTTTTAGGAACATTCCTCACGATTTGATCCAAGTCCTTTTTTATGTCAGACTGCGTATCGTTTAACAGGCCGGTTGTTGCGCTTAAATTCGCTACTTTTTCGATGAGTTTTTTATTTTTTGTGTTGATGGCGGCCAAAGTCTGTTTAAAAAAGGTATAAAACTTTCCGAAGCCTGTCGTCCTAAATAATTGTATCGTTTTTAGGTTATTTGCGTTTATCACGTTGAAATCAATACCATTGAGCAGTTCGAAAAATTTGTACAGGTAAACGATCGATTGACGGTCGGGCACACCAGTTGCATTTGATGATGTGGTACCATCGGGATCAATTTTTAAGGTTCCCAATATAATTTTTTCAAGTTTGTCCTTATCTATGAGGATTGCACCAATAACCTTAAGCGGTATTTTTGTCCCAGCAATTGTTGCGTCCCATATGGTCTTGGTTGCAGGAGGGAGGATAAAGATGGAGGCGTCAGCGATGTTGTTTATTTCTTTCTGAATATCCACAGTGTAAAACCCTGTCGTTAATAATGGTTTTTGATCATCAATAAGATCTGTCTCTATTGATTTCACGTAGCCTTTTATTTGATCCACCCTTACTCCGGCGTTCAGCATTTCTGTAGTAAGTAATTTTACGGCCGGTGTCTGGTGGTTCAAGGTAAAGTGGTTCTTGTTTGCATCCACAAGTTCTCCGCCTTTGTTGAATGATCTAGCTACGGTAGCTGCAAGCAGGGTATCAAATCGAAGGTTACGCGCTCCGCTCTGGTTGTTGATGGTCGAAAGCTGATATTCTTTTTTGACCATCGATGCGATTTCAGCAATAAGCTTGTCTTTATCAGTGTCGTTTAAGTCTGGTCGCGTGTAGATCGTAAATCTAAAATCATACTTCACGTTTGCGTGTAGCGGGCCGACATTTAGCAAAAAGGTTTCTCCGTTTTTTTCCCAGGCAATAGGGGCTTTGAGGTATCCATCCGGACCAATATCCCGCAAGGCAGGAAAATAAAACTGAGGGCTGATGATTGCCGCCTCCATTTGAGCAACATTTTTATCGTCGACCAGTTGATAGCCATCAAAATACAAAATCTGGTCTTTGTCGGCAGGTTCACACAAATTAGTTATTGGGTTTTTTGAACCCGCCTTAATGTGTAAAGTTAGTCCTGCACGCGACTGTGTTTTTTCCGTGGGATTTAGACCTTTACTGGTGATTTTAATGTAATAAAATTTATCTTTTTCACCTTTATGAACTAACTTTTCTGAACCAACCAGGGGAGGGAAGCTATAATTATCCTTCTCTGAGATTGGACAGACCTTGAACCAAAAATTACGTCTTCCCTGAAAGGGACTGACGCGATAAACCAGTTCCAGCCGTTCAATTCCTGCGGCACTTCCGCTTAGGTTAAAACTTTCGTCAAAGGGCATGCTGTTGCCCGTGGCGCCGGTAAATCCCCCGGGCAGCGTTACGGTGACCGTCTTGATGTTCCGTGTTTTTTCCTTGGATGCATCACCATCCCCTCCCTGTGCGAATGCATGGGATGTGGTGATTGAAACGAGTAGTAAAAGAAAAATGGACTTGAGATGCATATTAGATATATTTGGTTTGTTGGATTTATGTTATTGGACGCTGCTCTCTCAGTTTGGTGATTCCTTCAACACTGATGTCGATCGAGAAAGAAAGAAGGAACAGACCTATAATTTCTCTTCGTGTTCCGATGAAGGTTTCACTATAAGCGTAATAAGCTGCAAGGCTCATTAATACTGCCATGATCAGCGTTTGAACGGTGGCATATAGCCACCAGTTGAGCCTGGATCTGTCAATCGTCTCGTTAACGGCCGATTTCGGTAGTTTTAGCAGACCTTTTAGTACTGAACTAAATGAGTTCTTGCTTAGTCCTTGCGCAGACTCGTCCCGGTTCAGTTGACCCGCGGCCGCCTTCATGAAGTTTGAGTTGGCAGCAAGTGCCTTGCTTTGCAGTTGGGTCCAAACTTCATTTAGTTCCGTCAATACTTTAGGTTCCCAATAGATTTTAGGGTCTTCCGATTGTTTCGTGTTTTCTCCCATGTCGATCAGCAACTTGAACCAATCGGTGTAGGCTGTGGTGAATTTCTGCTGGTTGGCCTTGGCGGAATCAGCTTGCTCGAAGATGGAGGAAATTATGCTGTTCATTTCATTGAGCAAACGGGTGACGTGGATCTGAATCCTGTTGAGTGCCATTAGGGTCTCGTCAAGCATATCTATTGCTGTAGTGGGGAAGGTAATTGCATCGAACTCTGCCTTGATCGGTACTGTTTTTGAAGCAATTTCCTGCAGATCCGTAGGGGTCATTACTGCAGGATAAGTTTCGGGATCTGCAAAAAGGTTCAGTAGCAGCAGGATGTATGACTTGAATTGGTCATGAAAATCGTTGCCGGCATTTACCAATGCGCGCAGGTGTTTTGCGGAGCTGACTGCATCTAAAGCTTTAAATGAAGTGATGGCCAATTCCAGAAAGGGCTTTAGTTTTTTGGTTTGATGTTTAAAAGCAGGCAGGAGTGTTCCAGAATTAAATGCCTCTTCGAGCGGGGTGATCAAATCCTGCTGGATTTTAAGACGTTCGGTTAAGTCATCCCTGAGGGTTGTATAACTAGACCTAATCGTCACCACCATTGTTTCCAGGGTCGCTGTAGCTTCCTTGGAAGTCAGTGTCGACTTGCCTTCAATGGCAGTATTTAACATTACGGTTAGACTTAATATCCCTTTGTTATATTCGAAGTCCTGAATTTGGGTAGTGCTTGAAGAAAGTTCCTGCATCAGCTGCTGGGCTTTAAATTTTGCAGCTTCCCATTCTTTTTTATAGGTAAGCGCGTGCTTGATAATTAATCCGAAGAGCAGGCCGGCGATTACCGTTAGGATGATCAAGCCATTGTTGTTTTTACGAATGATTTTAAAAGGGACTTCTATACCAGCTGACATTTGTTCGTTATACACACGGAGTTTGCCTTTGTGTATGCCAAGTGGGAGCTGCTTACGCAGTTCGGCTCTGTCAATAGTGTAACTAATATAGACGTCTTGACCGGACTTAATTTCAATAGGGTTCTTTGCGATTTTAATATAGGATATACTGGTCTTGTTTTCGACAAAAGCTGAGCATAGTCGAAGTGTACTAGTCCCCCCTTTATTTGCCGTTTCACGTAAGCCGATATCATTTTGAACAAGGGAAGAGCCGCGCTCATCAATGATGGAGACCGTATTTAAGGATACAAGTGTAACAGGCGGACGACTGATCAGGAAAGAAAAGTATAGTGGCTCTCCCAAACCTTTTGAATATTGCATGCTGACCTCGTAACTTCCTGTATAGGGTAATAGGGCATTCGTTACCGTTACAAGCAGTAAGGGTAGATTTTTGATTTTTTCAACCTGGATAGCTTGAATAAAAGCTGCATCTGTTCGTTGTCCTACTTTCACCATTGTTGGTCGTTCACTCAATAACTTAATTTCCCCATTTGCAATGTTGGTTAGTGTAAGTGGAATATAGAATTTCGAAGTCTTTGCCGAGGTGTTCAACTCAAAACCGCTGGCACTCGTAGCGATCGTCTGAGCGTGTAGGGCTTGGCCCAGTAAACACAAAAGGAGGAGGAGCGTTAAATTTTTCATCTTAACCTATTAATTTTTGACAACTCTTCCGAGTGAAAATATTAGGAATGAAGGTTGGTGATAAAGGGATTTATTCAATAAGAATACACTTGCCGCAAACCCGCTGGCGGCTTGTGCTGATGAATGATTGAAGTCGTTCATAACTAAGAGCTTGAGTATAGCTAATATACTAAATTTTAAATTTAAAGAGATTTTAATTTTATATTTTAATTTTTAATGGTGTTTTTTTTATTGCATGATCATTTTACGCCCTTGAATTGTTGTTTTGGCTTGTTGAATGGTTTAACTAATGGTTTAATCAATGTTAATTTCTTCTGTAAAGTGGGGATTATTCCAGTTTATATAAATGTCTTTGAATTTACATCTGGAATTCTTTTAAAGCGACAGACAGCTGTACGTTAGTCAGCCAAAGCTATATTCGGGTTATCCAACTTTTAATTATACACCAAAAATAACGCTCCCATTGAATTACGATTTTTACAGCTTTAACAACGATTGAAGAAGCTTTGAAAGTAAAACCAGTAACTATGAAGAGCTCACTTGAGCAATATCTGATAAGGTTGCTGACTTGCCAATGTTGATCCTTATTTATTCAAATTAAAGCCGATTCTACTACCAAGCTTTTTCAGGAAAGTCTTTCAGATGATACCGGTCTCCTACGATCATCCATCCTCTGTCGAAACAGACAAACCATTCCCCTGCTGAAGTATGATGGGTTCCTGTAAAAAAGTGACGATTGAAATGATGTGGCATATTTTGTCTTTGGACATATTCATAGCGTCCCGGACTAATCGGGTAGGGATAAAGGCGCTGTAAAATATCATAATTCCGTCTGATGATGGCAAAGATCTGTTTCTCATTTGGGTGGGGAGGGGGTTTTGCTTCTTTTTCTTTATGCTTGTTGAAAGTGTTCCGGCAGGTGTCATTGCAGTAGATCTGGTCCGCTCTGCCGTGTAGTTGTTTTTCGCATTGTCTGCAGTACCGGATTTGTGGTGACTGGGTCATTTTGGTTGATTTAGGTGGTTCTGATGATTAACAAATTATCCCGGTTAAAGTTTTTGGGATCGGGTAAATGGAATTTTGGATCGGATAGGCTTAAATCAGGATCAGGTAAGTGAAAATAAAACCGGATATCAGGATGGTCGGGCCGGAACTTTGGTTTGTACTAAATTTTTAGCCTTATGGAAAACAAGATTCTAGCTTCGGAAAGCTTCTGCAGTGCGGGAAAACATTACTTTCTGGATTTCAAGCTTGCCAGGAACAACAGCAATTATATCTGTATCACCAGGAGTGATTCCCAGGGGGATGGGAGTTATCTGCGTCAAAACGTCCGGATTTTTGAGGAAGATTTTCATATGCTGATTGGGTGCTTGTCTTCTTTGTTCAGGACTGCGGCGTATCAGGATGAGCAGGAGGTTACCGTTCAGGATTTATATGGCAGAGCGGTTGAAAAGGGTGCGAATGGGATCAAGAGCTGGGAGCCGGGCCTTCGTCCGCGTGAGAAGATGCTGGCGCATGGCCGGGGTTCGATGAGCGATGCGGAGTTGCTGGCGATGCTGATTGGCTCTGGCAGGCCGCATGAAACGGCTGTGGATTTGGCAGGGCGGATTTTGGATAGTGTTGGTGGTGATTTGCTGAAGCTCTCGGAGATGAAATTAGCCGATTTTTGCCGCTTTGCGGGTATGGGAATGGCTAAGAGTTGTTCGGTTCTGGCTGCGATGGAGCTGGGTATGCGGATGTTTCCGATGTTGAATGTGGTGTCGGTTAAGCAAGTCCGGGTTTCAGGTGATGCCGGGATTCGTCCGTCGGTGGGATAGGGTTGTCTTTCTTTTGTGAGATGTGCTGTAGCGCTGCTTTGTATGGTTTGCAGCTTTTCGATTGAAGTTTTTTGAGTTCATCTGTTTTTATCGGTTGTTTTTTGGGGCTTGTCTGGAGGAGGAGGTGAGTGCCTGGTGAGCAGGATGCGCTTTTTAAGAAAAAAGGGGACAAAAAAGGGAAAGCGAAACTAATGGCCGCCTGCACCTGCGCGGGCATAATGGCTGCGCCACCCTTTGGGACTTATACCGCTCCGGTATGGTCTGCCATGTTTCTGTTGCTTTCTTTTTTGTCCTTTTTTCTTTTGGAAAAAAGCTTTGTGAAGCAGGGACGAGGAGGATTTTAACAGATTTTCTAACCTTAAAACCGGTTTGGTGCAGCCGTTAATTGCATTATTTATTATGAAACATGACTTTCATCAGCGTAAGGGAAACCGTATTACCCATGCGGAGCATCAGGCGTTAAAAAGTGAGGCTGAATCTGATCAGCTGTATTCAAGGAGTAAGGAGATGGCCGGTGTGATTCCGATGGGTCAGCCGATTTTGGTTGGGCATCATTCGGAGAAGCGGGATCGCCGTTACCGGGCGAAGATTGATGGCACGATGCGCAGGTCTGTAGTGGCGGGTAAGAAGGCAGCGTATTATGCGGATAAGGCGCAATGCATTAAGGATAACGATGCGATTTTTTCGGATGATCCTGAGGCGCTTTTGAAGCTGGAGCAGAAGCTGGCGGCGTTAAAGGAAAGGCAGGGGTTTATGGTGGCGACTAATAAATGTCTGCGGAAGCAGGACCGGGAGGGCTTTTTGAAGTTGGACTTTGCTAGCCCTGAGTTATGGGCGAAGTTGATGAACCCGGAATGGGGTGGTGTGGGTTTTGCCCCTTATTCGCTGAACAATAACAATGCGAATATCAGACGCATTGAAAAGCGGATTGCAGCGCTGAAAGCGCAGTCGGAGAGGGTTGCCCTGCATGTGGAAATTAATGGGCTGCGTATTTTTGAGAACCGGGAGGCGAACCGTTTGCAGTTGTTTTTTGAGGACAAACCTGAGGCGGAAGTGCGCACTCAGTTAAAACGACATGGTTTTCGCTGGTGCCGGTCGGAGCTGGCGTGGCAAAGGCACATTTCCAATAATGCATTCTATTGGGCAAGGCAGATTGCGCAAAGTGTTGTTTTTCCGGATTCCGTTTAAGTTTCTGATCATGTGTAATTACAGCGAGAAAACAGAGAAGAAGGCGCTTTTTGAACTGGCTAAAGTGCTGAAGCATTTTATCAGTCTGGATGATTCGAAAATGCACCCCGGTGACCGGCATACCGCTCAGGTTGCGGAAAAGCTGGTGCAGGGAATCATTGAGGATAATGGTTATACCGCCAGTTATTTAAAGCGTCGTGGAACCCGTTTATTCAGGTTCCGCAGTTAATCAAACATTTACTATGGCGAGCAATCCTTACATCCGTGATCTGGAAGGCCACCTGATAGAGGTGACTGACCTGAATGAGGCCATCAGGCAAACGGCAGGCTATATCGGCATTTTGTATCAGCAGCAGGAGCCGGCCTTACAGGCCTTTGCTAGAAAGCGGCAGCGGTACTGGAAGGATATCTTTCAGAAGCTGGGCAGGCTGAAAGCGAAATTGGAGGCTGGCGAATTAAACCAATTATCAACCGGCGGATTTCCGCCCATCAAAGAACAATCATGAAATCATTAGCACAATTAGACAATACGGCGAAGGCTAAGCTTTTGCATGAATTATTTCCTGAAGAGGTAAAACCATTAATTGAAAATTTAAAACAGGTCTGCGCTGACTTCGAAGAACGACAACAGGAGTATAGGGCGAGCTGGAACTTTGGCTTTTTTAGTTTTGATCAGTGGCTGAGTTTGTCCCGACAGAGCATGCAGCGAATTGAGCGGTTTGAAGTTAACATGATCGAGAGCAGCAGGGTGTTTTCCCAGCAGCTCTGTTTTAACCTGCAGGTGCTGTTTGTCAATGACCAGATCATTAAGTATGCCGATCAGGTCAGTAGCAATGAAAAATTCAAATTAATGGTTCAGGTACTTTATCATTAGGGGAGAGACCGGATCGCCGCCCGCTGTAGCGGGCGGCGTTTTGACACATCGATTACCGGGGATTTGAAGACCGGTAATTGGAGGAGTCATTCTATTCATCCTGCACTAAGTTCGGACGGGACTTTCGGGGCGTAAAAATTGTTCGGCATAAACGCTCAGGTGGCCTTTTTCCGCTTTTCCATTTATTCCGCTGCATTTTTTGCTTGCTCAGTTCCCTCCGAGAGGCGCGCATAATTAATCAAATTTTCAATTTAAAATTTAAGACGATGAAAGCGCAAATCCAAAATTCCCTGTTTATGGTATCGGAAATCAAAGTAACTTATCAGCCAAAATTCAAAGCCTGCGAAAGGCCTAAGATCACCCAGTCAAAAGATGCGTACAACATATTGTTCAACAACTGGGATCATGGGAGGATAGAAATGAGTGAACAGTTTTCCATCCTGCTGCTGAACCGTGCGAATCATGTAATTGGCATGACTGAGATTTCCAGTGGCGGATTTTCAGGAACATTGGTGGATCCGAAGCTGGTATTCGGGATTGCTTTGAAAGCCTGCGCCAGCGGAATCATACTTTGCCACAATCACCCCAGTAGTAATTTACTACCCAGCCAGGCAGATCTTACCCTGACCAGAAGATTGGAAGAGGCTGGAAAACTACTTGATTTGCTGATCCTGGATCACATCATTCTAACTAAATACGGTTATTTCTCTTTTAAAGATGAGGGGCTGATATAGCCTCTTCTTACAGGAATCGAATAAAAAGATACAGGTGATACTTTCAAGGATACATTTGTGTATACATCTAATGGATTACGAAACAGTGGATTATATAATGACTTACTTCTCCAGCCTGCAAAATGGCAAAGAGAGGCTAGCAAACAGACATATATCTTCGATAATTAAGTTAGGGTATCCAAATACCAACCTCGATGCAACAGCTAAGATTTATAAAAGGATGGGTTGGTTGGCAGATGATGAGGATGCATTAACGACCAGAAAAAACCGTATCCTACTTCAGTTTTAATTGCGATTTTTTCAAGATCATTTATGCTAACCTGCATATTTTCAATAACAGTCTTTAACGAATCTGACGGAGAAATATGTTTAATAGGGGCTATGAAAGGGCTGGATTGTAATAGCATGAGCGTTTAGTTTTAAATGCAATGTAGTGGATTGATTTATCGTAAGACCTTGTTTTAGCGGATCATTTCAATTATTCTCCAGATTATAAATGAGATAGTTCCTAAGTATAACATCCATTCTTGGATAGATCTACAAACATTTGTGCGTTTATTTTCTTGAAGTAATTGTTTTGATACAACCTCAATACCAATACTTATCTTCTGAGCATGTGTCCCAGTAATATGGTAGTTTCCAGATTCAATGTCAAGTAATCGAACGTTTGCTATGTCGCCATAGAAATCTGTTCGTAATGCTCTTAGCCCAAAGAATATGGAAATTAGCCAACTAAGTATTGCAATGCCTAATGGCAGCATTTGAATTGTAATTTTTAGATTTAATGAAATATTAACGGAAAAAGCAATTCCTGCTGCGCTTAATGCTAAGACGTAATATACATATTTTTGCTGTTTTTCTTTTACACCAGCTATGAGAGCATTTCTATCGATCATAAGAGCTAATTAATCGCTCACCAATATACAACCAAAAAATAAATAAAAAAAAGATACAAAATGTTAAAGCGAATTTCCTGGCGGTGAGATAATTTATACTCCCCAAAGAGGTGCTGGTGTTCTTGAGAAATTGATGGAAAATCTATCATAGCTGTGATATACTGAGGTTGGACGGAAAAGTCTTTATGAGTTGAACCTTTTAACGAACGAAGCTTATCCTGCATTCGCGGTGTGTGCTGTAAAATCAGCTGATATAGAGTGATTTGTAAATATGTTGGACTATTTGCTCAGTCAAAAGTCAGCCATTCAATTTATGGAAAAAAGTGAAAGAACCCTTGCAGCGTTAATTTTAAAAAAATTCTATAAATCCTTTATCCTTTGCAACTGGACCAATCCGTCCTGAAACTAAAGGCTGAAGTTCGGGTGAACAGTTTGGCTCAAAATGAAGTGACTATTTTGGTTATCCCACATTTTTTCCGAAAGGTACGCGGTATTACTATATTCAGATTACGTATTTTATATCAAATGTCTTTTTTAGTATGGCAGAAAAATATCATGGAAGTGGCTCTCCATTTAGTGTGGAAACTCAAATTTATTTCGAAAGGAAGCCCAGAATCAGCTTACCCTTTCTTCGATAATGATATGATTCATCCAATTCGCAATATTCGATTGGACAATTTAGTTCATTGATCATATGGAATATAATATCGTGAGCAAGCGCAGGAGTAATTGAAAATTTTTGAGCTAGTTCTTCCATTGTTCCGGTCTTCTTTGCCCTAATCAGCAGATCGAATTTTTCATAGTAAAACAATTTTTTGGATAGACTAATTTGATATATCTTATTTATCGTTCTCTTTTTCAATTTTTTTGTTCGTTTGTTTTGTATGTCGAGGTTTTCAGGAAGGTATTGTACAAATATATTGCCTAACTTTTTTGTTTTTCCTATGCATTTAAATAGTCACTCAACTGCAAGCTGAATTTTTATAAGAAAAATTAGCTTTTTTATTGACAATAAAATATTTTGCATTTACAAGAAATTACTGTAAATATGCTATAATCTCTATCGAAGCGCTCTTCTGCCTTGCTAGAATTTTAACTGATCTAATTTTGGATGATTGAAATGTACAGAAAAATGATGTTAAGTTTTTTAGTGGTTATATATGTCAACGGTAAAAAATTGTCAGAGAATTGATCAATTAATTCGAAAGAAGGCAACCGGAACGCCCACTCAACTGGCTAAAAGACTCTCATTGTCGCCTACTTATGTAAAAAGACTAATTGGGCATATGCGCCATGAGTATAAAATGCCCATTATTTATACAATTAGTAGTGGATACATATATACTCGAAAGGGGCACTTTTTTGTAGGATTTGTTGATGAGGAATAGTTGACAGATTTGTTGTTTATCCAATCCAAATTGATATTCATAGTCATTTCTTTTTAAGTACTCCTTAATTTTCGGCGGCTTTTCCACGTTTTAATCGATGTCTAGAAGGTGAAGTTTTCCACATTTTTCCTAGTACACTTATAGTGTACTGGGATTTAATAACATTGTGAAAACTCGCTAGTATGAAAAGTAATCAACTGACAAATTTATTTGGCAGGAAAGTCCCTGCCTACACACTTACAGAAATCCTTGTTGTCTTGGTTATCATAGGTATATTGGTGCTGCTGGCATTGCCCAACCTGATGCCGCTGATCACTAAGGCAAAATCAACCGAAGCCAAGATGCAGCTGGAACATGCACATCAATTAGAAAAGGCTTATTTCTATGAACATTCCAAATATAGCAATAACTTGTCGGAGATCGGCTTCTCCCAAGAGAAGCTTACAACTGATGGTGCTGATGGGAAGGCCAACTATAGGCTAGAGGTGACTTCTGGCACACAGACTGGATTTGTAATAAGGGCGACTGCGGTGGTAGACTTTAACGGGGACGGTACCTTCAATGTTTGGGAAATAGACCAGGAGAAGAATCTGAAGGAAGTGATCCAAGATTAACACCATGCTCTCCATATCGATTAACGGCTCCATCTTATTTACCCTTCTGATGATGGGTATTCAAGATTTTAAGTACAGGGCAATTTCCTGGTACGCATTCCCTGTGTTGGGTTTTTTACTACTCATAAGCAACAAAGATTTCACAGTTGTCGAAGCAACTGTGAACGTTGGTCTTATTGTGCTCAATTTTTTTCTGGTCACCCTGTTCTTCAGTCTTAGAGACTGCAGATTAGTCAATGTAATGGAAAGCTACTTAGGCCTTGGGGATATTTTACTATTGTTTTGCGTCGCTGTTTATTTTCCAACTGTCATGTTCTTCCTTTTTTATCTAGTTAGCCTAGTATTGATCACCATTTGCTCTGGAATATATATAAAGTATAATCGGCCTGAAAACTTTACCGTACCGCTTGCAGGCTTGCAAAGTCTGATACTTATTCCTGTACTTGGAACAGTATGGCTAGGGAATATTCGGCTAAAAGATTTAAATGAACACCTCATCCTTTGTTTATTATGAAACCTGAAAATTCTGTAAAAGCAGAGCTCCTGCATGAGATTACAGGCGAGACAGCCTGGCATTACCGTATTTTTCCTTTTGATCTCAAAGAAGGTGTACTTTGTCTGTATGCTGAAAGCGCAGAACAGGCTGTTTTGCTTCAAGATGAACTGGAGATCGTCATGAACAGGAAGATCTCTCTGCATCCGGAAACCCCAGAAACATTATCAAGGCTGCTGAATCAGTATTATCTGCGGGAAGATCGCACTGAAATGGAGACTATGAACAATGAACTTGTTTCGGATGATTTTTTGCAGAAGCTTATCTCTGAGGCCAAAAAGCTAAAGAGCAGTGACATCCATATTGAGGCCTATGAAGAGAAATGCCGCGTCAGGATCAGGATAGATGGCATGCTCATAGAGCGGTACCGACTAAGTGTTTCAGAATATCCCGCAATAATCAATAGGATCAAAATCCTGGCAAACCTGGATATTGCGGAAAAGCGGCTGCCGCAGGATGGCCGGATCAGCTTTAAGACAGCTAGTCAGGCTTTTGATATACGGGTGTCTGTTCTGCCAACGCTGTATGGAGAAAAGATAGTACTGCGTCTGCTGAATAATGACACAGCTAATCTTGACCTGTTTAAAATGGGCTTGTCGGAGCAGGATCTAAGTGCTTATCTGGAAGGGGTACAACGACCAAACGGTATCGTTCTGATCAGTGGACCCACCGGATCAGGCAAGACCACCACACTGTATGCTACCTTGAAGCTGCTTAACAAGAGTACAAGAAATATCATTACGATAGAAGATCCAATAGAATATACCCTGGAAGGCGTCAACCAGGTACAACTGAAGGAGAATATAGGCCTTGGTTTTGCCTCTGCATTGAGGACTTTTTTGCGCCAGGACCCGGATGTGATCATGGTAGGTGAGATCCGCGATGCGGAAACAGCGAATATGGCGATAAGAGCTGCACTGACCGGGCACCTGGTATTGTCTACCATACATACAAACTCAGCATGGGGTACGATATCCAGATTGCTGGATATGGGTATCCCGGCGTTTTTGGCAGCAAGTACCTTAAATACTAGCGTGGCACAGCGGCTGGTAAGGCTACTATGTCCTGCATGCAAGAGCCCGATGGAGTTTGACGAAATGGGATATCCCAGGAGTTTTAAACCTTTTTATAGAGTGGATACCCATTATGTCCCAGTTGGATGCCCGAAATGCTATAATACTGGCTTTAGTGGCCGACGGGCGGTTTATGAGGTAATTGGGATGGACCGTGATCTGGCCGCACTGGTCAAGGCCTCGGAGATGAATGCCGAGGTTGTGTTAAAGGAAAAAGGGATTAGCTCACTGGCAGAAAATGTCTTCGCGCTGTTTGCTTCTGGTGAGACTTCACTGGAAGAGATTTATCCTTTACTGATGAACTAATGATATTATTTAATAAGATAGGTACACGCGCTAAGATGAGCAAACAAATGAAAAGAGTTATTTTATTTCTGGTAATGGGTTTGCTGAGCTGGCAGAACCCTGTAATGGCGCAGCAGACCAAAGAACAGCGAATGACGGAACTAGAGAAGAAACTAGTAGGGCTTTCAGCTTTTGTGCCGGGGCTGAAGCAAAAGGTGCAGGTGGGGCTGTCTGGTGTTTCTATACAGGAACTTCTGCGTGCAGTGGCACAGTCGAATCAGCTGAACATCAATGTTGATCCGATGTTGAATATCAAAGTGAGCAGTAATGTGACCAATGAAAATGCACTGAATATCCTGATTTTTCTAGCTAAGAACTATGATTTGGACATGAATGTGATCGGATCAATCATCACTGTAGCATCTTACAATCCACCCGTTGTAAAGCCGAAATATATACCAAAGGAGATTCCGGTAAACTATAATGCAGGCGCAAATACGTTGTCTATGGAACTGAATAACGATACCCTGGATTTGGTGGCCCGCAAAGTGAGCAGGCTTTCGGGGAAGAACATTGTGGTGCCTGCCAGTTTGAACGGTAAACTTGTGAGTGGCTTCTACAATGAGGCTTTGTTGGAAACCGCACTAGAGAAACTGGCTTTCGGAAATGGCATCAAGCTAGTAAAGACCAGCGACCAAGTTTTTGTGTTCCAGCCACTGGCAGAGGGGGAGGAATTGTACATCAATAGTGATGGGCAAACTGCGGTAAAGAAACCCTTCAGGTCAGCTGCTGGCAGTAATGCTATTATTGGGAACCAAAATGGCGGACAGCCTTCGGGACCTTTTAATATTGAAAAAAGGGGAAAAATGTTAAATATTGAAGCGGTCAATTCACCTATTGCTGACCTGGTAAAATCTGCAGCATTCGAAACTGGGGCCAATTATTTTTTGTATTCAGACCTGACAGGAAACATTAGTACAAAAGTAACAGATATGTACTTTGATAATTTTCTAACAGCGATGTTCAATGGAACAGACTATACTTATAAAATAGAGAATGGCATTTATTTGATCGGCGATAGGAAACTGGAAGGACTACGTAGGAACAAAGTATTACAGCTGCAATACCGCTCTGTGGACACAGTGATGATGATGATTCCTATGGAGCTTAAAAAGGGCTTGGAAATTAAGGAATTCCGGGAGCAGAATACGTTGCTCATTTCCGGGGCTTCTCCTCAGGTTGCCGAAGTGGAGGCTTATGTAAAGGAGTTGGACAAACTGGTTCCCATGGTGTTGATGGAGATCACATTGCTGGATGTGAGAAAGGGCCATACAGTGAAAACGGGTATCGAAGCGGGGATCGCAGACTCTACGGTGAGAACCCGTGGACAGGTACTCTCAGGTTTGGACATGACTTTGGGTGCGGGTTCAATCAATGAGTTTTTGGGCAGGATAGGAACCAACCAGACTTTTAACATCGGCAAGGTGACGCCTAATTTTTATATGAAACTGAGCGCGCTAGAAGCAAACAATAATGCCGAGATCAGACAGGTCCCTAAGCTGAGTACGCTGAATGGCCATGCGGCTACACTGAGTATAGGTACAACGAGATATTATGTAACCAAGACGCAGAATGTATTTTCATCTGTGAACACGCAGACGGTATTTACTGAGCAGTTTAATAAAGTGGATGCGAACCTTGCCATTACGGTAAATCCGGTGGTTTCCGGGGATGATCAGGTGACCATGCGCATCAAGGTAGAGATTTCTGACTTCATCGGGACACCCCCGGCCAATGCCCCACCTCCAACCTCGACGAGCAAGTTTGAGAGCATCATCAGGGCACACAACGAGGATATGATCGTGCTTGGTGGGATGGAAAGAATCGAGAAAAGCGAGACTGGAAGCGGTGTTCCATTCTTATCACGGATACCGGTGCTCAAATGGCTTTTCAGTTCCCGGGAACGTACACGCAGCAAGGTGGTTACGCTGGTATTCATTAAACCTACTATCATTTATCAATAATATGAAAAAACTAATCTTTAAAGACCTGTTTCGCTTGCGTCGGCTTATCGTGTTGCAGATCCGGCTGGAAAACGACAGGCTTGCCACGTATCACGTCTATGAGCTAAATCTTTCTGGTGAGAGGCTGCAGGTGACCGACAGAAAGAGTGGCTTTAAAAATATTGCACATTTCCGCCGTCAGTTCAGACCTGGCCCACTGATGCTCTGCCTTTCTGGACGAGGCGTGCTTAGCAAGCAGATCAACGGACATAGTTTAACGGATGAGCAGGTATTTGCTCACGCCTTACCAAACGCAAGATCGGATGATTTTTACACGCAATGGATAGCAGCAGAAGAACTCACCACAGTTTCAGTAGTTAGAAAGGAGGTTGCGGATACTTATATTGAGGAACTGACGGAAAGTGGCTTTAAGGTTCTCGCGTTAAATCTTGGCCCTGAAACGGTAGAACAGCAGGAGAATGCAATAAAGCTGTTGCTCGGTGCGGAAACGGTAAAGGCAGGATATTCGGGATTGCAGGAAAACTATGATCAAGTGGTGGCCAAGGCCAGGTTTCAGGGGATGCTGATGCTTTCCAGCCTGGTGTTATTACTGGTTTTGCTCATCAATTTTATCTTCTTCAGCGTTTATTCTGATAACACTGAAAAGTTAATGCGGCAAAACAATATTACCGGGGCCCAAGTAAAAAAGTATCAGGAGATGGAACAGACACTGCAGCAGAAGACTATGCTGATCAAACATGCGGGCTGGACAGGTGGCTATCCTTGCGCTTGGCTGACCGACAGGTTGATGGAATCTAGGCCTTTTGATATAGGCATTTTGGGCTTTACCATTAATCCTCTACGCTTATCTCCACCATCATCTACTGTCGCTGATGAAGTATACGAAGCGGGAAAGATCAGGATCAACGGTTATAGTGGGGATGCCTCTGCACTGAATAACTGGCTGCACAAGATCAGGGCGATGAACTGGGTTAAGACCTGTGATATAGCAAGCTATGGGTTGAACAGTGATACTAGCAGGAGTGAATTTGTGATCGAAATTAGTATCAGTGATTATGAGGGGAGGAATGCAGATGAAGGTTAAAGGGATCAATTATAAAATGCTGATGAAGTTCAGCCCATTGCTGGCAATCCTGCTCTGTGTTGTGGTTTGGCAGCTGGCCCTGAAAAATACTTGGGAAAGCTACCGGAAATATTTGTTATTGCAAAACGCAGTCACACAGTCCAGTGAGCTGACTATTAGTCCAGGGTATACTGCAGATAGAGCATGGTTTATTGGTAGTGTGTACCATAAGTTTGAAGTAGATACCATGCTATGGAAGAACCGGCTCTGGAACTATTGCGCTACACTGAGCCAGAAAAACAAGCTTTCAGTAAAAGCATTTCCAAGGTGGACAAATGTGCATTTAGGTAATACAAGGGGACTGAATCAGAAGATAGAGTTTACAGGTAATTTCCACGATCTACTCAGGATGCAACGTGAATTGGATACAGTAAGTGCTGTAGGCCGTATTACGAGCCTCAGCTATAAAAGAGCATCTAGAGATACACAGACTACACTTATGTTGATATTAACAGGGATACCTGTGAAGAAAGGACATCACTATGAATAAGAACATTACGTATGGCTGCTGCTTACTGCTTGCAATGACTACTTCCTGTAAGGACTTTATTGAACCTTCATTGGAAAAACGTGAGGTGAAGCTACTTGCGCCTGCAGACGGCACAGAAACCAATAAATATCAAGTAGGCTTTGCCTGGGAGCCCATGGAGGATGCACTGCGTTACCGGTTGCAGATTGCGAGCCCTGATTTTGACAGGCCGGTTTCCATAGCTGCCGATACGCTTATTAGCAAAGGCACACGACTGGAACTTACCCTCGACCCGGGAAACTATCAGTGGCGGTTGCGTGCGGAGAACGGGAGTAGTGCATCTATTTACCGACGCAATTCCTTTATCGTACATCCCTCTAGTCTGGACGAGCAGAAGGTGACGCTGATCGGTCCGGCAAGCGGTTATTTGAGTAATCAGCCTCAGGTATTATTGAACTGGAATGTATTGTTTAGTGCAGAGCAATACCGTTTGCAGATCGATACGCTGAACTTTACAGACGAGGCTAAACTGGTATACGATAACACGATAAGTGGTAATCAGTTTAGCTTTAGCTTCCCCAAAGATCAGAGCTACCGATGGCGCGTTAGGGCAGAGAACCGGACACAGAGTAGCAAGTGGTCTGAAGCCAGGATCATGAACTTTGACAAGACTCCACCAGGGAAGCCAGAAGTGATCGGCCCGGCAAACGGAGCAATACTTCCTTTGCCTGTAATACTATCTTGGAAGCCGGTAAGTACGGCCAGGAAATATAAACTGTATATGTACAGAAGCGACGGTAGCACGCTTTACAATTCTTCTTTTCCGCTGACGTTGAACGGAACGAGCTATTCCTTTGGGCTAGGCCTGGTGCAGGGCGAGGTAATTTTCTGGCGTGTACTTGCGATAGACGAAGTCGGGAATGAAGGATCGCTGACCGATATACGCAATTTTAGCCTGCAATAAGATGAATACTAAAAAGCCACTGGTGTATGTATTGGGGGTTCTGGTGCTAGGCATCTGGGGGCTAGTGCTGTATCAGATCTTTCTTTCAGGAGGTGATTCTGTTGATATGGATGTCGTAGCGCAAAATGACCGCCCTGAAGACAAGACGGTCTTACCAAAATTGTACCCAGATACTTTCAAGTTACTGCCGGAATATTCGGATCCTTTTACAGGAGAGAGGTCAAAGGTGCCAGACACAATAAAAAGGCTGACTACTAGGCAACGGATTGATGTTATCCCTGTGGCACCTTTTTCTGACCCTGCAAAGGAAATGAAATATCTGGGTTTTGTAGCCGACAGCAGGGGAGTCCGCAGAGTCGCTATCATTAGTTACCAGGGACAGGAGAGAATGCTGAAGGAGGGCGATACGATTAACAGGGTCAAAGTAAAAAAGATCGGAAAAGATGCGGTAATGGTCAGCTATATGGGCAAAACCAGACTACTTAAAACAGAATGACATGAAAAGAACTGTACAATTATTATCAATACTACTCTGGCTGGCTTCCTGTAAGCCGGTAGAGTTGAAATACATGGATAACCTGGGGACACACGTTGTAATACAGACCGATACAGTTACCATACAGGCGGAAGTACAGCGTAAGGGACTGCTGGTACTGCCTAAAACGGAAAATACTTATTATTGGTTTGAAAATGGTAGGGTAAATAGCTCGCAGGGTGCCTATTCAGGCAAAGTGCTACATGGGCAGTTCAGGAGCTACAGCATGGAAACCAAAAGACTGCTGCTATCGGGCCGATTTAACAGGGGGCTTAAAAGTGGTAGGTGGCATTTGTGGAATACCTGGGGGCAATTGAAGCAAAGCGAAGTCTATAAAAACGGGCATCTGAATGGGATGGTGATAAAGTATGACAGTCTGGGTAGGCCGATAGATACACTGAAATATAGGAAAGGACTGTTGGTAATGAAAAAGGCCTCAGTAGATACCACGGGGTTGTTTTCAAGAGTTAAGAAATTCTTAAAATTCAGCAAGTAATGATACGTTCTTCAGCTCTTTATATTTCTCTGATTATTTCCATCCTCATCGTACTAGTCTGCGGCTCCTTGCTGCTGATCGGCTATACGTATAAAATGGAGGAACGAAAGTATGAGCGTATGGATCTGCTGAATAGGAACGCAGGTTCAGCTAAACTGATTTTAATGGGGGATGACTTTATAAAGGATTCTGTTCAGCGAACTGACCTTTTTGGAAATGGTCACGACAGTGTATTGCTGGAGAAGAGGCAATGGGGTGCTTACGAATTGGGACTGGTGAAAAGCTATGCGAACACAGATACTGTAAGGAATGCATTTCTGATCGGGGCCTTGCTCACAGATACCTTAAAGGTGCTGTACCTAACTGACGAGGACAGACCTGTGTCCATTAGCGGGAAAAGCAAAATAAGCGGTACTGCATACCTGCCGAAATCAGGGATTAAGGCCGCCTACGTAGATGGAACTGGTTATGAAGATCGAACACTGATTTACGGAGCTATAAAAGATAGCGAAAGGACTATGCCATTGCCGGATAAGACTGTGCTGAAATACCTAAACGCTTTACTGGAAACAGAAAATCTGGTAGAGGAAGTTTTGCCCGACAAGCTTAGCAATTCATTTTTTTATGCTGTAAAAAAGATCCATCAACGCAGGGAAACCGTAATATCGGCGACGTTTAAGGCTCAGGGAAATGTGATCATCTCTTCTGACAGCCTGATTGAGGTAAGCGCAGGCAGTATGCTGGATCAGGTGATCTTGGTAGCGCCTCAGGTAAGGATTGGGGCAGGTTTTAAAGGTCGATTGCAGGTGATCGCATCAGATTCTATTGTAGTTGGAGATTCAGTGAAACTGGCCTATCCTTCAGCGCTGATGGTGCTTAAAAATGATGCTGCGGAGTTTCAGACTGGGATAAAGATTGGAAAGAATACCGAGATAAGGGGGCAACTTTTTGCCTGGGAAAAGGAAAAATCGCTGTTAATGCCACTAATCTCTATGGGTGCAGGTACAATCATTAAGGGAGAAGTTTGGTGTAAGGGATACGTAGCGTTGAGTAAGACTGTCAGAATATATGGTTCGGTATCTGCTATCCGACTGATGGCTAAAGTGTCTTCCGCCATCTATGAAAACTACCTGATCGATGTAATGTTGGATAAAACCCGTCGGTCGAGATACTATTTGAGTTCTAGGCTAATGAATATCGAAACAAAAAGAGGGAGGTTGCTGTGCAAGGTAAACTAAGAGAAGGAATGATCAGGTCTGCAACGATAATTGAAACTGTGGTAGCGATGTTGCTGTTGCTGATCACTTTTTCCGCGGGGATGGTGATCTTTCTTCGGGTAACCAGCACAGGGATAAATGATCAGCGATCAAAGGTGAGGAACCTGGCAGAGCTGGTAGCGGACAGTCTTTCTGCAACGAGAAATAGGGAGGATCTGTGGCTGGAGAGTGCGGGATTGCAATTTCAGATAAGCTATAAAGCCGACCCCCAAAGAAGAGGTTTAATTATTATGAAGGTGAGTTCAACAGGCAGTACAGGTCTTTATGAATATACCAAACTCTTAACCACAGATGAAACAGCGAAGGATTAAGGCATTTACGCTAATTGAAATGGTGCTGGCTATGATACTGGCAGCTATTGTAATGGGCATGGCTTATACGGCATTTACAATTTTTAGTAGGTTATATAGTGATTACAGGCTAAAGAGCCTGGATCATGCCGATGTGCAGCTCATCATGCAGGCGGTGGGTAGGGACATGGAGCGTACTTTTCTGGCGGAACTAGATGAAAATGGATTGCATCTTAAGGACTCATTGGGAAGGGAGGAGGTCAGCTATACGCCCAGGCGGGACTACCTGCTGCGCAGGGTCGGTACAGTGACAGATTCCTTGAAAATGAAGGATTTGATAATGTACTGTTCATTTGAGGGGTCGGAAGTCTCAGAAGGTATTACAGATTATCTGGTATTGAAGTTTATTTACCATAAAAAGCCCATGGTGATCAGCGTACACAGGGATTATTCGTCCGCTGAGCTATTTACTTATCAAGATCCTGATACGGACTATTAAAACAAATATCTTCAGATGGAAACGATAGACATTTCAAAGTATAGAAAGGAAAAGAGGACGGATCGGGTAGAAGCCCGCGTGAGAACTAGAAAACCCTCAAAGCTGATGGAACTGATGTCCAAGGACATCAGTTTCGGATCTTCAGGGTTGAATGATCAGAAGAAGGAACATTTCTTTTTTGAGCTCGGTACGTTGCTGCAATCGGGTATAGACCTGAAGAATAGTCTGGACCTGGTTACGCTGGAAAGTTTGAAAGACAAGCATCTGAGCATTTATCGTGAGATTAAGACCAAGGTGATCTCAGGTGCCGCACTGGCTAAGGCGGTAAGGGGTACCGGGAAGTTTTCTGATTATGATGAGTTCAGTATACAGATCGGAGAAGAGACAGGTAACCTGGCTGAGGTACTGAAAGACCTGGCATTATTCTACAAACGCAAGGTGGAGCAGCGGAGGAAGATATTGGGTGCACTGACCTATCCTGCTGTTGTGCTCTGTACCTCTGCTGGAGCGGTGTTTTTCATGCTCAGGTTTGTAGTCCCGATGTTCAGTGATGTATTTAAAAGGTTCGGTGGTAAGCTGCCCTGGATGACAGAGATGGTGATAAAGGCTTCCTCGTTAATAGGTGTCTTGTTTGTACCATTTGTTCTGATCAGTGCTGTTGTAGTTTGCCTTTTATTCAGATATCGCAAGCATGAGCGTTTTAGGGACATTTCCAGCCGGCTGGTGCTAAGGATTCCCCTGGTTCGGGAACTGGTGGTGAAGATCTATCTGGCCAGGTTCTGCAACACCATGCGACTGCTGATTAGCACCCGAATCCCTTTGCTGAGGGCAATTAGTATGTCCAGAAAGACGATCGGCTTCTATCCGATGGAGGTTTCTCTAAAAAAAGTAGAGCAGGACATTATGGAGGGAAAGTCATTGCATTTGAGCCTATCTGCTTTTCCCATTTATTCCGCGAAGATGATTCAGCTAGTGAAGGTGGGGGAAGAGATCAACAAACTGGATTATTTCTTTGAGAATATCGCCGGCCAGTATCTGCAGGAAGTTGAACATCAGACGGGAACAATCAGTAAGCTCATAGAGCCCCTAATCATTATCTTTTTAGGCTTGGTGGTCGGATTTATACTGATCTCTATGTACCTACCAATGTTCCAAATGAGCAATAGTTTTTGAATTTTTTAATAGTAATATGGAAGATAAAATCTACTTGGAGCTTGCGGAGCTGATCCGCACAAAACGGAGGATAAAGAACCTCACGCAGGATTATATGGCAGCGAAGTTAGGTATTACCCAAACTGGATACTGCAAGATCGAATCGGGTAAAAGCAAATGTTCAGGACATAGATTGTTTCAGATTTTTGAACTGCTTGAATTCAATCCACCTGATTTTTTAAAACCGGATAGAAATTATTAGGTAAAATGAATTGTTTTAGCTCGATTTTTTAAAATATGACTGAAGGTCATATTTTATGACTATTGATCATGCTTTATGACTAGAGGTCATCCTTTTTTACTGGATTGATAAAAGTCTGATGATTAGGTTTGTAATAAGGTGAATGTAAATATCTAAATGATGAAAAAGCTCAAAATTATATTACCGGTAATACTATCGTTATGCACTTTTGCCTGTTTGGGTTTAAGTGCACAAGAGACTGATAAAAGCATGCAAAATTCGCGAGCAAACTTTTTAAGTAAAAAGTTTAGTTTAACTGCAACTGAAGCAATGAGCATAGTTGTATTTATGGATTCCACAACACAGGCTATGAACAAGGTTTTTCACGATTCTACCCTGACTTCTGAAGTGAAAATAATGCGGCTGAAAAATCTGGAAAAAGCCAGAAGAGCCAAAATGAAGCGAATTATCTCCAAAAACCCTGATGCACTTCTCTCTCAGGATCAGAAAAGACGAGGAGATTATTAATAACAATTAAATATCTGAATTAGCTATGAAAGTTTTGAAAAGTCCGTTTCTGAATCTGGCCCTGTTACTCCTGGTTTTGATTTTGTTTTTTAACAGTTTTTTTCAAGGTGAGAAAATTGCCTATGTGGAATCAAACAAGCTCCTTACTGAATATAAAGCATCAGAGCAAGCAAAGAAGGTGTATGAGGAAAAATCCAAGGCCTGGCAATCCAATATCGATACGCTGACTAAGGAGATCCAACAGGAAATAAAGAACTATGAAAAGACTGTGTCTAAAATCTCAAGTGCTGAGAAAGTTAAGTCGAGAAAACTTATTGATGAAAAAAGGAAACAGTTATATCAGTATCAACAGAGTATACAAGGAAATGCTCAGCAGGAATATGCTAAGGCAACGCAGCCCGTGGTCACTAAGATTAATGACTTCCTTTTGAAATATGGTAAAGATCACAATTACACGATGATCCTGATTGCGAATCCTTCCGGCACTATTGCTTATGCAAAAGACCATTTGGATATCACCGATGCAGTTTTAAAAGAAATGAACGATCAATATCAAAAAGATTTAAAGAAATGAAAGGACTGGTGACTTCAAGCCTTATTCTCTTGATGAGTTTCGTAAGTGGCTGTACACAGGATATCCATAGCAGAGAAGGATTCTTTAAGTATGTCAAAGACAAAGATAACGGTTTGTTGCAAGAGGTTAAGAAATTTGATGTTCTTACCTCTGCCACCTATGTTCCTGCTCGAATTATCTACAATAATAATCGGAATCTTCAAAAAAATAGTGATTTGAGCTCAGGCAAATCTTCTAAGATTTGTTTCATTATAAGTTTTTCGAGGAATGGAAAAGAATTATTGAGTCAGCTGGACTTGAATGTTTACAGCGATGTACTTCAAACGTTGTCATTTCAAATGATGCCACTGGTATCCTTAAAAATGGATGACGAACATACTATTTCTCCAGCCGATTGCTTGTTTCAGCAAACTTATGGTCTTTCACCTGCGAACGAACTCCTTCTGGTTTTCGATTCCGATGAAATAAAAGCTTCAAAAAAATATAGTTTAACAATTGAGGACTTCGGTGTAGGATTAGGAGAACTGGAATATAATTTTTTAAGAAGTGACATTGATCGACTTAATAAAGCACTGAAAATTTAAATACATGCGCTATGAAATTTAGGTATAAATCAAAAATAAGCCGGATAGTTTCTCTATCTCTGCTCTTCTGTTTTCTGAACCAGGTGTTTACACCTTCTGTGGTGTATGCGCTTACGTCAGGGCCGACATCACCTGAAGCAACGAGTTTTGAGCCAGTGGACACGACTGATATGGTAAATCCTTTAACTGGCGATTTTGTATATAACCTCCCTTTAATGGAAGTGCCTGGACCTGAAGGAGGGTATCCATTAACATTATCATATCATGGAGGTCTCCAACCAAATGAAGATGCAAGTTGGGTAGGATTAGGATGGTCCTTAAATCCTGGTGCTATAAACAGAAGTGTAAATGGTTTTCCTGATGATTGGCTTGGAGCACAAGCGAGCAGACGTGATTATTGGGTAGGGGGTGTCAAAAAGAAAACTAGCATAGGTGTAAATATACCAATATTCGGCAATATTGGTTCAGCTTCATTTGGTTTGTCATTTTCAAACGATACTTATGCCGGGAGAAGTTGGGGCTGGAACGCTGGAGCCGGCATCGGGTTTGAAGGTTCTCCGTTTTCCATAGGTGCGGGAATAGGTGTTAGTGCTGATAACGGTGATTTTTACGCTTATGGTCAAGTCGGTGCTACAAAAGGGCCCTTTTCATTGGCGATAGGAATAAGTACACAAGGCCCGTATGCCAGTGCATCTTTGACAGCAAGTACAAATGGCAAGGGTTTTAATGTATCAGGTGGATTGAACTTATCTACGAATTTTCAATCTCTAAATGTTGGGATTGGTGCAAATCTGAGCTACAGCACTCAGGACATCTCGAAGTCATCGAATGGTCCGACTCCAAGCATGAATGTTGCAGGTTTTACGGCATCAGTTAACAGTTCGAAACAAGGAAATATCAGGACAAGCACCAGTTCAGTATCAGTTGATCTGCTTTTAGTATCTTATAGCCGAGAGAAAACGCGGTACTGGTCTGACGAACAGCAGGAATCTGAGATTTTTGGCGGCCTGCACCAAGTAACTTCTTCCTATCAAGAGGTGCCGGACAATTATGCCTATGATAACTATTCTTTTGCAGACGAGAATCTAAATGGTATCGATAATCCTGATCCTAATAAAATACAAGGAGGGGCACTACCTAGCTATGATTCATACCAGGTTACTGCTCAAGGTCTCGGTGGTACAATGAGGCCTTATGCCTTTGAAGCTATTACGATTAACCAAAACCGTTGGGAAATGGTTAATCCTACAACAAATGTTCAGACTGTCAAATATTACTCTAATTTTTATGGTGATTACCCGGAATTCAGATTTGATAATGATTTTTCAAATAATTATTTGCAAAGCTATGGAGACTATCCAAACGTGAATAATGAAATCTATATTTGGGACCCTCCTTTTTCTGGACCAACCCCAATAGACGGCGATTGGTACAATGGGGGAGGTTCTAGTAATTTGCTTGCAGGATCCAGAGATATAAATTACTATGTCACCACTCCTAGCGGTACAGTACATAATTATGATAATAAATTTATAACACCAGTTGTAATGGGCTTAAACCGAAGGGCTCACACTTATCAATCTGAATTAAATAATCACATTGCTGGATTTTCTATTACCAATTCCAATGGAATTACTTATCATTATAACTTGCCGGCTTACGCTTACGATGAAGAAATGTATCAAGAAAATACGGCATATTCTCCTGGAGATATGTTCAACCGGCAGAGGAAGCGCGAGGGGTATGCATATACCTGGCATTTAACGGCGATTACGGGCCCGGATTATGTGGACCGGGGTACGATTGGACAGGTTGATGCATCTGATTATGGCTATTGGGTTAGTTTCGAATACGGAAAGTGGTCGGATCAATATTGCTGGAGAAACCCTTCCGAAGGCTATCAAACTGATGACGACAGTCAGTTTAGAACGGTGGGCATGGGCAAAAGAGAAATCTATTATCTCAATACCGTTCGAACAAGATCTCATGTCGCACTATTTGAAAAGGACATCAGAAAGGATGCAAAAGGCGCCTCTTCTGAAATTTTTAATACAAACAGTGACAAAAATTATACGAACAATGGCCTTTATAATATCAATTCCACCATTTCTATGCGGTTGGATAAAATTTATTTACTTAATGCCTCAGACGCTAGTTTTGTCACTACGTCATCTGCTTCCAACAATTATATAACCAATGGACGAACAGTAGCTTGCACCGGGTGCGAATTAGAAAATAATATCTTAGATAGGTATGATGTCGGTGTCGTTGGTCGGGCAAATCTGGAAGCGAAAGCCATCAGGGTTATTGACTTGAACTATGATTATTCGCTCGCAAAGGCTACAGCTAATAGCTTCGAGATGTATTCTACTGGTACCAAAGAGGGGAAACTGACATTAAAGTCGGTAAAATTTAGGGGAAAAGGGGGTGTTAGTTTATTGCCATCAACTGATTTTGACTATGAACTGGATCCTTCTGAAAGCAAATCTTTTACAGGAACACTATCGTCGAATTCATTTACCGGATCCAGTACAGCTTTTAACGTCGGTGACTTATTAGCTAATGCTAGTACTGGGGCATTTTACGGGGTAGTCATAGCTAAAGGTAGTCCAGCTGGGGGGAATTCGACTTATACCTTAAAAAATAGTACCTATAGTGGAGGTGCTATAACTGTTACATTAAAGACTACTAAGAATCCGCCATATAATAAAGAATTTTACGATTTGTGGGGGATGTATAAGGCTGATTATAGCTACACCAACAACAACAATCTAGACAGGTTAACTACACCTGTTTCAAATATGTCTTCCGATGTATGGTCACTTAGGAAAGTCACTACAGGATTGGGAGCAGAAGTGAAAATAAAATATGAAGGAGATACTTACAGTAAGAGCGTACTAAATGAATCGAGGCCATTTCAGATTAGTAATTTCACAAATGTGGGTAGTTATGATTACCAGTTTAATATCACTAATTCGAACATCCCAAATTTAAATGAGCTGTTTAGAATCGGGGATAACATTAGCCTAATAACGATGATGTGGAGTACACCAGGATATTCACCTTTAAATTCAGATGATTATCCTGCTCCTGTTGTTACAGCGATAAATGGTAACCAACTAAGTATAAGGGTTTCTCCTGCGCATCATCAAGCCTTAACTGGCCACACGAGTTTTATTGCGGGTAATGTTGGCTTTTCTGCGATGACCAGGAAGTTCGGTGGTGGTGTCAGGGTTAAGAGTTTAGTAATTGATGATTTGTTTGGTGTCAGGGCCTCTACAAATTACAATTACAATCAAATTAATAATGGGATTGACAGCCAGATATCGTCAGGAGTGACTTCTTATGAGCCAGTTTCTGTCGATAAGACCAGTTCCCTGCCATCGGGAAGCGAGAATAGCTACCGGATAAAACTGTATCAGGACATGAATCGGCTGCTATCCTTGTCCAGAGAAGTTCCAGGTCCTGGAGTAATGTATGAAAATTTAAATGTTGAGACTGAAGTATTTGATAATGCAGGTATTTCAAATGGTAAAATTGCTGGGAGTAAGACAATGGAATTTGAAGTCTTTAGGGATAATATGATTGGAAAGCAGGATGTGACTGCGCCAAGATCTGCAGTCAGGTATCCCGGTGCAAATTATTATACCAGAAATCTTGTTTTGAAAAAACTTGTTTCAGGTATAGGTTCTTTGAAACGTGTTATTAGCTATGATGATAAAGGTCAGAAGATCAATGAAACCATTAATCATTATCTGAGTGACGGATTAGAACATTTAAAACATGCTGATTTTATGAAGGCATATGAGAATAGATTAGTTAACTATAAAAAACAAGGGTTGCTAAAAGAAAGGTATGCTGAGGCAAAGTCAGTTTGGACGGGCAGCGGAGCCAATTATCATGTTAAGGCAACACTTACCGCACGTGAGAATTTTCCGAATGTGCAAACTGGTCAAACTGTTATTGATTACGTTACAGATGTTAGACGTAGCACGGTGAATGAGGAATTTGATTTTTACAGCGGAGCTGGAGTAAAAACAGTAACTACAGATTCCTATGGAAATCGCTATATGGACGAAACAATTCCAGCCTACAAAAAGTATACCGAAATGGGACTCAAAACCTTTGGCGGTACTAATAAACATATGCTTGCACAAGAAACGGCATCCTATAGGTACAAAGTTGATGCAACGAATCAGAAACAGGGGCTGATTGGAGCAAATGTGTCAACCTGGGCAGTAGATGTTCCAGTCCTAGATCCGGTAGGTACGGCAATAGTTCAAAACAATGCATCAACAAATGGTAAAGTCTGGCGGAAGAAGGCGATTTATTCATGGATGCCAGCCGGTCAGTCTGCAAACGGCATTACGCCTATTGGAAGTGTTACGGCCTTTGACTGGACTACGCCGGGTTCTTCAGGTTTAGGGTGGCTGAAGATTTTTGAAAACACCTTGTTTGATGTGTACTCAAAACCACTGGAAGATAAGAACATGAATAATTTATATTCTGCTTTGCGTATGGGATTCAATAATACTAAAATTGTCGCAACTTCAAGTCCGGCAAGTTATTATGAGATGGCTTATTCAGGCGCTGAAGACAGTATGTCTGGATCCGGAATGACAGTAGGCGACGGGTCTATTTCCTCAAGCTTTGCGCATACAGGGACGAAAAGTATTGCGTTGCCTTCTAATGGTGGCCAGATATTTAAATATACAGCGCCTCTTTCTAAGTTGGATCCAGTACGAAGGGATTACTTTATTTCTGCCTGGGTAACGGGTGCAAATATTACTCAAATAGGTAAAGCAAGATTATATTACAGCATTGATGGGGGATCGCCCGTTTATGGCGGCACAACCCTTCAAAAGGTGGCTGCTGGATGGTATCTGATCGAAATGCAGATCCCTGCCTCTATCATCACCACTGGTATGACTAGCATCTCTGTTGGATGTTCCAATTTAACCGGTGGGGGTACATTGTATTTTGATGATTTCAGGTTCCAACCTTTTAATGCGGGAATGGTTTCTTATGTATATGATACATTTAGTGGCGAACTAACGCATATATTGGATAACAACAATCTCTACGTGAAATACGAGTATGACGCTGCAGGAAGATTGATTAAAGTCTATAGAGAAACGCTGGGTAAGGCTGTTGTACCTAAGGTCAAAGATATACAATACAACTACAGAAGAACTAATCTTTAAATATACATGCCATGATATATCTAAAAGCTTTATTGAGCATAGTAATAGTTGGGTTTGCAGTAAATGGCTTCGCTCAAGGGCCAAAAAAGCAAAATCAAACCAAACTCTACCGTACAATGTTACAGATCGATTCTTCTAAGGCTGATACAGTATGGCAAATTCAGGACAGCTATAAAGCTAACTTAAGCTTGATAATGGCGGATACAACTTTACATGGAATAAGGAGAGAAAGGAAAATTCATGCACTTATGAATAGTAGAAATGAAAAGTTAAAAAGGCATTTAAGTGAAGTACAATTAAAAAAGATCATTTCACCTACGGAACGTATCACTGATAACAATAGGTAAGAATTAGTACAGGAAAAATTTAAATCATATGCTATGAAAAGATTAATGCTAAGCATTTCACTAGGATTTGTAATGGCTTTATTAAGCATGTCTTCCCTTGCGCAAACCGGTGCCTCATTGTCGACAGCCATTTATATTGGCAGTTACAACTCTATTGGCGGGCCTACTTTTAGCAATGTTGGGAATAATTTGAGTTATAATGGTATTACATACACGAATAGTATGGGGCAAACGAGCCCTGAAGTGTATTATCGTTTTGTTGTCACGAGTCCGGCTATGCTGGATTTCTCGCTTTGCTCCAGCACCTTCGACACTTACATACATATTCTGAATTCCGTTGGTGGTATCATCACCTATCAGGATGATTCTCCAGATTGCGGCACAAAATCCCATTTGACATATACTTTAAATCCGGGTACTTATTACTTAGTTGTTGAAGGATATGGTAGCTCTACCGGAGATTTCAATTTGGTTGTTAATTCTCTCAACTCGGGTGGAAGTAACTCAGCTCCATCAATTAATTATCCTGCTACAAATATTTTAGCCGTTGGTTCTTTAGCTAGTATTGTTCCTGGTAATACAGGTGGAACTGTTGGAGGAAGTAGTGCAGTTACCTCAACGTTTGCTACAGGCATGTACAATCCATTAAATACTGCCTGTGATGCTTCTGGGAATGTGTATGTTGCTGATGCAGGAAATCATCAGGTGAAGAAGATCAGCTCACTTGGTGTCGTAACTGTATTGGCGGGCGCTGGGTATGCAGGATACGCAGATGGGACAGGTACTTCTGCGGTCTTTCAGCATCCTTCTGCACTAACATTAGATGCTTCTGGAAACGTTTATGTGTCCGATCAGCAAAACCACAGAATTCGTAAAATTACTCCTGCAGGTGTAGTAACAACACTGGCGGGTAGCGGTAGCGCCAGCTTTGCTGATGGCACAGGGACGGCCGCGAGTTTTAGCAGCCCGACAGGTCTGGCATTAGATGGAACAGGCAATTTGTATGTTGCAGACTATTCCAATAACAGAATTAGGAAGATTACGACGGCGGGAGTGGTAACAACATATGCCGGAACTGGTACAGCAGGGATGACCAATGGTGCAGCGCTATCTTCTACATTTAGAAATCCGATGGGACTGGCCTTTGACGCAGCGGGTAATTTATTTGTGGCGGATCGTATAAATCATGTTGTAAGAAAAATCACTACCTCAGGTGCTGTTTCAACTCTTGCGGGTAGTGGTACGGCTGGGTTTGCAGAAGGCACTGGTACTTCAGCCATGTTCAATGAGGCAAATGCTGTGGCGGTTGACGCTGCTGGAAGTGTATACCTCGTGGATCGGATGAATAACCGGATCAGGAAGATTACTTCAGCTGGCGTTGTTACTACCTTGGCTGGAAATGGCACAGCAGGTACAGTAAATGGCTCAGGATCTGTTGTAAGTTTCAATTCACCTTATGGAATTAGCATAGATGCTGCAAAAGCAAATCTATATGTAGCGGAGAACGGCGCAAATGTAATTCGCAAAATATCCTTGTCTGGTGGCGGATATACAATTTCTCCATCGCTACCTGCGGGTTTGTCTTGGAATGCAAGCACAGGGATCGTTAGTGGAATTCCCACTACTGTAACTGCTGCAACTACTTATACCGTGACCGCTACAAATTCGGAGGGTAGCAGTACAGCAACTTTTACTATTCGGGTTGTATCCAGCTTAGACCCGTACATCAACTCTATACAAACAAAATCTTACGATGATGATGGGGTCCAAACAGGTGAGAGTAAATCGTACTTTAGTGATAACGGAAAATCAATCCAATCGCAGGTTAAAAATATCTCAGCCAATCAGGTTCTTGCTTCTGAAGCTTTATATGATGCTTTAGGCCGTTCTACAGGTTCCACACTGGCTGCGCCTATTAACGGTACCCAATTGAGTTACAAATCAAATTTTATCACCAGCACCAATGGTAACAAATATAACTACCGGAATTTTGATGGGAGTAAGACTAATGCTCCCGATGCAGTCGGCAATACAACGACTGGTACATTAGGTTGGTATTACAGCAACAATAATACGTTAGAGCCTTATGTGCCGGCAACCTCATATCCTTATAGTCGGACAACCTTTTACAATGACGGAACAGGTGGTGCCAAAAAGCAGGCTAATGTTGGCGAAGTACATAAAATGGGTACTGGATATCAAAGTTCATCGAATACTACAGGGGTGGTAAATGAACTGGATTTTTACAATCAGTTGCGGATTAAGTTTTTCCCGGAGTCTCAGGTGGGAACCCGAAATTCATTGATCGGTAATGGAATGCTGGAAGTAGCGCAGGACGTAAACGGCGTACAAATAGTTAGTGTTACAGATCTGGAAGGAAGATTGTTAATGACCGCAAAACCAACCACAAACGGCGGATTGATTGTCACCAATACAGTGACGATCTCTAACCAGGCTGGTTACGAATATGAAATCAATTGGAATGAGAATGGGGTTACGCCTTCTTATGCCCCATATATACGTGTAAATGGAGGTTATATCGAGGTTCTTAAAAGTACCAATAACTGGGTTTCTTCGACATCTGTTTATAGTGGCACTGCAGTGGGGTATAACTCGGCAGGCAGTACTCAGGGAAAATACAAGGTTCTATCATCTGCACCATTTAAAGTTACTTTCCAGGTTCCGGCGAATAACATAGAGACCTCTGTTTGTAAAGCATGTAATGCCAAATTGTCGTCTGATACAAAAGATCCGATCCATTATTTCCGATTACTCAATCCTAATACTACGATAAACATATTGGGAACAGGTTGGAAAATTTACAATATGTCTGGTGACGAGCAGGAAGTGGGGACAATGGGTTCCCCAGTATTGCTTCCTTCCGGTTATTATAAGGTAAGTATCCCTGAGACAGGTAATTCTACTATTAGTTATTCTAATGCCTACTCAGATATTAGCTATAATTTTTATAACCAGCTTGGGCAATTGATAGGAAGTATTGCTCCTTCGGGTGTCAATGCGGTTCTAGCCAATGGCGTGAATGGTTATCCTACGTTCGCGAATATTCCTTTTAGTACTACTTATGAATATGATCTAAAAGGGAGACAAATAGCCAACACTCAGACGGATGCCGGCAGAACCGAATTTATTTATAGACAAGATGGCAACATTAGATTTAGTCAAAATACTTTACAGCGTAACGCTAGTCCTAAACGGTTTTCTTATTCTAATTATGATAGATGGGGAAGACCTATAGAATCTGGGGAGTTTGTGGAAACTGCGACCATTACTTTCGCCCTGGCTAAAACAAATGTAACGTTACAGGAAAGCGTTGCTACCGATGGAGGGCTTACTGGTGGTACAAAACAAGGGTGGGTCAAGTCTTACTATGATGTTGCCAATAGTACCCATGGGATTTCGGGATATACACAAAATGTAGCACAATTAAGGGGGGGAGTAAGCTGGACAGAAAATGCCGGGGGTAGTAAAATCTGGTATAACTATGACGGAGAAGGTAGGTTAGCATGGACAATTCGCGCTGTTCCTGGCCTGGGAAATAAGACTATTGATTATAGCTATGATGGCAAAGGAAATGCATCTGTAGTTGATTTTCAGAAAAATACTGCCGCTGAACGATTTACGCATGAATATAGTTACGATGCCGATAACCGACTCATCACTGTTTATACGACCGCTGCGACATCCGGACGAAAACTACAGGCTAAGTATTATTACTATTTGCATGGGCCGTTGAAGCGGGTAGAATTAGGGAATAATCTGCAGGGGATTGATTATGTATACACCGCTCAAGGTCTTTTAAAAAGTATTAACCATTCAACAGAGGCAAACGATCCTGGTAAAGATGGAGTGGTAAACAGTTTCAGTACAGACGTATTTGGCGAAACTTTAGAATACTTTAACGGAGACTATACGCGGAGCAGTACAAACATAACCAGTTTATCAACAGGAGGAACGGCAGATTACAGCAGTAACATTATGGGGCAAAGCTGGCGGAGCCAGAAACCCAATGCAGTTGTAGCTACTTATGGTGCTGCGGTTAATAACCCTGCAATGGCTACCTATGCATATAATGATAAGTATCAGTTTAGTAGCAATAAATTTGGAGCTCCAAATTTCGGGTCGAATAGCTTTACAGAGACGGTTAATGCGAATAAGGAATATGACCTGGCGTATGATGCAAATGGTAACATAACTACATTGAAACGTACTAACTCTGCGGGGACAAATACAGCTAATTATACTTATACTTATCTGACTAACACAAACAAATTGAGTTCTATCGGTGGTTACGCTACCTATACCTATGATGCTTTAGGTCAGATGGCGAGCCAGGTTCGTACGGCCGGTAGTCAGGGCTATTACGTAGATTACGATCTGAGAGGAAAGGTTACGGCGATCTACTCTAATGCAGCCAAGACTACACTTAGGGTATCTTTTGCATATGACGAGTCGGGCAATCGCGTAAGGAAGACAGATCATATTCTAAATCAGATTACTTACTATGTTTATGATGGCGCGGGGAATGTGCTGGCGGTTTATGATAATAAAGGCACTGCTATGCAGCAAAAAGAATTGCCCGTATATGCTGCATCAAGGCTCGGGGTTTATATGAAGGTAGCCAATAATTACCAATACGAGTTCACAGATCATCTGGGGAATGTCAGGGCGGTGATTAACGAGGTGAAACAAGGCAACGGTAAAGCTGATGTTGTTTATTATTCAGATTACTATCCGTACGGTAGCCCGCTTACTTTGGCAAACAATGATTACCGTTATGGATATCAGGGTCAATATGCAGAAGTAGATAAGGAAACTGGCTGGAACAATTTTGACCTAAGGATGTATGACCCTGCGATCGGCAGGTGGATGAGTACGGACCCATACGGGCAATATTATTCTCCCTATTTGGGAATGGGCAATAATCCCGTATCTTCAGTAGACCCGGATGGGGGGTATTCCTTATTTGGAGCAATAACCAGAAAATTTGGTGCGTGGATACGGGGTGAAAATCCTGGTGAAATATATCACAACGGAAATACTTGGGGTTTCCATACGGATGGTGATAAAGGCTTTGTAGGTCACTTTGCTGACGCCAAACCACTAAAGACACAATCGCAGATCGACCGGGCATACAATCTATTGTGGTACAAGAAGATGGGATACCCAATGTATAATGGGCAGCCCAAAGCTTCTGGTAGGGCAGAACCAAATTATTTCTTTGAAGAAATAGCAATTGGAGGAGCTGTTGGACGAGGTGTAGGTGCAGCGTATGAGGGGTTGACAAGCCGAACAATCTACCGTGTTGTAAGTAATGATGAAGCGATAGATATTTTCGCGCACGGATTTAGGCAAGCGCCAATAAGTACAGGCATTTCTGCTTATGAAGGAAAGTTATTTTGGACAAATATTGACGATGCCCGTTGGTTTCATAATTGGGCTGGAGAAGGTAATCAAATACTTAAAATTAAAGTAAATAAAAGTTTTATATTTGAAAACGGGACTGATGTTGGTAGACCATTTTATTTTGTATCGCCCGAAAAGTTGCCGAATTTTAATTCAGCTGTTAGGTCAATAAAATAACAATTTATAATGAATTTAACTAAAGGATATATCATTTGGGAAAGCTCTACAGTTCTTTTAAAAGAGCGCATTTTCTTATTCTGTTTTGGTGATAAATGTATGTCGGGTAAGGTAAGTAACATTGCAAAGTTGGATGGTAGGAATGAGTTTGAAATTGAGGTAGAGTTTATTCAACCGGATTATTTTTCAAATGAACTTATATCTGGAAATACCTTTACTATTAGGGAGGCTTCAAAGATTTTGGGAACAGGTAAAATAAAATGAAAATTGATTTGACATTTAAAAGGACTTATGAACTTGAAGTACTGAATGGGATAGGGTCAGAAGAAAGACATTATTTCCAATGGGATAACTGAAGGGTGGAAAAGATGAGTCGATTTTTAAAATAGTAGCGCATTATTGGAAAACTTGGGTCGGAATTTCGCATTTGGCGAGATTAGTAATAGAAGACTTCTGGAGTTTATACGACTCCAGATCCAGATAAATTTTGCATCGTTTCAAGGGGCAGCGGTTATGTTGTTTCTTTTAGAGACTCAGAGAATTTGTAGTTGGTAGATATAATACTAGTGATGAATATTCATTCAAACTAAGCACAAAATGTTTTGGTTTTTGACAATTTTAAAGGTTTATTGGCCTAGAATAAAAAAACTAATTAAATGATGTACTGAACAATTAACGTGTATATTTCGGAGATGGTGGTTCTTCCCCACTTTTTGGTGGCAAATAAATTTTAACGAAGGCTTTCTCAGAAAATAGACTTCAATAGAATGCTTATACATTGTCTGACGTTACCTAAATTTGTCAATCTCTGGTCTACCGCTGACCTAAGTCCGGGGATCACCCCCCGGACTTAGGTCAGCGGTTTTTCAAAATGAAGTGAGTAATGTAAAATCAATGGATTAAGTGTTCATTAAGGCTTGCTGGTGATTAAAGCCGTAGGATCCACTAATATATAGACAAGAATCTTGATCAATGTTAGCTCTAGCAAAAAACACAAAGGCACTACCGATATAATAAGATTGTATCAATTTAAAATACAGTTGCTTACAACAACAAATTATTTGTCTCTCGTATTTTTTTACCACCAAAAAGTGGGGAAGAACCAGATGGTAGACACTCCATTCCGGGCCAAACTGTGCACCCGAACTTCTGCCTTTAATTTCGGGAGGGATCTTAGCCTTTAGGCCAAATATATTCAAATCCCGAAGATTCAATCCTGCTCACTTCTTGGACAAGCTTTTTTGTTTTTAGCATTTTGATTGACAAGGGATAGCTCTTAAGGCAGTTTTTGTGATCTGAAGGGAGATTGTAACACCAATTTTTGATAAATCTGCTTGTCTGAAGAAGTATTCATATATGTGCTTCAGAATTTTGCAACGAAACGCAATTAGAGGCGCGCTAATTAATTTTGATGATCAAAATGGGATTCGGTCCATATCGGTTTTCGTGAAGTTAAAAACCGCTTAAAATGAGCCGAGAGGCCGTTTTTCAGCGAAATCGACTGATCATTTTGGACCGTAATATGAGCCCACATCCCTGGATATCAGACCCAAACCCATCGGTGGCAAAACTGAAGCACGTTTTATGGTTTTTAAAAGAAAAGAGATAGAAATTAAGTCTCATAAGAAAACACCTGTTTCTTTTTACACTGATACAGCTAATTTCAAAGTACGTTGATGTAATGAGTGGTAATTGTCCAACCGACGTTCGAAAAGTTATAAACTAAAAAGTGGCTTCAATCGTCAATTTAAGCATCCGTGTGTATATATACATCTAAAAAATTTTTCGTGGAGGTTCCCGTAAATGGTATGAAACATAATGATCAGGGCAGGGCTCTTAGAGGCGGGCCTACGCCTTTGCGGGAATTGATTTCAGGTAATGGATAAATTCTGTGTTGTCTGTAAATGCTGAAGGTGACTTCCAGCACTTGGTTTAATTTCCTTATACAAGGAGTAATAAGCTTATTATTTCTTAACCAAGCGGAAATATTGCCCATATAACTTTGCCGGAACAAAAAATCTAAGCGCAAGCAAATATGAATTATTTACTTCTACCATTTCACTTAACGAAAATGTCCAAACAAGAACGAACTTCAAAACTCAGCTCAATTCTAACTTGTTTAGCCTTGTTGCTTTTTACATCAATGTCAGCTTGGGCACAAGGTACCGAAGCTAACATTATAGGAAAAGTAACGGATGCCGACAAGCCGGTCCCTGGAGCATCCGTTTTAGTCAGAAACGAATCGACCGGTTTCAAGGTGAATACCACAACCAATGAAAAAGGGAGTTTTGTTTTTCCGCAGTTACCATTGGGTTCCCCTTATTCCATCACCGTAACTTACGTCGGCTATACCGAGCAAAAGAAAGCTGGCTATACGCTTAACTACGGTGACGAGCTGGTGGTGAACTTTACCCTGACATCGGCTGCAAACGGATTGCAGGAGGTGGTGATCCAGGGCAGTAGTAATTTAAAAAATGCCATTAAAAATCTAGGCGCATCTACATCCGTTACTGCGACAGAACTAACCAAATTGCCCGTAAATGGAAGGAATTTTTCTACGCTGATCGACTTATCGCCCGTAAGTAATGGCAGTAGCCTGGCGGGCCAGCTAGCCTCTTCTACCAACTATACCGTAGATGGAATGACCTCCAGAAGTACCATCGCCGGGGGCAATAGTGGCGGCGCCTATTCCATTTCCATGGAAGCCATCCGCGAGTTTAAAGTCGTAACTAACGAATACGATGTAACCAACGGAAGAAGCGGTGGTGGTAGCATTACCACGGTAACGAAATCCGGTACAAACACCCTCACGGGAAGCGCATTTACTTTTGCACGTACCAACTGGTTGTCGAGCAATTATAACCTGAACGGTACAAAACGCAGCCAGGAATTCTCGACTACGCAATATGGTTTCTCTTTAGGCGGACCGATCATTAAAGATAAAGCGCACTTTTTTGTGGTTTGGGATCACCAGGCCGATTCACGCCCGCTATACATTGCCGACATTCAAAATGCAGTAGATGTGGGCCGGTACAAAGTGACGCAGCAAACCCTGGATGAATTCACCCGGATATCCAGAGAAAAGTATGGATTTAGCGGCAACGCACTATTTGGTGCTTTTGATAAAAAGAAAGCCACGGATGCCGCATTTGCCCGTTTCGACTGGCAAATTAATCCTAAAAACCTGCTTACCATTCGTAACAACTTCATCTATGATCTGGATGATCAGCAGGAAGGTGACAATACCGGCATCAATGCCTTCGAATCTTTTGTGAACCGGAAAAACGTAAACAACAGTCTGATGGCCTCTCTTCGTACTTCCATCAATTCGAAGCTGACTAACGAATTAAAAGTACAGCACTTTTATGAAAGTACGGATGTAATGCACAATGTGGAGGGCATTGGAGCCAATCAAAGTATTCCCCGCGCCATTGTAGAAAACGTGGCGTCGAAAGATGGGGAAAGCACTTACTTCAATTCCATTCAAATGGGTGGTCAGCGTTTTGCCCCGGAATGGTTTAAAGGGAACGTCGTTCAGTTGGTGAATAATATTTACTACAACACGGATAAAGTTAAATACACCCTTGGCGCAGACATCATGTATACGGATATGAACTTCCGTTACGGTAGCGAGATGAATGGCCGTTTTTACTTTGCCGGCTTGGAAAACTATGAAAACAAGACGCCATACCGTTATGCACGGGATGTGTATATGACTGATGAAGAAAATACGAAAGTAAATAACCTGGCTACCGGCTTGTATGGACAAATGGAAACCAGACTGGCCACAGGACTGGATCTGGTCGCGGGTATCCGTCTGGACAATACACGCTATCTTCGGAAAGCAAACTTTAATCAGGTGGTATATGATGAGCTGGGCATTTCTACCGAGAATGGCATCAACACTTTTCAGATTCAGCCACGCGTGCAGTTCAACTGGAATGTAGGTGATCAAGGAAAAAACATCATCCGCTTTGGTGGTGGTATTTTCGGATCGAACCTAAACCCTTACTCCATGTTAAACAACATGTTGTTTGATGGAACACGTATTGCTGGTGTTGATATTACTGACCCGGCACTAATACCGGCTGCTGACTTCGCAAAATTCCGTAATGATCCAACAACCGCACCAGGCCGCGATTTGATCAACAATCCCAACATACAGCAATTGGTAACCATCAATACCAACAGCGCTGATATTAAAGTACCTACTGCTTATAAAGCTAATTTTTCCATCAACCACTTCTTTAGTCCGGCACTACGTGTTGGCATTAGCGCTTATGGCACCTGGGGCCGCAACAACTACATGTATGTCGACAAGAATATGGTGGATGAACCCTATTTCAGAATTGCTGCAGAAGGTAACAGAGGCGTATATGTACCGGCAAGCTCTATAAAAGCCTCTAACGGTGCTGCTAACTGGGTAAATGGACGTAAGACAAATAAGATAGGCCGTGTGCTGGAAATGAACAGCGAGGGCAGGGTGAACTCTTATACATTTGTGGTAGACGGAACCTACCGCTATTACAAGGATGGACAAATTTCCGCTTCGTACACCTGGAACGACACACGCGACAATACTTCCTATAATGGAAATGTGGCCAATTCCGCTACACTGTCACTAATGGTAAAGGATGATCCACGGAATTTAAGCACCATGAGTTATGCAGATAACCAGTTTCGCCATAAAGCAGTATTTTATGGTACGGCACCAAGTTTTTATGGCGTTACGGTTGGGCTTCGCTTCAGTGGTATTGCAGGCACAAGATACTCGCTTGCTGTAGGTGGAAATATGAATGGGGATTTTGTATCTTCCAATGACCTGGCCTATATTTATAATCCTAATGACCCAAATACGCCTGCCTACTTGAGTAATGGCATCAAAGCGATTTTGGATAACCCGGAAGCAGAGCAAAGTGTTAAAGACTATATAAATAATAACTTAGGTAAGGTTGCAGAACGTAATGGTGGTGAGAACAGCTTCTACGGTGTTTTCGACCTGCGCCTGGCTAAGAAATTCAAGATGTACAAATCGCACGGTATTGAAGCTTCTGTTGATATTTTCAACCTGGCCAATATGCTGAAGAAAGATTGGGGTGTTGGTCACAATTTAGGCAAACAAAATATCTATAGCTTGAAAAGCTTCGATCCGCAAGCCTTGCAATACACCTACAACATGAACGCGACTACCGGCGTGTCTAACCTGAATGGTAATCCTTACCAGGTGCAGCTGGGTCTACGTTATTCATTTTAATAACCAAACACTTTAATTGGAATTTTATAATATCAATCAAAATATGAAAAAGGTGCTTATTGCATTAGGTTTATTCATTGCCAGCGTATCTGCTTCACAGGCACAGCAGGCGCATGTCGTATTAATCACTGTAGACGGGTTTCGCCCCGAATTCTATAAGGACCCCTCCTGGGGAATGGTACACTTGCGCCAGGCGATGGCTAATGGAAGTTATAGCGACGGTGTACGTGGCGTATTTCCTTCAGTAACTTACCCATCCCATACCACCATTGTAACCGGTGTAAAACCAATTAAACATGGTATTTACTATAATACACCGCCTGAGCCTCAAGGAACTACGGGCCGTTGGAATTGGGAATATGATTCCGTAAAAGTGCCTTCGATCTGGAGCGCAGCAAAGGCTGCCGGACTGAGCACTGCCTGCGTGATGTGGCCGGTAACAGTAAACGGCCCCATAACCTACCGGATTCCGGAATACTGGTTTTTACCGAAAGAAAAAGGGGGTAAAAATGACTATGCAGGCGGCATGGCAAAAGAGGCTTTTCCTGCTGGTTTGTATGAGGAGATACAAGAAAATGTTGGTGGGAAAATGGCCAACGATTACTTCAGTTCAGATGTAAACAACGCAAGGATGACCGCTTACCTGCTTATGAAATACAAACCAAGCTTTACCGCAGTACACCTTGCCGATGTAGACCACTATGAACATGAACAGGGCCGGGATGGTGATAAGGTTCGCTCAGCAGTAGCATTGGCAGATCAGGCCATAAAGACCATCCTTGACGCTGTAGAAAAGGCCGGAATTAGTGAGAGCACGACAGTTATTGTAACCGGTGATCATGGCTTTGTAGACATCCACACGCAACTAAATCCAAATGTATTGCTGGCGAAAGCAGGCTTACAGGACAATGCCAATAAAGCAAACTGGAAAGCATTTTTTCATAGCAGTGGAGGTTCTACCTTTTTACACCTAAAGGACAAAAATGACAAACAAAGTTTGGCTAAGGTAAGAGCGGCATTAAAAGCTATGCCAGAAGGACAACAGAAACTCTTCAGAATCGTGGACCGCGCGGAACTGGATGAAGTAGGTGCCGATCCGACAGTGGCGCTCGCGCTTGCTCCGGTGCAGGGCGTAACCTTTGGTGGCAGTACTGAAGGAGAAGTGATGCGCGCAGTAAAAGGTGGCACACATGGTTATTTTCCGGATTTTAAGGAGATTGAAACAGGTTTTGTGGCTTTTGGAAAAGGCATTCAGAAAAATGTGGTCATACGCCAAATGGGGTTGGAAGATATAGCACCGCTTATTGCGCATTTATTAAAGATCAAATTTCCTTCGGCTGATGGGGTTCTTTACCCAGGGTTATTGGAAAAAGAGTAATAGTTGTTTTTTTAAAAGAGGCGATCACACGTGAACGCCTCTTTTTTAAGGATTAATATATCACCTTTTGCAACAGCCACAACTGATTTTACAAAAATAATACAGAAAGTTTGGCCTGAAAGCAGCTCCTAACCTAAAAACTGCCCCTTTGCCCGAAATCAAGGGGCAGTTTGGTGTGGAATAAGGTGTTAGTTTAAGGAAGATTGAAAAAGGATTACATCAGGCGTTGCACCATATCCTTTTATGCATTAACGAATAAACAGAATATTAATGAAATAAAAATTGCATTTTTGCAACCAGAAATGCAAGTGAAAAAAGAGACAAAAATCATAAAAAAAGAGACAAAATGTATCTTTTAGAAAAGATTTTGGAATTTACAAAAGCCATTTAGGTGTATTTTAACGCGGTTTTTTCTTTTTTTATTGCCTTTTTAAGATAAGCATTTTTGCTAAGTTACAATTTATTGCAAGAGGTTGAATACAGAATATTTCATAGCAGGGCGCATAGCAGTAAAATCTGAGCGCACATTCTCAAAACTAATAGTTCGTATTGCTATAGCAGGGGTAATGCTCAGTCTTGCTGTAATGATGCTTTCTGTTGCGATTATTAAAGGCTTTAAAAGCGAGATACAGGAAAAAGTAAGAGGTTACATTGGCGATGTAAGGATCTTTAAGTTCGATCTTAACAATTCATTTGAGCTGTCGCCCTTTGTACCTGAACCAGAAACTATAGCCAAGCTCAAAAGCAATCCCGATATCGAATATTTTCAAGCCTATGCTACAAAACCAGCCATCATTTCTGCTAATGATGAAGTTGAAGGCATAAACTTTAAAGGCATAGATAAAACCTTTAACTGGGATTATATACGTAAACATCTGGTAAGCGGAACAGTTATAAACTTTGCCGATAGTGCAGCCGCCACAAAGCAGATCATGATATCTCAATTTACTGCCAATCGCCTTAAACTAAAAACAGGTGACGACTTTATCATGCACTTTGTACAGGATCCTCCCCGCAGGCGACCATTTAAAATAGTAGGAATTTATGATATCGGTGTAGAAGAGATCGACAAAGGCTTTGTAATGGGCGACCTTAATCTGATCCGCCGTTTAAACAATTGGAAACCTAATGAAATAGGAGGGATAGAGATCCGAATTAAGAATTTTGCCAATCTAAAAACCGTTTCAACAAACATTTACACAGAACTGGAAACAAAGCTGAAGTCAGAATCCGTTCAAGACTATTTTCCGGCAATTTTTACCTGGCTATCCCTATTAGATGTAAACACAAAAATTATCCTTGCATTAATGATGGTAGTAGGCGTAATCAATATGATTACCGCTTTATTGATCATGATACTGGAACGGACCAATATGATCGGTATGCTAAAAACTTTCGGTATGACTGATTTTAGTGTGATGAAAATATTCCTCTATAATGCCCTTTACCTGGTAGGAATCGGGGTTATACTGGGCAATGTTCTGGGGCTGGGCTTAGCTTATCTGCAAACCCATACTCATATTTTTAAATTAGATCAAACGTCTTATTACCTCGCATATGTGCCAATTGAAATACAATTTACCGATGTGCTGCTACTAAACATCTCTACAATTGTAATCTGCTTTGTGGTACTTATTATACCATCATTGTTGGTGAGCAGGATAAGTCCATTAAAAGCAATCAGGTTTAAATAGAAACGATTACTTCCAGCCTAGCCGCTTTTTTAACTCTGTAATATGAGCAAGATGATGACGGCAATGCCAGTCATACAAACCGGTATTTTCGTTGATTTTTATACTTCTGCCTCGTTCAGGATGTATAAAATCCCTTTCCAGTTCTTCTGCACTAAGTGAATTCAGTAGAAACACCCACCGCTGATGCAGCCCTTCTAATATCCTCAGGCTCGATTCAATCGACAACCCCTCGCTATCTGCAAGTTCAGCCCATCTTTCTTCATAATAGGCTTTAATTAAAGGACTATCTTCCGTCAAAGCCCATTTAAGTCTTATCTGGCTGTTCATATGGCTGTCGGCACAATGATGAACCACCTGCCTGACAGTCCAGCCTCCGGGTCTGTAAGGAGTGTCTAGCTGTGCATCGGTAAAATGAGCTACCTCTTTCCTTAAAACTTCAGGAAACGAAGCAATAGTAGCAATATAGCCATCCAATAAAGCTTTAGTGATTTGAGCAGGTAGCTCAAACTTTCCAATCGGGTAACGTAGTTTTTCTAACTCAGTTGAAGTCATTTTTGTGGTCTATTTATATCTAATGCAAATCATTCACTACTGTCGGTAAACTTAACAAATCTGTCTACCGCTTTCTTAACGGCCTCTGATTTTACTTTACTTAATTCCCTAAAAAGATACGTCTCAACAATTACAGATTTGCCTTTTATAGTCCTTTTCCACGTTCCCTCAATTATGCCATCAACAATAACCATTCTGTCGAACACAGGGTTATTCTTCCTAAACTCAGTGGTTAACTTTATCGGATTAAATATCGCAGCGCGATCAATGTATCCTATACCATACTCATCGTAATCGGGCATAAGGAAACTCTTTTGAACCTTTTTGGCTAAGGAAGTATCCAAGGCTAGTTCTAATGTTTCCCTTTTTAGCAGGTATTCATTACTATGAAATACCTCTTTGATAAATACTTTACTATCTAGCATGGCACCAGCCTTTTTCGCATCGGTAATGGTTAGGCCAGACCACACTGAGAAATCTTTAAGCGTTGCAGGCCCTCTGCTTGTAAAGTATCGTTCGGCTAGCAATAATAAAGCCTCATCTTTATCTATAGATATCGCGGTTGATGCTCTTTCATCAAACAAAGCATAAGTAAATTGTTTGCCTTCCCGCCTGCCGCTACATACCAAACAGTCCATTTCTGCATTCATCATTACGTGGCCCATTTGTCTTCCATTTAAACTGATCTCATTATTTTGAAGCAGATCACTTAATGCAAGCCGGGTAAGCTGATGGCCACCGGTTAATGCCTTACCAATAATATCATTGCATCTGTTAAAAAGTTTACCGTCAAGTTCAAGCTCCCTTTCGTAATAAGCCATGGCTTTACGAATTCTGGGGGCAGTAAGCTCAAGCAACCATCTAATGTCTTCTGGAGTTGCAAAATGCCAGGTAGGTCGAAGCAAATGAGTTCTTAATATCTGGCCATCATTAAAGGCTTTTTCTACGTCCGCATCAGTAACATTGTTTAACCGCAAACCGATTGCCCATTTCGACATCGCATATTCCTGCGCCTGCATGGCCACCATCCAGCTTACAATTTCCTGAGGAGTAGTAAACGAAGTTTTGGCAATCTGCTGATTAAAGAGCCGGTAATTAATAATATCAGAAACATTCATATAGTGACGTGTACGATGTTAATTCTCGCAGGCCAATAAATTAGATTGCCCTAAACGCTGACAACCCCTGCTTGCAGGCACGGCAACCATACCAACAGGCATATAATTTACAGTTGCAATTGTTTTAGGAACATAGATAACCACTTCCGTTCTGGTATAAGAATGAGGCAGGTATTTAATATAATAACCATCAGGATGCAAACCCCATATCCCTCTCGGGAAATCTGTATCTGGAACAGCACTACCACTAAGCATGGCCAATTGTTCAATCTGATCGTACGATGAATTGGCTTGATATAACAACCCTCTCATCTTATTCTCAATCTCTACAATAGTTTTGGCAGGCTCAGGTAGGTTGGCAGTTATTTTTAGCATCGCTTCGCTTGATAAATAGTCCATTATGCTGCTGCTTAAGCCCGACAATTCATTTTTGTTAAGCAATTTAGCCGCTACCAGCTGAAGATCAGGCGAGAGCTTGCTGAAGTTAGTTTTTGCAATTATCGCCCATAAAAGCAATTGCACTTTGCTTTGTTCAATTTCAGGGTGCTGCTCCCAATTTGCGATAAGGGTTCTGGCAATCGTTTCTTTTGGGCCCGCCAAAGGTGCATACAAATAGCCATCTCCATTACCCGGGCCATGAGTACCCGCTTTTAAGCAAAAGCTTTTAAAAGTTCCGGTATAAAAGCCCGGTTTTAAAGTAAAGCCCTGTGCCGATGTATAGCTTGAGGTTAAGTCACAAAGTTTCTTTTTTACAGAGTCGGTGCCAAAGTCTACAGGCATTGTTTCCTTCTTGTTGCAGTCGTCAAAGTTGGTGGTTATAGGATCGCTTTGAAGTAGCTTAAGTTGTTTGTTATTAAGGATGTTACCTGCGGCGTTGTTTAACGCATCTTTTAATTTGCCGAATTGCGCATTGGCATTAACACAACAAACCAGCAATAGCAAGGTCAGGATTGGAGAGGTCTTTTTCATATAGATGTAATTTAAGATAGATGGTAAATCTACTATCAAATTTAACAACTATTTCTTGCCACCCAAACTTAATTTCAGGTTCAGACCAGCAGTATTTATTTTGATGTTTTTGTCGCCATAACCGCGCAGCGAGGGTTTAAAGAAAGGCTCAAAAGTTAACGTAGTGCTTTTTCCAAGCGACTGATTAATCCCTATGGCAAAAATGGCACTATTAGCAAAGTCAAATCCCTTAAAATTGCTTTCTTCAGTTTTTCCTTTAAAGTCTGAATAACTATTTGAATAAGGGTTAAAGCCACTTATGGAACTGGAATATTTCTGATTGAGGTAGGTGCTTGAATTTAGGCCTGTAGAAAGATAGTACTTGCCGCTTTTTCCGGGGTAAAATTTAACAGCCACAGGAATATCTATATTTAGAAATCGTGCGTCTAATTTAGTACCATTTGCCCCCACTACATAACCGTTCATAAGGGCAGCATCTGCTGCACCGCTCGACAAGTTAGATAATGATGAGGGCACGGAGCTCTGATAAGTAATGTTGGTTTCACTAATGCCGGCGCCCATAGAAACGTATACATTCTTATTGATCCGAATGTTAGCATTGAAACCCGCACCTGCATTTACTTTTACCGGATTATCTGCGTAATAATTTAAAAACGTAGCTGTATAAACATCAAACAATGCATTTTTTTTATCTTCTCTGGCTTTTTTACCAGCCGATGCTAGTACAGATTTGTTTTCTTTTTCGTTCTCTTTTTGTAAAAACTCAAGTATTGTAGGTTTAGTGTTTTTTACACTATCGGGCTTAGCGCTAACAACATTTGCAAGCAGATTGATGCTGTCTCTGTCAGGCTCCTTGCTGTTTAGGGTTGTATCGGTAATCTTAACAGGTATTAGCTGTTTTTCCTCCAAGCTGACTGGTGCAATTCCTTTAACAATTTTTGCAGATACAATGCTTTTATCAAAAGAATTAATCTCCTTATTGGCGGCCGTATCTAAATTGCTGTCGGGTTTTTGAGGTGCTACAGGATTGGCTTTTGTGATATTGTTTTGCTCCGTAACATCCTTTACAGAATCATTATTATAAGTGTTAAATAATAACATCCCAGCTATCAATAAAGATGCAGCGATACCCGATAACCAAAGGTAAAGCGGTTTATGGCTGCTTTTTGGAGGGAAATCTTTTCTAAGTTCAGCCCAGCCATAATCTGCCCCTTCAGTATCAAATTCTTCGAAAACTGCCTTAATATGATTGCTGAATTTATCGTCTAACGTGTTCATATTTTTATAAGGTCACTTTGTATTAATTTTTGCAATGCCTGTTTCGCCCGGGTAAGGTAAGTTCTCGATGAGCTTTCGGGTATATTTAGCATCAGACCAATCTCTTTATGTGAATAGCCATCAATTTCATACAGGTTAAAAACTACATGATGCGTTTCCGGAAGTTGTTTCATTAAGTTCAAAATGTCAGCTGCCGAGAGTTTTTCAATGGCAGATGGATACATAGTTTGCTGAAACACCTCTGGGATTTCGCTATCATGAATGTATTTTAAGTTCTTTCTTTTACTATCGAGAGCGGTATTAACCAATATTTTTCTAAACCAAGGTTTAAATTCTAAATCATCTTTAAAAGTATAGAGCGCGTTAAATGCTTTAATAAAAGCGTCATTTACCACCACCAAAGCATCATCTTTATTAATAAGGTAGCGCATGGCAACGCCCATTGCATAGGCGTAAAAGCGCTTATACAACATTTCCTGGTGCTTTAGGTCGCCCTTTTTACACTCCTTAATTAACTCAGCATCTGAGGCGTTATGTTTGATAGACATTTATTATTTCATTCGCTTTAATCTATATTGATTTTTGTAACTAATAGTGTTTGTTAAGGTGTAGTGGTGTTCTGTAGAAGGAGATATCTTATCTAAGATCAAACTGTCGCCTTTAATCACATAGCTATAATCACCATTCAAAACTTTGTTACCCACATAATCCATTGATGCTATGTAAGCCATAGAAAATTTAATCTTTGATGAATTATCAACTTTAAATATACCAGTACCATTTGTAGCTTCATACCCGTCGCCACTAAACTTAACTTCTGTGTTAACAGATACAAGCTGATTGATTGGCCCTTCAATAAATTTTCCTGTATATGTGCCGCTAAAAACTACTTTGTCATTACTTTTTTTACAGCTCATAAATAAGCATAAGCTTAATGCAATTGGTAGTATTTGTTTGATAGACATAATAGTTGGTTTATATCTTACTATTACGCAGGGGCGATGAGAAACGCTACAAGACTACAGATATTTTTTTGATTTCTATTGGAAACAATTGAGAAATACCGAAGAAAGACTTGAAAAACACTTGAACTTAAATATGTTATAGAGATGTTTAAGCAATGTTTAAGAGATCGTTGAAATATCCTCATACATATTTCAACGATCTTCCAACCCAAGTGTTTCTCAAGCATTTCTCAATACTTTTTCAAGTGTTTTTTATGGTACTCGTCATCTCGATAGGAGAGATCTCTTGAACTTGCACAACCAAGAGATCTCTCCTATCGAGATGACGAGGGAGGTAAAGATGAAGGGGTGATGGGTTATTAAACCAAATGGCCCATTAGCGGATCGGTAAAGCTTTCTTTTAAATGTTCTGCATGCCCGGCAAATTGCTGACTATAACCCACATGTTTTTCTGAAGTTACAGTCAAATCATACCAGCTATGGCTTGATTTCAGGTCAATAGGGATAAAAATCTCTTCCTGATTTTTCTTTAAAACCGCTTTAACAGGTACTTTTTTGTAGCTGTTGTCTTTTACAGTTAAGCTAACTTGCTCACCACTGGTTATACGTTTAACGTTTAACAATACATTGCCATTCCCCCTGCTGCCATCTTTTTTACTTTGGTACATTAAAGAAACCGCAATTTTAGGATCGTTGGCACTGCCTTTATATCTGCGGTAAAAACCGTTAGCACTGTACACTTTTAAATCATAAATATCATTGTTTAATGGCCAGTTATAGTCTATAGTATCACCTGCATCAACAGTAAAGTTCCAGTTGTTATCATTAGCATATACTATAAAACCGGCACCTTTTGCCTTGTCGCCAAAGAATTTCTTCCCTGCAGTAAAGCCAATTTTAAACTGATTGTTTGCTGGGTCTAATGCGCCATGGGCATACAGCTCATATGGGATTGCGTTTGCAGGTTTAATTCCAGGTTCCTGCTTAGGTAAGTTAGGGTTGCCTTTAGGGTTTTTAATGATGCCTGCAATGGCAAGTTGATCCAGGTTTTTGAAGTTATCAGGTAGTTTGGCGAATTTCGCTTTATGGATGCTTTCGAGAAAAGGTAATCTTTCGACTGCTTTTGGCAATGGAATTTTCTCTCCATTGTATGGTCTAAATACGGAAGTTAAATCGCCGCATAGGCTTCTTCTCCACGAACTGATGTTGTCTTCGTATATCTTCTGACCGGTCTTGTGGCTTAAAAACTGCTCTAAAAACTGAATAGAAGAGGTATGGTCAAATACTTGTGAGTTTACATAACCACCTCTTGACCATGGCGAAACCACTACCATTGGAACTCTAAAGCCTAAACCTAAAGAACTTTCTCTCTCACTGTTTTTACCTTTGTAAAGATACTCAGAGCTGTTGTCTAATGATTTTGAAACAACTCCAGTTTCGGGGTTCTTTGGATCCGGAGATACAAATGGAGGCAGGTGATCAAAATATCCATCGTTTTCATCGTAAGTAAGAATAAAGATGGTCTTTTTCCATACTTCGGGGTTCTTGGTTAAAATGTCTATGGCTTCTGAAAGATACCAGGCGCCATACCAAGGCGCTCCGGGATGATCAGAGAAGTTGCTTGGTGCAACTAGCCAGGAAACGGTGGGTAATTTGCCATCGTCAACATCTTTTCGGAATTGATGCAGTACATCTCCTTTAGGGATTTGGGCAGTTCTTTTAGTGCCTTTATCATCGTAAGCGATGGTTTCAAGACTATGGAAGTCTGGATCATTTCGATTGGTTACAAATGCTCTTTTATGTAAGTCTTGCTGCTCAGGAGTTAATTTGTCAAGAGTGTTTACTTCTAAAAACTCAATTTCCTTGGTTACAAAATCAAGCTTCTTTTTTAGTTTTTCGTCTGGTTTGTCTTTTAATTTAGCTTCCAATTCGGTTTTCGCTTTACGAAGGTAAATCAGGTGTTCTGGATGTCTTTTTACATGATATTGTTTAAAAAACTCCATATCATTATCTGTGAAATTAGCCAGCCAATCGTCTTCTTCATTTTCCAGACCAACACCTACACTTAGCTCGTTTTGGTATATTTTCCAGTCTACATTGTGTTTAGACAAACGCTCCGGGAATGTGCTCCATGAAACATTTTCAGAACCGTCGATATATCCGTTAGAGTGGTGTGCGGTAGAGGTTGCGTTTTGTTCTTCACGGACTTTGCCTGTCCAGAAGAAGCAGCGGTTTGGGCTGGTTCCTGTTAGTATAGAGCAGAAATTATGGTCGCAAACTGTAAATGCATCGGCCAGGGAATAGTAGAAGGGGATGTCCTCACGATTGTAATAACCCATGGTTAATGGCATATCAGCATATTCTTTATTGCCTGATCTTTTGGCTTCCAGCCACCCGTCGTATTTGCCGTTGTTACGGGCATCTACCTGGTTTTCCCAGGAGTGTGGAAGAGCGCTCATCCAGGTTGCTTTTGTATCTTTAATGTTTAATCTGAATGGGGCATAGGTTTGGCCTTTTTTATTGCTTTGCAACCATACAGGGTATTGGTTAGGCAGGGCAATGGCTCTGGGATCGTTAAAGCCCCTAACACCTTTAAGTGTGCCAAATGCATGGTCAAAAGACCTGTTCTCTTGCATCAAAAATACCACATGTTCTGCATCTAAAAAGGTACTGCCCACTTTAGGGTCTATTGCCATAGCTCTTTGTATTGATGGCGGTAAGATGCCAGCTATGCCTAGCGCACCGGTTAGTAAGGTTGCTTTCTTGATAAAGTCTCTTCTGGTTTCCATTTTAGTGTGTTATAATAAAAGGATTGGTTAGCCTAAACTAATCAATCCTTTGAATAAATTATAAAGAATATGAGCTTATTTTACCCACCAAACTTGTTGGTTAATCTTATCGTTTCCGGCACCAAACTGGGTTTCAATTGCTTTTGAAACATTGTCTCTGTTGTTGTCGTATTCCGATTGAGGATAAATCCAACGGTAAGGAACGGTAACACCAGCAGGGCGACGGAATTCAGGATATCCTGTTCTAAGGTTGTCGTAAAATGCACTCCATCCCGATTGGAAAAACGTTCTTAAATACTTTTGAGTAATTATCTGCTCCATTTTCTGGGCAGTTGTGGTGCTCAATGCAAAGTTGTTTACCGGCAATGCTAAGTATTCATTTGCTTTTTCTTCTGTTAAGTAAGCTTCGTAGCCTTTAACATAGGTTTGGTAGAATTTAAAGGATGCCTTTACGCCATTTTTATAATGTTGGTTGGCATCGCCCGAAATCCAGTTTCTTACAATTCCTTCGGCAATAATAAATTCCTGTTCCGAGTAGCCCATTAGTACTAATGGCTCATTTGTAGGATTGCTTGGAAAGCGGTCGTTCACTTTAGATACCTTGCCTGCTGCGGCTTTTATACTGGTTTCTGCATATGGCGCTGCAGGATCTCCGCCTTCGTATGAAGTAAAATCATTAATTGGTTTACCCGCCTCTTTACCAATTTTTGTTTGCGTACAATACAAGAATAAGCGCGGGTCTTTTCTGTTCTGCAAGTGCTCTATAAAAGTAGATGCCATGAACATACCAGATCCGAATCCGCTTGAGTTGAACTCTGGATAGCGGTTTCCTTCCTGATCTAAAAAGATCAGTTGGCCATCGCCATCGGCTTCAGTATTGCCTAAAATAGGCTCGCTTTGTACAATCTGAGCAAAGGTTTCCTTAACTTTCAGGTCGTTGTCGCTTTCTTTTTTCGATAAGGTCATTAACACCTTTAATCTGAAAGAGTTAACTAGTCTGCGCCATTTAGCCGCATCGCCTTTGTAAATGATATCGCCGGCAATGATCACGTTTAAGCCTTTAAGCATGTTGTTTGCCTCATCAAGTTCCTTAAGGATACCTTGAAACACGGTTTTCTGGCTGTCGTAAACAGGTGGCATATAACCTGCCTGATCTTCTCCTTTCAGGGCTTGATTGTAAGGGATATCACCGAAAGTAAGGGTCAGGTTGTAAAAGTAGTAAGCTCTAAAAAATTTGGCTAAGGCGATGTAAGAGTTGTCGTTAATACGACCGGCTTCTTCTATCATCTTGGTCACATTTCTAAGAGAGGAGTAGGGTGCAAAATCACCTCTTCCCCATTTAAAATACTGGCCTTCACTTTCGCCGTCTGTTTGCACAAGCATACGGGTTGCGTACAAAGGCGAGGTACCGCTGTAGGCACGGAAGGTATCCCATTCAATTTTGGTAAGCAAAAGCTGCGGGTGGGTTTGGGTAGGTTTGTTAGGATCTATGTTCATCAAATCCTGGTCCTTGCAGGATGAGAGAAGGATTGCCCCAGCTATTAAACTATATATTAATTTTTTCATTGTTCTGTTGTTTTAAAGATGTTTGCTGTTAAAGTTTTACGCTTAATGAGAAACCGATAAATCTTGCAGATGGATCTTGCAGGTTATCGTCATTACCGTAATCAGGATCTAGTAATGGCATTTTCTTCCACATTAAAGGGTTGTAGCTGTAGGCCGATACGTGAACTGATTTTAAGCTGCCCATTTTTATAACCTTTGCAAGGTCGTAGCCTACAGATATTCTTCTTAACTTGAAGAATGAGCGATCAAAAACGTTAGCAAATTTCTTGTTCTCTTCTTCAGTAACTCGAGCCTGGTATGGATAGATCTGACTCCAGGTTTGCCAGTTTACCGCAGTTGTGTTTTTCTTATAAGTACGTGTATCAGAAAGTACATTTCCGTTTACGTCTCTTTTAAGCTCTCCACCAGTAATTACTACACCTTCGGGGATGTAGATTGCTTTTCCGGCTGCGTATTCTGCATCTCTGAATTCAACAGAGCTTGGATGTTTACCACCCCACCACATTTTTTCGATGGTTACAGAGCGCATAACTCCGCCCCATGCTCCATCGATATCGATGTTTACATCAAAACCTTTTATCATGAACTTGTTTTGTAAGCCCAGACGCCAGCTCGGATCGCTATGGCCAAGGTTTACGTTGAAGTTATCTCTGGTAGGCAAACCAGTATTTGGATCAAGAATTACCTCGCCTGTGGCGCTTTTTTGCCATACTGTTCCGTAGAAGCTATCTGCTCTTTCGTTTAATTTCAGATCGCCAAACTTAGCCTGGTTGTTATAGATTTCCGTTAATTTCTTTACAGAAGTACTCCAGTTTGCGGCAATATCCCAGCTAAAGTTCTGGCTTTTTACAGCGCTATAATTAGCCATTATTTCCAAACCCTGAGTTTTGTATTTGTTGCCGTTTACCTTACGTGTTTTAAAGCCGGATGCCTCTGATGTACTTAAATCTATAATCTGGTTTTCATCAATCACATTATAGTAAGTAAATTCTAAGCCTATTTTTTTTACCAGTGAGGTTGATAGACCAACTTCGTAAGATGTAGATTTTTCTGGATTGATATTAGGGTTGATGATCCCGTTAGGGTAAGTAACTGATGGTGTTGATCCGTAGGTTACGTCTTTTGTGTAAGTAGAGCTGACGCTATACGGAGCAAGATCGTTTGATACTTTGGCCCATGAGGTATAAAGTTTAAGATAATCTAAGGCTTTAGGCATTTTAATATAATCCGAAACCATAGTACTTAAAGATGCAGATGGGTAGAAGTATGATCTGTTTTCTTTTGCAAGGGTTGATGACCAGTCATTTCTGCCGGTTACGTTTAAGTAAACCGCATTAAACAAATCGAAATTTGCTGATCCGTATACACTTCGGATAGATTTCTTTTCGAGGTAGTTTGTTGCTTGTACGGGGCCCTGGGTATTGTTTAAGCTATAAACAAAAGGTACAATTAAACCATCACTTGATGCGTATTCTTGTTGTATGTCTCTATTGAAAGTGGATGCACCCGCATTTAAAGTGAAGTTTAGATCTTTAGAGATCTCTTTATTATATGAGGCAAGGAAATCCAGATCGACATTCATTTGTGAATTGTTCCACATTTTGTAATCGCCATTTCTTGAATCGCCGTAGTTCATGTACGATTTAGGGCTTTTCATGTTATCGAACGATTTGTTTTCACGGCCCGAAGCTCTTGCCTGCAAACTCAACTCAGGCGTTACCTGCCATCTAAGTTTTGCCTGTGCATTTAATACATTTCTATCTGTTGCTTGTGTAAGTTCTTCTGAAGCAAAATATGGGTTGTTGTACCAGGCGTAGTTATAGTTTGCCTGTCTGTAACCTTCCATGCCTGGAACATACATATGGTCTCTAAGGTCTTTGCCGTTTACGTCGTCGCCCATCCATATCAAAATGGTGTACATATGGTTTTTAGGTCCGTATCCGTAACGTGGGTAGTTTGGAGAGCTAACTGTGTTGTAAGATAGGGTAGCGTCTAATTGAAGATTACTGGTAAGGTTAAATGAAGAGTTAAAGTTCATACCACCTGTTGTAAGTGAGGTATTTGGCACCTGACCTCTTTGATATGAATATTTACCTGAGGCATAAAATTGTGCTTTGGCACCTTTATAGGCTACCGAGAAATCGTTATTGGTTACTATACCGGGTCTAAGAAAATCGTTTAGGTTGTCGTGTCTAACCCAATCGGTAGGTACTCTTTCGTATTTAGATTTATCGTCATAAATAGTTCCTTTAACATTTCCGTACCATTGTATGGTTTCTCCGGTTTGCTTGTTTCTGATAGGGCTGTTCCATTGTGCTATTTTAACCCCTGGTTGAAATTTAGGCCCCCAAATCATATCACCATCAGAGATACCGCCATCTTCACCATCCCAGAATTCGTATTTACCGTTAGAGCCGTTTCCGTATTCGGTTTGTGTTTTCGGGAATACAGTGAAACCAGCAGTAACCATATTGTTGGTGTTGATGTTGATTTCAAGCCCGTCTTTTTCAGCATTTTTAGTAGTGATTAAGATCGCACCATTTTTACCTCTGGAACCGTACAAAGCTGATGCAGTGGTACCTTTTAATACGTTTATATTGGCAATGTTATCACCAGAAACATCAAAAAAGTCTGTTTCGACAGGGACGCCATTAATTACAATAAGTGGGTTTTTACCTCTTAAAGAAAAGCCTGGTGCCTGGAACATCCCCGTAGGGTTATTTACCGTTAAACCGGCAACTTGTCCGGATAGGGCATTACCGATGTTCATTGTTTTTGATTCTGACAATACATCTAATTTTACCTCCTGCGTGGCATAACCAATTTTTTTCTTTTGTTGCTTAATACCAATTGCAGTTACTACTACCTCGCCAAGTGTTTTAGAATCTTCCTGTAAGGTAATATCGAGCTGAGTTTTACCTGCTACATCCGCGTTTTGAGAAATATAGCCGAGGTAAGTAAAAATAAGTGTAGCATCGGCAGCTGCCGGAATGCTGTATTTCCCTTCGAAATCTGTAACTGTTGCTTTTTTTGTATTTGCTACACTTACACTAACGCCTGGTATGCCTACGCCCCTGGTGTCTTTTACGACCCCCTTAATTAAATTTTGTGCTATGGCTGCCTGAGCGAAGAAGAGGCATATAACACTAAATAAAAGTAGTTTTCTTTTCATGTTTGAGTTTGATTTTTACAGCGCAAAGCTAGATCAGTGCTGTAAAATCAATATGAAAATGGGATTATGGTTTTGTGATTTTGATATGCAGGAGATGCGTTGCTTATAACTTAAAGATTATGGATTAAACTAATTGTTAACTATGTATTAGCTTTCTGTTTTCTATGAATAGCGATGTTGTTTTATTTCCGTAAATTTGCGCCATTATAATTTAATATTAGGAAACTGTGTCGTTAGATAAATTAAAACTAAGCAAGTCGCTGGTAACAGCAATGAATGATGCCGGATATATATCTGCTAAAGAAATTCAGGCAAAAACGATGTCCAGGATAATTGGCGGACAAGATATTATTGCTGTTGGACCTGAAGGCTGTGGCAAAACCACAACCTACGTGCTTGGCGTTTTAATGCGTTTAAAATACAGTACTGATGAGGCTCCTAAGGTATTGATTCTGGTTCCGGATCAGGAACGTGTGCTTGCAGTAATTGAAGAGTTCAGGCTTTTAAGCAAAAACCGTAATCTGCGTATTATTGGTTTGTACGGTACAGGGGGCATGGATGAGGTGATTCAGGAACTGCTTGATGGTATTGACATTGTTGTTGCCACCCCTACCAGAGCACGTGCGGTATATTTAAAACTTGGCCTTAACTTAAACAGGTTACAGATGCTGATAGTTGATGATGCTGAAGTGATTGTAAAGCAAGGCATGCAATTGCCGGTTTGTGAATTGGCAAGAAGTGCGGGTAAAGTTCAGCATTTGATTTTTACTACAGTAGTTCACGATAAATTAAACCTGATGATTGATCAGTTTATGAATTTTCCTACTACTTTGGAGGTTGAAGATCTAGGAGAGAGTAAGGCAATAACGCATGAGCTTTTGCTATATCAGGTGCCTAATTTTAAAACCAAGGTGAACTTACTGAACCTGTTGTTGCGTGATGATGAGGTGTTTGATAAGGTTGTAGTTTTTGTGAATTCGAGATTAACGGCACAGAAACTGGGTAAAACTTTACACTCGGCCAAACCAGGTGAGGTTTCTGTATTGAATCCGTTGTTTTTTGATGAAGAGGGTTTTGATCATATAGAAGATTTTAAAGAAACCCCTGAGGCAAGGGTTTTAGTTATAGCAAATGAGGGATCTGCAAATGTAGACTTATCGGGCATTCCATTTTTATTCCACTTTGAGGTTCCTGAACAAAAGGAATTGTTTTTAAGTAGGGTTGTAAAATCGGGACCGGAAGAGATTGTGGCCATTACTTTTGCTACTGATATGGAACTGGTAGATTTAAGGAAGATTGAGCAGTCGTTAGGAGCTAAAATTCCGGTTATGGATTTGCCTGAAGATTTGGTGATTGATAAAGTTGCTAAAGCCTCTACTAAAATTAAAACAGTAAAAGAAACCGTTGAAGCTCCCAAAGGTGGTGGTGCTTTTCATGATAAAAAAGAAAGCAACACGAAAGATTACAACTACGGAATAGGGCAGAAAGCTAAAATGACAATGAAAAAGAAACACGGTTAATTATACCGTGTTATTCTATATAGGGTGCTAACTTTTCTTTAGGTATAAACTCTACACGATAAGGCATAATACTACTTTTGAGCATCCAAAGGAAAGTTCCTTTAAAGTTGGTAAGTACTACAGTATGTCTTTTTGAGGTACATTGTAAAATTGTAGTATCAGCTATCAGGTAAGAGCTTCCCATGCGATCGTTATAGATTTCCTGTGGAAGTTTTGTTTCGGTAACCAGTTGAGCTGTCTTATTGCCTTCGTTTAACTTAAATATCAGTGTTCGGGATAGTTTTTTACTGGTGCCATTATCGAACAGCATCAGGTTACCCTGATTGTTCATGTGAACGGAATGACCCTGGTCAAAGGTGCTTCCTTCAGGCATTTTAAAGTCGCCATCTTTACCGAATTTCCAGATCACTTTACCGGTTTTGGCGTCTATTTTCCAGATTTGTCCATTGTTATAAAAGGAGATGATGTAATTGCCATCCTTATCGAAGTTTAAGCTGTTTGCATGCATCCAGTCTTTCCTATCTCTCATTAAATTTTTGTCCTTTAAAGGATCAAGCTCGTCAAATACTTTCCAGCTCCATACTTTCTTGCCATTCCTGTCCAGTACTAAAATACCATCGCTCTTAACGGTATCTTGTTTACTGCCACCATATTTACTAAGGTCCATTATCTTTTGTTCTACACACAAGGTAACTACCTGATTTTGCTTGTTTAATATAATTTCGTGATGTATGGTTTGCTTAAAATCCTTTTCACCTTTTTTGAGATGAAGCAGGGTATCGCCATTTAAAGATACCTCCAGTATTTCATTGCCATAACTGGTTGGGTACTCATCATTACCAAGAATAGAAAGCAGGGTTTTGTTTCGGGTAAAATGAGTGGTTTTAAAGCCTGTTCCATCTACCTGATGGTACCATTTTATTGTGCCTTTGGCATCTATGATGAAAATGATGCCGGGTATTTCTCTTCTGTAAATGAGCATATAGCCTTCTTTGAAAGAGGTAGGGATTACTTTAGGATCAGGGGCGTAAACTTTAAAGAAGTCCTGTATCCACATTGGGAAGTCCGTTGTTTTAAAGTCGTAGGTTTTGCTTTTGGCTTCGCATTTACTGGCCTGTGTAATTACACGATATTGATATTCTTGTTTGGGATTTAAGTTGGTCATCACGATGCGATGATGCTTTTTGTTGACCGAAACAGGAGTTCTTGTTATTTGCTTTTCTTTTCCCTTTGGCCAATATTCGATGGAAACATTTAAAGAGGTTTTGAGTTCTACATCGGCATGTACCTTTAAGCTATTCCTATCTGGAGCGCTGAGTTTTATCTCTATAATTTGTTGCTCGCACTGGTTAGAACAGGCACTTAACAGAAATAAAAAGAATAGGGGAATCAGTCTCTTTATGAATTGCATATGAATAGTTTTTTAGCTGTAGTACAAGGTAATATGAAAATGTATAGAAACAAAAAACGGGATACAATACCGCGTAGGTTGCTGTATCCCGATTAAATTTATTAATTATTAAAGTCTTCCTGCATTGTTCAGGTTCGGATTTAAATCGACCTGAGTTTGAGGATAAGGGAAATATTTGTGTTTGGCAATATCTATAGAAGCTGGTTTGCCAACTGATTTCAGATAAGAATTAACTACTTCCTGATATTTGCCCATACGGATTAAATCTGCTCTGCGTTTGCACTCAAAGAAGAATTCCCAACCGCGCTCCTGTAAGATCTTGTCGCGAAGGCTATCTTTAGTATAAGTGCCCGGGGCGCCAAGTAGGGTTGCTTTTGAACGTGCTTTTACAGAGTTAATCAAGTCAATACTTGCCTGTGTAGGCCCGTTTACTTCGTTTAATGCTTCTGCTTTGCAAAGTACAATATCTGCGTAACGCAGAATTGGAATACCGTGACCATCATAATAGGTTTTAGAGCCAGCCGGATCTGCATATTTTTTAGTAGCAACATCTGGTAAGTAGTATTTGCCTTCTGGCGGGGTAGTTTGGCCGGCAGGTGCTTGCATATACTGTAAGCCGTCAGTGCCTTTATAGCTATAAAAGAACATTTCACGACGCTCATCATTTGGTGCATACGAGTTCCAGAAACTCCAGCTTACAGCATAGTACTGCCAGCGATCTGTTACAAGCGGATTGTTTAAAGGACCAAAGTGGTTCATTAACTCTGTTCCATCATTCAGGGCATCAGCTAGTGCACTAAAAATAGATTCTTTACACCATTTGTTGCTTTCTGCAAAAAGCCCTGCATAGGTTGGATATAACTCGTACTGGTGTAAGTCTTCTATCTTTTGAATGGTTTCTAAAGCTTTTTGCCACTGATGCTCGCGCATGTACAGTTTGGTAAGTAAAGAAAGGGCCGCACCTTTAGTAACACGACCCACATCATTAGTAGGGTAAATTGCTTTTCCTTCGTAATTTACAGGCAGGTTTGCCGCTGCGCTTTCTAAGTCGTTTATTAAGAGTGTGTTGATGGCTTCCAGACTTGCCGGTGTTGTTTTAGCAGAATAGTCAGGATTTTTCATTTCTTCCTCTGTTATAAGAATAACAGGGCCAAATTCATCAGTTAAATCAATATAAGCCAGGGCCCTTAGAAACTTAATCTCTGAAAAATATTGATTTGTTTCTGCCTCAGTTAGTGTTTTGATCTTAGGGATATTAACTAAGGCGTTATTTGCGTCAGCAATCAGTTTGTATTGATGCTGGTAAGCAAAGTTCAGATACTTGTTGTTAGTAGACCATTGTGCATCTGAAAGTTGTGAAATATCTCCAGATTGAAAAGAGTGACCAATATCTGTTGTAAAGTCTGTAATGGCCATTTGGAAGCCAGCGTAGTATTGGTATGAGTCACTAATTCCACTTGGCTGTTTCAGCCTGGCGTAAACTCCGTTTACAGCAGCTACTGCATCTGCTTTTGTTTGAAAAGCATTAACTTCTGTAAGTATGCTATATACGTTAGGCTCTGCAGTGTTTTTACATGAAGCAAGACCTATTAAACAAGCTGATAATAAAATTATAGTACGTTTCATAATTGACAATTGTAATAGGTTAGAAATTTAATTTAAGACCAAGAGTAAATGATCGGTAAGCAGGGTAGGCATTGAAATCTAGACCAGCTCTTAAGTTTGAGTTACCAGCGTCGTTAGTGCTTACTTCTGGGTCAGGACCAGAGTAATTGGTGATCGTAAATATGTCCTGAGCTGTGAAATAGATTTTAGCTTTACTAACCCCTTTTAAGAACCCGATTTTTGAAGTAGGGATGTTATAACCGATAGTTAGGTTTTTTAACTTAACATACGAAGCATCTTCAACAAATCTGGAGTTGATATAACCACCATATTTTGAAGTAAAGTATCCGTTTCTTGGAATATCAGTATTGTTGTTTTGAGGAGTCCAGCGCTGTAACGCATCTGTACCTGTGTAGGTTTCCAATAACAATCGATTCATGTTGTAAAGATCGGCACCAAAAGCTCCCTGGAAGAATACACCTAATTCAAATCCTTTGTAAGTGAAACTGTTGTTGAAACCCAATACATAGTGAGGGTATGCATTACCTAAGATCTGACGGTCATCGGCAGTAATGGCTCCGTCGCCATTTAGATCTTTATATTTAGGATCACCTGGTTTAGAAAGTGGCTGTGGAGCATAAACTTCACCGGTTTTAATAACACCATCATAAACATAGCCATACAGTTCACTCAATTCTCTTCCTACTACCAATTTTGTGAAATCAGCTGCAGGAACGCTCCCATCTGGATTAGATGTTTGTGAAATGATATAAGGTCTGCCAAATAAGTCTGTAGCTTTTTGTTTGTTATAAGCAATGTTTAAAGTAGTATTCCAGGTCATGTTATCAGTCTCAACATTTCTGGTGTTTATTGAGAGTTCCACACCTTGATTCTGTAACTCGCCGGCATTTACTGTTTGAACTGTAAATCCAAACTCCTGCGGAACTGGAATATCCAATAAAAGATCTGTTGTTGTTTTGTGATAGTAATCTGCGGTAACATTGATACGGTCATTTAAAAAGCCCATGTCTATACCAGCATCAAACTGGTAATTACTTTCCCATTTTAAATCTGGATTTGGTAAACGTGTAGCTACTAAACCACCATATAGGTCACTTTCTTCGCTAAGTGATACTCCGGTAGGCCCATATGTACTCATGTAAATATAGTTTGCAATCCTGTCGTTACCAGTTACACCGTAACCTGCTCTAACTTTTAAGTTAGAGAATACGGTATTATTTTTCATAAATTCTTCGTCGCTAACTCTCCATGCCAATGATCCGGAAGGGAAATAACCCACTCTGTTTTTTGTAGGGAATTTTGAAGATGCATCCTGACGTAAAGTGAAAGTAGCAAGGTACTTGTCTTTTAGTGCGTAGTTTAAGCGACCAAAATAAGAGTATCTGATCTCTTCTTCTTTGTTAGTGATTGCGCCAATTCTTTCGGAGCCGGCAGAAAGATTGTTATAAAGATATTTATCGGTAGTGAAATTTTGTACCTGCGTGTAGTGTCTTTCGTTTTGGTCAAATTGATATGAAAAACCAGCAAGGGCAGCAAACGAATGGATGCCATTAAATACCTTCTTATAATTAAGATAAGTTTCGATCAGGTTACGGGTTGCATTTAGTTCGTTAACTGAGGCTTGTCCTTTTACTTTTTCACCCGAAACAAGTGTAGTAGGCAAATAAGTTCCTTCTTTGGTAGCTGAAAACTCTGTGCCTGCATTTACACGCAAGTTAAGGCCATCAATGATTTGAAGTTCACCAAAAATGTTGGCTGTCATTTTATTGTTGTAACGATCGTTTGTTGGTTCAAGTAACCATGCCAACGGATTATCTCTTCCGTTTCTACGTGCATAAGTTCCATCAGCATTATATGGAGCAATAGCCGGGGAAGAAAAAAGGACACCGTATAAAACGTTAGAAGGTACTATATTCCCATCGTAAGTTTTGAACTCTGAGAATGATCTGGCTGCATAAATATTAGCTCCGGTAGTAAATCTCTTGCCAACTTTGTGATCGATATTGAAACGACCTGAGTAACGGTTGAAATCTGTTTTCTTTAAGGCTCCCACTTGTCCGAAGTAATTTCCTGAAATGGAAATCCTTGTGTCTTCATTACCACCGGTTATGCTTAAGTTATGGCTTTGCACACTTGCATTTCTTGTAGCAAGGCTAAACCAATCAGTATTGGTATTGCTTGCAAGATCAGCAGCAGTATACTCAGGTGGATTGCCCTGTTCTATTGCTTTGGCATTAGTAATAGCCTTGTAATCGGTAGCATTCATCAATTCTGGCTTTTCTTTAATTCTTTGAGTTCCATAGTAGCTTTCTAATTCTACTACAGATTTGCCAGCCTTACCTCTTTTTGTGGTAATCATTACTACACCGTTTGCTCCCCTTGAACCATAAATAGCGGTTGCAGAGGCATCTTTAAGGATTTGAATGTCTTCAATATCACTTGGTGCAATATCTTTACCATTATCCGTAATGAAACCATCTACTACATATAGCGGTTCGTTTGTAGATTTAATGGAGTTACCACCCCTGATACGGATAAGGGTAGAACCGCCCGGAGCGGAACTTGCCTGGCTTACCTGTACACCCGAAGCACGACCCTGAATGGCTTGTGCAACGTTTGAAGTAACACCCCCTAAGTTTAAACTCTCTTTTGAAATAGAGCTAATTGCACCGGTTAGGTCTTTCTTTTTTGATGTACCGTAACCCACTACAACAACCTGTTCCAGGTCATTTTGGGATTCTTTTAGCGTAACATTTATTTGTGTTTTAGATCCAACAGCAAATTCCTGAGAATCGAAACCGATAAACGAGAATTGCAGAATGCTTTGTGCATCTGGTGCGGTAAGGGCATAATTACCGGAACCATCGGTAAGGGCACCTACTTTGCCACCTTTTACTTTGACACTAACTCCCGGGATGCCTTCTCCTTTGGCATCCGAAACTTTTCCGCTTACTTTAATCCCGGTTTGGGCATAACCCTCTATAGAGAGGAGAAATGTTATTAATAATGAAAATAGTAGAAATTTAGATTTCATATTTATTGGTTTATATGTTTATTGTTTTAGTTTTAAAAGAAAGAGGACAGATGTTAGGTATGTTCTTGTTAAAAAACAAGGCGCAACAAGATTTTTGCACGGGTAGAAATGAAAAAAGTCAATAAGGAGAGCCCTATGAAATTTCATTATCATTTTAGTTTTGTTTAGTTTTTCCCAATCAGATTTACGCTTGTGAGAACACAAACTGATTTAAAGTATTAAGAGTGAAGGTAGAGCTAAAAACAGTTAGGAACTGTTCAATTGTAACGTAAAAATTGCGCAAACGTTTGTTCTGGGAATTTTTTACTGATTTACTATCGAAATTTAATAAGTGATTAATTTAACGTTAAATTAATCACTTTCTGTAAACAGTTATGTTGTCTGAATATTAAGGCTTTTTTTAAGTTTTAACGCTAAATAGGAGGTTTTATCTCTTTTTTAAAAGAGAAATAGGTGCTTAAACTGAGGTTAGGTCTATTCGATTTTTATATTTCCTATAAGTGTCAGTATGTCAGATTGTTAGTTTGAGTGCAAACGATTGATATGCTTTTTTAGTAAAATGAAATTGTTATTTTAAGCTCTTGGCCTCATTCCAATAAATATCCATTTCTGCCAATGTCATATCATTAAGTGCCTTGCCATTTTCTTTGGCTTTGCCTTCCAAATATTGGAAGCGTTTTATGAATTTCTTATTGGTTTTTTCTAATGCGTTCTCAGGATTGATGTTAATGAAACGAGCGTAATTAATTAAGGAGAACAGTAGGTCGCCAAATTCACTTTCTGCTTTTTCTATATCTATAGCGGCACCATCCACTACGTTATACTCATTTTTAAATTCCTGTAATTCTTCTTCAACCTTTTCCCAAACCTGTTCCTTGTTGTCCCAGTCAAAGCCAACACCTCTTGCTTTTTCCTGAATGCGACTTGCTTTTACTAAAGAAGGCAGGCCAGCGGGTACTCCGGATAAAACAGATTTGTTTCCTTCTTTAAGCTTGAGTTGCTCCCAGTTGCGTTTTACATCGTGCTCATCCTGCACCTCAACATCTCCATAGATGTGCGGGTGCCTGCTAATTAATTTATCACATACACTGTTCAGTACATCAATTATGGTAAAGTCATTCGTTTCTGAAGCTATGCGCGCGTAAAAAACAAGGTGCATCATTACATCTCCCAGTTCTTTTTTTACCTCATCCAAGTCTCCTTCAAGTATAGCGTCAGATAGCTCATAGGTTTCCTCAATGGTTAAATGTCGCAGGGTTTCCATGGTTTGCTTTTTATCCCATGGGCATTGTGTGCGTAATGTATCTAACACAGTAAGTAGTCGTTGAAATGCGGAGGCAGGATCGTTTGCAGTAACAGGAGGTATATTATTAGGCATTGGGTGTTTATTTTATGACGTTAAAGGTAACCATCATTGTGGTTAAAAAAAGAACAACAAGACCTAATAAAAATATAATATCGGCAGCCCGCTCTAAAGGATAGTTCGAAGGACCTCTTCTTTTCATGGAGAGAAATGATAGAATGCAGGCCGTCATAAATAATATAATTGCAAGCGCTGTTGTTTCATCAATGATCGTTCTGTCGCTCATTTTTGCGACCTTAAGAGATGTCAATACAATAAAGCACAAACCCAGTAAGGTTGCAGAGGTATTAAGGATATGTGGCGTTCTATTTTCGGGCATTTATCATGCTATTAAATTTATTTTATTCTTGTTCTTCGAGCTTAATATTCTTGGTGATTCGATATATCTTGCGCTTTTTATGTGGTCTTTCTTCTCCGCCAAGTAATACTCCCCATGGCTTTAAAGAATCTACACGATCAAATATAATTTTTAGCATTGCCATGTATGGAATACATAGGAACATACCTGATATGCCCCATATCATTTCACCTACTACTATACCTATAAAGGCAAATAAGGCATTTATTTTTACTTTTGAACCTACAACTAAAGGCATTAATACATTGCCGTCGAGCGCATGAACACCTGCGTATGCAACTACTACAAGTAGCATTTTTGCTGCACCTGCGGTAGCAAAGGTGATCAGTGCGCTGATCAATAAGGCGGTAAAGATGCCTATATAAGGAATGATGTTAAAAATACCTGCAATTAGACCAAGTAAAATCGCATACTTTACATTTAATATCCAAAGAACTAAGATCATTAATAAGGTAACAATAAGCATTTGCAGAAATAATCCTGTGATATATTTTTTGATGATGTATTGTATACGCCTTACAATTTCTCCTACTTTATCCGCATGTTGTTCTTCAAACACAGCGGTTAAAAAGGTGAAAAGTACTTTGCGATAATTTAAGATGAAGAAGGTAAAAAGTAGTAGGAAAGATAGAAAAAGCAGGGTTGAGGATAGGGTAAGTAATGTAGCACCTAAAACAGTTGCACTGGTGGAAAGTGCAGCACTGGTACTATCTCTTAAATAATCTATTTGTTTTTTTGTATTGATGTTAAAGGTATTGGAAATCCAGTTCTGGATGTCGTGAAAAGAAGTCTCCCCCTGCTTTTTAAGTGCAGGCCAGTCTTGCCAAAGATCAGTAAGTTGGTTTGCCAGAAAATACAATACGCTTGATATAAAAGCAATCATAAGTATCACAGATACGATTGAAGCTAGGCTCCTTTTAAAGCGCCATTTTTGTTCCAGGAAATTAGAAAGTGGCAGTAACAGTAATGCCAGCAAGAATGAGGTTAGTAACGGCGCAAGTAGTGTTTGCCCTAAAATGGCGAGGTACCCTAAACAGATGATTGCAAATAGTACCAAAGCAAGTTTAGCGTAAAAAGGGAGCGTGATGTTTCTCATAGATGATTTATTAAGGCAGTTGGAAAAATTTAACATAGGAAAATTAACTAAAAACAAACGCCCTGCCAAATATTTAGCAGGGCGTTTGTTTTTATTAAAGAATTAAGGTTATTCCCAGGCACTGGCTTCGTCAAGGATCGCGATATCCTCTACATTTAGTTTTAATGTTGCGGCTTTTTTAAGGTCTGCCAGTTGGTCTAAACTGGTTACACTTGCAATTGGTGCAGTTATGGATGGACGGGCAATAAGCCAGGCCAGCGCTATACTTGCTTGATCTGCGCTATATTGTTCTGATACATCATCAAGAGCCTTTAAAATTTTAAACCCTCTTTCATTCAAATAATTTTTAACTGCGCCACCTCGCTGACTTTTGTTAAGGTCTGCTTCTGAACGGTATTTTCCTGTTAAGAAACCGCTTGCCAGAGCATAGTAGTTAATTGTACCCAAATTGTTATCCTGTACAATTTGTTCGAAGTTTTTTTCGTAACCCTCACGTTGGTATAAGTTGTATTCTGGTTGTAAGGTTTGATATTTAGGCAGATTGAATTTTTTTGCTATTTCCAGTGATTCAGTTAAGCGTTCTGGCGATAGGTTGGAAGCGCCAATCCACCGAACCTTGCCTTCTTTTATTAATTGATGATACGCCTCAAGTGTTTCCTGAATTGGTGTGTCAAGATCATCGTAATGAGATTGATAAAGATCTATGTAGTCTGTTTTTAATCTTTTTAAAGAATCTTCTACCGCCTGAAAGATATACTTTTTAGATAAGCCCTTTTTATCGGGACCCATTGGGGCACCAACTTTTGTGGCAAGTATAATTTTATCTCTGTTATTTCTCTGCGACATCCAGTTTCCGACTATTGTCTCAGATTCGCCACCAGTGTTTCCGGGTACCCAGGCAGAATATACATCTGCCGTGTCTATAAAGTTAAAGCCTGCATCGGTAAAGCCATCAAGTATTTCGAATGATTTCTTTTCATCCGCGGTCCAGCCAAATACGTTTCCCCCAAAGGCTATTGGGTAAACAAACAAATCGGAGTTTCCTAATTTTCTTTTTTTCATTGCTGTAATTTCTTGTTGTTACTTACTTAACAAATTTAACAGCATGGTGTTTCTAATAGAGTCGGTGATTTGTAATTTATAATAATTATTTAGGTGCAATTGCTTTAGTTGCTCTTAGCATTTCTCGCTTTCCTGGTGCCCCAGGTAGCTTTTCTATCGTAAAACCTACTGATTTGAGTGCGCGTTTAAGTTTTCCGGTAATTGCATACGTAACGAATATGCCTCCTGGTTTTAAAAACTGGCAAGTATGTGCAATGATTTCGTCTGTCCACATTTCGGGTTGATGCTGAACAGAAAAAGCATCAAAGTAAATGAGGTCAAATCTTTGCTCGGTCTGGAACCTATGAAGATATGTTTGTACGATTTTAAGCTGTTGATCTGGAAGCATGGTTACTGCCTGCAATAATGCTTTCCCATAATTGTCAATCAAACTGTTCCAAATAGTATCGGGCACGTATGCGGCATAGCCTGTTGATTCTAATTCTTCAATCCTTAAGGGGAAAGCCTCCAAACCTGTATATTTAAGCCTTATCTGATGTTCTGCACAATGAGAAATGCTCATTAAAAAGTTAAGTCCTGTGCCAAAGCCAACCTCCAAAATAGATATTTCTTTATCCGGAAAGCTGGCTATTGCATGCTTTAAACCGGCATCAATAAATACATGTTTGCTTTCCTGTAAAGCACCGTGTTTGGAATGATAGTTTTCTCCAATACTTTCATTGTATAGAGTGTTTGAACCATCAGCGGTTTGGATAAGTTTATTCATCGGTACAAACTTAGATAAAATAGTTTTTAACTTTAGACCTTAATTGCTTGCTATGAATATTGAAACATTTAGAGATTATTGCCTGAGCCTAAAGGGAACTACTGAAGGTATGAAGTGGGATCACCTGTGTTTTATGATTGAAGAAAAGATCTATGTAATTATGTCTCTTGAAGAGGGAAGGTTATCTATTAAATGTGATCCGGATGAGTTTGATATGTTGGTAGCCAGACCGGGTATTCAGCAAGCTTACCATATGGCAAAACGCCAGTGGATATCTTTAGATAGTTTGGAAGTATTGCCCGATCCTGAATTGAAAAGACGTGTTGCAGAGTCCCGAACCTTTGTACTAAGAAAGCTCAGTAAAAAGGTTCAGGAGAAATATGATTAGTGGTTATTTGCCTGATTTAACCCTACGGCCTTCTGACTCGGAACTGCCTGAGCGTTGACGGGCGGCTTTAATATCGTTACTTCCAAATCGGTATGTACATGTTAAGCGGAATACCTGACTTTCCCATCTTTCATTAACTACATAGTTTTGTGAAGACAGGGCACTTGTAATTACACTCTTTTGCATTTTAAACAGATCATTTGCGGCAAGTTTGATGCTCAATTTTTTATCCAGGAAAGATTTATTTATACCGAGGTCAATACCATACTGAGGGTCTATTAATATTGTTCCGTAAACTTGTTTAGATTGATAAAAGCCAGACCACTCTATATTTAATGACGGATTTACCGTAATGGTTTGAGTTGTATTAAAGTTAAATGCAACTCTTCCACTTTGAAATGGTTGGCCTAAAAGATCTGGTGTTTTAAAATTGTTGTAGAAACCTGTGAAATTGTTGTTGCTGCTCCACCACTTTGTTATTTGTATCGGGTAACTAATGTTCAGGTTGTATGCATCTTGCGTAGCAAGGTTCTGATTAGAGATGAAGATTGTTTTTTTAGCCGTATCTGTTAATAGAACATCAGACATTACATCAGTGGTATGGCTATAACCAAATGTTACGTTTAATGTTTTTTTGTAAGAATAAGATAGTTCAAAAGCATTAGTATACTGAGGTTTTAAGAATGGATTCCCAAACCTGTAAGTATACAAATCAAGGTAATAGATAAATGGATTTAATGATCCGTAATCTGGACGGTCAATTCTTCTGCTGTAAGAAATGCCCATTTCATGATCTTTTGATAGTTCCTGATTTATAAAAATGCTTGGGAAAAGGTTAAGATAGTGCCTGTTTACTACTTTCGACTCCGTAACAGAATTTCCTTTTGAGTTGGTTTGTTCAGCTCTCAGGCCTAGTTGTACAGATGTAGTTTTAAATTTTTTATTAAGGTTGGCATAGGCAGCATTGATGTTTTCATCATATAGGAACTGATTACTGCGTTTAGTATCATTTTGCCATTGGCTGCCTTCGTAATTCTCAAAAATGAAGTTATTGTCTGTTTCTACAAAACTTGATTTTAAACCTACTTCAAGTTTCATTTCTTTATTAATAGGGTAGGTATAATCCGTTTTTCCTGCCCATATTTTTGTTGTGGATGGCGTAGCATTCCTAAAAATGTAATCGGGTTTAGCGGGTTGGCCTAAATTGTTTAAATATTTGTTGTTGAAGTTGTTGTCTTGTCTTCCAATATGTTCAGAGTAATCAGCATCTATGCTTATTTCCTGCCCAAGGCTGTCTATTGTTCCTTTATAGTTTAAGTTGTAAGACATGCCGGTGTATTTATATCTGTTAGGGTTTTGCGCTACTACTGATGAATCTGTTTTGGAAGGTTGATCGCCTATCAATGTAAGCACATCTGATGCGTTTTTTCCGTTTGCATTATATCCATTAAAAGCAAAACCAATTGTATTTTTATCATTAATAAAGTAATCTATACCACCTTTATAATTGCTGTTGTTTCTGCGTCTGATGTTACTGTTGGTTTGATCAAAATAGGTTTTATCAGTTTCCGTATCGTTAACCCTGACAATATCTGTGCTGCCAAACCCTTTGTTGCGACCGTAATCATAATTCCCAAAAACATTGATTTTCTTTTCACGGTGATTTAGGTTTAAACCACCATTTGCTTTGTAATATCTGCCATAACCAACACCTCCAAGTATAGAGCCATTGGTGCCATAATTCCTGTTCTTTTTCAGTTTAATATTGATGATCCCCGAGTTACCGGCGGCATCATATTTTGCAGATGGATTCGTAATTAATTCGATAGATTGGATTGCATTTCCCTCTGTAGATCGAAGTAGGTTGGCCAATTGTTCTGCGGATAGGTAGGTAGGTTTGCCATCGAGCATTACGGTAACACCCTGTTTACCCTTTAAGCTAATCTTGCCATCTTTGTCGACAGTAACTCCAGGCGATTTCTGTAAAATATCCAGAGCGGTATTACCAGCTGCCAGGGCGCTATTCTCTACATTTATTACAGTTTTATCAATCTGTCTTTCTATCAAGGGTTTTTGTTTAACAATCTCAACGCCTTTTAACTGTTTAGCATCGGTTGCTAGTTGGACATTGCCCAGATCATGAGTTTTTTTGTCAGAACTTATAGAGTAGGGTCCCTTAAATACCTTTTTGTAACCAACTACATAGATGGCAATCAGATAATTGCCTTGTTTAATTTCTTTTAACTGGTAAGTCCCATTGTCGGAGGTAAGCGTACCCTTTACTGTTGTAGAATCTTTGGCATTTAACAGGCTAATGGTAGCATAAGGAAATGCTTTTTGTTGTTCGTCTAACACCTTACCGGATATTTCTCCGTTTGTATTGTCTGATTGCGCATTCGCGACTGAAAAAGTCAGCATAGAGGCAAATATGGCGAGAAGTAGAATGTATTTATTAGGTTTCATAATGACATACTTTTTCCACATACGCTTTTAAGCATATTAATCGAATATGTGAAGGGTTTTTGTGATTCTTATTAGTTGTTTATAAGATGCAGGAATAGTGCAAAAGGTTACAACCAATATTAAAAAAAAATGAAATATGCCCTTATAGGATTAATTACGAACTTCCTTTAAATAAAAATGACCCGAAATTCCTTCCTGGTCATTTGAATTGTTGAGCGTTGGGTTAATATTTTGATTTCTTCTTTATTAGTCGGATTTAATGATTAATTCTTCGGTTTTATTAAAATTCCAGACTTGTCTTTGCTCCATTCTATCTATAACTAACGAGAAAGAGTCTTCATTTTCAATGATTTCGAGGAGGGTGCCCAGATTGACTATAATGTCTCCTGCAGCCAGGTTCGAAATACTAATGGCTTTTAGATCTGGTAAAGATTCAGGTACGTAATTCATAATGAGAGATGATTAATTTAAGCTATTTGGTATATAAAACTTTCTCAAAAATAGTTGTTAGAATTTTGCAAAGTGGTGACATACACATTTTTTTTCTTATTTTTAGCCCATGGAGAAACCCAGAAAACGTATTGCAGGCGCAATCAGAGATAAGGAAAGAACTATGCTTAAACTGATTGCTGCAGTAGGTGAAATCATTAAAAATGAGGGGTATACGGCATTAGGTGTTAACAATATCGCTAAAAAAGCTGAGGTCAATAAGAAGCTGATTTATAGGTACTTTGATAACAATGTAAATAATTTGATAGAAACCTACGTAAAGACAAAAGATTATTGGATTGGCTTATCTGGAGACATGGAAAGACTTATGGCCGAATCTCAAATTGATGGTGGCCGGCCTATGGTTAAAACAATTTTAAAAACCCATCTTAGCTTTTTTTACACGGAAGAGGAAATGCAGAAGATCGTTATCTGGGAAACAAGTGAAAAAAGTAAACTGATGAAGGAGGTTGGTTTAAAACGAGAAGCTTTTGGTGAAGAGGTTTTTAAACTACTTCTTCCGAATTTCGAAAAATCAGGTGTTGACTTTCGTGCGATAATGGCACTGCAGGTAGCAGGTATAATTTTTATGGTATTGCAGTCTAAGGCTAGCGGAAATCCATTTTGTGGTATTGATATTAATAATCCGAATGATATGGATCGAATATTAAAATCACTCGATCAACTCACTGATTTGGTATACGATAAAGCAAAAAACTAAACTAATGGCGCTTTTGCAAGCGCCATTATATATTTACCACATTCTAATTCTGTCTTCAGGTTTCTTATATAATTTATCACCCGGTTTAACATCAAATGCCTCATACCACGCATCCATATTTACAGGTGCTCCAATGGTTCTGTAAGGCCCTGGCGAGTGTGGATCTGTTTTAATCAGCTGCGCTGCACTTTCAGGTAAAATGTTACCTCTCCAAACCTGTGCCCATGAGAGGAAGAAACGCTGATCTGGTGTAAAACCATCAATCTTTTCATTCGATTGACCCTGTTTAGTTAACTTAAATGCGGTATATGCAGCATTAAGACCGCCAAGGTCACCTATATTTTCGCCCATCGTCAGTTTTCCTATTACGTGGATGGTATCTAATACCGTATAGGCATCAAATTGCTCCCCTAAAGCCTTGGTTTTTGCATCAAATTTACTCTTATCTTCATCAGTCCACCAGTTACGCAGATTACCATCTTTATCATACTGGCTTCCTGAATCATCAAATCCGTGAGACATTTCATGTCCAATTACAGCACCAATACCACCATAATTAACGGCATCATCAGCATTTGGATCAAAGAACGGGAACTGAAGAATTCCGGCAGGGAATACAATCTCATTCATTGTTGGACTGTAGTAGGCGTTAACTGTTGGTGGGGTCATTCCGAAACGCGTACGGTCTACAGGTTTGCCTAATTGATCTATTGATTCTTTATATCCCCATGCACCTGCGTTTCTTAAGTTCTGGAAATAGGTAGCACGGCTTATAACTAGGCCATCATAGTTTTTCCACTTGTCCGGATATCCAATTTTAGGAACAAATGCATTTAGTTTGGCAAGTGCTTTTTCTTTTGTTGGAGCACTCATCCAATCCAGATTTTTAATCCTGATCTCAAATGCTTTTCTAAGGTTACTGATAAGTTCCGCCATACGGAGTTTTGCATCCGGTTTAAAATACTTAGCAACATATAGCTGGCCTAATAATTCTCCAATAGTGCCATCTGTTAATTGCGACATTCTTTGCCATCTTGGAGTCTGAACTTTTTGTCCGCTTTGTACCTGATTAAAAGCAAAGTTTGCTGCCACAAAAGGCGAACTTAGGTTAGGAGCAGCATTTTTTAGCACATTCCATTCCAGGTACGTTTTCCAATCTTTTAAAGAAACACTCTTTAGCATTTCGTCAAAAGTCACAAAGAATTTAGGAGCAGAAACAAGTATGGTGTCCTGACCGTTTACTTTTAGTTTAAGCAGCATTTTTGCCCAGTCTACAAATGGAGTGCTTTTACTAAAGTCTGCAACGGTAAACTTATTATAGGTTTTATATGGATCGCGCATTTCTACACGAGACATTTGTGCATCTGCAAATTTCTTTTCTATTGACATTACCGCTGCTGCTTTTTGCTGAGCTTCGGTGTTCTTGTAGCCAACTAAACCAAAAAGGGTAGTCATATAGATTGTATATGCCTCACGAATTTTTACACTCCTGCTGTCATCCTTCAAATAGTAATCGCGATCAGGAAGCGTAGTGCCACCTTGTCCAAGCTGAGGAAGGTATTTTGTTACGTTTTTCCTGTCCTGCCCAACACCAAACCCAAACATAGGTGAAGCAAGTCCGCTTACACGCATATATATCGTTTGGTCCAAAACATCTTGAACAGTTTTAAGTTGTTTAACTTTTTCCAGATCGGCTTTAATTGGACTATAGCCCAATTTTTCAATTGCTATACTGTCCATTGCAGCAGCAAAGAAATCACCTACACGTTTTTTTACCGATCCTACCGGAGCTGTTTTATCCGTAGCAGCATCTTCTACAAGTCCTTTTACAGCATTGATATTAAAATCTCTTAATACATTGAAACTGCCCCAACGTGTTTCTTTTGCAGGAACAGGATTGTTTTTAATCCATGTGCCGCTGGCGTAGATGTAAAAATCATCTCCAGGTTTTACGCTGAGATCCATGTTGGCTGGGTCAATAAATTTTGTGGGAGATTGAGCACTAGCTGTATAGCCGGTCGCAAGAATTCCTAAGGCAGCAATATGCCTGGTTAGTTTTAAAATATTCATAAAGTTAGTCAACAGATTTTATAACACTTTATCTATGCAGGAGAATCCCTGCGACATGTGGTGTTTATAATAACATCAATGAGGTAAAAGTAATAAATACTGCTCAACAAGCATTTTGTCTATTCAAAATATTACTTGTTAAACCAGTAGTAGATTTTAGTTAGGCTGAACCGCCTAAGCAAGGAACCTGAAAAGAAAAATAGTTTTATTGCTTTCATGACTAAGTCAGTTATACCTATTTAACATATTTTAACATATTTTATTGTGTAAGGGGTATAAAATATGTCCTATTGTTTGGTTAGGTATAATCTGCTTACTGCTTAATAATGTTTCTGCTTAATTTTTTTCTCTGGCCAAGATATAATCCGAAAACAACAAGCAAAGTACCTGCAACTGTGTACAGGGTAATAGGCTCGTCCATTAACCACCAGGCATAAAAGAAGCCGAAAAGCGGACATAGGAACAACCATAGTGAGGCTTTAACCGTGTCTATTTTTAATAAGTAGAACCAACATATAAGCCCTATTACAGACACTGCAAGGCTAAGCCATAAAGCAGAAAATATAAGCCTGTTGTCCATTTGTATCGATGAAAAGTCGCTAAAGAAAAAGGTAAAAGGGAGCAGAAATATTCCCCCTAATGCCACCTGCCATCCATTGATCAAAATGTTGGGAAGCTTCCATTTTACTCTCGCGTAGTATACACTGGCAAAAGATACACAGACCATACTTAACATCAATAAGCTTATTCCCATTAGCGTTGTACTGCTATCTTTTAACAATGGATAGGTGGCAATTCCGATACCTGCCATGCCTATTATAATACTAAATATTTCTTCTTTTGACGGTTTACGACCAATTAGCCAGGAAGACAATAGTACAATTAATAGTGGGTTTGTTGATGTTGCTAAACTACCTATACCTGCAGCAGTATATTTCATTGCACATACGTATAAGCCCAGATAAACGGTGGTATTTAAAAGCCCAAATATTGCAAGATGCTTCCATTCTTCGGCATTAGGTAATTTATAGGATTTATTAAATACATATCCAAATGAGAGCAATACAAGCCCCGCCAGGAAAAAACGAATATTTGCCAGGACCAATGGAGGCGCAGATAAAATGCCAAATTTTGTAGCTACAGATGCTGAAGCCCACAACATAGCGAACATTAAACCTATAAAGATGTTTTTCACACATCAAAGGTAATCAAGCCAACGATGTAATTTGCGATATTTTGTATAAGTTTGGCACCAACTTATTATTCATACGATGAAACCATCATGTGCTGCATCATATAAACCGAAATGAATAATATCGGGCAGCGCATGATAGCTTCATCATCTTTTAAGACAACTGATGAAAAAACTGATTTTATGCATTCAATTGCTGTCTATTGCTTTTTATGGCATAGCCCAGAATAAACAATTGACCATTCAGGATGCAATGAGTAATGCACGCACTACTTTGGCTCCCGAAAATCTTTCTCAAATTCAATTTATTTATGGCACAGAAAATTATGTGTATGCCAAAAAAGTAGGGAATGAGCCTGTATGGATGAGTGGTGATTTTAAGCGTCAGCAGGAACAGCAGTTCTTATCATTGGCCCAGTTAAATCAGAAATTAAAATCACTTCAAAAGGATACGTTAAAGTCGATGCCTGTTATTCAATTTAATCAGGGACCTGATTGGATATTAACTGTTAACGGAAGTAAGGTTGCGCTCAATCCCGTAAAGAATACCTATAAGGTGCTTATAGATCAATCTATTGCCGGTAAAACTAATGTTGAACAAGGTACAGCTGGTTACATCGCTTATCTGGATAACTTCAATTTGTTTGTAGCAAATGGTACTGATCAGAACCAGGTAACTAAAGATGGCAGCAAAGATATTGTGTATGCCTCGTCAGTACATCGTGATGAATTTGGGATAACTAAAGGAACGTTCTGGAGCAATAGTGGTAAGCTGCTTGCTTTTTATAGAATGGATCAGAGCATGGTTTCTGATTATCCGATCATAGATTGGACGACCAGGCCTGCAAAAAATGTAAATATTAAATACCCTATGGCAGGCGATAAGAGCCATGAGGTAACTGTAGGGGTTTATAATGCAGATACCAAAGCTGTGGTGCACCTTAAAACAGGTGAACCTGTTGAGCAGTATCTTACTAATATTGCATGGAGTCCGGATGATAAATACATATACATTGCCGTTTTAAATCGCGGACAGAATCACATGAAGCTAAATCAATATGATGCTGCTACCGGTGATTTTGTGAAAACATTATTTGAAGAAAAGGATGAAAAATATGTTGAGCCGTTAGTGCCTATGCTATTCCTTAAAAATGATCCTTCTAGGTTCATCTGGCAAAGTAACCGTGATGGATGGAATCATTTATATCTATACGATTTAAATGGAAAAGTATTGAAACAGTTGACAAAAGGAAACTGGGAGGTACTTGATGTAAAAGGATTTAATACAAAAGGTGATCAGTTGTTTTATGTTTCTACCGAAGAGTCTCCAATCACCCGTAATTTGTATAAGCTTAATGTAAAGTCGGGTAAATCGAATAGAATTACACAAGGTCGTGCTGTACACAATGCACAGGTAAGCACTTCTGGAAACACGGTGATTGATAATTACAGTAGTCCGGAACAACCTCGAGTAATTCAGTTAATAGAAACTGCAACGGCTAAAACAAAAACATTATTAAAAGCACCCAATCCTTTAGCTGCATTTGTTACAGAAAACTCCTCGATCTTTACCATAAAAAGTAACAGTGGAGACGATTTGTATTGCAGCTTATATAAACCAGTTGGTTACGACAGCACAAAAAAGTACCCGGTTATTGTGTATTGGTATGGCGGTTCACATGCTCAGCTTATCTTAAACTCGTGGAATGCAGGTGCTGGAGATTATTGGTTCAGGTATATGGCTGAACGTGGTTATGTGGTATTAACAATCGATACAAGAGGAAGTGATAATAGAGGTAAAGCTTTTGAACAGTCTATGTTCCGCAGAGCGGGGGACGTGCAGATGGAAGATATGATGAAGGCAGTAGATTACCTGAAGGGCCTTCCTTATGTTGATTCTGCTAATATGGGCCTGTTTGGCTGGAGTTTTGGTGGTTTCGGTACGATTGATTTTATGGTTACACATCCTGGTATTTTTAAAGCCGCTGTTGCAGGCGGCCCGGTAATAAACTGGAAGTTTTATGAGGTGATGTATACTGAACGCTATATGGATACTCCGCAGGAAAATCCTGAAGGCTATGCGGCCACTGACTTGAGTAGTAAGGTTGATCAGCTAAAAGGAAAACTGATGTTAATCCATGGCCTGCAGGATCCTGTTGTAGTACAGCAACACTCTGTCGATTTCGTTAAAAAAGCTGTTGATAAGGGTATTCAGGTAGATTATATGATCTACCCTGGTCATGAGCATAACGTAATTGGTAAAGACAGAGCGCATTTGTATCAAAAGGTTACTGATTACTTTATGCAAAACTTGAAGTAAAGAAACTAAGGTTAAAAAAGATCAATGTACTTTGAGGACATTGATCTTTTTCCCCATTTTTCTATTTCCTTTTCCAAAAAAAGTCAGTGTTATGAGCTGACATGCAAAATCTTCCCTTCAAGATTTTGAGGAAGCGAATAGCATCTGTCTTTTTTATTCTTATTTTTACAGCCAAATCTGATACTTTTTCAAAATAATGAGCATTTCTACAAAATACGACCCGGCGGCAACCGAAGACAAATGGTACAGCTACTGGATAGAGAAGAACTTTTTTCATTCTGAGCCTGACGAACGTGAGCCTTATACCATTGTAATCCCTCCTCCAAATGTGACTGGGGTTTTGCATATGGGGCATATGCTGAATAATACAATTCAGGATGTACTGATCCGTAGAGCACGTATGCAAGGTAAAAATGCTTGCTGGGTACCTGGAACAGATCATGCATCAATTGCTACTGAAGCAAAAGTTGTTGCCATGCTTAAAGAAAGAGGGATCAGCAAAAAAGATCTTACCAGAGAAGAATTTCTGAAATATGCATGGGAATGGAAAGATAAATACGGCGGTATTATTCTTGATCAGCTGAAAAAGTTAGGCGCGAGCTGCGACTGGGAGCGTACACGCTTTACTATGGAAGAGGATCTTTCAGAAGCAGTAATCGATAGTTTTATCCATTTGTATAAAAAAGGAAGAATCTATCGTGGTGTGCGTATGGTGAACTGGGATCCGGCAGGCAAAACTGCGGTTTCTGATGAAGAAGTGATCCGTAAAGAGGTAAATCAAAAGTTATATTATATAAAATATTCGATATCCGGAACCAATGATTTCTTAACCATTGCAACCACCCGTCCGGAAACAATTATGGCAGATGCCGCCATTTGTGTTAACCCTAACGACGAGCGTTACCAGCACTTGAAAGGAAAAAAAGTTTTTATACCGCTAATCAATCGTGAAATACCTGTTATTCAGGATGAGTATGTAACAATGGATTTTGGAACCGGATGCTTAAAGGTTACTCCTGCCCATGATTTGAATGATTATGAATTGGGTGTTAAACATAAGCTGCCTGTAATAGATATCTTAAATGAAGATGGTACATTAAACGAACTTGCTGTTGTACTTGTTGGTGAAGACCGCTTTGTGGCAAGAAAAAAGATTGCTGTTTTATTAGACGAAGCTGGCCATTTAGATAAAGTTGAGGACTATAAATCGCAAGTAGGTTTTTCTGAACGTACCAATGCAGCTATTGAACCTAAACTATCTATGCAATGGTTCTGCAAAATGGATGAAATGGCCAAGCCAGCATTGAAAGATGTATTGGAAGGTGATGTTAAGTTAATCCCTGAAAAGTTCGTAAACACCTATCGTCATTGGATGGAGAATGTGAGGGACTGGAATATCAGTAGACAACTGTGGTGGGGACAACAAATACCTGCATGGTACGATGATAAAGGCAATTGGGTTGTAGCAAAAACTAAAGAAGAAGCGCTTGATGAGTTTTTAAAACTTAAAGATATTGACGGGCTATTTACGGAAACTGAAATCCATGGTTTTAAACATCAGCTGGCACCTTTTGTAACTCAGGATCCTGATGTAATGGATACCTGGTTTTCGTCATGGTTATGGCCGATCTCTGTGTTTAATGGTTTTAAAGATCCTGACAATAAAGATATTAACTATTACTATCCTACCAATGATCTGGTTACTGCCCCTGAGATCTTATTTTTCTGGGTAGCACGTATGATTATGGCAGGCCATGAGTTCAGAGGTCAAAAGCCTTTTACAAATGTTTATTTAACAGGTATTGTAAGAGATAAATTGGGCCGTAAAATGTCTAAATCATTAGGTAACTCTCCTGATCCTATTGGCTTAATTGAAAAATATGGCGCAGATGGAGTAAGGGTAGGGATGCTATTGTGCTCTCCTGCCGGAAACGATTTGATGTTCGATGAAAGTTACTGTGAGCAAGGCCGTAATTTTGCCAACAAAATATGGAATGCTTTTAGGTTAGTTAAAGGCTGGGAGGTTGATCAAAATCTTGAAAATCCTAATCAGCAAGCTATATTGTGGTTCGAAAACCGCTTTAATGAGGCGCTCGCAGAGATTGAAGATAACTTTAAACAATACCGTTTATCAGAAGCTTTAATGGCTTGTTATAAATTGGTATGGGATGATTTCTGCGCCTGGTACCTTGAAATGGTTAAGCCAGCCTATCAACATCCAATAGATACTGAAACTTTAAAAGTAACTATCGGTTTCTTCGAGAAAATCCTAACACTATTACATCCGTTTATGCCTTTCTTAACAGAAGAATTATGGCATGATGAACTCTTCGGAGAGAAAGGTGAACTTGATTGCTGTATCGTAGCAAGCTATCCTGTCGTTGGTAAAGCGGATGCACAATTACTTAAAGAAGTGGAGGTTATTAAAGGCTTGGTAGCTGAGATCAGGAACGTTAGAAATACAAAACAGATCTCGCCTAAAGAAGCGCTTCCTCTGGCTATAAAGGTAAACTCTTCTTTAGATTTTGAAAAATGGTTAAATATTGTATTCAAGCTCGCTAACATTAATCAGGTTGAGTTTGTAAACGATAAGATTCCAGGTGCTGTAAATTTTATGGTGGGTAACGATGAGTTCTTTATTCATCTAAATGAAGCTATTGATATTGACGTTGAGATAGAGCGCTTAAAGGGAGAGCTGGTTTATTTACAAGGCTTTTTAAAAGCTGTAGATGCTAAACTAAGTAACGAAAGGTTTGTGCAAAATGCAAAACCTGAGATCATTCAAAACGAACGTAATAAAAAAGCAGATGCTGAATCGAAGATCAATACTATCGAAGAAAGTCTTGCTGCTTTAAAAGGATAATTTTAATGAGCATTCTTCAGTAACCGGCTGGAGAATGCTCTATTTTAACTAGCCTTCTTTAATGTTATTCGGTAGGCGCACCTTCTGTCGCCTGCAATAATATGATTTACCCGTATTATATCTATGTCCTCGCCCAATACAGACTTAAAAGTGTTAAGTTCTGAGGCACAGAAACCTTGACAAACCTGTGCTGCTGCACAAATTGGGCAGTGGTTCTCTATCAATAAATAGCCTTGTTCATCTTTACTATATTCAGCCATGTATCCTTCCCTTGTACGGATATCTGCAAGCTGAGAGATACGACCTTCAAGATCTGTAATAGATTGTAATTCATTTGAATATTTTTCTTTACCAACTTGTTCACCTGCCGCTATCACTTTATCAAGAGCTTCGTTGCCCAGCGTAGTTTTCATAAGCTGTATCAACTTAACGGTAAGTTCGGCATGCGTATCAGGAAAACCAGCATTTCCTTCTTCTGTTAAACTAAAATACACAGTAGGTCTGCCAACCCCTTTTGATTCGTTGGTCGATTTGATTAATCCCTCCTCACTTAATTTAATGAGTTGTAAGCGTGCACCCTCACTTGTAATCCCAAGTTCCTTTGAAATTTCCCCTGCAGTTAGCGCACCGCGGGTTTTTAATAGCATTAAGAATCGATTTGTCTTCATAATCTAATAAAACAAGTATTTAGTTGTTTTATTCACAAAAGTACTAACTTTGCTTAACTTTTTAATGAAATAAAGAATTATAATGAAATTACCGTGATACTCCGTACTTAATTAATAACCCAACACTTAGTTCGGGCGATAAATAATCGCTGTTAATCTTAGCTGCCAAAAAAGAGATTTTTAGGAGATGAGGAATACTTATGCCAAAAAAGAAAAATTACATTTATGAAAACAATACAATTACTCTCATTATTAGGCGGAATGCTGCTGTTTGAAGCTTGCAGTCCAACACAAAGCCAAACACAGGAAGAAACTATTCAGGAATATCCGGTTTCAACAGTACAACCTAAAGATGCTGTTCTTAATACAGATTACACCGCAACTATCCAGGGCCAGCAGAACATAGAGATCAGGCCAAAAGTAGATGGATTTGTTGAAGAGATACTTGTTGATGAAGGTGCGGTTGTTAAAAAAGGTCAGTTACTTTTTAAAATAAATGCCCCTCAGTACGAACAGGAAGTCAAAACGGCTACAGCTGCGATAAAAAATGCTGAAGCTGATGTAAGCACAGCAAAAATGCAGGTCGAGAAAACCTCGCCTCTAGTAAAAGAAGAGATCATTAGTAATTATGAACTTAAGCAGGCAAATTTTAATCTGCACGCGAAAGAGGCTGCGCTTGCACAGGCAAAAGCCAGTTTAGTAAATGCCCGCACTAATCTTGGCTATACTCGTATAAATAGTCCTGCTGATGGAGTGGTAGGAAACTTACCCTATAGAACAGGCAGTCTGGTTAGCAGTTCATCACCACAGCCGCTAACAACAGTTTCAAATATCGCAAGTGTTTTTGCCTACTTCTCCTTCAATGAAAAGCAGTTTCTGGATTTCACAGAAAACAACAAAGGGAAAACCATAAAGGATAAGCTAATGAATATTCCTCCGGTAACACTTTTGTTGGCCAATGGAACAGAATATTCAAAAAAGGGCAAGCTGGAAACTTTAAGTGGGTTAATCAATACAGAAACAGGTTCAGTTAATCTTAGAGCAAGTTTCCCTAACCCCGACGGATTAATCAGGAGTGGTGCCAGTGCACTTATTCGCATCCCGTTAACAGTAAGTAGCGCACTATTGGTTCCTGCTAAAGCAACCTTCGAAATGCAGGAAAAAACGATGATCTACACGGTTAAAAACGGTGCGGTTAAAAGTACTGAGATAGAGATAATGGACATCCCTTCAGGTGAATTTTATGTGGTAACAAAAGGATTGAACCCTGGCGAACAGATTGTGACAGAAGGAATGGGGAGCTTGAAAGATGGAATGAAAATCAAAGCAAAACACTAAAATATTATGTTAAAGAAATTTATAGATAACCCGGTCTTATCTACAGTTATATCGGTTATCATTGTTATAATGGGGTTACTAGGCCTATATTCATTGCCTATTTCCCAGTATCCAGACATTGCTCCACCCGCCGTTGAAGTAAGTACCTCATATCAGGGAGCAAGTGCAGATGTGGTCATGAAAAGCGTAATAGTCCCCCTCGAAGAAGAGATTAACGGAGTAGAACACATGACCTATATGACCTCTAAGGCAAGTAATGACGGTAGTGCCAGTATTACCATTAACTTTAAGCAAGGTACAGATCCGGATATGGCTGCAATTAATGTGCAGAACAGAATCACCAAAGCTGCAAGTCTGCTGCCTGCCGAAGTAATCAAAGTTGGTATTACGACCAGTAAGCGGTTGAATAGTGAAGTATTTAGTTTTCTGTTGTACAGCGAGGATGGAAAGTATGATCAAAAATTCCTCGACAACTATTTAAAAATTAATGTGATGCCTCAAATCAAAAGGGTTGAGGGGGTAGGGAATGCCGCTGTATATGGAGGCATGGATTACAGTATGAGAATCTGGCTTAAGCCAGATGTTATGGCTGCTTATGGATTAATCCCATCTGACATAACAGAAGCGCTTGCAGAGCAAAACATAGAAGCCGCACCGGGTAAAGTTGGAGAAAACAGTGGTCAGCCATTCCAATATACCTTAAAATATACCGGTCGACTTGAAAAGCCTGCGCAATTTGAAAACATCATACTCAAATCTGTAGGTAATGGTCAGGTATTGAAATTAAAAGACATTGCTGAGGTGAATATGGGCTCTTTTACTTATTCGAGTACCATCATGGCGCAAGGTCATGAATCGCCATATGTTGCAATCAACCAAACTTCTGGTTCCAATGCCAATGAGATTATAAAGAAGTGTATAAAAATATTGGACGATGCTTCATTAACCTTTCCAAAAGGAGTTAAGTATAGCGTATTCGCCAATGCAAATGAGTTTTTGGATGCTTCAATTTCTAAGCTTATAGTTACAATTATTGAAGCATTTATATTGGTATTCATTGTAGTATTTATCTTTCTGCAGGATTTCCGTTCTACCTTAATTCCTGCCATTGCAGTTCCGGTAGCTATCATAGGTACATTCTTTTTCCTTAAACTTTTTGGATTTACTATTAACCTGCTTACACTTTTTGCCCTGGTTCTGGCCATTGGTATTGTGGTAGATGATGCCATTGTAGTAGTAGAGGCGGTTCATGCTAAGTTAGATCAGGGTGTCAAATCAGCAAAAAAAGCAACTATACATGCCATGAGCGAAATTAGTGGGGCTATTATCTCTATAACCCTTATTATGGCTGCGGTATTTGTTCCGGTAACTTTTGTTACGGGGTCGGTTGGGGTATTTTACAAGCAATTTGGATTAACTCTCGCTGTAGCCATTATCATATCTGCAGTAAACGCACTTACTTTAAGCCCGGCACTTTGCGCATTGTTGCTAAAGCCACATGGCGAGAATCATGAACAGAAAACCGGCTTTTTACAGCGGTTTTACGCGGGGTTTAATGCTTCGTTTAGCACCATTACCAACCGTTATAAGAAATCGGTTGTTTTCCTGATCGGGAAAAAATGGATTGCATTTGCGATAATCATTGTGTTTAGTCTTTTATTCTGGTTTTTAGTTAAAACCACTCCAACCGGATTTGTGCCTAATGAGGATAGTGGTTCTATATACGGTAATGTTATTTTACCTCCGGCAACTTCTTTGGAACGTACTGAGTTCATTGCAAATAAAATAGATAGTATTGCCAGGTCTATTCCTGAGATTGAATTGTCATCGAGAGTTGCCGGCATGGATTTAATGAGCGGTACCGGGAGCTCATATGCGGCTATATTTATCAGGCTAAAGCCATGGAAGGAACGAACAAAAAAAGGGCAGGATATTAAAAGTATTGTTGGTCAGTTGTTCACGAAAACTGCAGAAATTAAAGGAGCCAATATCATCTTCTTTGCCGCACCAACATTACAGGGGTTTGGGAATAATGATGGTTTCGAATTTCAGTTGCAGGATAAAACAGGCGGTAGCTACAAAGCCTTTGATGCAGTAATTGGCAAGTTTATGGGAGCACTAAACCAGCGCCCCGAAATTATGTATGCGGCTACGTCATACAACACAAGTTTCCCCCAATACGAGGTTAATGTAAACGTTGCGAAATGTAAAGAAGCAGGGATTCCTGTTAATCGTGTACTTGGAACGCTGCAAGGCTATCTGGGCGGTATTTACGCGTCAGACTTTAATCGCTTTGGTAAGCAATACCGTGTAATGATTCAGGCTGAAGCTGAACAGAGAACCAATAAGGAAGCTATCAATAGAATATTTGTTAGGAATGATAAGGGCGCCATGGCTCCAATATCAGAGTTTATCACGCTTAAAAAAATCTATGGCCCGGAATTTATAAACCGTTTTAATCTGTTTACGGCTGGCGCTGTAAATGGCGCACCCAAGCCGGGCTACAGTTCTGGTGATGCAATAAAAGCAATTCAGGAAGTAGCGGTCCAAATTTTACCACAAGGTTATACTTATGAATTCTCCGGTCTAACACTAGAAGAGTTGTCTAGTGGGAGTCAAACCCTATTGATCTTTATCCTTAGCTTGCTGTTCATTTATTTCTTGTTAAGTGCACAGTATAAAAGTTATATTCTGCCCTTCTCAGTGTTGCTTTCTTTGCCCATAGGACTGGCTGGAGCATTCTTGTTTGCGCGATTATTTGGGCTTGATAATAACATCTTTCTGCAAATAAGTCTAATTATGCTCATCGGTTTACTTGCAAAAAATGCGATTCTTATTGTGGAGTTCGCATTGATGCACCGTCTTAGTGGGTTGAGCTTAATCCAGTCGGCAATTTCAGGTGCTACGGCCAGGTTAAGACCAATTTTAATGACCTCATTTGCTTTTATTTTCGGTCTGCTTCCGTTGATGATTGCTACCGGAGCAGGGGCTTTAAGTAACCGCTCAATAGGTACAGCTGCGGTTGGTGGGATGCTTGTAGGCACAGTATTCGGGGTGTTTGTAATCCCTGCATTGTTTGTAGTTTTTCAATCTCTGCAAGAGAAAATATCAGGAGTACGCAAAGACAATGAAGTTTTATAATTCGTAAGAAATGAATATAATGAGAAAATATATAGGGCTAATGATTTTGCTGACCGTGTTGGTGTCGTGCCAGGTATCAAAGAAATATAAAAGGCCAGCAATAGATACAAAGAATCTTTACAGGGATCAGCACGACACAGATACGGTTACCATTGCCACTATGCCATGGCAAAAATTGTTTAACGATCCGCTGTTAATTGAATTGATAACAGAAGGATTACAGCAAAATCTTGATCTGAAAATAGCTGTAGAACATATAAATGCAGCCAGAGCTAATTTTAAGCAAAGTAAAGCTGCTTTTTTACCGGACTTAAATGGTAATGCAGCAATAACTCAATCAAAACTAGCCTACCCCCAGGGGTTTGGTCTTGTCAGCTCATCCACCCAGTACGACGTGGGGTTAACAGCCAGCTGGGAAGCAGATATTTGGGGTAAGCTCAGAAGTAGTAAGCGTAGTGCGCTGGCTGGGTTGCTGCAAACGGAAGAAGCAAGAAAGGCTGTGCAAACACAACTGATCTCAGAAATCGCAAATAACTATTTTACGCTTTTGGCTTTGGATGAACAGCTAATTGTTTTAGAGAAAACTGTTGCCAACAGGAAAACGGATGTGAGTACAATGAAATCTTTAAAAGCAGCCAATATAGTAACAGGAGCCGCTGAGGTTCAGAGCGAAGCCAATCAATATGCAGCAGAAGTTGCTATACCCCGTTTAAAAAGGCAAATAAGAGAAACGGAAAATGCTATGAATGTTTTACTTGTTCGTCAGGCTGGTTCAGTAAACAGGGAATCATTAGAATCACAACGATTACTTTTTGATCTTAATATCGGTATTCCTGCTCAGCTGCTCCAAAACCGACCTGATGTTAAACAAGCAGAATATGCTTTTATGAAAGCTTTTGAAACAACTAATGTTGCCCAACAACTGTTTTACCCATCACTCTACATCACAGCTTCAAGTGGTTTTACCAGTTTTAGTTTCAAAGACTGGATTACACCCTCAGGTTTGTTTGCAAATGTTGCAGCAAGAATAACACAGCCTATCTTTAATAGGGGGGCAAACAAGGCTAGAATAACAACTGCCAGGGCTGCTCAACAGGAATCAGCTTATCTTTTTCAGAAATCTTTATTAAAGGCAGGAGAGGAGGTTTCTAATGCGATTTTCTCTTACCAAACCGCAATTGAACAGCAAAGTATAAGGACTAAACAATTGCAATCGCTGCAGAAATCGGTAGATTTTACTAAAAAACTGTTGCGTTATAGTTCTGCTACAAATTATACAGATGTACTAACTTCTGAACAGAACTTGCTGTCGGCACAACTCGATAATATTGGTGATAAATTACAGCAATGGCAGGCAGTCATTAGCCTTTATCGCGCTCTTGGAGGTGGTTGGCAATAAAAAATACTGCAAAAACGGTTTGTTTTTATAAGGATTGATACTCGGGAAGATCTTTTATAAAGACAAACTGTTCCTCTTTGTGGTCTATTGTTGCATAGCAATGCATTAATCCGTTGGTTACTACCAGCCATTTGGTTTTATGAACAGAGTTGTACCTGGCGGCCTGATCAAAAGTAGCCTGACTTATCTTAACAGAAGGCGCTTTACATTCAATAACCATTATTCGTTCTCCATGGGTACTGAATATTACAATATCTGTTCTCTTTTGAAGTCTGTTTAAGTTAAGTCCGCCTTCTATTTGAATAAGTGATTTTGGAAATTTCTTTTCCAGTATCAGAAACTGGATAAAATGTTGTCTAACCCATTCTTCGGGTGTTAGTACCAGATGTTTTTTTCTTACTTCGTCAAAGATAAAATAACGCGACTCCTTTAGTGTAATCTTGAAAGGATATTGCGGTAGGTTAAGTGCTGTTGGTGTAAATGACATTTTTGTAAAAATAGGCAAAAAAAATTATCTAAGTTTCCTCTGTGTATCTATTGATTTTTTGATGGTATCGGAGAGATCGATATAATTGTTTTAGAGCACAATTATATCTAATTTTGGTCTATCATATGAGTGCTGCAGATATAATCAAAGACATTAAAGCCAGAAAGTTTAAGCCTGTTTATTTACTACACGGCGAGGAACCTTATTACATTGATCAGATCATCCATTACATGGAAAATAATGTGTTGAATGATATGGAAAGAGGATTTAATCAAACTGTTTTGTATGGGAAAGATACAGACATGGCTACCATTATGAACGCTTCAAAGCGCTATCCTATGATGTCTGACTATCAGTTGATCATTGTGAAAGAGGCCCAGGATTTGAAGTGGGCTAAAGAGACAGAAGGGAGTAGTAAAGAGGCGGAGTTTGTACTCAATTACTTTGAGAAACCCATGCCTACCACCATTCTGGTATTAGGTTATAAGTATGCTAATTTCGATAAGCGTAAGAAGATTTATAAAGCCATAGATAAGAGTGGTGTTATATTTCAATCTGAACTGGTAAGGGACTATAAATTAGCAGGATGGATAGATGATCTTGTAAAAGAGAAAGGTTATAAAATTGCTCCGCAAGCATCTGCCCTCATGGCGGAATACTTGGGGACTGACCTTTCCAAAATTGCTAATGAAATAGAAAAGCTGCTTTTAAATATTACTAAAGAAACAACAATTGACACTGATCTTGTTCAAAGAAATATAGGGATAAGTAAAGAGTACAATGTTTTTGAGCTGCAAAAAGCACTGGCAGTAAAGAATATTTTAAAATGTAATCAGATCATTAATTACTTTGCCGATAATCCAAAAGCCAATCCAATGGTTATGGTTATGGCCAATCTGAATTCTTATTTCTCAAAGATTTTAAAATACCACTATCTGCAGAATAAAGGCGATGCTGCCAAAGAACTGGGCGTAAACCCATATTTTGTTAAAGATTACGAAGCTGCTGCGCGTAGCTATACCCTAAATAAAACCTTTGATATCATTAGCTTGTTAAGGGAATACGACTTAAAGAGTAAAGGTGTAGACAGTACCGGTAACACCACCGATGGCGAGTTGTTAAAAGAGCTGTTGTTTAAAATGACCCATTAATAGTTTGAAGCGGATTTCCTGACTTTATTTCAGGATGTTTGAATTGTATAATAAATGCTTTGAAATGTGTAGTTAATTTTGCGCTGACTGATGTAGATTTGTTTTATTATAAAATATAAATTAGCTATGATACAAGCCAAAGGATATGCAGCACAAAATGCTGAAACAGATTTAGCGCCCTGGGACTTTGAACACCGGGAAGTAGGTCCGCACGACGTTCAACTTGAAATATTATATTGTGGTGTTTGTCACTCGGATCTTCATCAAATAAAGAATGACTGGTTTCCAGGAGTATTTCCAATGGTGCCAGGTCATGAGATTGTTGGTAAGGTAATTAAGGTGGGCGACCATGTAAAAAGGTTTAAAAAAGATGATCTTGCTGGTGTTGGATGTATGGTTGACTCTTGCCAGACTTGTGAAAACTGCAAGGAAGGATTAGAACAATATTGCCTTGAAGGAAGTACCCAAACCTATAACAACAACGGAAGAGATGGTGTGCCTACCTACGGAGGTTATTCCAATACTATTGTAGTTCGCGAAGAATTTGTACTCCATATTTCTGACAAATTACCACTTGCAGCTACAGCGCCACTGCTTTGTGCAGGTATCACTACTTATTCACCTCTACGTCACTGGAAAGTTGGTAAGGGTCATAAATTAGCCGTTTTAGGTCTTGGTGGTTTAGGACATATGGGAGTGAAATTTGGTGTAGCTTTTGGTGCTGAAGTAACTGTCTTGAGTACATCACCTTCAAAAGAAGAAGCTGCTAAAGCTTTAGGTGCACATCATTTTGTGGTTACATCTGATCCTGCTCAAGTTGACGCTGTAAGAGGCTCATTTGATTTTATTCTTGATACTGTTTCTGCAGAGCACGATATGGATATGTACCTGTCATTGTTAAGAACAAGTGGGACACAGATTTGCGTTGGTGTTCCATCTCAGCCTTATGCAATTCAGCCGTTTTCACTTTTAGGTGGCCGTAAAAGCATTGCTGGCTCTGGCATAGGTGGCATACCTGAAACTCAGGAAATGCTTGACTTCTGTGCTGAGCACAATATCGTTTCTGATATTGAAATGATTGACATCAAAGATATAACTGCTTCGTATACAAGAATGCTAAAAGGAGATGTTCGCTACAGATTTGTAATTGATATGGCTACGCTTTAATATTCTAGCCGCATACTTTCTAATCACTGGTTAGTGAAATGCTACCCAGTCTTTTTGATAAAAAAAACACCTTTATATATGTTTAGAGGTGTTTTTTCATTAACAACTAAAGCGAATGTCTCTTGATAACTTTCGTGGGATTCCTTTTAGTAATGATTTTTTCTTCCAAAATAGCCTGGGCAACAGTTTTGCCCATTGCCTCAAAATCAGTTGAAATGACAGTAATGCCTTCTTCAAGGACTTCTTTCACAAGTGTATCATTGTAAGAGATAAGGCCAATGTCTTTACCTAGTTTAAGTTTCTTTTTTCGGGCCAGCTTAATTAGCATGACATCATCGGTGTCATATCTGCTAAAGGTTACGTATGCATTGCCTTTTTGGAAAGACTTTTCATCAATTTCAGATTGTATCAGGTAAGGGTGCTCAATTTCTGTGCAGTAATGCAAAAATCCTTCAATTACTAGTCCGGCATGTACAGCTTCCGGATGGGCAACCAGTATCAGGCGATCGTATTTTTTCAATTCATCCTTTAGTTTATGAAGGCTATTATAAATGTCATAACCGTAATCCTGGTATATACTGCTGTAATTACCAGATAAGCCCTGTTCGTTTAAATCAATAATTATTCTTTTTTTATCCGGAATTAAATTCAGAAGGGGAGCGACATCCTCTTTTAAAAAAGTTGCAATAACATAATGTGTATATGTTCCCAGGTTTTCTTTGATCAATTTTTCGAATACCTGGTAATTATGATGGTGAAAGTAAATGTCTATATCAGCCCGCGCTTCCAGTTGATTAAAAAGAGTCCGATAAAACTGCTCACGCAGAATATTCATTTTATCTAGTAGCAAAAAAACACGGAAGGAGTGATCGGTAGTCGTTCTACGTACGTAATAGCCCTTCCTGTAAACAGATTCTACAATACCTCTTTCAACAAGTTCATTAAGCCCTTTTAGTAATGTCTCTTTACTCATTTTTAATTGCTGTTGCAGCTGTTTGAGAGAAGGAAGTTGATCTCCGATATTAAGCTGATCAATTTCAATCAACGACATAATGTGATCAGCAAGCTGCTGATATTTCATTTTGCCTTGAGAGCCTTTTTGAATGTTTTCAGGTATCATAGGATAATTATTTATGCAAATGTAGTTAATAGACCATACAAACCAAACCAGCCTACCCTTCAAATTTCAATAAATGCCTATTTTGAGTTCCTGAGTCACTTTTATGATTTTTTATTTTATTAATAGAAATAAAATATATTATATTTGATTAGTAAACCAGTCCAGACCAGACTTGAAACGTAAAGATGTTTATTTTTAATTGTGTGGGTGTTTGTCTAGCTGCTCTGTTTGCAGGATGTGTGTGTAATTCCAGAAAGAAAAGGAGGCTGGGATTTTTACTAAGAACAATGATGCGGATAAAGCGTGAAGCGCTTTTTCGGTTCATTTAAAAAAAATAAACGGAAGATTTATTAAGATCTGCCGAATGAAAGCAACCAAATATAAATGATGAATATGAAACCAAACCTACTCTTTACGATGTTATTGGTTCTGGGTATTCCGTTGGCCAGTCTGGCCCAAACGGTAAAAACCATTACCGGGACTGTTATCGACGAAAACGGGAAGCCTCTGCAGAGCGCGAAAGTGATCATTCAGGGAAAGACTGTTTCTGGTATAACAGATGCTCAGGGCCGCTTTAGTTTTTCCAATACCAAGGAAAGTGACATGCTGGTAGTCTCCATGATTGGCTATACTAGCAAAACAGTTGTTATAACCAGTCAAAACCAGTATAAAATCCAGCTGGATCCCAGTTCCCAGGCCTTGAATGATGTGGTGATTATTGGTTATGGCGAAGTAAAACGAAAAGATGTTACCGGTGCAGTCGGTTCTGTCAATATGAAAGATGTAGAAAAAGCACCAGTGGTCTCTTTTGAGGATGCTTTGGCAGGCAGGGTAGCTGGTGTGCAGGTAGGTTCTAGTGATGGGCAGCCAGGAAGTGTTAGCAATATCACCATTCGGGGAGGGAATTCCATTACCCAATCAAATTCACCATTGTATGTGATTGATGGGTTCCCCTTGGAAAATCCAGATAACAATACTATTAACCCCGATGATATTGAATCCATAGAAGTACTAAAAGATGCATCCTCTACAGCTATTTATGGGGCAAGGGGAGCTAATGGAGTAATTATTATCAAAACTAAACAGGGCAAAGCGGGGCCACCTGTAGTAGCGTACAACAACTGGTTGGGCTATCAATACCCGGCAAAACAGATGGAGGTGATGAGCGCTTATGAGTTTGTTAAATATCAGCTGGAGCTTAATAAAACAAGCGCTGAACGCCTGTATTTACAGGATGGAAAAACCCTGGACACTTACAAGGATGAAAAAGGTGTGAACTGGCAGGACCATGTATTGCAGAATGCCTTTATGCAAAACCATAATTTCTCTTTAAGGGGAGGAACGGCAGCTACAAAATACTCGGTTAGCGGCTCGTACACCGATCAGGCTGGAATAGTTATTAATGGGGGCTATACACGATATCAGGGCCGTTTTCAGATCGATCAGCGCGTTGGTGAAAATTTCAAGGTTGGTCTAAATACAAATTATACCTACGGGGTTAAAAAAGGCCAGATTGCTAACTTGACCAGCGATAATCTTAACAGCAGTTCTGCGGGAAATGCCAGTTCATACCTTATGTACAGTACATGGGGTTACCGCCCAGTAACAGGAAAAGGAGATGAAGATGATTTCATTGATCAGCCTTTTGATGATGATGTCGCTTCTAATACAGATTTAAGGATAAATCCTGTGGTAAACTCCAATAATATGTATATGGGCGCTTTTAATAAGTCATTATTTACAAATGCTTTTATAGAATATTCTTTTCTGAAATATTTCAAATTCAGGATAAATGGCGGTATGACAGACACCCGTTTGACATTTGAACGTTTCAACAACTCTAAAACGGCAGCCGGAAATCCGCGTACCGTTTACGGGGCAACTTACGGGATTAATGGTTCAATTGATAACCTGAATACCCGTGACCTGCTGAACGAAAACCTGCTTACCTTTAATAGAACATTTAATGAAAAGCATCGCCTTGATGTAGTCGGAGGGTTTACCATGCAGAGAAGTAGTAGCGAGGGGGATGGCTATGTATCTATTTTACTTCCCAACGAAGTACTGGGTATCAGAGGGCTTGATCAGGGAACTGTACTTTCAAAAAACATGTCAGGTTCTTATGCAACATTGGTGTCGTTTCTTGGCCGTATTAATTATACTTTCAATTCCCGGTATCTGTTTACCGCATCTTTTCGCAGTGATGGATCTTCAAAGTTTGCTCCAAAAAATAGATGGGGATATTTCCCTTCCGGAGCATTTGCATGGAACATAGGGGAAGAAAAGTTTCTAAAGAACATTAAGGCTGTTTCTGCTGCCAAGCTAAGACTGTCATACGGCATAACTGGAAATAACCGGGTTTCAGATTTTGCTTACCTGAGTGTTTTAGACCAGGAAGTGGGGGCTAACACGGGGAATACCAGAAGTGGCTACTATTTTAATGGAGTATATATTAAAGGAACAGTGCCTGTTATGGTGGGAAATGATAACCTTAAATGGGAGCGTACGGGTAACCTGGATCTGGGGTTGGATTTTAGTTTGTTCAATGAACGGTTGAGTGTAACAACAGATTATTATTATAAAAGAACCACGGATTTATTGCTGAACGCCTCATTGGCAACATCAACGGGATACCTGAATGCGTATAAAAACATAGGTGTTGTTGTGAATAAGGGACTTGAGTTTACCCTTAATACGGTTAACGTTAATACAAAAAGGTTTAACTGGACATCCAATTTCAACATTGCATTCAACATTAATAAGATCGAAGAGCTGAATGGAGATCAACCGAGCTTGATTACACGTGTTACAAACTGGAACGCCAATTTTAACAACTCCTTGCCCTACATTGCACTACCAGGACGCCAGGTAGCCTTGTTCTATGGCTATGTTTTCGATGGACTGTATCCCTTAAGTGATTTTAATGTATTGTCTAATGGTGGCTATGAGCTGAAGCCAGAGGTTCCTAATAATGGTAGTGCCCGGTCGGTCATTAAGCCAGGGTTCATCAAATACAAAGACATTAATGGAGATGGAGTGGTAGATGCAAACGATCAGACTATCATCGGAAACCCTAATCCTAAGCACATCGGAGGCTTTTCCAATAATTTCCGATACGGACAATTTGACCTAAACGTTTTTTTACAATGGTCGTATGGAAATGATCTTTTAAATGCGAACCGTATTGTTTTGGAAGGTGCCGAGGCAAGGCCAAGTCTGAATATGTTTAAAACCTACGAAAACAGGTGGTCATTTGATAATCAGAACAGCATATTGCCGGTGGCTGGGGGGTATGGACCGAATGTGTTCTCGAGCAGGAATATTGAGGACGGGTCTTTTCTTCGCTTAAAGACAGTTTCACTTGGATATAATCTTTCTTCAGAATTGATGAAAAAACTGAAAATACAATCGGCCCGGATTCATGTCTCGGCACAAAACCTGGGAACCTGGACTAACTATTCCGGTATGGACCCTGAGGTTTCAGTACGACATTCGGCACTTACACCTGGCTTCGACTGGAGCGCGTATCCAAGGGCACGCACCATCACCCTTGGCATGAACCTAACTTTTTAACGATAAATGTTTTTACAATGAAAACGACTTTAATTTATATCGCTATAATGCTGGCAGTGGTGGGCACTTCCTGCAAAAAGATACTGGAAACAACCCCTCGTGATTTTGTGTCACCAGTAAATTATTACAATACAGAAAAGGAACTTGAATCGGCATTGGCCGGAGTGTACGACCGCATGGGGGATAATCGGGTTTATGCGCAGGGAATGGCCTGTTACATGGTCTTCAGCGACGAATTCTTTATGAAAAATCAGACATCCGGAATGAATGCTAATATTGTTGATGCTTCTACCCTGGAGCTTAACAGGCATTGGGAAGCGCTTTACACAGGTATTGAAAGGGCAAATATGCTTCTGGATAACATAGATAAGGCACTTCAAGTGAGTGAAGCAAAACGCAATGAAATAAAGGGGCAGGCATTATTTCTAAGGGCTTACTATTACTTTTTGCTCACGGATGAATTTGGGCCGGTTCCCTTAAAACTTAAATCTACCAAAACGCCTGAGGAAGAACCTCTTCCTGGAACTCCGATAAAGGATATTTACGAATATATCGTTACTGATATGAAACAGGCAGAAGGCCTGGTAAAGTCAGTTTCTGATTATGGCTATAACACCCGTATTACAAAAACAACAGTGCAGGGAATATTGGCAAGGGTTTATCTAACCATGGCAGGATTCCCATTAAAAGATGTTGAAAAATACGCTGATGCGAGAAGCTATGCCAGCAAGGTAATGCAATCTGGATTACACGATCTGAATCCTGATTTCAAACAGATTTACATTAACCACGTTAAGGAATTTTTTGATACGAGGGAGAATTTGTGGGAAGTAGAGTTTAAAGGAGTGAACCAGGGTGAAATACAGGAGGGCGGTATGATTGGTAGTTATAACGGTATCACTTGTGGAAATATTGAAATAGGCTATGGGTATGATTATGTTCATGCTACTGCCAAACTCTATAACGCTTATGCGGATGGTGACCAGAGGAGAGACTGGACCGTTGCGCCTTACAGGTATGTAACTACAGGACAAACGGCAGTGCAGACCAATTGGGCAGCAGACCAGATATACGAACGGAGCAACGGAAAATGGAGGCGCGAGTATGAACTTCTTTTACCAAGAAATCAAAACTATACCAGTACAAACTGGCCGTTGTTAAGGTATGCCGATATATTGCTGATGTTTGCAGAGGCTGACAATTATATCAATAATGGCCCCTCTACAGATGCTTACAAAGCCATCAATATGGTGAGGAGAAGAGGGTACGGAAAAGATCTGCTGATGCCAGATGTGCAGGCAGATGCTACTGTCGGTTTATCGCAGCAAGACTTTCTGGATCTGATCAGGAATGAGCGGTTGCGTGAACTTGCTTTCGAAGGTCTTCGGAAACATGATCTCGTAAGATGGGGAGTTTATCCGTCTGTTATGCAGACCCAGGTCAGGGAGTACCAGGCCAGTATGCCGGTGGCTTTAAAAGACGCGGCTATCGCACAGGCACAGCGAGTAACAGACCGGGCTGTGCTATTTCCTATTCCTAACAGTGAACTCGCTGTTAACCCTAATATCAAACAAAATTCAGGATGGTAACAACAAAATCGTATAAGATGAATAAGCTATTAATTGCATCTGTCATATTATTTTTCCTGGCTTCCTGCCAGAAGACCTATGAGTTGTCCCCACAAGGTGATTTTTCTGTTGAGCTGGAAAAATCCAACTATAAGGTCGGAGAGCCGGTTAGGTTTATTTTTAAAGGTAAACCCGATAATATTGTGTTCTGGTCGGGTCAGGCGGGGCGTAAATATGAGTTCAGAAAAAGAACTGTTGTGGAGGGGAATTCCATCTCGCTCAATTTTAAAAGCTTTGCTCAGTTTGGACTCATGCCCATTGATAAATCAGTGATAAAGCTTTATGTGTCGACTGATTTTAATGGAAAATATGAAGCCGAAAGTGTAAAATCGGCCACCTGGGAAGACATTACAGATAATGCTGTGTTTTCTTCTGGTCTGGACCAAACACCCTCTGGAAATATCAACCTCGATAGTTTTGCTAGCCGTAATAAAAGTTTAGCGCTGGCTTTGGTCTATAAGACCAGTATTGTAATGTCTGAGGCAGAGCAAAACCGTTGGGTAATTCGTTCCTTTGATCTTAAGAGTACCAACCCGGAGGGAGAAGAAATTGTGCTGGCCAATATGGCTACTGCAGGTTGGACTGCCTTTAATTTTAGTGGCCCTGCAACCAATTGGAGTATTACATCCGCCCAGTTGCTTACAGTAAGGAATAATACCGATCTTGATGATGACTGGGTGATAACCAAGCAATTCAATCCCAATAGTGCCTTGCCGGATATCGGTGAACCCATCAAGAATATTTCCCAGAAACTAACAGATTATAGCAGAGTATACACCACACCAGGTGTATATAGAGTTGCATTTGTAGCAACTAACGCCAATTTAGAGCAATCAGCTACAGTTGTAAAGGAAATAGAATTAAATATTACTCAATGAAATTGAACTATATAATTATGCTGCTGCTGCTTGCATTTGCGAACAGCAGCCATAGCCAACCGGCTCCCAATACCGCATTGACAAATAATGTAATCCGTCTGAATTGGGAAGATACCGGCAATGGATATAAAATAAAGCAGCTGTCGGTAAAAGGTCAAAACGGATGGCGCTCATTGTCTGGTACTTTGGGTCAATATACCCTGCTTTACAGTACAGACCAACCTAAGATGGATTCGGAAGCTAAGGACAAGAACGGGAGGGAAATCCAGTTTCCTGAACCGGAATACCGCTATATCATCCCTACCTGGAAAGCAAATACGTCTGCGGTTTCTTTAAATAAAGAAGGTCGATCCATTTTATTTTATCCTCAACAGTATAAAAAGGTAGGTAATACGTTCGTGTTTCACCAAAAAACAGATGTTGCTACTGTTGAAGCGACTTGGCAACTAGATCCTGTTTACAAAAATGATCTTCTGGTTTCTATCCGGTTAACAGCCGATAAGGATGGGTATTATTCAATAGCGAGCCCGGCACTTAGCGTAAACGACAAAAATCGGTTTGAATGGGGCTGTATCCCAGGGGTTTTCCAGGGTAGCACAATCAACAGCGATTTTACTGATGCCTATGCTTACGGCCACGGAATTCCGGACAGACCTGTCGTAGTAAGGGAAAGAACAGCTGCGGCACTTACGGCCATACTCACCAATAAAGAAGGGATTACACTGGCGGTAACAGCGGAGCCCGGGACAGCCCGAGACCCATGGGAATATGATAAATCTACCCAGTCTCAATGGCTGCTTGGTCTGTCGCTTATCAATCGTCAGGAACAACTGAGCCCAACCTTGTATCATCCGGTTCTGGGGCAGAAAAAATCATTTTTAAAAAAAGGAGAAAGTATTTCGTTTGATTTCAGATATACAATCAAGACATCAAACTGGTACCAGGTATATCAGCATGTGGTGAATGATGTTTACCGCTTCGATGAGCTATTGCATTTAAAACAAACCAGCGAGTCTTTATCTGATCGTTTGGAACAGCTTCTAGACTATGTTAAAAAAGATAGCACTTCCCGATGGCGGACCTTTGATTATCAGGGTCGCACCATTGGTGCCCAGGAATATTTGGGGGGCGTATATGGATCGGAAAAGGATGCCGTAAAAAATGCAGATTATGGAGCCATGTGGATGCTGGCCAATATAACAAAGGACCAGGTTCTTGTTCAGAAACGCCTTAAAGATGCATTGAATTTTAAACTGGCACAGCAAAATACAACTGAGGGGTTCTTTAAAGGAGCTGCCGCAGGTCAATATTTCCTTTACAATTCCAAACGTTTCACTGAAGAATGGGGCGACTATACAGAGCCGATAGCAACCACTTATTATATGCTGCTAGACATGGGGAATGTATGTTTATTTGAGCCAGATAATCAGCAGCTTAAAGGAGGAATACGTTTGGCGGCCGACTGGCTACTTACTAAAATGAAATCGGAAGGTTATTGGGAAGTAGCTTATAACAACAATACACAAAAACCTATGTTTGAGGACCTGAAAGATTACAGGCCTACTTTTTACGGACTGCTGGTTGCATACCAGATCCTCGGGGATAAAAAATATTTGGACGCGGCCGTGAAAGCAGCAGACTGGTACATTAAAAACGCCATAGAGAAAGGGTACTTTTTAGGTGTTTGCGGCGATGCCAGGTTTGCACCTGATTTTGCAACGGGACAAAGTGCCCAGGCCATGCTTGACCTGTATGAGATTACAAAGGAAGCAAGATTTAAACAGGCTGCTATTAAAACTGCACAGTTCTACACAACCTCCATCTATTCTCATCCTATTCCAGACCGGAAAATCAAAAAAAGCGGGTCGAGACAACTTGAGGACTGGCAGCTTAGCCAGGTGGGACTAAGTTTTGAACATGGGGGGATTTTAGGATCTGCCAATAGCAGTGGCCCTATATTACTTGCAAGTCATGCCGGTATGTTTGTAAGGTTATTTCAACTGACAAAAGACTCCCTGTACCTTAAAATGGCAAGAACTGCAGCTTTGAGTAAGGATGCTTTTGTAGACCCGGCCACAGGGGTGGCATCTTATTATTGGAACGCTATGAACAAGGGCGCAGGGCCTTTTCCTCATCATGCATGGTGGCAGGTAGGATGGATCACCGATTACCTGATGGCAGAACTTTCATTGCGTTCGCAGGGCCGGATTGATTTTCCTTCAGGCTTTATTACACCTAAAGTTGGCCCTCACAAAACATTTGGATTTCGGCAGGGAAAAATATTTGATAAGCAGGGAGATTTGACATTAATGGAAAAACTGGTTTCATTAAGCAACCCCAATATGGACTATGTATGTGCTGTAAATAAACAGGATAAAGTGTTTTACCTGTTTGTATTGAACAATGATGACGAAACACAGGAGGGTGCTCTTCAGATTGATCCATCCCGTTTTATTCCTGGGCACAGCCTGGATCCAAAAACTGTAGAATGCTTTTCTGCATCGGGCGGGCGGATTTCTTTTTCTTCCGGAGATAAAATCAAAATAGCGCCTTATGCCCTGCAGGTTTACACATTTAAATACAAGTAAATTTTAAAAAAAATGCATCAGAAAACCAGGCTATGTATTAGGCTAACATCATTGCTGGGAACAGCTTTATTGATGTCTGCTACCGTATTTTCTCAAACCAGGCTCGATAATGATAAAATTGCGGCCTCTCAGGCAGGCGCTTCATCTATTTCTTTTAATATTTCCGATTTTAATATCCCTTTAATTGAACCGGGTAATTTTAATAGCGAGCTGGAATGTAATGTGAGGGCAGGCCTTTCTGGCTTCTTTGAAAAAGTAAATCAGGGTAAAAAGGTAGTGGTCGCTTTTATCGGAGGCAGCATCACTCAGGCAAATTTTGGCTACCGACTTCAAACAGCCCGGTACCTGGAGCAGACTTATCCTCGGGCTCGCTTTCAATGGATCAACGCAGGTGTATCCGGTACTGGAACGGAGCTGGGTGCATTTAGGCTCGGGGAGCAGGTACTCAATCACCAACCCGATCTTATTTTTATAGAATTTGCCGTTAACGGTGCTTATGCCGCGGCAATGGAGGGGATGATCCGTCAAACCATCAAGAAGAATCCCAATACAGCTATTTGTTTGCTGTATACCATTTTAAACGGACAAACTGCCTTTTATCAAAAAAACGAGCTGCCACCAAATATTAAAGGGCTTGAGCAGATTGCCGCATACTACCACCTGCCTGCTGTGAATTTAGGCATAGAAGCAGCAAATCTGGAAGCAGAAGGGAAGCTGATCTGGAAAGGGAACCGGGCTGACAAGGAGCAAATTTTGTTTTCTGAAGATGGAATCCATCCAACAACAGCAGGAGGAAACCTCTATGCGGCAGCCATTGCCCGTGCCTTCAAAAAAATAGAGGTAGTAAAGCACTTAAAAAAGAAGGGATTGCCAAAGCCTTTAATTACCGATGCATGGGACAAGGCAACGATGGTAGATCCATCAGTTTTTCAGGTTCTGGAGAACGGCTGGCAGCCGATGGCAACAGGTACCAATACAAACCTTAAAAAATTCAGTCCTTGGTTTTCTAATGTACTTACAGCAAGCAAGCCCGGAGCCACGTTTAGTTTTCGTTTTAAGGGAGATATGCTGGGGGTGTTTGATATTGGCGGACCGGAGGTCGGGCAATTGGAGTGGATTATAGACGGAAAACCAATAAAACTAAACAGACAAAAAGAAGAAAACTTTACTTATTACCTGGCAGGCGATACAACTACTACGGATGTATTGAACCGGTTCAATAGCTATTGTAATGACCGTTACCGGGGTCAGTTTGATGTAATTCAAATACCTCGGGGCAGCCATTTGGTCAAGATAATCTTGTCCGGCCGGAAGGCTGATAAACTCATGATACTCCCGGAGGATAAGAGAGCGGACATAGTTAAGCATCCTGAAAAATACAATCAGACAGTGATCTACTTAGGGCGGATCTTATTAAGAGGGACATTAATGAAATGAATCACCCCCCCCTATGGGAGTTAGACCATTTGAAATCAAGAGATAAACAGTGTTTTATGAAAATAGTAAGAAGTAAGATAACTAAGTATATTAAATTCATTTGCTTTTCAATTGCTTGTTGTTTGTGTCTGCAGGTGAATGGGCAAAGGGTAATGGACAGTGAGGGATTTAAAATGATCTCAAAAGGTAAAACTTACCTGTTTAAGCCTGATTTTGTAGTGATCTGCAACCAAAAGGATCCTGAGCTGGCATTAAAACCATCTGGATTAAAAAAAGCTGCCTACAATATTCCCACCTGGAAAACATCTGATAGTAGCCTTGCTGATTATCATCAGCAGTCTGTTAGTGCCAGTGTCGCCGGAGATGGATTTGACGACAAAATATTGAGAAGTGCGAAGCAAGACAGAACCGCCAATGTTTACAATTCAGGAACAACACATTTTCTTACTGCAATTAAAACGGTAAGTGTCGGAGATTCCATCTGCTTTATCTTTCCTGAAAATGCCATGTTTAGGCTAAAAGCATGGATAATTAAAGGCAGTCTGCCTTATCCCAGAATGGAATTTTTGTTTACACCTAGAAAGGACGGCTTTTATAGTGTGGGATACATCGGGGCACCATCTTTTGAAAGTGATCATGTTGATGAACTATGGCAACCACTGATCTGGACAGAAAAGCGGATTCCCCAGGAACCCTACCTTACGCCATCGTTTATGGCAACAATACCCACTACACTGGTGAATGACGGATACAATTCAATAGGCGTACTGGCAGGTTCCAGGTATTTACCTTTTCAACCTTTACCACTGCTAAACAACAGCCAGTTTGGTATTGCCCTGCTAAATAATAAATCACAATTACAACCCCAGGTTTTTGCGCCAATGCCAGGAGGTAAGAATTCTCAGATGACGGCAGGTCATTCCTTTGAATTTTCAATGGACCTTGTTGTTGAACCATTGAGCGTCACTAAAACATATGAGCAAATTGCAACCACGGTATTTGGATTTAAGGATTACCGGACTAATGCTACTGTTTCTATGAATACAACCCTGGATAACTTGATTGATTATTCGAGGACCCGCTACGCCTGGTTTATTGATAGCTTAAAAGGTTTTGCTTACGCTACGGATGTGCCAGGGGCAGTGAAAAATGTTTCAAGCTTGAATCCGCTTGAATTGTCTATTGTAAGGGATGATAAGGAAATGTTTGATAAAAGGGCATATCCTTTAATGGAGTTTATGCTATCGCGCGAGAAATTCCTATTTGCGATTGACAGCAATCAGAAGATTCAATCCCCCTCCAGAAAGTTGAGAGGCCCTATTGCTCCACTATCAGAATTACAGGTTTTGTCTGATGTTTTTGGTAAGAACAACTCTTTTTATGCCTCAATGGCCAAAAAAGAGTTCGGGACTGCTCGGATCAGAAATCTTGATGAAGAAGAAAAAGGCCGAAACTGGGTAAATGCAATGTTTATGTTTAAGCTCACATCTGATTCATCCTATTTACATTTAAGTAAGACGCTGGCAGATACATATCTGAAAGAAAGAGTAAATACACGGTTGAAGCAGTTTGGCGATCCCCTGTTTAGTTCCAATTTCTTCTGGCCAACATTTACCAATAACTGGTCAGCTCTTTTAGAGTTATACGAACTTACAGGCGAGCATAGGTATCTGGAAGCAGCACAGGATGGGGCCAGGCATTATACATTGTTTACCTGGATGACTCCTGAAATACCGAATAATCTGGTTACTGTAAATAAAGGTGGAAAAACACCCATGTACTGGTACCTCAAATCAAAAGGACATCGTCAGATGTATTATCCCGAAGAAAAGGTTCCTGCATGGCGACTTTCTGAAATGGGACTTACACCCGAATCATCAGGGACATCAACAGGTCACAGAGGTATTTTTATGTCTACTTATGCACCTTGGTTGTTAAGGATAGGCTATCATACAAAAGATCCTTTTTTGATGAATGTGGCCAAAGCTTCTATTGTGGGCCGTTCAGAAAGTTTTCCGGGCTATCATATCAATACCGAAAGAACTACAGCTTATGAAAAGGCTGATTTTCCGCTTCATGAGCATAAAGACCAGAGTGTAAACTCCTTTCATTACAATCATATACTGCCAATGGCTTCTATGTTTCTCGATTATCTGGTTTCAGATGCTTATGTAAAAAGCAAGGGTAGAGTTGATTTTCCAAGTGACTATATAGAAGGTTATGCTTATCTGCAGAATAAGTTTTACGGGGCTAAAAAAGGGAAATTCTTTCAGTTTAAAGAGGTGCAGCTGTGGATGCCATCCCGGTTATTAAGTATAGATAATATAGCTTTAAACTATATAAGTGCAAAAAAAGGGGATACCCTTCTGCTGGCTTTTATGAACCAATCGCAGGAGCAGGTAAGCACACAGGTTGCTGTAGATGCTTCCCGGGTTAATTTCTCAGGCAACAGCGGGATCCAGAGCTTATATACTTCTGATCAGCTTTCGCTTTCAAATGGCGGGTCTTTCCGTATCACTGTTCCTGCTGGCGGCATTGCAGTTATGGCTATCACTGGTGTAAAAATCAGCAGCAGCTTTCAGGATCAAATCCTGAATGTGAAAAAAGATGAAAGAAGTGATTATATACATATCCTGGAAGGAGATACAAAAGCATTATTGTTTAAGCTTGGTGCGTACGCACAAAAGCTATTTGTATTTCTTCAGGAAGATGATACAAAATGGAAGAAGGCCAGAATAATATATAAGATCAAAGGGAAAGCGGAAAAGGTAATTGATAAAAATGAATACCCATTTGAATTTACCGTGCCGGTTGATAAAGATAAATCGGTTCGTTTTTATCTGGAATTAACAGATAAAAAGGGAAAATTGATCAGATCCAAAGCAGCAGAATTAGGCAGATAACTAAAAAACAAAATAATGATACGTAAAGAGGTAGAAGAAAGTCGAAGTTTAAAAATAGAAAAGTGCAACACAGATTTTGTCGTAATTGGTGGTGGTATGTCTGGTGTATGCGCTGCAATAACGGCTGCCAGACAGGGTTTAAGAGTAGTACTGGTACAGGACAGGCCTGTTTTGGGGGGCAATGCATCCAGTGAAGTCAGATTGTGGATATTGGGTGCTACTTCACACATGGGCAATAATAACCGCTGGAGCAGGGAAGGGGGTGTAATAGACGAGCTGCTTGTAGAAAACACATATAGAAATCCTGAAGGGAATCCTGTTATATTAGACATGATCATTCTGGATAAAGTGAAACAGGAGGCTAATATTACTTTGTTATTAAACACCGCTGTTTATGAAGTAAACAAAAGTAAATCAGATCAGATCGAAAGCGTCAAAGCTTTCTGCAGTCAGAACGCTACAGAATACATAATTAACGCACCATTATTTTGCGACGCATCTGGAGATGGCATTGTAGCCTTCCTTTCAGGTGCAGCATTTAGAATGGGCGCCGAGTCATCTGAAGAATTTAATGAACCCATGGCTCCAGATGCCGGCTATGGGGAATTGCTGGGGCATTCTCTTTATTTTTATACAAAAGATGTAGGAAAACCAGTGCGCTTTACCGCTCCAGCATTTGCAATGGATGTTCAAAAAGAAATACCAAGATATAAAAGTTTTAATGCAAGGGAACATGGCTGTAAACTGTGGTGGGTGGAGCATGGTGGCAGAATGGATACTGTGCACGATACAGAACAAATCAAATGGGAATTATGGAAAGTTATTTACGGAGTGTGGGATTACATCAAAAACTCTGGTAATTTCCCTGAGGCAGAGAATTTCACTTTGGAATGGGTAGGAATGATACCTGGCAAACGCGAAAGCCGCAGGTTTGAAGGGGATTATATCCTTTCCCAATCTGATTTAATTGAACAAAAAGTGCACAACGATGGGGTTGCCTACGGCGGATGGTCTATTGATCTTCACCCTGCCGATGGGGTATTTAGCGATCGCTCGCCTTGTAATCAATGGCACAGCAAAGGCATTTTCCAGATACCCTACCGATGCCTCTACAGCAGGAATATAAAGAATCTGTTCCTTGCAGGGCGCATTATTAGCGTTAGCCATGTGGCCTTCGGTGGTACTCGGGTAATGGCCACTTGTGCTTATGCTGCACAGGCCGTAGCCGTAGCTGCATCGTTATGTTTGAAATATATAAAGCTACCTGCCGAATTGTACCAAGAAAATTATGTGTCGCTTTTGCAGAAAGAATTGCTGAAAACCGGGCAATATATTCCGGATGTAGCTTTTGAGGATAAAGAAGATCTGGTACAACATGCGCATATACAGGCCAGTTCAAATCTCGAGTTTAAAGGTTTTAATAGAGAAAACTACATATTTAAAGTACTTTCAGTTGCCGCTGCACAAATGTTACCTGTTCAACCTGCCGTGTTTCCCTCCTTTACTGCTTTGCTTAAGGCTGATGCAGCAACCACATTAAATGTAGAGTTAAGGATCAGCAGCAAACCCGGTGGTTTTACACCCGATACCATACTTGCTGTAAAGCAATTGGAACTGCGGCCTGGAGAACAAGAGGTAAATATTGATTTTGAGGTTATTCCTGATAAGCAGCAATATGTTTTTGTTTGTTTTTTAATCAACGATAAAGTGCAGTTGGCTTATTCCAATGAAAGAATAACCGGTATGCTTTCCGTATTCAATGGAGTAAATAAAGCCGTTTCCAATAACGGGAAACAGGTTGCCCCTGAAGGATCTGGAGTCGAGAGTTTTGAGTTCTGGTGTCCGCAAAGAAGACCTGAAGGTCAGAACATCGCTTTGTTGTTCTCACAAACCATTCATAGCTTTACAGAAGATCATATTAGAAACGGGGCAGATCGTCCTACAATACAACCCAATGCCTGGGTAGCTAATCTGGCTGACCCGGCGCCTGCAGTTGAAGTGTCATGGAACGAAGAAAAATCTATTAGTAAAATTGATCTTGTGTTTGACACCGATACAGATCATCCGATGGAGTCGGTACTGATGACGCATCCTGAAACCGTAATGCCCTTTTGCGTAAGGAATTATCACATCGAGGATGAACATGGGAGGGTGGTTTATCGTAAGGAAGATAATTATCACACACGGAATGAAGTCATATTCGATTCTCCTTTAGAAACAAAAAAGCTAAAGGTTATATTGGAACATCCATCAGCCAATGTGCCGGCGTCGTTGTTCGCTTTAAGATGTTATTCATTAAATCAAATTTAAGCCATGATAGATACCATAGTTGTAGTAGTCTTTTCTGTTTTCATTATGTTGGTTGGAATCAGCTTTTCTAAAACAGGAAGAAATCTGAAATCCTTTTTTGCAGGTGGTGAGTCGGTTCCGTGGTTCATTGGAGGTCTGTCGTTATTTATGAGTTTTTTCTCTGCAGGTACTTTTGTTGTCTGGGGGGCTATAGCCTATCAACATGGATGGGTGGCCATTACCATTCAATGGACGATGTGCATTGGGGCAATAATAACGGGGCTTTATCTGGCACCCCTTTGGAAGGCTACGGGTAACCTAACAGCAGCCGAGTTTATAAAGGCAAGGTTGGGTAGTAGCGTTCAGAAAAGCTACATCTATATATTTACAATAGTATCCTTATTCATAAAGGGCTCGGTTTTATATTCTGTAGCTATACTGGTTTCGGCCTCATTGGGTTATCCTCTAGTACCTGTTACGATTGTTCTGGGGATTTTAATGATCTCTTATACGGCTGTTGGCGGTTTATGGGCGGTAATGGTTACAGATATTTTGCAGTTTGTAGTGCTTACTGCAGCGATAATTATTATTCTACCTTTGGTATTTAAGGAGGTGGGTGGTCTGCAGGCTTTTATAGATAAAGTTCCTGACGATTTTTTTAGCCTGGTTCATGGAGAGTATACCTGGGGGTTCATCTTTGCCTTCGCTATCTATCATATTTTTTATATCGGAGGTAACTGGACATTTGTACAGCGCTATACCAGTGTAGATACCCCTAAAAGCGCCTCAAAAGTAGCGTATCTTTTTGCCGGTCTATACATTTTAAGTCCAGTCCTTTGGATGTTGCCGCCTATGGCATATAGAATTATTAATCCATCACTTTCAGGACTGGATGCAGAGAACGCTTACATTATGGTATGTAAGCAGGTTCTCCCCGCGGGCCTTTTGGGCTTGATGCTGACAGGAATGTACTTTTCCACTTCGGCATCTGCCAACACGGCGCTCAATGTGGTATCTGCGGTTTTTACCAACGACATTTACAAAGAATCTATAAATCCTGGTGCCGATGATAAGAAACTAATGTTTGTGGCCCGTGCTTCCTCCTGGTTTTTTGGCTTGTTGATGATCCTGATTGCACTGGGAGTCCCCTATATAGGTGGTATTGTTCAATTTACTTTGAGTGTAGCAGCCATAACAGGTGGTCCCTTATTGCTGCCACCAATCTGGTCACTGTTTTCAAAGCGCTTATCCGGAAAAGCAACCATTTATATCACATTGATATCTCTTTCTGTGAATCTGGTGTTTAAAATTATTATGCCTTTAATTGACGGGGATAAGTTATCCAGAGCCAATGAAATGTTACTAGGGGTTTTACTGCCATTTTTAATGTTATTGCTTTATGAGATCCTTATAAGAAGAAGGATCGGTTTAAGCGCTGATTATGAACACTACCTGGTGTATAAAGCCGACAAAAAACGGGCAGCCGCAACTATCGATGATGAAGAGAAGGAGATGATCCAAAAGCAAAATGTGTTTGGTCTGAAAATGATCAGTTTTTCCTTACTATTTATGTCTGTTTTACTGTTATTGCTGGCTTTCATTACGTCGAAAGGAAGCGGATTGGTTATTGCGATCGCCATTGTCATTATGCTTGGCGCAGCAATTCCATGGCGGGCTTCCAGGCGTAAAGCGATGGATCGCATATAAAAATAAGGAATAAAAAGTATATTTTTGTCAGCGGTTTTGTCAACGAATGTATCAAAAAAACTTTTTAAACTATGAAGAACACACAATATTGGTTAGTGAAGTCAGAACCTTTTAAATACAGCTGGGAAAAATTTAACAAAGACGGCAGAACCTTTTGGGATGGTGTGCGCAATTATCAGGCGCGTAATAACCTGAAAGAGATGAAAGAAGGAGAGCTGGTTTTATTCTACCATAGTAATGAAGGTAAAAATGTAGTTGGGATCGCAAAAGTGGTAAAAGAGTTTTATCAGGATCCAACTACCAGTGATCCTAACTGGGTTGTAGTAGATCTGGCTCCGGTTGAAGCACTTAAAAATCCTGTTAGTCTGGAACAGATTAAAGCCGAAGAAAGCCTTAAAGACGTTTCATTGGTTAGACAGGGCCGGTTATCTGTAATGCCACTTAAAGCCGAAGAATTTGATAAAATATTAGAGATGGGAAGCTAGTGCATCCCTGAATAAGGTTCTGCTCTTACATACTTTTTTGTTAAGAGCAGGCCTATACTCATTATCAGACTCGACCCTAATACCACAACAAATAAGAAAGAAGTCCCCACTTCTGGTATTTTAAGCGCATGAGGTAAATTAAAATACAATAGGATACTAATCAGCCCTCTAGGCGCAATAAAAGCCTCAGCTCCACTATTTTCTCTTCTAAAGATTTTAAGGTAGGCAAACCTGATCACAAAGATAGAGGCAAGCATAATCAACCCATTTACAAGAACAATTTGATCATTAAGCTGATAAATGTTCATTGTAAATCCGAATATTACAAAGAAAAACGTTCTTAAAATAAATGCACTTTCAGCAGATAACTGACGTAGTTGTGTTAAATCGTTAGATAGATTCTTGTAAATAAAAATACTTCTAAACCAGGCGTACTTGATGGTGTCTGCATTGTTTAAAAACAAACCGAAAGAGAGTATTAAGACAAGAGCCGATAAGTGGTATGACTGCCCAATGGCATACACCATTATCAGTATAGAGATGATCAGGAAAAACTTTATGTGATGCGATATCTTTCCCATTACATAAAGCAAAACGATACAGGAAATAGCAGATAGGATAACTATCAGTATCGTATTTAGTCCTAAGCCCGTAAATGAAGAAGTAGAGATATGAGGATTAGATATTGCGAAATTAAAGAGTATGATCCCCAGAATATCAGAAAAAGAAGATTCATAAATGATAAACTCTTTCCCTTTTTTAGATAGTGCTGCGGCAGATGGAATAGCTATTGCAGAGCTAACCACACTAAAAGGAATTGCATTACTAAAGCACGTATAAAGATCGCGACCGGTAATCTCGTATATAATAAAAGTGATCACAGAAACCGAGGCTATCAGTATTACAAGTGCCGATAGAAAAGCACCCTTAATGATTTTATTTTTATCCCGATCGTATTTCAGTTCAAGTGATCCTTCAAAAACGATCATAATCAAACCCACGGTACCAAGTGCAGGTAAGATCTTTAGAAAATCGAAGGTTTCTATCTTAAGGTTATCTACAAGTACACGCAAGCCTATTCCTAAAAGCAATAGCAGCAATACAGAAGGTAGTTTAGTTTTACTGGCAACAAGGTCAAATAAATAAGAGAAGATGACCAGGCCGCTTAAAATAATCAGTGTAGTGTAGGTCGTCATTTTTCCTATTTATTTAATAACAGCATTCCCGCTGTTATTGTTTACTCCTTAAAAAAAAGGGCTTTCAACTCAATAGCGTCATTTGGCAACATCTTTCCACTCAATATTAAACGCAATTGTCTTCTTCTTAAAGCCCCGGCAAATAATTCGATTTCTTCCTCAGTCTCAGGTTTTAATTCCGGAACAGGAATAGTTCTTCCACTTTGGTCAACAGCTACAAAAGTATAGTAAGCCTCATTTGATTTTACCCTGCTTCCCGAAGGAATATTTTCTGCCCAAACATCCAGTCTAACCTCAACAGAAGTATTAAATGAACGCGTAACCTTAGCTTCAATCGTAATTACATCACCAAGTTTTATAGGTTGTTTAAATGATACATTATCTACAGAAGCTGTAACCACAATTCTATTGCAGTGTTTTTGAGCAGATATTGCTGCCGCAATATCCATCCAGTGCAATAATCTACCACCCATTAAGTTATTAAGGGTGTTAGTATCGTTGGGCAGTACCAACTCATTCATTATGGTGAAGGATTCCTTCGGATTTTTTACTTTTGTAGTCATCTCAGGCAAAAGTAAACAAAATTCAACATAATCACTTTTACCAGATAAAAGGAGTTAACTAAGCTTTGGGTTTCTTGATGATTTTGTATCTTAGTTGTACGGCATGAAAAATCAAACGCTGATACAATATTTTCACTGGTATTATCAAGAAGACGTTAAGCTATGGGTTAGGGTTGCCGAAGAGGTGCCAACATTTGTTGAGCTCGGAATTACAGGCCTTTGGTTACCCCCGGCTTATAAAGCAACCTCAGGAGATACTTCTGTAGGTTACGATTCCTATGATCTGTTCGACCTTGGTGAGTTTGATCAGAAAGATTGTGTAGCTACCAGATACGGAACTAAGGACGAATACCTAAATGCAATTAACGCACTAAAAGCAAGCAGTATAGCAACCATTGCCGATGTGGTACTTAATCATAAAGCAGGTGGAGATGAGCTGGAAAAGATAAAAGTGCGGAAAGTAAACGACCAGAATCGTAAAGAATTTATTTCGCCTGTTATAGAAATTGAAGCATGGACTAAATTTACATTTCCAGGCCGACAAGGCAAGTATTCAAGTTTTATCTGGGATTACCGTTGTTTCAGCGGGCTCGATTTTGCTGCTAACTTGCAAGAAGGAGGGATTTTTTCAATTCAGAACGAATTTGGAGAGGGCTGGGAAGATGTTCCTTCTAAGGAACACGGCAATTACGATTACCTGATGTTTAACGATATAGAATCAAGAAACCCCGCCGTGAGGCAAGAACTCAAGGAATGGGGCGAGTGGTACTATAACACCTGCGGAATGGATGGTTTTAGAATGGACGCCGTTAAACACATCTCCCATAAATTTTTAAATGAGTGGATCGATCATATGAAGAATACCTTTAAAAGGGATTTCTTCATAGTAGGCGAGAACTGGGTGGTTGATAATGTAGAAGACCTTAAATCTTATATTGAGCTTACTGAAGGCAGGATGAAGCTCTTTGATTCCGTATTGCACCAAAACTTGTATGTTGCCAGTCAGCAGCAGGAGGCGTACGACCTTAGTAATATTTTTGAAGGAACACTTACGCTGATAAACCCATACTTGTCAATCACGTTTGTTGATAACCACGATTCACAGCCTTTGCAGGCATTGGAATCATTTGTGGCGCCTTGGTTCCGCCCTTTGGCATATGCGCTTATTCTTTTACGTGAGCAGGGGATGCCCTGCTTATTCTATCCCGATCTTTATGGCAGTGCATATAAAGATAAAGACCACAATGGGAACGAAGTAGAAATAGAGCTTTCCGCGGTGTTCGAATTACCAAAGCTGTGTACGGTTCGTAAAGATCTTTCTTATGGTGTTCAGCGCGATTATCTGGATCATCCAAATTGCATAGGGTGGACAAGAGAAGGCGAAGATGAAAACCCTGGTTCTGGTATTGCTGTGCTTATGAGTAACAGTGGTGCAGGAATTAAAAACATGGAAATGGGGGTTAAACACGCCAATAAAATCTTTAAAGATGCACTCGGTAATGTAACTGAGGAAGTGATAGTAAATGAAGAGGGATGGGCAGCATTTCTATGTGCCGAGAAAAGTGTTTCAGTTTGGGTATTAAAAACCGATTAACGTTTTACGTTGCCGACATTGGCGTATCCAATTAATTCTTCCCAACGCATGCCCGGTTTTTTATAATAGGCAAATACCTGGTAAGTATTTAAAGTTTCAAAGAATGAACCTTCAAAAATTGCCTGGTCAATTTTTCCAGTATCCTTATTTAACCAAACATATTTATAATCATAAAGCCCTTGTTTAACCAATATATTTCCATAAAAACGCTTACGCGAAGAATCAAAGTTAAGCTTACTGGCCTCGTTTAAAACGTAATTGTTAAACCTGCCAACAACATAAACATCGCCATTGGGAGTAGGAGGTACCGCATTTAAGGTAAACATCACACTTGCGTAATCACCTTCTGTTGGGTCATCGCTACCTTCTTTATTTCTGATGAAGAAGCTTCCATTCTCATCAACCAAATTGCTGTATTTCGCTTTGCTGGTATTGATGTCCTGAAAAAGTACCACGCTGGTGGTTGTGTCCTTTATAATTTCCTGCACATTATCGCCTTTATACCGTAAGCTGCGGATATCAAACTTTCTAAACTCATTGCCTGCCGGGAAATCGTTGCTGTTTACCTCGTTGTAAACCAATGAGCCAGGCTTAATAAAGTTCGGTTTTGTATTTATAATTGCCGTCTGCGGATTTCCATTCTGCATCACTATCGCTTTCAGATCCGTATAGGGGTTCTGAATAGGCATTTGATGTAAAATAGTAAAATTGACCTTCTGGTTGCTAAAACGTAGCGACACCTGTGAACTGGCTACTACATCTACACCAATATTTACCACATTATCTACCACATAAAATTGCTGAGAAATAACCGGTTTTTGCTGGTTACCTTCTTCATACACCTTTAAAATATAGTTGCCCGAAATTTTAGGTCTGATCTGAGTATTCGGTAAAGTCAGTTGGTAATGGGTGTACTTTTGGATGGTGCCAAATGAGTATTTATAATCAGTTATCCTATCCTCGCTTAAGCTTTCCAGATAATCTATGGTCGATAAGCGTGATGATTTCCAATCTGAAGTGCAATGTTCAACCGTATACCAGTAATTTTTGCTTCCTGCATTAAGATCGTCAAACGAAAACACCAATCGTTCATTTGATTTTAGAGCAATTACCGGTAGAGATTGTTCTTTTTGCGAGTTGTAACATTGTACCGTCTTTATTGTAGGTTGGTACACCTTGTTTTCATATACAAATTGCTGATTTTGTGCAACAGCAATTTGTATACTTAACAACAGCAAAAAAAATAATCCTGCGGGTTTTATCATTTACTTTCTAGTTCCATTATTTCAGAAGCGAGGTCTTCCCAGGTATTTTGGGCAGTATCAAGCTTATGCTTGGCGGCTAAATATTTTTTATTTGTTTCAGCAAGTTTGCCTGCGTTCGAATAAATTGCTTCATCAGCAATCTCAGCTTCTATAGATTTAACATCTGATTCAAAAGTTGCAATCTCAACTTCAATCTTTTTCAATTGATCGTTTAGCTTTTTAAGCTGTTGCAAACTGTTTGGAGTAGCCGGTTGTTTTTCTTCTAACGCTTTTTTAACTTCTTTTACCTCTTTATCAGGCCTTACAGGAACACTGGAAGGTTTTGCAGGAGGTCTTTTGCTATTCCACTCTTCGTATTCAGCATAGGTACCTGGATATTCTTTAATGTCCTTGTCTTCTATGAACCAAATTTTATTGGCAACATTGTCTAAGAAATACCTATCGTGAGATACTGCGATAAAAGTACCTTCATACTGCTGTAATGCCTGAATCAGGATGTTTACAGATTGTATGTCAAGGTGGTTGGTTGGCTCATCCAGGATCAGGAAGTTCGAGTCAGTTGTTAGCGATTTAGCTAATGCAACCCTCGATTTTTCACCTCCGGACAATACACGGATCTTTTTAAACACATCATCACCAGTGAAAAGGAAACACCCTAATATACCACGCAATTCTGTGTCGGTATGTTTAGGTGCAAAAGCCTGTAACTCTTCAAGAATGGTATTTCCAAGGTGTAACGACTCCAGTTGATGCTGCGCAAAAAATGTAGTAGTAACGTTATGACCAGTCTCACATCTACCTGTAAAACCTTCAGCACCCGCAATAATTCTTAATAAGGTCGATTTACCTTTACCGTTCGCACCAATCAAGGCAATTTTATCACCTTTCTCAATGATACCTTCAGCATTTTCAAGAATATCGACATTAGGGTAGCTCTTTGTAGCACCTTCAATTGTAACTACGTGACGGCCTGATGGCTTAGAGAACTTAAACTGGAAGTTTACAGTAGGATTATCATCATCCACATCTTCCACACGCTCCATTTTATCCAAAGCTTTCATCCTCGACTGGGCCATTTTAGCTTTAGAAGCTTTCGCTCTAAAACGCTCAATTAAGCGTTCTTCCTGCTTAATTTTGGCTTGCTGATTTTTGAATTCTCCTTTTTGAATCTCACCACGCAATGCTTTTTCTTCAAGGTAGAAACTGTAATTACCGGCATAAGAAGTTAGTTTTCCTTTGCGCGATTCAACAGTTTTGTTTACTACCTTGTCTAAAAAGTACCTATCGTGAGAAACGATTACAATAGCACCCTCAAAAGTTAAAAGATAAGTTTCTAACCATTTAATAGACGGTAAATCCATGTGGTTGGTAGGCTCATCCAGCAACAAAATATCAGGTGTTTGCAATAGAATTTTGGCAAGCATAACACGCATGCGCCAGCCTCCTGAAAAGGTATTAAGTGGTCTTAACTGATCCTGAGTACTAAAACCCAGACCTGCTAAAATCTCATTAGCTCTATATTCTATATTATACCCATCTAAGGCTTCAAATTCCTGTTGCTTATCGCTCAGTTTATTCAAAACTTCCTCAGAATAATCTGTTTCTATTTTTTTAAGCAGTACCTCAATTTCATCATGCAATTGGTTTTGGCGTTCAAAAGCCTCCATTGCAACGTGTAATATACTATGGTGAGAGTCGTAAGAAAGTAAATCCTGGTTTAAGTAACCTATTTTTAAGTCTTTAGACATAGAAATAGTACCCGAAGAAGGAGCATACTCACCTACTATTATTTTTAAAAGTGTAGATTTTCCTGTTCCATTGGCACCAATTAGCCCAACCCGGTCGCCCGGTTTAATGTGCCAGTTTGCCTCATCATATAAGGCTCTGGAGCCTATCAGGAATGTTAAGTCGTTTATCGAAATCATGTGGCTGCAAAAATACAAACAAATTCCTATCTTCGTCCCATGTACCGTTTAATTAAGCCTATATTTTTTCAATTTGACCCCGAAAAAGTGCATTATTTCGTCGTTAAGCGACTGAAATGGTTTCATGAACACTTCCCACTTGGCGAAACTATCCTTAGAGGAAGCTTTGATGTGAATATTAAAGGCCTTGAACGCGAAGTTTTTGGCATCAAATTTAAGAATCCTGTAGGCTTAGCTGCCGGCTTCGATAAAAACGGTGAGTACATTGAGGCGCTAAGCGACCTTGGTTTTGGCTTTATTGAAGTAGGTACTGTAACGCCTTTACCACAACCCGGTAATGATAAGCCTAGAATGTTCCGCCTGGAAGAGGATAGTGCAATCATTAACCGCATGGGTTTTAACAACAAAGGTGTGGATACCCTTGCTGAAAGGCTGAGGTTGTTAAAAAGTAAGGATAGCGATATTGTTGTTGGCGGTAACATCGGTAAAAATAAAAATACACCTAATGAGGATGCGATAAGCGATTATATAAAATGCTTTGACCGCTTATTTGACGTAGTCGATTATTTTGTAGTGAATGTAAGTTCTCCAAATACTCCAGGATTAAGGGCGTTACAGGAAAAAGAACCATTGATGGAGCTGTTAAATACGTTACAGCAGCGCAATAATAAGAATAACATCAGCAGACCAATTCTGCTTAAAATAGCACCCGATCTAACCAATGAACAATTGGACGATATTGTTGAGATTGTAATGACAACTGGCATTGCAGGCGTAATTGCTACCAACACAACTATAGATAGAAGCAGTCTGCAAAGTCCGGAGCCACTTAAGAGCGAAATGGGCGGTTTAAGTGGTAAGCCACTAGCGCGTCGTTCTGTTGAGGTGGTTAGGTATTTATCTGCCAGGTCAAACAAAGCGTTTCCAATAATTGGAGTAGGAGGGATTCATTCTCCTGAAGATGCACAAGATATGCTTGATGCTGGGGCTTCATTAGTACAATTATATACCGGTTTCATCTATGAAGGTCCAGGGTTAATCAAAAGAATCTGCAAAGAGCTGGTAAAAAAAGATTAAATCATTTCTTGAAATAACAGGAAGTCTGGTGTCAATTGATTCCAGGATTGAATGTTTGCGCGTTGCTTGATCCTTAAGGCTAAAGTAAGTCCACGTATTTATCAGAAAAACATGGACTGACCATGGACTTTGAAGGTTTCGTACTTAAACTTTGTCTTATCCGTATATCGCTATACACTTGAGCAAAATAGGCATAAAAAAAGCATCTCTGCCAAACAGAGATGCTCTAATTTCTTTTAGAAAGAAACTTATGCTTTAGCAGTAAGTTTTAATAAGACCGCGTTGTTTTTAGCTAACTGATCTGTTGTAGATTGACGTGAACGGCTACCCAATTCGATGTTAGTAGCAAGTTTTAAGTTTTTCACATCTAACTTTGCGAAAGTTTTATTTCTTCTGTCTTTTCTTTTTAATCTGGTAACTGCCATGTTAATCTTTTTTTATTTATTATAAATCTTGAGGTCGAGAGCGGATTCGAACCGCTGTAGGAGGTTTTGCAGACCTCTGCCTAGCCACTCGGCCACTCGACCCTACTGAAATTCAGGCTGCAAAAATAGTAAATAATACTTATTATGCAATTTATTTCTGCAAATTTCTATTAATATCTGCACAAAGAATTGCTGCCGATATTGCAACGTTCAATGACTCAGCCTCTCCAACCCGTGGTATTGTTACCGGATTGGTAATTAAATTTATGATTTCGGGCGTTATCCCTTGTCCTTCATTGCCCAAAATCACGATGCCCTCATTTCCCCATTTTGTTTCATAGATACTCGTTCCGTTCAGAACCGCACCAAAAACTGGTACTTTAATATCTTTTAAAAATCCAGAAAGCTCTTCGTAATAAACGTTTACCCTACTCAAAGATCCCATTGTGGCCTGTACTGTTTTTGGGTTATAAATTTCAACTGTGTTGTTAGAACATATAATCTGTTTAAATCCAAACCAATCGGCTGTGCGAATAATTGTACCCAAATTACCCGGATCCTGAACTCCATCAAGCACCAGAGTAAATGACCCTTTTAGACTACTAATGTCCAAACTACGACTTTTAGGAATGTGTACAAGCGCCAGTATACCTTGCGGAGTTTGTAAAGTACTAATCTTATCCAGTTCGGCGTTGTTTATTTCAAATAACTTTATATTTGCAGGCAAATTGGGCAGTAAGGACTGATATTGAGCCAGATAATAAATGCTATGTATTTGGTATGAAGATTGAATAAACTCTACAATAGATTTTATACCTTCAATAATAAATATCCCATTTTCTTTACGGTACTTTTTTTGATGTAACGATTTTATAAACCCTATCTGAGATTTTGAAAGCATACGATAATAATAAAAGGAATGTCCATTTTGATGCAATATTACTATTTATTCTTGTTTTTGTTACGGGATGTTCCTCAACAAAATATATTGCGGACGACCAATCTATTGTTAAAAATGTAAAAATAGACAGCATAGATAAAGCTTTTGAGGAAGAAGCACTCAATTATATTCAAAAAGATATCAGGCCCACATCAACAATTGGTATCAATGTTATTATTTATAACATGTTCAATACCAAAGATGGTCGTTATAAAACTTCCAATATAAAGCCGCTTGGTACGCCTCCTCCAATTCTTGATAGTACATTAGTAGAGATTTCCCGCGGCCAGATTGAAAGATTTCTGATGAGCAAAGGGTATTTTATGGCAAAAGTAAAATCGGAAATAAAGGTTAAGAGAAAAAGGGCCGACGTTTTTTTTAAGGCACAGCCCGGACCTGTATTTCGTGTCAATAAAATAAAGTATGAAATCGCTGATGAACTTGTTAATAAATTCTACATGGAAAGTAGGGCTGCTGAGACTTTTCTGAAAGAGGGAATGAGGTATGATGATGATTCTTTAGCCCATGAACGTGATCGGATCTATACGGTGATGAAGGAGAAAGGCTATTTCGATTTCGCAAGGCCTTACGTAAAATACGAGGTCGATTCGAACTTAAGTTCCAGCAAAGCTAATGTTACTTTAATTATTGATAACCCTCAGGATAAACCCAGGCATGAGCAATTCTATATTGGTGAGGCCAACGTAATTATTGCCCCAAATGCAGATGGTTTTCCTGATACACTTACCATGAACGATAAGGTTTTTAGGGGTTTAAGATATACCGATCTCTCTAAAAAGTTTAGAAGAAATCCTATAGTACGGTATAACTTTCTTCATCAGGGTGAGATTTATAATATCTACAATGAGAACCTTACCTACGATAGAATGTATGAACTTAACGTTTTTAAAAATGTTAAGATAGATTATAACAGACCAAAAGATAGTATCAATAAAGTGTTCCCGGTTATCCAGTTAATTCCTCAAAAAATAATGAGTAACCGGGTAGAGGGGGAGGTGCCTTTTAATGCCGGAACTGTTGGTTTTACTTTATCAAATACCTACACTAACAACAACATGTTCCGCGGGGCCGAACGATTTGAATTTCAGGTTAAAGGAGGACTGCAATCCAGAATTGGGCAGGGGAATTCGATATTCCGGGATATTTATCAGCGCGATTTTTCAATTAGTGCTAATCTGACCGTTCCCAGATTAATGTTGCCGTTTATTACTGCCAGACCGGGCAGAAGAGGTGGTATGCCACATACTATATTCTCTACCAGTTATGTATATGCACAGCAAAAAAGTTTTTTTGAACGCCATGTATTTCTTAGTTCGCTAACTTATGAGTTTGTGGAATCGAAATCTAAATACCATTCTGTGACCCCTTTAAACTTTGAATATAGATTTGGAGGACTTCTTTTTGATGCTGAAGATCCAAATAATAAAGGAGAGTTACTTAAGAATTTTTATAATCTTTTATTGTTAGACAGAAGGGACATCACCCTGGGTATTAAATATACGTATTCCTTAAATGCAGATAAACTGCTAACAAACGAAAGCTTTATTTATTTTAGAGGGAGCATGGATTTAGCCGGTAATATGTTACAACTGGCAACAAGTATTACTGGTAATAAAGCTAATCTGAAAGATAGTGTATATGCTACAATATTTGGATTGCCGTTTAACCAATATATGCGGCCAGAGATAGATTTGCGCTGGTATAAAAACCTTGGGGGAGAAAAACAGTTTGTTGCCCGTTTAAACAGCGGAATTGGCTATGCTTATGGTAACTCTAATTCGGTTCCGTTCGAGAAATTGTTCTTCGCAGGAGGTTCAAGTGGCATTAGGGCTTGGCAGGCCAGAACCCTGGGCCCTGGAAATTATGATAGGGGAAAGGCGCTTGATACTGATACCTTAAGAAGAGCATTATATGGCCTAGATCAGCTTGGAGAGCTTCATATTGAGGCGAATTTAGAATACAGATATAAACTTTTGAATAAGTTCTTTGGAGCCAAATTGAAAGGTGCCGTATTTTTAGATGCCGGTAATGTATGGAATGTGACCAGAACCGGTACTCCATCTACCTATTTTGATTTCAAAAAACTGGGCAGCCAAATTGCCCTGGGCACAGGTATGGGGTTCAGGTACGATGTGCAGTACTTTGTATTTAGGTTTGATATAGGTTTAAAACTTAAGGACCCGCAGTTTGAAGGTTCCGATCAATGGATGTTCAAACGGTTCTTTACCGGGAACAAGAAGTTTAAAGACGATTATTACCTTACTCATAGTCCGGAAAGGTATCGCTTTGTGCAATACAATTTTGGTATAGGAATGCCTTTTTAAGTGCTGTGCTTAAAACATTCGCTTTAAGCCGTCAAATATAGTCTCGAAGAAAGTAGATAGGTTTAAGCCGTTGCTGTGATTAAAATAGATGAATATTAAAAGGATAATCACAGCAGCAATAATAAACTTCCTAAATGCGAAAGCCAAAAAGATGATCAGTGCGGGAAATAATACCAGCCACATACTGTTGATCACATAAGGAGTTAAGGTGCCTTCCTTTTTATGAACATATAAAAGTTTGCTGTGAGTGCCTGTGTCGTTCTGATGTTTTATATACACAAAGGTCGAGCGTTCCAATTGTAATGGCAGCACACCAACACCTCCATTAAATTTAATGGGCTGAGTAAATCCGCTTACACTAAAAGTATAAGTGCCATTAATCTTTTCTATGGGTATATCTAAAGAATCAGCTGCTATAATGGCAAGCTTGCTGTTTTTGAGCAGGCTCTCTTTAACTATAAAATTATTGATGTCTGCTTTTTGGGCAAAGCCGGAAACACACATTACCAACAGCAATATCAACAAATATATTCTTCTCATTCTATAGATCGTTTATTGTAAATCAGATACCCCAAATGTAGTAAAACCCCGTTTCTTTTTATCGGGTCATCATATAAATTGTAACTAAAACTTATAGGCCCAACTGGGGTATGGTACACGAGCCCTGCAGTGGCAGCATATTGCCATTTGGTAAGTGGTTTCATGCGGTCTATTCCCTGAAAGCCTATCTTCTCAAACTTCTGATAAGGCAAAAACACATAGCCTTCAACTCTTAAGTCAAGATTTCTTTTAATACTGTATACATTTTTAATTCCTCCCGCAAAGTAACTGGTAGCCCTAAAGTTTTCTAAAAATACAGATCTGCTGTCTTGCAATGGATAAAATGCAGGTGAAGCAAGTATGGTAGAGTAGTAGTTAGAAAATAAAGGCTGGTTTGAAATCACCGCTTCGAGTAGATAGCCTAAAGAATATTTGCGTTTTGCGAAGAAGTAGTTTTCATCGCTAACCTTTAAATTGAACCATTGCCGGTATTTTCTGTCTACTTCGGTTTTACTTGCCACAAGCTCTGCAGATTCTGTTAAACCGTCGGTAATGTTGCCGGGTGTGTAGCTTTCTCTTCCTGCAAAATAATTTAGACTTAACAGGAAGTTACGGCCTTTATTGGCGTATTGCTTACGATTAAAGGTATACTGTTCAAAAGCAAAGGTAGATCTGGAAGCATTGAATACGGTTTTGTCTAATTTATTGCCTATCTCAAAAGTATTATTCGGACTATATCCATCGTAATTGTTAATAAAGGCAGTATTCAATGTTATCTTGGTATTCCGGTTTAGCGGAAAGCCAATCTTTAAATCTATTTTTCTATCTGTCTGTTCAATATATATAGGATGAGGGTTTTCGATAAAAATGGAACTGGTTTTATAATAATCAAAGTGATTATAGGTCATTTCCATAGCAAGGAATAATGGTAAACGAGAAGGATAATCGACCCTTCCATTTACTTGTATAGATTCATAAAACCGCCCCGAATACAAATTAGTGCCAAATGTATACGATTTCTGGTTTAGGTAGTTGTACTGCATTCCAAGAAATACATTACTGATTGGTCGGCTTGATATGTTCCCTCCAAAGTCAATTTTAAAGCTTTTTTGTGGTTTGGCTACAATTTCAAAGTTATAGCTGTCGGAAACCGGATTGTAGGTTATCTTTGGGTAAATGGTTTCAAAGGTTTCATCTGCTACGAGCTTGTAATAGCCTTGCTTAATATCATCAAGATCAAAGGTGTTCTGATCTCTTTTGAAAAGACGCTCGATGTATTTTTTTTGCTGAGCATTTACTCCGGATACGGTTACACCACTAAAAAGCAGGTTGGGTTTTTTAGTGTTGAACTGAGTTCTTTTAATCATCAGATCTCCGGTGGTTACCCGTCTGCTTATCTTTTTCTTGATCTGGTCCATGTCGGCTATTGTTGCATCATAGCCTTGTTTTATCAGTTGCTCTACCGGGTTGAAATTGGTTGAAGAATACCCCCTTAGGTTTGGCTGGATATAAATGCCATTTGGGCCAATAAGGGTAGAGTCTGATTTAGAAAGAAACATAAAAACCATCAGGCGGTTCATTAACCGCTCATCATTGTTTTTAGGGTATTCATTGAAGTTCTTGGAGGATACATTAGAACCAATAATTACATCAGGATTAAAAGTATCCTTCATTACATCGGCCGGAAAATTATTATATAGACCGCCATCAAAAACATACTTGTCGTCTAGTTTTATAGGTCGGTAAATCAAAGGAACGGTCATGGTTGCTCTAACGGCATCAGCTAAACTGCCTTTTTTTACGGTTATGCTGTTTTGCGACAAGACATCTGATACCATGCAGCGGTAAGGGACAAACAGATTGTCGAAGTTATCTTTTGAAATGGCTGATGCCTGAGCAAAAAGCTCTAATAGGGCGAAGTTTAAGGGGATGTCATTTACCAGATTAGATCTGAAATTGAACCTTAAATTAGAGTCGACAGAGAGCTTTGCTGTAATTATTGAGGGGTTAATGTTTTTCTTCTGAAAGAAGAAACTATAATCACTCTTGTATCTTCCGCTTACCCAATCCTGAAAATTGCTACTTAAGGCTATTTTCTCTATTTGCGTTGGCGAATAACCGGCTGCATACATTGCACCAACAATACCACCCATAGAAGTTCCGGTAATGTAGTCAATAGGGATATTGTTTTCTTCCAGTGCTTTTAATATGCCTATGTGGGCAAGCCCCTTGGCTCCTCCGCCACTCAATACCAAGCCTACCTTTTGCGCATTTACATTTAATGCGGTTATAAATAGAAAAAGGAAGAGTAATCTTTTTATAAGCATGGCTCATAAAAATAGGAGTTTTATTTCATAAAGGCGATCTGAATAATCAGTTTAACGAAAATATGCTGTACGTTAAAATTGTAGCAAATCCGACCCATAAAATATATGGGATGAATAGTAAACCTGCAGTTTTGTCAATTTTATAGAATACCATTGTGTTTATGATGATGACAAGCAGCAGGGCAACGATTTCAAAAAGTGCCAGTCCAATTTCGTGTGCATAAAAGAACAGGAACGACCACATTACATTTAAAACAAGTTGTATGAGGTATATGGCAACTGTACGTGTGAAATATTGAACTTCCTTTCTTTTTAACCAAACCAGATAGGCAGCAATTCCCATTAAAATAAAAAGGGTAGTCCATACGGGGGCAAATACCCAGTTCGGAGGATTAAAGGATGGTTTATTTAGGGTTACGTACCAAGTTTTAACATATTGAGAAGTAAACCATGCACCGATAGCACCCATGGCTAAAGGAATAGCAATATTAATAATAAAGGCAAATGGTTTAAATCTCATGTTCTGTTAAAAATCGTTGTGCAATGTTACAAGTTAATTTTCTTTAACAACAATCATCCAGCCTTTGTTTTTTGTTACCGGGATCTCATCAGTGGTGGCAAAAGTTTTTGAGGGTTGAAAGTTCTTAATCTCCGGGGCAGTTATTGTAGCCTTTGCCGGGTCAATTCCCAATGCTTTCCAGTCTATGTTCAGTTTTATTTTTGTATCCTCTTTAGCCCAGCTTGCAAGTGCTATCAGTACACTTTTATCTTTCCTGTAAATGGTTGCAATTACATCAGGATTGTTGGTTTTAACCGGATTGTTTTCTACCCAATAGCCAATCATTTTAGTGCCTTGCATTCCAAAATCATCCCATGCTTTCCATATCGCACGAGGGTCTGCGCCATCGCTCCATGGCATACGGTTAGTCATTCCGTAAACCATTCCCCGCCATGCATTACCTCCGTCTTGCAGCATTTCTCCCATTAGTCCGAAAGGTATACCCGAAGATTCTGTTAAAAAGAAATCAGGAGTACTTTTTTCGTAGTCAAAATACTCACCAAACCATAAACGGTTTAGATAAGGGAAATGCTCCATGTATAGGTTTGCACTGTTGTTAAAGCCGTCACTTTTATTGTATTGGTTTGCCGAATGCAGGTCTATAATGCCCGGGTGCCCATTTTGAGTAAGTACACTCTTTACGCGTTTCATTGTAGTTCTGTCGAAAGCTACATCATCCAGATAAAGCCCGTCTATACCTACATTGTTAACCAGCCAGTTCATGCCTTCAACATAATAGTTGTGCCAGCGGCTCATTCCGCTGTTCACAACAGCTGCATCTTTTATTTCGGGTACATACCATGCCGCTATGTAATCTTCGCCAAGGTGTTCCTGTAACCAGGAATAGCCACCGCCTTTACCGGGCGAGTAAATTTCGTGACCTAAGCTGCGCAATGGAAATGTCTCGTAAGCACTGTTCGATAATTCGCGAACGGTATTATAGATTTTAACCTTAAGCCCCTTTGAATGTGCCTCATCAATATAGGTTTTCATTTCCTTGTGGGCAATAAAAGGGTAATTGATGAATGGATTAATTGGCGTGGCGTGGTGTATGTTTATTAGTGTTGCACCTGTTGCTTTAATGGTATCCAGGTTATTGTATTTATGATAAAAGCGGTTGCTCCACTGAAAATCAGTATTGATTGGGTGGAAAGGGGTAATTAACAATGTGAAGTTGTAATATAAAGTATCGCCCTTTTTCATCAGGCGTTCTCCGCTGTAATTATCGGCCAGAATTGCCTGCCCTTTTTTCGCGATCTTAATGCCGCCTTTACCTTCGTTGCCCCATGATGTTGGCAGTAATAAAGGCTTCTGTAAATAGAAGTTTGTATTTAAAGGACGAACATAATGATTGTCTCTTAATGAATATTGTAAACCTGCATTTACATCGCCTATCCAGGCACCATCCTGGTTTTTGTTGGCAACATCCCATTTCCAGTTTAAGGAATCCGGGCGATAACCACCTTTCTGACCAAGACCCATCATGTATTTAGCAGCGATTGGAGTGAAGGGAAGGTGTAAGCTGATGTTGTTCAGTTTAATGTCATTTACCGCGATGAATTTAATTGTGTATGATACAAAACCATCAAACTCAAGTGAGGCATTTACCTCCATATTTAAACTGTCGGATGTACTTTTTGAAGTCCACTTTGCAATGCCCGGTTGTTTATCTGTAAAGGTGATTTCGGAAGTTTTAAATTTAATATCCTTATGGTTGGGTCTTGTTACATGAAAATGAACGGGCTCGGTAAGAATGTTTTTTGGAGTGGCCGATAATTCTGTCATCTCCGGCGTAAAAAATGTTTGTATCTGAGCAGGTAAACCGTCCTGATTTATGGTGAACTTTCTGCCCAGCAGAGAAATGGTTTTGTGGTTTATAACAAGAGGAATGTAAGGGGCAATAACCTCATTTTTCTCTGCCATTGTTGAGTTTAACCATTTAAGTCGGGTTTGTTTTTGCGGTTCATTTATACCTCCATCTGCCAGAACAGTGTTGTTTACGGTTAACGTAATCTGGATGATTGTGCTGGCTGAGCCTTTGGTGCTAACGGTTGCAGTACCTGTATAAGTGCCTGCATTAATGTCTTTAGGGATATCAGCAAGTATCCACAATGCCTGTACTTTGTTTTTGGCTACGTTTACAGTTTTATGTAACGGGCTGCCATCCCAGTTAACGCCATCGGTATTTAAACATGAAAAAGCTTTTGCAAAAATGGTTTTGCCTGCTTTATTTTTTAGATCGCTGAAAGTAACTTTAACATCATTAATATCTTTTTTTATCGGGTAAATACCAAGCTGATAGGTGTAGTTTTCTCCTTTAGACGCTGTTCCGGAGAAAGAGTTCTTTAATCCTTTTGTGATCCATAACTGAGGCAGATCGTTCTGCATTTTTATAGGATTCACTCTATCTTCAGTAAAAACAAGGTAGTCTTTTTGCGGATGTTGTTTAATCAGGTTTTTATTTTCTGCTGCGGTTGCAATTACTTCCATAGGGTAGAAACTGCTCATTGCATTAATGGCCTCTATACGTACAAGCTTGGCAGGTACAGCATTTGCGGTTGATTTTGGCCACTGGCTCTCGGTTGTCGGAGCTTTTCTATACTGAGCATTTGGGTAATTTGAGCGCCCTTCTACCTGATATGGCATGTAGTAAACATAATAAGTGCCAGCTCCGGAGGTTGGTTCGAAATAGATGGTCCCTTGTTCTCTGCTGATGTTTGCAGCTTTTACATTTGTGATTTTGCTGTTGGTTTTTGCATCAACCACCCAGATGTCTTTAAGCTCGGGATGGGCGTCTCTTCTTCGCCATTCGATAGTTGTTTTTGCTACATTTCCAGCTGCGCCTACCGTTAGCACAGCTCTATGGTTCCCCAGAGAGTCCGGATTCCAACTGTCGTTTCCAGTAGCGTATTTAATTTGCTGAGCGCTAACTCCCGCTATCAGGAATAAGATGAAAATAAGTACTAAAGATGGTTTCATTATGTGTTTATATTTAATGGTAAAAGTAACCATTCTGTTAATAGACTGGTAATATTTCAGATTTCCTATGCAAAACGTCTTTTTTTTAAAATAAAAAATGGAAGTTTGTTTTCTTGAATAAATTAAGTTTAAATGAGCGATAAAAAAGGATTTACAACCACCATACTTCATTCAGACCGTCTTTTGAAACCAGAATTCGGTGCATTACATCAACCTGTTCATAACGCAGTAACCTGGGGATACGATGATGTCCAGGGACTGGTAAATGTTTTTCAAAACAAAACAAAGGGTTATGCTTATTCCCGTCAGGGCAATCCAACAACAACCGCGCTTGAACATAAAGTAACACAAATGGAACAGGGTCTTGCCACTGTTTCTTTTGCTACAGGAATGGCTGCCATTTCTTCTACAATACTGGCTTTAATAAAAGCAGGAGACCATATTATTGCAAGTTCATACCTTTTTGGTAATACCAGAAGTATTATGCAGACTTATATGGACATGGGCCTGAGCATCTCTTTTGTTGATGCAACGGATGTTCAGAACATTAAAAATGCCTCTCAGGAAAATACCAGAATGGTGTTTGTTGAAACCATTGCAAACCCTGCTACTCAAATATCAGATCTAGGTGCTATTGGCGATTTTTGCGAAGACAAAAAATTGATCTATGTAGTAGATAATACAATGACATCGCCTTACTTGTTCCGTCCGGTTGCAGTAAAGGCTAGTCTTATCATCAACTCTTTAACAAAATATATTGGTGGTCATGGTAATGCATTAGGTGGCAGTGTAACTGACACGGGCTTATTCGATTGGCTTAGCTTCCCTAACATTGCACCAATAATCCGCGAGCAGATTCGTCCGGAAATGCAGGGAATGACGCAAATAAGAAAAAGAGGCCTACGTGATGGTGGTGGTACGCTTGCTCCTGAAGCAGCGCACAGTATTTCTGTGGGTTCTGAAACTATTGCTTTAAGACTTGATCGTGCCTGCAGTAACGCGGCTACACTTGCAACGTTTCTTGAAAACCACCCTTTAATCAGTAAAGTTTATTATCCCGGACTGAAAAGCCACCCTCAGCATGAGCTTGCTTCAAGTTTATTTCATCGCTATGGCGGATTATTGAGTTTTGCACTTGTTGATGGTATCGATTGCTTTAAGTTTCTGAATGAGCTTAAACTGGTTATTAAATCAAGTAACCTGGGCGATACCCGCACACTTGCTATTCCTGTTGCTCATACCATATTCTTCGAATTAGGTAAAGAAAGACGTGATGAAATGGGAATTCCTGATTCTATGGTTAGATTGTCTGTAGGTATTGAAGATACAGAAGATCTTATTCGGGATTTCAGCGCTGCTTTTGAGGCTGTTTCCAATTAAGTAAATGTACAAGAAATAGAATGAATAGAATAATAGCATGCTTGTGTTTAAGCATTTTCATCTGTTTTGCAGCGAATGCACAACAGCATAAGATTTCAGGAACGGTTAAAGACGCTAAAGGAGTTCCTGTTGATGCAGTAACAGTACAGGTATTAAATACAAATTTAAGTACAGTTACAGATTTGACCGGTGCTTTTGAGCTTGTTAATGTTCCTTCGGGTAAAGTAAGTTTAAGATTCAGCGCCGTGGGTTATGCAGCAATAAATAAACTGGTAGCCGATGATAACAAGAGCCTGAATATTACTTTGGAAGACGCGGGGTTGAGATTGGATGAAGTAATTGTTTCTGCACAGAAAACAGAAGAAAATGTTCAGAATATACCCTCCAGTATATCTGTTTTTTCATCAGCAAAAGTGAATGATTACAAGATACAGAATACAAGAGATTTGTCAGCTATTGTTCCAAATCTTTATAGCAGTAACCCCGGTGATGGAAGGAATGTAACCTCAATAAGGGGGATTACTACAACTTCTTACGATCCGGCTGTAGCCACTTATATTGATGGTGTAAATCAATTTGGATTGGATACATATATTTCCTCTCTGTTTGATGTTGAAAGGATAGAAGTATTGCGTGGCCCTCAGGGCACTTTGTATGGGAGAAATGCAATGGGTGGGGTAATTAACATTATTACCAAAAAGCCCGCAAATTATACATCCGGTTTTGCAGGTGTTGATATCGGGAATTATGGTCAGCAGCGTTATAGCGCAGGTATCAGAACAGCCCTAATTAAGGATAAGTTATTTTTTGGTGCTGCAGGACTGGTTAACAGACAAAGTGGATTTTTTACCAATGAGTTTAATAATAAAAAGTATGATCGTTTACATGGCTACCTGGGCAATTATTATCTGAAATTTCAGGGCAGCTCAAAGTTTGATTTAACTTTAAATGTAAAGCATAATGAGAACCGTAATGATGGAACATTTCCATTAGTGGCTTCTGTTGAGGAGGCATTAAGTAGCCCTTTTAAAGTAAATCAGAATACGTTGACTACGATGTTTGATAATCTGTTTAACGCTTCATTGTCTGCAAACTACGCTGGTGATGCCTTTAATTTTACCTCTCAAAGTGCTTACCAGTCTAACTATAGGTATTATGATAAACCGATAGACAGTGATTTTTCGCCGATCGATGGAATTTCTCTTATCAATAACTATGGTAAGGACTGGAATAAGATACAGATTTTAACTCAGGAGTTTAAGTTTAGTTCTCCTTCGGCATCTAATTCAAGGCTTAAATGGGTAGGAGGTGTGTATGGCTTCTATCAGAAAAATCCGGTAAAACAGGGCTTGTTTTTTGGCGAAGATGCGGAAATGGTGGGATCTGTACCTGGCCTTAGTATTTTAAGTGTTAACAATGGAAAAAGTTTTGGCTTAGCTGCCTTTGGTCAGGTTAGCTATGCAATCACAGATGAGTTGTCGGCAACTGCAGGTTTACGTTACGACTATGAACATAAAAAACAAGGTATATATGGAGAGATGTTGATGCCTGGGGAAACTCAACCTATAGTTGAACAAAAAGATACCAGTGCCACAGCTAGTTTTAAGGCGTTATCTCCTAAAGTTAGTCTTGCTTATTTGTTTGTGCCTGACCATAGTTTTTATGCAACTTACAGCCGAGGTTTCCGTGCTGGCGGTCTTACACAGATCGGCTCTGACAGAACTGCAAAACCTTTAGTAGCCTACAAACCAGAATATGGTAATAATCTAGAGTTTGGATCAAAAAATACGTTTTTCGATCAGCGCTTAAGTGTTAATGTTGCCGCTTTTTATGTTAGACTTACAGATGCACAAATTCCTGTGCTGATCTTGCCGGATGCGATAACAATAACCAGAAATGCGGGAAAATTAAGTAGTAAAGGTGTTGAGGTTGAGCTTTCAGCCAGACCTGTTAAAGGCCTGAGCGTTGATTATAACTTCGGCTATACTGACGCAAAATATAAATCATTGAGTTTGCCGGTAGATAAGGAGGTTGTGAATTTTGATGGTAACAAACAGATATACACACCAGAGATGACTTCTATGCTTGCATTGCAGTACAGCTATCAAATTGAAAACCTTAAGAAGCTGAATTTAATTGCCCGAGGTGAGTGGGCATACACAGGAGATCAATTTTTTGACCTTCAAAACCGTTTTGAGCAAAAAGGCTATCATTTGTTTAATGCAAAAGTTGGTGTTTCTAATAAGAGATTTGACTTGTTTTTCTGGGGAAGAAATTTGAGTGATAAAACCTATGTAGATTATGTTTATGATTTCGGTGCTGCCCATTTGGGTAATCCGAAAACATATGGAATTTCATTGGCAGGAAAGTTTTAAAACGATCGCGACGGTCAGGTCGTCATCTCTCCTATCGAGATGACGAATGTACAGGAAAGACGATGTATAAAAAAACAGAGTGCACTTCAATTGAAGTGCACTCTGTTTTTTTAGCAAAGGCTCTTGAATATGCCTTATTTCTTTTGCTGAGAAAGGAAAGTAACAAGTGAAGCAAGTTCCTCGTACGACAATGAATTGGCTAAACCTGCTGGCATCATAGATGAATCCATTTCTTTGCGCGATAAGATGTCGCTTGCTTTAATAGTGAAAACTTCACCAGCAATATTACGCATCACAACCTTAGCAGCTGTTTCTTCAGTAATAAAACCCATATAAGTTTTATCTCCTTTAGCAGAGATCATTACAGTAGCAAATCCTTGCGAAATTGAAGCACTTGGTTTAAGGATAGATTCAGCAATTTGCTCACGATTCATAATTGAACCAATTTGGCCCATAAATGGTCCTTTCATTTTTTCGCCTTTGCTGATGCTATGGCAGGCAATACATCCCTGACGGGTAAATAATGCTTTACCTTTAACCGCGTCACCTTCTAGTTTATTGATGGCCAATAAAACATCCTCAATAGATGATTTACCAACCTGGCCTTTTTGATTCTTAATCTTTTCAAGGTCTACTTTAGGCTCTTCGGTAGCAGCAACTTTTTCTTCAGTAGCAAATGCACCAATATCCATACGGTTGCGGGCATCTAAGTCTACGAAAAATTGTTTTCCATTAGCATCTGCTTTTTCCCATTCTTCTTTTAAGAATTTCTCAATAGCAGGAGAAGCTTCCCAAACAACGCCTTTGTAGTATGGCCCATGAGAATCGGGTCTTGTACCCCACCACCATGATGCATCATATACGTCCTCTTTTTTATAAAGACGTGCTAAAGTAATCAGGATCTGTTTCTTTAATTTTTCATCTTTCGATTTCTGATAGGTATCGATTAATGCGTTAACCGCTTTTTGATCATGCATATAACGTAAAGCCCACAATGCAAGCGTTGAATTTTCGCCATTAATTGCTGCTATAGCAGCATCCACAGCTTTAAGGTTTACTAATGCCTGTACAGCTAAGTGAGGTTGAACAATAGCAGAATTAGGAGTAGCATGAGGACCTTCTACATCTTTAGCAGGTTCTACAAATGATGCGGGAACTTTGGTTTGTAATAGGGCAGCGGCAGTTTCTACATGTCCTAAACGACCTAATCCTATTGCAGCAACAGCTTGAACACGTGGCGAAGGATCTTTAAGCCCGTCTAAAAACGGCTCGGTGGGAACATTTTGTAAGTTGTTTTTGCGATCTGCAAGTGTTTTCAAAGCGAACTCCCTCATCGCATCTTCTTTCGTAAATGCTAATAAAGCGGGGATTCCATCAACACCAGCAGCTTGTGCGTAAGTGTAAATACCAGCAACACGTGCATATAAAGGAAGTTTTTTGTCAGACGCTATTTTTAAAGCAGCTGCAGTAGCTTGTTTGTTTGAACGGCTAATCAGTTCCTGTGAAGCACTCAAACGGGCTACTGCACTGGCTGATTTAAGCAATTCTGCTAATTGTTTAACAGAGGCTTTTGTAACATTTGGAAATGCTTTATAAGTCCAATTGTTTGGTACTGCACGAACTACATAACCCTTACTTGGGCTACCAGAATAGCCTGCGCCATCCCATGCAGAAAGGTAAAGCCTGCCTGAACCATCAACATCCAAATCTGTGATTTGAGGAAGTTTAATAAACTCTTCTTCTTTTTGGGTGAAAGTAGGACCATCTGGTGTAACCCTATGGATATACAGCATGCTTCTTCCCCAATCAGCCATCATTGGAACGTTGTTGTATTTTTCAGGCCAGTTTGGTTCGCTCATAAATAAAGCGCCTGTACCTGAACCGCCACCAACATCTACTAATGCAGGTAATATTTCATCAGTAAAGTGTTGAAACAAAACAGGGTATCCATATTCTCCAGACTGGATAAAATGCGAAAAGCGGACATTCCATCCACCGCCATCATTGGTGTTTTCTCTTGTGAAAACATTCATGTAGGGATCAATAGCAACATCATAAACGTTGCGCGTTCCATGAATAAATATTTCCATTTCGGTGCCATCAGGACGTACGCGGACAATACCACCACCTAGCATAGTTAGCTTTTTGCCAGAACGATCTACGGCATTATGAAATCCAAAATCACCAACAGAAATATAAATCCAACCGTCGATACCCATTCTGATTCCATTAGTAGCATGGTCTGTTCCACGCTCCTGGATGTATTTAGTATTACTAAGGTTTTCTATAAGAGGTTTTGCAGGGCCATCAGCCTTTCCGTCACCATCTTTATCTTCAAAAACGACCAGGGCCATTCCTGTAGCTTTACCGGTTTCTTTAGAGAAGGTTGTGTGTAATACAAAGACCTGATCGCCTTGCACGATAATACCACGGGGGTTATCAACCATTGCAAATTCTACATGCTGGTCCATTTTACCATCGTTGTCTTTATCAACAAGTTTAAGGATACGGCCTTTGCCCGGATCTTTACCTAATGATCCGATCATATCAACACCAACAAAAATTTCGCCCGTTGCAGCAACAGCCAAACAAGCCGGACTTGGTGTAACATCAGGGCCGGCAAACGGGGTAATTGTTAATTCAGGAGGGTCAAAGGAGGTGGCTTTAGGTTCGCCCACGAAGCTTTTTATTCCCAGGAATAGTATCAGGGAATAAATAAGGCTTAAAGAAAATTTAATCATTTGTGTATTCTATTAAGTGTTTGCTGTAAGTATGTTATTGTTTTGCTACTCTTTTTTCTGCCATTAGTTTTTGAACTACTTCCTGTAGCTTAGCAGGGTTCTTGGCATACTTTTCTAAATTGATGATTTCAACTTTTCTGAAATCTACCGGATGGCTTTCACTTTGTAAGGAAATCGAACCACCTTTTAAAAGCTGGCCTTCTGCAGCATCGCCAACAGGGTCTAGTTGTGGTCTGGTGTAACGTAATACCTCTTCGCCATTCACATAGTGAACCACTAAAGAGTCGGCAAGTACAAGAACTTCAACGCGTACCCATTGATCGCCATTGAAAGTTTTCGAGTTAGATTCAATGCAGTGGGTTTTGATCACTTTGCCGTCTTTTACAAATTGAGTACCAGGGGTACATAGGTTTGCAGTTGAGCGTTCGCCATTTCCGGCACCGCCTAATAGCTGAACTTCGATAGAGTTAGGGAAGTCCTGATCTTTTTTCATAGTAGCGGGGTCCTGGCCGTGGATCATGATGCCGCTGTTGCGGTATGCCCATCCCGGACCACCTTTTACCTGATCTTTGACAAAACGATACTCTACTCCTATAAGATAATATGAGTAAGGTTTTTTGTAAAACAGGTGACCATATTGCTCATCAAATTCAGAATATTGGTCATATCTTACCTGAATGTTTCCGTCTTTAACACTAAAAGTATTTCCGTAATTATCATTCAGATCATGCTTTCTTATTTTAACATCCCAGCCATTTAAGTCCTTTCCATCAAACATTTGTTCCCATTTTGGGCCTGGTGAGGACTGTTTAACTGAACAGCCAAAGAAAACAAGTGGGAAACTCAGGGCAATCGCTACCCTGAACATTGAAGAAATGAAGTTTTGTTTCATTATTGTGGTTTATGTGTAGGTTTTTCATTGTAAACTTAGGAATAATCTTTTTTAGATAAAGCCAATTTGTTGTTTCATCCTGTTTTTTTCCCAAAATTTTTCAGATTCATGGGTTTTATGCGCTATTATGTTCATCATGTTACAAATACATTATTGCAGTGCCTATCTTTTTTTTATACTTTGGCCCCCTTAACCGAACCTAACCTATTGTGCGAATTAGCCTCTTTTTATTTGCTTTCTTTTTCTGTTTATCTCTTTCAGCTCAAAAAAAGAATGATGCTTATCAGTTACGTATCAATAAAGCTTCGTCGACCATTAAACTAGATGGGGAATTAGATGAGCAAGCCTGGCAAGATGCCGATGTAGCATCAGATTTCTACATGATCCTGCCGATGGATACCAGTTATGCCAAAGTGCGTACTGATGTGCGGATGACCTATGATCAGCAGAATCTTTATCTTTCAGTAGTAAACTATAATGGGGCACCGGGCCCTTATATGGTAGAATCTCTGCGCCGTGATTTTTCTTTTTTAAAGAACGACAACTTTATTATGTTCATGGATCCATTTGATGATCAAACCAATGGTTTCGCCTTTGGTGCCAATGCTGCGGGTGCACAATGGGATGGCTTGATGTACGATGGAGGTAAGGTCGATCTGAGCTGGGACAATAAATGGCAATCTGTAGTAAAGAATTATCCTGATAAATGGGTTTTTGAAGCTGTAATCCCATTTAAAAGTATCAGATATAAGAAAGGTATTACAAAATGGGGAATAAACTTTGGCAGAAATGATCTGAAGACTACAGAGAAAAGCAGTTGGGCACCAGTGCCAAGACAGTTTCCATCAGCTTCGTTAGCTTATACAGGCACGCTGGTATGGGATATGCCACCACCAGACCCGGGAACTACTGTTTCTTTAATTCCGTATGCACTTGGTGGCGTTATTAAAGATTATGAAACTGATAAGCCCTCAACATATCGTAAAGATATAGGACTAGATGCTAAGGTGGCTATTACCTCTTCTTTAAACCTGGATCTTACTGTAAACCCTGATTTTTCGCAGGTAGATGTCGATAAACAAGTCACTAATTTAGATAGGTTTGAGTTATTTTATCCTGAAAGAAGACAGTTCTTCCTTGAAAATGGAGATCAGTTTACCAATTTCGGGTATGCAGGTATTCGCCCTTTCTTTTCACGCAGGATAGGTCTGGGGGTACCCATTAAATTTGGTGCACGCTTAAGCGGCAAATTAAACAAGGACTGGAGACTGGGCATTATGAATATGCAAACGGAGAAGCAAAACTCGACTGCCTTACCCGCTCAGAATTTTACGGTTGCAGCTTTGCAGCGCCGTGTATTTGCCCGCTCTAATGTTGGCTTTTTATTGATCAATAAAGAATCTTTAAATTATAATCCAAGTGATCTGGCTCCGGGCACAGCTACTTATTCCCGCTACAATAGAAACTTTGGGATGGAATACAATCTGGCTTCGGCCAATAACTTCTGGACTGGAAAGGCAATGGTGCTTAAATCTTTTAGTCCGGGGAAAAGCGGACACGATTGGACGCACGCCGCTAACCTGCAATACACAAGTGGTAAATGGAACATTAGCTGGCAACATGAATACGTAGGACGGAATTATACTGCTGAGGTAGGTTACGTGCCGCGCCAGGGATATGTTAAAATGGTACCACAGATTACTCGTCTTTTCTTTCCAAAGAAAGGACCATTGCTGAGTCATGGGCCACAAATTACATCTACCAATTTCTTTGATGAAAATATGCGCCGTACCGATAATGAGCTGTTGGCATCTTATGGGATGGTTTTTAGAAGCAGGAACACACTTACCGTATGGGGGTCTGGTACTTATATCAAGTTGCTGCAGCCTTTTGATCCGGTAAGTACTAAAATAGATACGCTTGTAGCTGGAAGCGAACATAATTGGACTACCGTAGGGGCCGATTATGTATCTAAACCTCAGAGCTTGTTTACATATGCATTGAATGCTCGCTATGGAGGTTACTATGCTGATGGTAAACGATTAACATTAGGCGGGGAATTTGGTTATCGTTTTCAGCCGTATGTAAGTATTGCTCTAAGTGCAAACTACAATAAGTTGAACCTACCAAAGCCATGGGGTTATAACGATTTCTGGCTTGTAGGCCCAAGACTGGATGTTACCATGACAAATACATTGTTTCTTACCGGCTTTGTGCAGTACAACGAGCAAATGAAAAATATGAATGTAAATACGAGGTTCCAATGGAGATATCGCCCAGCTTCAGATCTGTTTATTGTATATACCGATAACTATTTGCCCGAACCTTTTGCTGTCAAAAACAGGGCTTTGGTAATAAAATTGGTGTATTGGTTAAATATTTAGAAAAATTCATCAAATCTTCATAATTGGTCCATATGTTTGTATCGAGAGCGTTAATTTAAATAGCCTGCGACATTCATTTGTCGCGGGTTATTTTATGCTTTTTTTTACGAAAACTACAAATGTTTAGTAGCATTTACATAAATTTAGGCGTATTGATATTTCTGGCTAGTTGCCAGAATGTTGCTTAGGGGGTTGCTAAGGCATTGTTTGGGGTTGTTTCGGATGGGAGCCGAATAAACCGCTTAAGAAGCTCAAAGCAACCACCTGGCAATATTTCAGAAATGGGGGGGATGCAGGCAAAAACAAGTTGTTACTTTATTTGTTAATGAATAATAAGTCTCATCGAGATGATTAATACAAATCATTCCCTTAAACTCCCTTTTATGAGGGACGTGGCCATTGTAATAATGACTTGTATATTGTTTTGTCTATCCTGTACGGTTAAGCGTGCTGCTACTCCAAGTCCGTTGGTGCGGTTAAATAAAATAGAGCCTCCAATTTTAAGGAAACACGCCGAAAAAATGAATGTAGCGGCTGAATTCAAAAAAGTTTTTGAAGCCAGCCGTCTTACTTTCACTTATCCCGAAGAAATTGACTCTTTTTATAAGAGAAATGAGTTTCAACCTGTACTGGTGTCCAGGTTCATGCCAGATGATCAGCTACGAACTTTAGAGGATTATTTAGTGAAGGCGAATGTTCATGGAATAGATCCGGAAGTTTTTTCGGTAAGCCGTATAAAAAAGTTATTGGATAATTATAATGATAAAGATTCCCGGAGAAAAGAACGGGAAGTTTATCGGGATGCTATGGAGCTTGAATTGGTTATTGCCGATGCAATGATCAAATACAGCAATGCTTTGCAATTTGGGATTACTGATCCGGCAAGGGTTTATGCTAATTACAGCACTCCAACATTGCGGCCTGATAGCATGAGTGTTATACAGGTTTTCGAAGTAAGAAATATCAAAACTTATCTGGATAGCATACAGCCAAAAGACAAACAATACCTTGCTTTGCAAAAAGCACTAAAATCAGAAAAGGAAAGTGTACCGGAGAGTGACAGTATTTATCGTGCCCTAATGGTAAACCTGGAACGATTGAGATGGAGAAACAAGCCTGCAGCTGATAAATATGTATTGGTAAATATTCCCGAGTTTATGCTGAGTGTGATAGATAGTGGAAAAGTGGTGCTTCGCATGAAGGTTTGTGTTGGTGAAAAGGAAGTTAATAAGGAAACTCCTCAACTGAGCAGCATGATCTATAGTGTACAGGTAAATCCGGTTTGGAATATCCCACAAAGCATTGCAAGTAATGAGATCATCACTTCCGCTAAAAGAAACAGGTATTATTTTGCTAACAACGATATCAATGTATACCAAAATGGTAAGCTCGTAGGCGATCCGGAAGCCATCGACTGGAAATCTGAAGAAACAGGGTCTTATTCATTTAAACAACAGCCGGGTGAGCAAAACCCCCTTGGCAGAATCAAATTTCTTTTTAATAATGAGAGTAGCGTTTACCTCCATGATACACCCACACAATCACCCTTTAAGCAAAGCATAAGGGCAGTAAGCCATGGTTGTGTACGGGTAGAACAGCCTTTAAACCTTGCCTATGCATTGTTTGGTAAAGGGCAAAAGTTTGATCAGATAAAAAAAGCGATGGTTAATGGTTATCCAAGAGCAAAATATATCGGATTATCTCTTCAGGTACCTGTTTGGATTCGCTATTATACCGCCTGGGCAGATAAAAAGGGTGTTGTTCATTTCTATCAGGACATCTATGGTTTGGATGATGTTTTATATAAACAGATATCTTTCCCCTTTTCTCAACTCTATTAGGTGACGTTTAGTCTTATTTTTGCCATAAATTCATTTACCCTTATTTTTTTTGATTTGCTAGGGGCATCTTTGCCACCAATTATAATACACAAATCATTTTTTTGGTAAGATTCAGAAAATCTTATCGATAGAAATAAAAAAGAAATATTAATAATGATTAACAGGTTAGGTAAAATTCTCTTTTCAACCCGTACCACGGGTGTGATGTTGTTGCTTTATGCTTTTTCTATGGCAATGGCCACTTTTGTGGAAAATGACTATGGAACGTCTGTAGCCAAAGCGCTAATTTATGACTGTTGGTGGTTTGAATTGATTATGCTAATCCTGGTATTGAACTTTATTGGGAATATTGGCAGGTACCAGCTTTTGCAACGTAAAAAATGGCCTTTATTGGTATTCCACCTTGCATTTGTGCTTATTTTTATTGGTGGTTATATTACAAGATATATAAGTTTTGAAGGATCAATGCATATCCGAGAAGGCGAAACGAGTAAAGATATTATTTCGGATAAAACCTTTATTAAGGTGCAGATAGGTAAAGGTGATGCAGCATTGGCATATGATGATGTACCTGCCAATTTAACTTCTAACCGCATTCCGGTGTATTTAAAGCCTTTTAAAAAGACGTTTACTTCTGAGTACGATTACAATGGAGAGCGTGTTAAGTTAAAGGTGGTTGATTTTTATGCAAGGGCGCAGGATTCACTGGTGCGTGGGGAGACTGGTAAACCTACCTTACATCTTGTTGTACTTGAAAACGGTAAACGTGTAAATAAATATATTCCTACTGGTGGTGTGCAGCTGATGCAGAACATGTTGGTTTCTTTTAATAAAGAAACCCCGGGCGCCATCAATATAAGTGATACTAGTGGCGCGCTTCAGATTTTTTCTCCATACGAGGGTAATTATATGATTATGGCTACTCAGGAAAGAAAGCCTGTTGTTGGGAATAATGTTGCTCAGCCTTTCAATTTAAGAAGTTTATATACTTATGGAGGACTTGCTTTTGTTGTTCCTGAGCCTGCAATACCTGGTCGCATCATTTATTTTGAGGGTGATAAAAGGACTCATGAGCATGATCTGGATTTAGTGAAAGTACAAATTACTACACCAACTGCTGTTGATACTGTATCGTTTTACGGTGGAAAAGGGATGACGAATTTCCAACACCAAAGTGAGGTTGGTGGTTTGAGGATTTCGTTGGCTTATGGGTCTAAGATCTATCAAACACCATTTTCGCTTAAATTGGCAGATTTTAAAATGGAGAAATATCCAGGTAGTAATAGTCCGGCTTCTTATTCTTCTGATGTAATGATTTTGGATGAGGCTGGAGAAACACCATATAAAATATTTATGAACCATGTATTGGATCATTCAGGTTATCGCTTTTTTCAGGCAAGTTTTGATGAGGATGAAAAGGGTACGATACTGTCTGTAAATCATGATCAGTTGGGTACTAACGTTACCTACATTGGTTATATTTTACTTTTCTTAGGCATGTTTGTTACGCTATTCTGGAAAGGGACTCATTTTTCGAAATTGAATGAGCAATTAAAAACAATCTCTAAATCGAAAACATTGCTGTTGCTGCTTTTCTTTTTGCCTGTTGGCGCAGCTTTTAGTCAGAAGATAGATATGCATGGCACTGATGGTGCAACGACTCATGTTCATGAAAATGGTGAGGTTCACGATAATGAGCATAATGTTGTGCCCGGAAATGGTACTGCACCAGAACATAAACATGAGCATAATGATACGCAACTGTTTTTACCTACTAAAACCTTAGATCCTGTACAATTTGCTTCGTCTATTAAAATAGATGAGACGCATGCTGATAAGTTTGGTCATTTATTGGTGCAAAATATTGATGGCAGGATTGAACCGGTTAATACGATGGCACTGGAAATCCTTAGGAAATTACACCGCAAGGATCGTTTTTATACATTAAATGCAAACCAGTTTTTCTTATCTATTTCCACAATGCCTTTTAACTGGATCAACGTTCCGTTGATTAAAGTAAATACTAAGGGTGGGCCTGAATTGCTTAAAACTGTGAGCGCTACTCCTGAAGGTTATACTTCGATGGTAAATTTGATAAAGATTAATCCGGATGGGACTGCTGAGTTTAAGTTAAAAGACGATTATGCAAAGGCGTTTGCTAAGAAACCCGCTGAACAAAATAGCTATGATAAAGATGTAATTGATCTGAATGATAAATTACAGGCTATGGAACAATTGATTTATGGTCAGTATTTACGTGTTTCACCAATTATTGGTGATGCAAATAATACCTGGATTGCTATGACAATAAGTGATTTGGATAGTATTTCTGTTAAGCCAAGCGCCATTAGTCGTTATGTTAAGGCTGTAAATGAGGCTCAGGTATCAGGTAATTGGTCTTCGGCTGATGCCGCGCTGAAAGATATTGGCGAAGCGCAACAGAAATATGGTAAGAATGTAGTGCCTTCGCAGTCGAAAGTTGAATGGGAGATCAGTTATAACTCATGGAATATATTCCTGAATCTGATGATTACTTATGCCATTTTAGGGGTAGTGATACTTTCACTTGCATTTATGAAGTTGTTTAAGAATTCTAAATCACTTGATACACTGGTTAAGGTGGTTTTAATACTTATTGGCATTGCCGCAACTTTGCAGGCTGTAGGTTTGGGAGCTCGTTGGTATATTTCGGGGCATGAGCCTTGGAGTAATGGTTATGAAGCGGTATTGTTTATTAGCTGGATAGGTGTTTTATCTGGTTTATTGATGTATAGAAACAGTAATGCATTCATACCTGCTGCGGGGTGTTTAATTGCCGTGATTTTGATGGGTTTTGCACATGGTGGTTCTCAGATGAATCCTCAGATTACGCCGTTGGTTCCCGTATTGAAATCATATTGGTTAATGATTCACGTAGCAATTATTACTTCTAGCTATGGTTTCTTTGGGTTAAGTGCATTGATCGGAACAGTTGTATTGATACTTTATGTGATTGATAATAATAAAATTAGTGCAAAGGTTAAGGCTTCTATTACTGAGCTAACGATTGTGAATGAAATGTCGTTAACGGTAGGTTTATTTTTACTAACTGTTGGTACGTTTTTAGGTGGTGTGTGGGCTAATGAGAGTTGGGGCCGTTATTGGAGCTGGGATCCGAAAGAAACCTGGGCGTTTATTTCTGTTATTGTTTATGCGTTTGTGTTGCACGTTCGTTTAATTCCGGGCTTAAGAAGTAAATACTTGTTTAATTTGCTGTCGCTGTTAAGTTTCTCCAGTATAATCATGACTTATTTTGGGGTTAATTACTACCTGACTGGTTTGCATTCGTATGCGCAGGGTGATCCTGTGCCGATTCCATCGTGGGTATATATTACGCTGGCGGTAGTTTTTGCTTTGGCGTTTGTTTCTTATAGAAGATTTAAAGCAAGGAGTAAATAATCTCTTATCTTTAGTATAGATATGAGTGAAATTTCTGTTTATTCAGTGGCGATATATCCTATTTTCTCCATAATGGAAAAGGTGAAGGCTATGAAGGATGAGCTGGCATCCGTAGCTGGTTGGTATGGCAGTAGAAATTCAAAGGCTCACATAACAATATGTGAGTTTAATGTAGTTGGTGAAAGAGAATTGCTAGCTATTAAAAACCAATTACTTAAGCTTTGTTCTTCTGAACCGCCTTTAGATTTAACATTTGATCGTATCGACTTATATGAAAATGGAGTAATATGCATATTGCCAGATATGGAGTCAGAGATTATACTTAAACCATGTATGAAGAGGATTCAACAAGGTATGAAAGTTAAGTTGACTCATAGAAGTTATAACCCTCATATATCAATAGGTAGGAGGTTAAACCACGAACAATTATCCGTGGCAAGAGATCTGTTTATGGATGCAAAAGTAAATCTAAACTTTATTTGCGATAGAATAGTTCTTCGTGTTCGTGCAAACGAAGGCCAATTTGTAGTAATTGAAGAGTTTGTTTTTCAAAGTAACTCTCAATCGAGAGACGAGCAACTATCAATGTTTTAGGTAGACTGACATGGGGTATATATAGATATAAAACAGTCTTGTTTTTTTCTTATTTTTGTAATGAGGATATCAATTTTTAGTGATTTCATCGTAGTCTTAAGATATGGCGCACAGTAGAAAAATAGCTATGGTAGTTAATCAGGTCAAAATGGAAGACGAGGACAGTCTCGATGTTCTATTTTGGCTTAGCAGAACAGTTTCCGAGAGATTATCTGAAGTTAGTCGCTTGAGAAAAAACTATTTTACCTGGGCAGATGGTAAATTTCCTGAGAAAATTGAAAAAGTAGTTCAACAAAGGAAATTATGATCTTCGAACAAGATTTTATTGATTTTATAGAATTGCTCAATCTTCATAAGGTTGATTATATGATAGTGAGGGCTCATGCACTTGCGTACCATGGCCGCCCCAGACATACCGGAGATTTAGATATTTGGATTAAACCAAGCGCCGAAAATGCATCAAGAATGATTAAGGTACTGAACGATTTTGGTTTTGGATCATTAGGTTTAACTGAACAAGATTTTTTAAAGGAAAATTATGTTACTCAATTGGGATATCCGCCCTTACGGATTGATATTCTAAATGCAATATCCGGTGTTGAATTTGATGAAGCTTATATAAATAGGGTGGATGTCGAGGTTGATAATCTTAAAGTTAACTTTATTAATGTAACCGAGTTCATATAAAATAAAGAAGCCTCGGGAAGAAAAAAAGATCTCGGAGATATCGCTTCTATAAAAAAGATAAAATCTTAGCTTTAACTAACTGGTTAATTTAGTAACATTCTCGTATATTAAGAGTCTGACTACTAAATTGTTCAATATGAAATTCTTACTCGCTTTCTTTGTCGTTTTCAATCTGTTTTGTGGTGCTTTATTAGCCCAGCAAACTCAGGAAAAATATACCAACGAATTAAAGTACCTTCTTTATTTGCCAGAAAATTATAACAAGGATGACCAACAAAAATTTCCTGTTGTATTATTTTTACACGGTAGTGGTGAACGTGGGGAGGATGTAAGCAAGGTGGCAGTAAATGGTTTACCAAAGTTGATCGCCAACGGCAAAAAGTTTCCTTTTATTGTGGTATCGCCCCAAGTGCCGGAAGGAGAACGTTGGGAAAGCACAGATTTAATGCGTTTAATGAAGGATATTAAGAAAAAATATAGAATTGATGAGGATCGTTTGTACTTAACAGGTTTAAGTATGGGCGGTTATGGCAGTTGGGATATGGCAATGAAATATCCTCAGATGTTTGCCGCAGTTATACCGATCTGTGGAGGGGGAGATGTTTCTAAAGTCTGGACAATAAGGCATACGCCTGTTTGGGTTTTTCATGGTGGAAAGGATAATGTTGTTCCGCTTAAAGCAAGTCAGGATATGGTTGATGTGCTAAAACCTATAAATCCTGATGTTAAATTCACCATTTTTCCGGAAGACGGCCATGACAGCTGGACTTCAGCATACAATACCGATAGTTTGTATATCTGGATGTTGGGCATCAAAAAATTTAAGTACACTAAGGTTTCGGTAAATCAGGAAATACTGGATACTTATCAGGGTTCTTATTATAATGATCTTGCCAACGATACCTTGAAGATAACGGTCACAACCGGTGTAGTTACAATGATTCGTAAAAAAGGAGTCACTGAACTAAAGCCCTATGCAAATGACAAGTTCTTTGTAAATGAAAATGATCCGGTTGATGCTGTATTCTCTGGCAAAAAACGGAAAATGCAACTCCTTGTAAATGCCGACAGACAGTATATTTACAAAAGGATTGGTGATTAAAAAGTACAGCTAATCTCAGGGATCATTACCTATTGTATGTTAAAATTCCTTAAGATGATGTAAGAATTGCTGAATTTTTATGTGCTTTATTTAAGTATCATTGAAAAAACTTTTTAACCAAACCTGTATATCACAAAATGAAACCACACAAAAAACAAATTTATGCACTTTTTATTTTCCTGCTATTTCAGCTTAGTCTGTCTGCTCAGGTAAAAAAAGTAGTGCAACCCACGCAGGACTTAAAACTATGGGATAATAAGCCTGCCAAAGAATGGATGACGGAAGCTTTCCCTATGGGAAATGGAAGAATTGGCGGGATGGTATTTGGCGGAATCTCACAAGAACGCATTCAATTTAATGAAATTAGTTTTTGGACCGGGGACGAAACAAATACAGGAGCTTATCAGGCATTTGGCGATGTATATATCAATTTTAAAGACAAAGATGCTGTTCCTGCCGACTACCGCAGAGAAACCGACATTAGCAAAGCTGTTCAGAAAATCTCTTTTACAGACAACGGCGTTGCCTATAAACGTGAATATTTTTGCAGTTTCCCTGATAAGGTAATGGTATTGCGTTTTACTGCCAATAAAAAGGCAGGCTACTCGGCTACTATACAACTTAAGGATGCTCATGATGCAAAAGTTACTGCAGATGGAACAAGGTTAACCATTGCAGGCAAACTTGAAAATGGAATGGCATACAGTTCTACTTTATTGGTAAAAACGGAAGGTGGATCTGCGGTTATAGAATCGGATGGTAAAGGTGGCTCTCAATTAAATATTAATAAGGCTGATGCATTTACCATTTTACTCTCGGCAGCAACTGATTATAGCAATAAGCGCGATCAGCAATGGAAGGGTGATGCTCCTGATGCTAAAGTTAAACAGATTTTGGCCACAGCATCAACTAAAAACTATCAGCTGCTGTTAAACAATCACATTAAAGACTATCAGAATTTATTTGGCAGGGTTTCATTAAACCTGGGTGCTACCCCGACAGCTACGCTATTGCTTCCAACTTATAAAAGGATAATTAATTATAAGAAAGCAACAGATCCTCAGCTGGAAGCGCTTATTTTTCAGTATGGAAGATATTTGTTAATTAACTCATCAAGAAAAGGTGGCTTGCCTGCCAATTTGCAAGGCTTATGGAACGAAAGCAACAACCCGCCATGGCGGTCTGATTATCACTCGAACATTAATATACAAATGAATTATTGGCTTGCAGAGCCTACCAATCTTTCTGAATCTCATTTCCCGTACCTGGATTACATAAACAGTATGCGCGAGGTGAAAAAGGAAAATACTAAAAAGGAATATCCTGGGGTACGTGGGTGGACTGTGAAAACGGAAAATAACATTTTTGGTGGCGAAAGCTTTTTATGGAATACACCAGGTAGTGCATGGTATGTACAGTCTATTTGGGAACATTACGCATTTACAAGAGACAAAGCTTATCTTAAAAACTTTGGTTACCCGATACTAAAAGAGATCACGGAGTTTTGGGATGATTATTTGAAACGCAGAGATGACGGCACTTTGGTAGCACCAAAGGGCTGGTCACCAGAACATGGACCTACTGAAGATGGTGTTTCCTACGATCAGCAAATCGTGTATGATCTGTTTACCAATTACATTGAAGCTGCTGATGCTTTAGGCGTTGACAAAGCTTATAGAGATAAAGTAATAGATATGCGTGAGCATTTATTGAAACCTAAAATTGGTAAATGGGGACAGTTACAAGAGTGGGAAACGGATCGTGATGATCCAAAGGATAACCACCGACATGCATCTCATCTTTTTGGTCTACATCCGGGCAGACAGTTCAGTACGACTGAAACACCAGAACTAACAAAGGCAGCTAAAGTAAGTTTACTTGCACGTGGCGATGCGTCAACTGGTTGGTCTATGGCCTGGAAAATGAACTTCTGGGCAAGGTTACATGATGGTGATCATGCCTATCTGATCCTTAAGAACTTTATCACACTTGTTGGTGGCTCTGGTGTTGATTATAATGAAGGTGGTGGAATTTATGCGAATTTGTTTTGCGCACATCCTCCTTTCCAGATAGACGGTAACTTTGGTTATACTGCCGGTGTTGCAGAGATGTTGCTTCAAAGTCAGACGTCAGAAATTGAATTGCTTCCCGCTTTACCTAAAGAATGGACTAGTGGGAGTGTAAATGGCTTGCGTGCAAGAGGTAATTTTGAAATTACTGATCTGCAGTGGAAAGATGGAAAGATCGTTAAGCTTTCTGTAAAATCGCTATCTGGCGGAGATTGCAATCTTCGTGTGCCAAATGCTTTAAAAGCAGTTTTTGCTGTAAAAAACAGCAAAGACGAAAATGAATATAAATATGGTTTTAAAACTGTCGCTGGTAAGGTTTATGGTTTTGTAGGCCAGTAATTAATTAAGGACAGGATAGTGCATGACACTTATGTCAAATTAATTACGGATAATAGTGAGTTGCTTAGGATTTCCGGGCAACTCATTATTAAATCAAATATGAGACCATGTATTAAGACGTTGCTGCAGAAATGTGCAGTATTTGGGCTTTTGTTTGCCGTTAACCTTACGGCCCTTGCCCAGAAATTAAGTGTAAATGACCTTAAGGTTGAGCATCTTAAAAATCCATTGGCCATTGAAACGCCAAAACCCAGATTTAGCTGGAAAATCATTTCAACAGTAAAAAATACCTTACAATCTTCTTATGAAATCAGAGTAGGCACTAGCAAGGCCTCAGTAAATGCAGGTAAGGACCTTGTCTGGAAAGGATCTACCACAGGAGATCAATCTGTATTGATCGAATATGCAGGATCAGAGTTACAATCAAAAAAGAGATATTATTGGCAGGTTAGGGTAAAAGACAATCACGGTAATACCTCTGCCTGGTCTGAACCTGGTCTCTTTCAAATGGGAATTGCTCCGGCAGACTGGACCGCAAAATGGATTACCGTAGCGGGAAAAGATAGCTCTGCAAGAAGTCCGCTTTTTAGAAAGGAATTCTCCTTACAAAAGAAAGTCAAATCGGCTATAGCCTACATTACTGCAAAAGGATTATACGAAGCCAACATCAATGGCCAGCGCATAAGCGATACCTATTTTGCACCGGGATGGACCAGTTATAAAGATCACCTGCAATATCAGGTATATGATGTGACCGCTGCTTTGAAAAGTGGAGCTAATGTACTGGGTGTAAGTTTAGGAAACGGATGGTATAAAGGGCGAATCGGTTTTGGAAATCAGCACAACTTTTATGGTGATACACGCGGATTGTTGATGCAGGTAGAGGTGGAATATACTGATGGCACCGAGGAAACGATAAATACTGATGAGAGCTGGAAATATACCTACGGACCAATCATGGCTTCGGACATTTATGATGGCGAGATTTATGATGCCAGGATGGAAATAGCCGGTTGGAATAATACGGGTTTTAAAGAGGATGCTGCATGGATTGGAGTTGGCACGATGGAGAAAGGGACTGAAAGGCTGGTGGCTATGAGTGGTCCGCCGGTAAGAAAACATGAGCAATTTAAAGCACTTAAAGTTTTCAAAACACCAGCAGGTGAAACGGTAGTGGATTTCGGACAAAACCTGGTAGGTTGGGTAATGCTTAAAGCCAAGGGTGTTGGCGGAACTAAGATCACATTGAGCCATGCCGAGGTGCTTACAAAAGAGGGTAACTTTTATACGGTAAATCTGAGATCTGCAAAGGCACAGGATATTTATATTTTAAAAGAAAATGCGGAACAGGTTTTTGAGCCTCATTTTACTTTTCAGGGATTCAGATATGTGAAGGTAGAAGGCTATCCAGGAGAATTGAAGACGGAAGATTTAACCGCAGTGGCTGTGTATTCGGATATGGAAACGACAGGTAAGTTTTCAACTTCTAATGCCATGCTGAATCAATTGCAGCACAACATCCAATGGGGACAAAAAGGAAATTTTGTAGATGTACCAACTGATTGCCCGCAGCGTGATGAGCGCCTGGGCTGGACAGGGGATGCACAGGCTTTTGCCAATACAGCAGCTTATAATATGGATGTGGCTGGGTTTTTTACCAAATGGTTAAAAGATGTAAAGACAGATCAGCAGCCTAATGGCTCAATTCCGCATGTGATCCCAAATGTATTAGGACCAAATGATGGTGCCTCTGCTGGATGGGCAGATGTATCTACGATTATTCCATGGGATATGTATGTAGCTTATGGAGATCGCAGGATATTAGAAACACAATATGAAAGTATGCAGAAATGGGTGGGGTATATTTCATCCGTTGCAAAAAATAATCTTTGGAATTCAGGTTTCCACTTTGGCGACTGGCTGTTCTATCGTCCGAATGATGATAATGATGGCAGGGCCGCGGTAACCGATAAATATTTGATTGCACAGACCTTTTATGCGCATTCTACACAGTTGCTGATCAATGCGGCAAAAGTATTAGGTAAACAGGATGATGTAGCTAAATACACGGCACTTCTTGCTGAGATCAAAGCAGCGTTTGTGAAGGAATACATGACGCCAACAGGCCGACTGGTATCTGGAACGCAGACCGCATATGTTTTGGCTCTTAATTTTGACATGCTGCCTGAAGAACTGAGAGCACCGTGTGCTGAACGTCTGGTGGCCAATATCCGTGACTATGGAAATCATTTGACAACCGGTTTTTTGGGAACACCTTATTTATGTCATGTGCTAACGAGATTTGGACACAACAATGTGGCTTATGATCTTTTGATGCAGGAAAGCTATCCTTCGTGGCTTTACCCTGTAAAAATGGGTGCTACTACGATATGGGAAAGATGGGACGGTATTAAACCTGATGGATCTTTTCAAACTCCTGATATGAACTCTTATAACCACTATGCTTATGGTGCTATAGGTGACTGGATGTATAGAACAATTGCAGGAATCAATTCGGTAGCTGATCAGCCAGGATATAAGTCTATTGTTATTGCACCAAAACCGGGCGGAAAAATAACTAATGCATCGGCAGAATTAGAAACTGTATATGGTACGGTAAAATCTGCATGGACACTGGAAAATGGATTGTTAAAACTTGATGTTACAGTGCCGGCAAATACCAAAGCTAAGATAGTATTGCCAGATACAACTAAAGAGATTGGATCTGGTAGTTATCACTTTGAAAGTAGGATTTAATAAAAAAGACCTGTATCAATATGAGGTGATGATACAGGTCTTTTTGTTTACTGGAATTTATAATATTATTTTATGTCAAACCACACCCTCGTAGTTAATATATCCGCACCTTGTCTTGCGACTGCGGCTTTGTAATTTGCACCGTTAAGCGATTGTTCACGTCCTGGATATATAAATCTTACAGGTAGTTTTCCTCCTAATGTACCTGCAGCAGCAGGAGCAAGTTCCGGATAATCCAATCTTCTCCACTCAGCAAAGGCTTCTAATCCTTGTCCAAATAAAGCAATCCATTTCTGGTCTCCAATAGATTTTTTGTAGTTACCAGCATTGTATTTAACCGAAGACTGGTTTGTATATGTTGCGATTTCACCTTCTGTAACCCCATACTGTCTTAATGATTCTTCAACAGCTTGTTTGTATAAAGCTGCAGGATCCTCACTGCTAAAACCGCGTGCTGCTATTTCTGCACGATCAAATAATACCTCGGCATAGCTGATGATAACTGCAGGTGCTGAAGGAGCAAGGAAATAAGTGCCGGGTTTAGAAGTTTTATTTAAACCAAGGCTGTTGGCATCACTTGTTAACAAACCATTTGGAACACCAACATAAGTTTCTGGTGTAGCATCTTTAGTTGGACTGGCAAATATTGGAAGACGGGGATCGCTTAGACTCCTCAATTTATCTACAATTGTTTTGCTTATCCTATGGTCATTACGCGTGTCAAATGTATTGCTTATAGGGTTCTGATTAGGAGAAGTAACATATACCAATTGAGCTATTTCGGCATTGCTGCTAATATAAGCACCATCTTCTGCTGCAATTTCAGCTAATACAGCCTTAGTTTTTTCTGGTTCACGGTCGGCTATTCGAAGTGCAATGCGCAATCTTAATGCATTTGCAAACTTTTTCCAACGATCTATCTTACCAGCATAAATGATGTCACCTGCAATTGCTGTACCATTTTGATTCAAATCAGCTTGCGCTGATTTCAGATCCTCAAGTAATCCAAAATAAACATCTTTCTGGCTATCATATACTGGAGTTACGAATTCCTTTATCTGGATAGATTGAGAATAGGGTATATCTCCGTAAGCATCTGTTAGCAATAAAAATGTCCATGATCTTAATATTTTAGCCACCCCTCTGTAATTGGTGTTTTGTTGTATATCGGCTAGCTCAATCAGTTTATTAAGGTTAGTAATACCTTTTGTATATCCGGTGTTCCATAAATCCTGAAGATCGGTATTAGAAAAAATATAACGATCGGCATCGGTATACTGTATTTTTGACCAATGCTGAACAAATAGCAAACTTGAGTTAATATTGTTAGTTCCCCAGTATGCATCAGCAGTGTTCTTTATAGCACCTGTTAACAAATAATCAGGAAGTGGGTTTTCTGCAGCATTGGGATTTTTGTTGATATCTGCCAGCTCATCTTTGCACGAAGTGAAAACAGTTGCTATTATTGCAGAAAAAAGAATTGGAATATATTTGAATTTCATGATGTCTAGAATTTAAAGTTAAGGTTAAAACCAAATGATCTTGTTGTTGGAAGAGTTAGATCCTCCAGACCTTGAGCGTTTCCTGTATTGAATGCAGTTTCAGGATCAATGTTTGGCACATCTTTATGGATGATCCAAAGATTACGTCCCACTATTGAGAAAGTAGCGTCTTGTAACCCGATCTTTTTAACCCATTGCGAAGGAATGTTGTAACTTAATCTAGCTTCTCTTAATTTGATATAAGAAGCGCTGTAAACAAATTGCTCATCTGCATTGGTTGTAGCTTTGTAATACTCTTCTGCAGCAATAATTTTATTGTTCTTAGTGCCATCAGCCAGAACTCCGTCAAAGATCATCCCGTCATTAAATGTAGTACTACCCACGGTATAGGTAAGTCCGCCATTTTCAGCATTTCTTCCTCTCATTGTACTTGCCAGTACTCCTGTGTAAGTTCCTGTAGCGTTACTGCCAGAGAATACTTTACCACCAATTCTGGCGTCTACAAGGAAATTCAGATTGAAATTCTTGTAAGTAAAGTTATTCGTAATTCCGCCTATCCAGTTTGGTGTAAACTTGCCAAGAATTTGTTTTTCAGGATTGATAACCGGAGTGCCATCAGAGCTTACCAGAATTTGTCCGGTAGCATCACGCTGATAGGCAGTTCCGAAGAAAGTACCATAAGGCTGGCCTACTGCAGCCAATACATCAAGCGTTCCACTGGTGCCAATTGTATAGCTGCTAATGCGTCCTTCTTTATCAAGTTCTGTAACCTTACTGCGATTACGTGAATAGTTTAAATTGATGTCCCAGCTAAAGTCTTTAAGTTTAACAGGAGTTAAACCTAATTGAACTTCTATTCCCTTGTTATTGATACTGCCGCCATTAATAAGTTTTTGTGTATATCCTGTTCCTGAACTTACATCAACTTTTAAAATCTGGTTAATACTGTTTGTATTGTATACACTTAGATCCAGCTTAATGCGGTTATCAAACAAGCCAATTTCGGCACCCGCCTCAGTCGATTTAGTGATTTCTGGCAGAAGGTTTGGGTTAAGGTCGATCGTATTGACTGATTGTTGTGGGTTTCCATCAAATGGAGCGGTGAAGCTATAGGTGTTGATCAGCTGATAAGGATCTGTTGCCTTTCCTACTTTAGACCAACCTCCTCTTAGTTTAGCGAAACTGAGCACCTCGCTTTTAATGTCAAAAGCTTCTGTAAGAATTAAACTTCCGTTAACAGAAGGATAGAAGTAAGATAGGTTCGGTTTTGGTAAACTGGAATCCCAGTCGTTACGTGCTGTTAAGTTCAGATATGCATAGTCTCTAAAGCCCAATTGAGCGGATCCAAATAAACTATAGGTTCTAAGTTTGGTGTAAACGTTTGAAGATACCAATGGATCTCTTGAGTTGCTCAATGTATATAAGCCGTTTACTGCCAGCTTGGTCGCTTTCTGATTGTTTTGTTCGAAAGTAGAGGTTCTAATGTTCCCGCCACCCAAAATATCTATCGAGAAATCTGAATTCAGTTTCTTATTGAACTCTAAACGACCTTCGGTATTATTTTCATTAACCGTGTATGCATCTTCCTCGTATGAACCGAAGGGGGTACCATTTGTGCCGTAAGCGATTTTGATCTTTCTACGATCTGTATAGTAATCATTTCCTGTTCTGAAGTTGGCAGAAAGTGCACTTGTAATTTTATAGTTTAATTCGGCATTACCAATAATACGATCGCGTTTCTGGCCAACGGTATTCTCGTAGGCTATGAAGTACGGGTTACTATAGTAACTGTTGTTCCAGTTGAAATCGTTTCCGTTTTCGTCTTTATAGTTTTTAAGCTGATTAACATCTACCTGTCTTCCAAACCATGTAAATTGAAGCATCGGGCCTGTTGCACGTTTTCCGCCAGATGCAGGAAGGTTATCGGCATTGCTTTTTATATAATTTGCAGAAGCGTTTAATGTTAATTTAGGAGTGATTCTGTATGTGGTATTTAATAATAACGAATTCTTGTCCTGAGAAGAATTTGGCAGTATACCACCTTGCGTAAGGTTGTTGTAAGAGAAACGGACATCTTGTTTTTCTCCAGAGCCTGCAATAGCAATACCATTATTAAGCGCAAAACCTGTTTCGAAGAAGTCCCTAACATTATCTGGATGAGCAATAAATGGAACAGCAACACCTTTAGAGTTAAACTGCGGAATTAAACGGCCGTCTAATGCAGGTCCCCAGCTTTCATCTACACCGTCATTTACACCTCCACCTTTTCCATCTACAAAGCTAAACTTGCCGCTTGTGCCTTGTCCGAATGAGTTTTGATAATCGGGTAAGGTTAGCAGATTTGAAAATGTAGCATTAGAGTTAACGCTGATACCTAAGCCTTTTTGACCTCTGCCTGTTTTGGTTTTAATAAGGATAACACCCGCTGCTGCACGTGATCCATATAGTGCTGCTGCATTTGGACCTTTAAGCACACTGATTGATTCAATGTCTTCTGAATTAATATCAGAAATCGTGTTGGCAAAATCCCTTGATCCAGCTATACCTAGATTCTGCGAGTTATCAACAGGTACTCCGTCCACTACAAAGAGGGGTTGGTTGTTACCTGATATAGAGGTTTCGCCACGAATAATAATTCTTGATGAACCCATATCGCCCTGGCTACTTGTAGTTTGTACACCTGCAATTTTTCCGGCCAAAGAGTTGATCAGGTTGGTTTCTTTTGCAGTAGCAATATCTTTAGATTTTAATTCCTGAACTGAGTAGCCCAGCGATTTCTTTTCTTTAGAGATACCAAGGGCTGTAACAACAACTTCACTTAAAGCATTGGCCGAAACATCAAGTGCAATATTTAATGTAGTTGTGGCTGCGGTAACGGTTATCTCTTTTGTAGTATATCCAAGATAAGATATACTAAGCACATCATTAACATCTGCAGCAAGAGAAAACTTACCGCTACCATCTGTAGTGGTTCCGCTTTTTTTACCTTTTATAGTAATTGATGCCCCTGGAATGGTTTCGCCATCAGGATTTCCGGTAACAGTACCTGTTATCTTAACAGATTGTGCCTGTACGGTTTGCAGGAAAAAAAAGGATATAAGTATCCCCGCAAAAATTTTGTATATTTTTAACATGTGAATTAAATAAATGGGTGTATAATAAATTCTTTTGGTTTGTATTAAATAACGCAACAGTGCATTCGTTTTTGACTGATCATAAGACCAGATGAAGGATAATGAGATGGAGATGAGCAGCGCATTTCTTTTTGGTGTACTTTCTGTGTCATGTTTTTATACATTTATAGTTTAGGTCATCCCTTACATACTTTGTCGTGAACAGAATTAGATTTGGTTATGATGATTGATAAGGAGCATTGCGCTGTTTAATCTTATCTTTTCCGCTTTGCAGCGAATTGGAATTAGCACCTTTTACAATAAATTGTAGAGGTTGCTAAGACATCATAGGGCCAATCCCTCAGTCTTTCTTGATAAGCAGGAAGTTTTAAGAACCATTTGCTGCGACAAATATAGGAATAATCTAGTATTCCTATAGAAATTAATAAAATAAATATTCTGTATTTTGAGCAGGACAGTACAGGTTGCTGAAAATGCCTAAGAAAATTAACATTGTAAACACACTCAACTTTACCTGAATATTCTAATGAAATTTCTTTATTCTTTCTTGCTGATACTTTTCGCCATTCCTATGGTAGAAAAAGCATACTCTAATGAAGTTAAACCCTCCGGTTTGCAATGCGAACATTTGATAAACCCAATTGGGGTAGATTTGTTAAATCCGCGCTTGTCGTGGATGATGGCAGATACCCGTCAGGGTGCTAAACAAACTGCCTATAGAATTATTGTAGGTAAAGATTCATCAGAAGTAGCAAGAAAAAAGGGGCTTTCATGGGAGTCTGGCAAAGTAACCTCGTCTGCCAACCTTGTTAATTATAAAGGCAAAACCCTGGAGCCATTTACTAAATACTACTGGTTTGTTGAGCTTTGGGATAAAGATGGTAAACCAGCTTCATCTGGTGCGGTGGCGAGTTTCGAAACAGGAATGATGAAAGTCGACAACTGGAAAGGTACCTGGATTAGTGACGGTAACGATATTGATAAACGTGAGGCTCCATATTTCAGAAAAGTATTTGAACCCGCTAAAAAAATAAAATCTGCAAGGGCATATATTGCTGCTGCTGGTTTATACGAATTATATTTAAATGGGAAAAAAGTAGGCAATCATAGACTTGATCCTATGTACACCCGTTTCGACAGACGTAACTTGTATGTTTCTTACGATGTTACTGCGCAACTTCAAAAAGGTAAAAATGCTGTTGGTGTTTTACTTGGCAATGGATGGTATAACCATCAATCTATTGCGGTATGGAATTTTGACAAGGCACCCTGGAGAGCAAGACCTACTTTTTGTCTGGATTTAAGAATCACTTATGAAGATGGAACTGTTGATGTGGTTACTTCCGGTGGCGACTGGAAAACAAGTTCAAGTCCAATAGTGCTTAACAATATTTATACTGCCGAGCATTATGATGCGCGTAAGGAACAACCAGGTTGGAATACTGCAGATTTTGATGATAAGAAGTGGAATGGAATCTCGCTTAGAGCTGCTCCATCAAATAATGTTGTAAGTCAGGTAATGCAGCCAATTCGTAATGTCGAAGAAATTCCTTCGAAAACAATGCAAAAGGTTAATGACACCGTATATGTTTTTGATCTGGGTCGCAATATTTCCGGAGTTACAAAAATGAAAGTAAGCGGAGAGGAAGGAACTGTTATTCGTATTAAGCATGGCGAACGTTTGCATGCTAATGGAAGATTAGACCTATCTAATATTGATGTTTACTATCGCCCGAAAGACAATACCGATCCTTTTCAAACAGATATCGTTACCTTATCAGGTAAAGGGGAACTTGAGTTTATGCCTAAGTTCAATTACAAGGGATTCCAGTATGTTGAGATAACCAGCAGTAAGCCTATACAATTAACTAAAGAAAGTATCACCGGCTACTTCATGCACAGTGATGTTACCGCGACAGGTAAAATAAGCTCTTCAAATAAGCTAATTGACCGGTTATGGTGGGCAACCAACAATTCTTACTTGTCTAACCTAATGGGGTATCCTACCGATTGTCCGCAAAGAGAAAAGAATGGATGGACTGGCGATGGGCACTTTGCTGTTGAAACAGGCCTGTTTAATTTTGACGGAATCACGGTTTATGAAAAATGGCTTGCCGACCACAGGGATGAGCAACAACCAAATGGCGTACTTCCTGATATTATACCTACAGGTGGATGGGGCTATGGATCAGCAAATGGAACCGACTGGACAAGTACAATTGCAATAATTCCATGGAATATATATATGTTTTACGGCGATAGCAAGTTGCTTTCAGATTCTTATAACAGCATTAAAAGATATGTGAATTACATAGAGCAAATTAGTCCGGCGGGATTAACAACCTTTGGTAGGGGCGATTGGGTGCCTGTTAAATCACAATCATCATTAGAGTATACTTCTTCTACTTATTACTATGTAGATGCAGTTATCCTCGCGAAGGCGGCAAAAATGTTCGGTAAGCAGGGTGATTACAGTTACTACAGCAACCTTGCCGAGAAAATTAAAAAAGCAATAAACGATAAGTATTTAAACCGCGCAACGGGCATTTATGCATCAGGTGTACAAACTGAATTAAGTGTTGCCCTGCAATGGGGATTGGTACCAGAAGAGCTTATTGCAAAAGTTGCAGAGAATCTTGCCAAAAGAGTTGCTGCCGATGGAATGCATCTTGATGTGGGTGTTTTGGGTGCAAAAGCAATATTAAATGCATTGAGTGATAATGGCCAGGCAGAAACTGCATATAAACTTGCCGCTCAAGATACCTACCCTTCATGGGGATGGTGGATTGTGAATGGAGCAACTACTTTATATGAAAACTGGGATATAAAAGCTGAAAGAGACATTTCTTTAAATCACATGATGTTTGGTGAAATAGGAGGCTGGTTCTTTAAAGGTTTGGGTGGAATTCATCCTGATGAACAACAACCAGGATTTAAGAATATTCAGCTTCGTCCTAATTTCGTTTCAGGATTAGAACATTTCGAGGCAGAGCATGATGGTCCTTATGGTAAGATCGTGTCTTCATGGAAAAGATCTGGAAATGCTGTAATCTATACCGTAACTATTCCTGCAAATTCAAGTGCTACAATTACTTTTCCATTAACAGAGGGGAAAAAAGCCTTTAAAGATGGTAAACCTGTTACTGGTAAAACAAACGTTGGGGCAGGTAAATATCAGTTTGAAATCAGATAGCAGTTATTTGTCTGATATAGCCGAATTGCATTAAATTACTTACTTTTAGAAAGATGAAGACTAAGTTTTTTGATTTTATTCATATTGATGAGTATTCTGCAACACCTAAATATTTGCAACTGTCCAGCGCAATTATAAAAGCTGTTGAGCTAGGTAAGTTAAAGAAAGACAATTTATTGCCCTCTATTAATGAGTTGAGTTATAAGTTGGAGATTTCGCGTGATACCGCTGAAAAAGGATACAAGTACCTTAAAAACATAGGTGTAATTAACTCCGTTCCGGGTAAAGGCTATTATATTGCCAATATAGATTTTAAGCAGAAACTAAAGGTGTTTCTACTTTTCAATAAACTTAGCGCACATAAAAAGATTGTTTACGATGCATTTATTGCTGCATTGGGCGAGGATGTATCCGTGGATTTTTATATCTATAACAATGATTTCAGACTTTTTAAACGATTTCTGACCGATAAAAAAGAAGAATATTCTCATTATGTGATTATTCCTCATTTTATTGAAGGCGAAGAATATGCCAGAGATATCATAAATACCATTCCAAAAGAAAAACTCGTTTTACTGGATAAAAAAATAAAAGGGGTTGATGGCGATTATGCTGCGGCTTATGAAAACTTTGAAAAGAATATTTACGATGCTTTAGAACAGGCTCGTAATGAGCTTAGCAAATACCACACACTAAAAATCATTTTTCCTAAAAAAAGTTATTTTCCTAAAGAGATTTTAGATGGGTTCCATCGCTTTTGTCACCAGTATGCCTTTTCTCATCACGTAGTAAGTGACATATCTGTAGAGCCGATAAACGAAGGAGAAGCTTTTATTAATTTAATGGAAGCCGATCTGGTGATTTTATTAGAGCGGCTTATTAGTATGAAATATAAAATAGGAAAGAATGTAGGCGTAATATCTTACAATGAAACACCTTTAAAGAAAATATTATTAAACGGTATTACTACTATTTCTACTGACTTTAGATTTATGGGTACTGTGGCTGCAAATCTTATCCTGGATAACTCCAGACGTCATATTGAAGTGCCTTTTTACTATACCCGCAGAGCATCAATTTAATTTTTTTTAGACTGTAATGAATTTATTTGTACTTCTTCATGATAGTACATGACAGTTTTAAAAATCTACTTGTATAAATTAGGCTTATTATTTTAACCAAATATAAAGTTCAATAAATATGCAAGTAATTTTCGGGGTCATTTTCCATTTTATAGGAGGTTTTGCCTCTGGTAGTTTTTATATTCCTTATAAGAAGGTTAAAGGATGGGCCTGGGAGAGTTACTGGATTGTAGGTGGTATCTTTTCGTGGTTACTTGTGCCGCCTTTTGCAGCATGGCTTACCATCCCGGGTTTTACAGATATCATTGCTGCAACAAACGGTAAAATCTTATTACTTACTTATTTTTTCGGCGCGTTGTGGGGAATAGGCGGATTAACTTATGGTTTAGGCGTTAGGTACCTCGGGGTATCATTAGGGAGCTCTATTATTCTCGGACTATGTTCTGTTTTCGGAGCAATAATTCCTTCAATATATTATAATTTTAATCCAAAACCCGGAAAGGATAGTTTAACAGATATGTTGAACAGCCAATGGGGACAAATGGTTTTACTGGGATTAGCGATCTGCGTTATAGGGATTATAGTTTGTGGTAAGGCCGGCGGTATGAAAGAAAAAGACCTGGTAGCGGCAGGTAAGGCCGATCCATCTAATAACGAATACAAAATTGGTCTGGGCCTTACCGTATCAATTATTTCGGGTATCCTTAGTGCTTGTTTTGCATTTGGTATTGATGCCGGAAAAGACATGGCCAATGCCGCAAATGATATTTGGAAAAGTACACATCCGGGGCAGGGCGAATTCCTTTTCCAAAACAATGTAACTTATATCCTCATATTATGGGGCGGGTTAACTACCAACCTGATCTGGTGTATGATCTTGAATTTCCGTAACAAAACTTTCGGTGATTATACCAACAAAGAGACACCTCTTTTAAAGAACTACATATTTTCTGCGCTGGCAGGTACCACCTGGTTTTTGCAATTCTTCTTTTATGGAATGGGCGAAAGTAAACTAGGTAACGGAGCCAGTTCATGGATACTGCACATGGCATTTATTATTCTAATTGCTAATGCCTGGGGTCTTGCATTGAAGGAATGGTCGGGAGTAAAGAAGAAAACTTTCGGTACCGTGATAGCAGGTATAGCTATTATTATTATTTCTGTGCTAATTGTTGGCTACGGAAACTCAATCAAGTAAATACAAATTTAATTAATGAAATATTTTTATGACTGTTAGAACAACTGATTTTAAACATGTAAGTTATTTGTGGGATGATGCAAAGGCTGCTGAACTGGCTGGTGACGAGGTTGCATTGTTAATCTACCGTTCAAATTTACTAGGTGCTGATCTAAGACTTACAAACTATGGAGGTGGCAATACCTCTTGTAAGGCAATTGCAAAGCACCCTTTAACCGGGCAGGATACCGAAGTAATGTGGGTTAAAGGATCTGGAGGAGATTTAGGTACATTGAAACAAAGCGGTTTGGCTGCATTGTATGTGGATAGCTTGCGTAATCTTAAAAATATTTACAGAGGACTTGCACATGAAGATGAAATGGTTGAATTGTTTAACCATTGCATATATGACTTGAAATCTAAAGCTCCGTCTATCGATACGCCATTACATGGTTTTTTACCTTTTAAACACATAGATCACCTGCATCCAGATGCTGCAATTGCGATAGCAGCAGCTAAAGATGGTGAACGTATCACTAAAGAATTATTTAACGGAACAATTGGCTGGGTACCGTGGCAAAAACCAGGCTTTGAGCTTGGATTACAATTACGTAAATGTTTAGATGAAAACCCAGGCATAAGAGGCATTATGTTAGGCTCGCACGGGTTGTTTACCTGGGGAGATACAGCCTTCGAAAGTTATATCAATACCCTTGAAGTAATAGAAAAATGTGCCGAATATCTTGAAGCCAACTACGGTAAGAAAAAACCTGTATTTGGAGGTCAGAAAATTGAAAGTGCCGCACAAAATCTACGCCGTAAACAAGCCGCTGCTATTGCTCCTGTATTAAGAGGATTCTGCTCAAGTGAAAAGCATATGGCAGGTCATTTTACTGATGATGCAAGAGTGCTGGAGTTTATTAACTCTAATGATTTAGATCGTTTAGCGCCACTTGGAACAAGCTGTCCTGATCATTTCCTGCGCACTAAGATAAGTCCGCTGGTACTTAAACTTGCACCTAATGAGGACATCAGTGAGGTTAAAGCACTGAAAGAAAGATTGGCTCCTGAATTTGAAGCATATCGTAAAATGTATGCCGAATATTATAATTCTTGTAAACATGATAACAGTCCGGCAATGCGCGATGCTAATCCGGTAATTATATTATATCCTGGAATAGGAATGTTCTCTTTCTCTAAGGATAAACAAACTGCCAGAGTTGCTGCCGAGTTTTATACTAATGCCATCAATGTAATGAAAGGCGCTGAAGCCATATCTGAATACACTTCTTTACCGAGACAGGAAGCATTCAATATTGAATATTGGCTTTTGGAAGAGGCAAAATTGCAAAGAATGCCTAAACCAAAACCACTTTCGGGTAAAGTAGCCCTCATTACTGGCAGCGCCGGCGGTATTGGTAAAGCCATTGCCCGCAAATTTATAGAAGAAGGTGCATGTGCTGTAATCAATGATAATGATGCAGGCAGGCTGCAAAAAGCTAACGACAGCTTTAACAATGAGTTCGGTAAGGATGCTTATACTGCTGTAATATTAGATGTAACCGATTCAGCAAGCATTAAAAATGCTTTTGAAGACGCAAGTCTGGAATTTGGAGGGGTGGATATAGTGGTAAATTGTGCCGGTATCTCTATTTCAAAACCTATTGAAGAGCATACTGAAAAAGATTGGGATCTATTATATGATATTCTGGTAAAGGGTCAGTTCCTTGTTACCCAGGCCGGGGTAGAGATAATGCGTAAACAGGCTACTGGTGGCGATGTATTGAATATAGTTAGTAAAAATGCATTGGTTTCGGGACCAAACAACGCTGGCTATGGATCTGCAAAAGCTGCTCAGTTACACTTAAGCAGATTAAATGCAGCTGAACTTGGGGCCGATCATATCCGCGTAAATACGGTTAACCCTGATGCTGTAATATCAGACAGTAAGATTTGGGAAGGCGAATGGGCTGCAGGCAGAGCTAAAGCATATGGAATTACGGTACAAGAGTTGCCAGCTTTCTATGCAAAGCGTACCTTGCTTAATGAAGTGATATTGCCTGAGGATATCTCTAACGCATGTTTTGCTTTTGTTGGCGGACTAATGAATAAATCAACAGGTAATGTATTGAATGTGGATGGGGGCGTTGCAAATGCCTTTGTTCGTTAAAACTTAAAACCTACACAGATGAAACTAGAAAATTATCAATTAGAATCACATAACAGCGAGCTTTTGGCCAAACATGAGCGTCAGCTTGACTTCATTACATCAGAAATTTCTAACGCTCAAGGTATTATTCAGAAACTGGTAGATTTCCAGATCGCTATTCCAAGCTGGGCTTTAGGTACAGGCGGAACAAGATTTGGGCGTTTCTCCTCAGGAGGTGAACCTAGAAATCTGGAAGAAAAAATTGAAGATATAGGTTTGCTACACAAGCTTAACGGCTCAAGTGGTGCTATTTCTTTACACATTCCATGGGACGTAGCTGATAATACAAATGCAATTAAAGCTTTGGCTGCACAGCATGGTTTACGTTTTGATGCTATGAACTCAAATACGTTTCAGGATCAGCCAGATCAGGCACAGAGTTATAAATTCGGATCGTTACAGCACGTAGATAAAGCTGTGAGAAAACATGCCATTGACCATAACATAGAAGTTATTCGTCAGGGTATTGAATTGGGTTCCAAAGCGCTTACTGTATGGCTGGCAGATGGATCTTGTTTCCCGGGGCAGCTTAATTTCAGAAAAGCCTTTCAAAATACTTTAGAAAGTTTGCGCGAAATCTATGCAGCTTTACCAAGTGACTGGAAGATATTTGTAGAATATAAAGCTTTTGAGCCTAATTTTTATTCAACAACAGTGGGAGACTGGGGGCAATCTTTATTATTTGCCAATAAACTAGGGCCAAAAGCATATACTTTGGTAGATCTTGGCCACCACCTGCCAAATGCAAATATTGAGCAAATTGTTTCGCTTTTGCTAATGGAAGAAAAACTAGGTGGTTTCCACTTTAACGATTCAAAATATGGTGATGATGATTTAACCGCCGGTAGCATTAAACCGTATCAACTGTTCCTTATATTTAATGAACTTGTTGAAGGTATGGACGCCCGCGGAATGGATCATAGAGAAGACCTGGGTTGGATGATTGATGCATCACATAATGTAAAAGATCCGCTTGAAGATCTTTTACAATCTGTAGAGGCTATAATGATTGCTTACGCTCAGGCACTATCTGTTGATCGTGTTGCTTTACAGGAAGCACAAGCTATGAATGATGTAGCACGCAGTCAGGAAATCTTACAGCAGGCCTTCAGAACAGATGTACGTCCGTTGGTAGCCGAAGCACGTTTACGTTCAGGTGCAGCATTATCACCGCTTGAAGCTTTCAGGAAATTCAATGTGCGACAAGAGTTAATTAAAAACCGTGGAGCAAAAACGGTAGCAACAGGGTTGTAATTGATGGGAGTTAAAATGAAGGCAATCCCTGTAATAGCGATTTTTGATGTTGGTAAAACCAATAAGAAGCTGTTTCTTTTTGATGAGAACTATAAAATAGTTTTTGAAAGATCAGCACGTTTTACTGAAACTGTAGATGAGGATGGGGACCCGTGCGAGAATTTGGAAAGCTTAAGGTTATCTATTTTTGATTCCTTAAGGGAGGTTTTTAGAAATCCGGCTTTCGAAATAAAGTCTATTAATTTTGCAACTTACGGTGCCAGCTTTGTTTATATAGATGAGACCGGGAATCCTTTGGCACCACTATATAATTATCTGAAGGCCTATCCAGAGGAACTCACGGAACAATTTTATAATACCTACGGAGGAAAAGAAGCGTTCTCTAATCTCACCGCATCTCCGGTATTAGGGAGCCTGAATTCGGGAATGCAATTGTATCGGATTAAATACGAGAACCCTGAACTCTTTAAAAGAATAAAGTATGCGCTTCATTTACCGCAGTACCTTAGCTATCTGATTTCAGGCGAAGCATATTCGGACCTTACCAGTATAGGCTGTCATACCAACTTATGGGATTTCACTAAAAACACATACCACGAATGGGTTAAAAAAGAAGGTCTATTTGACAAGCTTGCACCCATTGTTCCTTCAAACAGTGTAATGCCTGCTGCATTTCCAGGCAACAATTATGCTGTAGGGGCAGGGCTTCATGATAGCTCAGCGGCTTTGGTGCCTTATTTGGTAAATTTCCACGAACCATTTATTTTATTATCTACAGGTACATGGTGTATTAGCCTTAACCCTTTTAACGCTAGCCCGCTTACAGCAGAGGAGCTGGAAAATGATTGCCTTTGTTATCTGCAATACGAGGGTAAGCCGGTTAAAGCATCACGTCTTTTTTCAGGATATGAGCATGAACAGCAGGTGAAACGAATTGCAACTCATTTCGGTACAGACATCATCACTTATCGCTCTGTTCCGTACGATCCAAAGATTATCGAAGAGCTGGAGCAAAAGCCCCAATCGGATATTACTTCTTTTGGAGAGCGAAGCCTGGCAGACTATTCATCAGATATTATAGCTTATCATCAACTTGTTTTAGATCTGGTAAATCTGCAGTATATAGCTACAAACAGGGTGCTTAAGGGGACCAAGGTAAAACGAATATTTGTAGACGGAGGATTTAGTAAAAATGCCATATTTATGAATTTGCTGGCCATCGCATTTCCTGAACTTGAAGTATTTGCAGCCTTTATGGCGCAGGCAACTTCAGTTGGAGCAGCTTTGGCCATTCACAAATCATGGAACACTAAACCCTTACCAAATGATATTATTGAACTAAAGTATTATTCTGTAGTTCAGCACCAGAATTAATTATCGTGAGGCAAATTTAGCGGTAATTAATATTGGTTAATTTTAGTTTATGAATTAAGTCGCCTTAACGGGCGACTTTTTATATTTAGACAGGTTAATGAGTAAAACACTGGCCAAAATAATAACTAGACCTGTTATCTGAATAATGCTTATGATCTCATTTGCAAAAAATACAGCAAGTAATACCGCGACCACAGGGTTTACATAAGCATAAGTGCTTACCTGTGTTGCAGGGCGAACCTGTAACAGCCATACATAGGCGCTAAATGCCACTATTGATCCAAATATAATCAGATAGACAATTGACCACCATGCAGATTCAGGAACATTTTGGAACTGAAAGCCATTCATTTCTCCAGCAATCATACTTCCCGGTATAAATAAAACTCCTGCAATTAACATCTGCCATGCGGTAGAAACTGATGCAGGGGTATCAGGTGCGGGATGATATTTTGAATACAAGGACCCGCCAGCCCAGCCAATTGGGCCAATGATTAAAAGGATCATGCCAAGAACATTTCGAGAGTCTTGCTGCACAGAGAAGCTGGCAGTTAGCTGTTCCCAGAATAAAAGAATTACACCTAAAAAGCCGATGATTAAACCTGCAACAGTAAATTTGTTGCTAAAGTTTTCTTTCCATTTACCCTTATCTAATATCACGAACCAGATTGCTGCTGACGAAACCATAATGGCAACCAGTCCACTCGGTAAAAATTGTTCTACCCAGATCACTATTCCATTACCCACGCCAAGCATCAGTATACCGCTTATGCCTGCATGAAATATATTCTTTTTATTAAATACGGGTAAACCATTAAAAATGCACCAGCCAAGGAGGAGGGTGCCTGCAATGATAAATCTAAATGCGCCTAAAAAGAATGGTGGAAAGCCGGCTACAGCTTTAGAAATGAAAAAATAGGTTGAGCCCCATACCGCGTAAACGATAAGAAAGGCCAATACAACAAGTAAAAGTGGGGCAGATTTCTTTTGAACGGAGGGCATAATTATTTTTTAACAAATAGAACATTTATCAAAGAGAAAATCCTTCTTTAATAAATTATATAACAATTCTATTACCAAAGGTGCCTTGTATTGGCTTTACAGCTCTTCTCCGGTTGTTGACCTTATTTCGTTTCTGACATCGATGCTTACACCGTCTTTGTTAACCACCGAATAATCGATTTCAATTGAACTGCTGTTAATCTTTATTTCATTAATAACACCGCTTCTAATTTCTCCGATTTTTTCCAAAAGATCTATGTCGTATTTTACAGAATTATCAGCCAGTCTTTTACAAACAAAATGAAAATCGCTGGTTACTAGGATATATTCAGAATCAGATAAAGCCTTTTCAGCATATTTAAGGTCTCTTGGAGAAGGAAAACTTCCTGCCAGGGTTCCTTGTTGGTTGTATATATAATTTACAGAGCTTATAATCTTACCAGCAATGTCTAATTTGCTTTTTGTGATCTCGGTAAGGCTACTAGTCCATGGCAACATTTCAGAAGTGAAAGGCTCATCTTTGCCAGGTATTACAGGGGTGTAAGTATTCGTAATTGCACTGCTGTTGATGTCAATTTTAGTGAAGTCTTCAATAAACGGATCGGCCGCATTATTTATCTGGCTTTCTCTCATTTGTCGGGTAATGTAAACAACTTTATTTACCTCTTTTATTCTGATATAAAAATTATAGCCCACCTGGACTTTAGTTCCACTAGCTGTTGGAATTTCAGTAGGATCTTCTGTGTAAGTTTTAACCTTTAATTGATTTCCAGACCCATCAAAATAGCCTATCCAGTATTTTTTGTCCTTAGCTCCGGCAATTACATAACTACCTTTACTATCTTTAAAAACCAATACTTTAACGATCAGATTTTGTTTATCAGTAATTTTTAGATTTAATCTTTTAACCAAAGAGTCATTACCTAAACTAACATCATCGTCGGGTTGGTTTTCAGTAGGCTTTTTACTGCAACTTGCAATTACAAGGCATATCATTACCAATAGAGTTAAATGTAGTTTCATAAGGTTAATTTGGTTCTTTGTTGTTATATTGATTTTTCTGATCCGTACAGAACTTGATAGGGTAAATATATTGTTTTGTATTAAATAGTTAAAGCGTAGTTGCTATATTTTTCTGGTGATAATAGTTATTGATTGCTTTTAATGTTGGATAATGCGTTAATGTCTAAAACAGGCATTAATGTATTCAATCAATTTTATATATTTGCGGACTTTGTCTTCGTAGTTCAATGGATAGAATGTCAGATTCCGGTTCTGATGATGGGGGTTCGAATCCCTTCGAGGACACCAGACTGGATGCCGTATTTTAAAAGATCTGGCATCCTTTTTTCGTTTTAAGGGGGGTATTGGGTAGTTTGTTTCTATTTTATTAATAATGGAACTTCCATCTGCTGCATTTCTGCTGAACCTGTGCCATTTGGTAAATAGGATAAGGTTGGGCCTGTTTGCCTTGCCACCGTTGAAATCTGCCATAAGTCCTGACCAGGCGGGCCTGTGGAATGTTTTGGCAGGATGATCTTCGTAGATGACCCCGGAAATTTCGATATTACTGGCTGTGCAGAATTTTTGAAGCCGGTCTCCCTGGCTTCGTTCTGAGTAACCTTTTTGAGCTTGCTCATCGGTGCTTACACCAATGTATATAACCGCGGTTGACACGATTGAAGGTATAATTACATATATAACGTATTTCTGCAATTATGTATATCAAGTCGTATAGTTAGTCTGGATTTCAAGAAAAGATAGCTAAAGTAGATTAGATAATTAGATACCTTTGCCTTTTCTTCTTTTAATGCCCTTAGTCCTTTTGTGAATTTTAGTTTTTAATGATTGTGACTGTTTAACCTGTGATTCTAGAAAGTTTAAAAGATCATCTTCTATCCATTTGGGGTGCTGGTTGTCTAAGATTAGCTTATTTTCTGATCTACTATATTCAAGGCAGATTTTTGGTAGATCTTCAGGGGTTACATTTACAGCAACAAAAGTTGACACCAAAGGAAAATTTGCCATTAACAGAGGAATAGTATTTTGATACATCTCTTTGATGGTGTCAGGCTTAACAAGATGAAGTCCTGATTGGTATCTTCTTTCCGCTCTTTGGAGGCAAAGATTAATGGTGTCTGTGTGGAATAGTAGTACGTCGATAGTGTTATCGGTATTGAAATTTTTGATAGAGGTTATAAAGTCATAGTGATTTTGATAACCCAGATTTAATTCAATTACAAAGTCATCTCCTTTAAAAAGCTTTTTTTTTACCAGCTCATTAAATCTTAAATTACCTATGTCCTTATAATCTGAAAAGCCTTGGGTTTTATAGCGATTAGCAATTTGATCTGGATCTAATATAGTAAGTCCATCGGGAACAACCGAACTTCCTGATGTACTTTTGCCAACACCTGGAGGGCCTGCAATGATGTAAATTTTAGCCAAAGCTAGATGTTTTCTACTCGACCATCAGCATACTCAGCTACCATTTTGCCATTTTTTTTATAGACCAATGGCTGGCCAATAGAAAATAGATAATTACGAACGTAGGCTTTTTCCTTTTCTTCCCATCTTTTTAATTCTTCAGGTTGCATATGAAAGGGTGATTTTTTCATGCGCCCCTTTTTTACAAAGCCTTCTTCAGAAATAATACCTTGATTAATCATATTACTAAGTTAAAAATTTAATAGTCCATCTTTTCACTCTCTGTAAAGATACAACAAATGATAGATTGAAAAAAAGAATCCCCACACTATCTGCAAATCTAGATCCGATATGAACTGGATCTTGAAAAATTTGAACTATGTAGGAAAAATGCTGTTGTCAAGGTAAAGTTATTCTTGAAGGAACGATTTCAAATGAACTAGAGTTGGCTCAGGATCTTTTTTGCGTGATATATTGACGAAATTTAAACATATTGTAGCCATTACATAGGTAGGTTTGGGTGTTTTCTTTAATTTCTTCATGTTTTTTAAGGATGAATTTTTGGGCAAAGTGCAACCATTACGATAATTTGATTCGTTTTTTAAATGTTGTTATGTTAGTATGGAGTAGCTAGTAATTAGTATTTAGACAATTCAAAATTGCTTATGCAATGTGTAATGATTGCGTGGCATTGTATAAACCCTCAATTCATGGCGGCTTTGCTCAATCTGGTGGGTAAAGAATTAGAGCGTAAAGTATTGTTATGAGTACTTCCATATTTAATGATCATGGCTGATATTATATGGAATCTGATAGGAGGGGTGAATGCAAAAAACGCGGAACCCCACTTATCGAGCCAGAGGTACTAGGAGACCGCACAACGGATAAGCAGGGCCCACGCGATAAGCGTGAGCTCTGTTTATCGTCTTGCTACTATTTGAAATTTCTTAGGTTTCTGGCTCAAGATTCTTAAGGGCTAAATGCGTCAAATATTTTGAAGATTTCGCAAATTTATAATAATAGCTTGTTACATATCTTTTTAGTTTTATCAAATATACTAAAGCGCTATTCCAAGAACGATAATTTCTAAATAATCAATTTATGTAATAATAATTAAAAATTTGAAATAAAAATCAGGATTTTGTAAATATTCAAGTTGATTTAATGCTACAGAGAGGTCACTTTATAAATAATTTTATATATTAAAGACAAAATCTCTTACGGAGAAACCGCTTTTAAACTATTGAAAATATAACCAAATGAAAAAAACCTTACTATCCCTGATTCTTTCTTTTTTGACCTTTTCCCTATATGCGAATATCCGTTTGCCAAATATATTAAGTAGCAATATGGTATTACAGCAGAAATCGGCCACTAAGCTCTGGGGCTGGGGTTCGCCTGGTGAGAAGATAAAAATTACTACTTCATGGGACAATAAAACCATCGAAGCATTAACAGATGGAAATGCAAGCTGGCAAATTAGTATTCAAACACCACAAGCAGGTGGCCCTTATACTGTTGTGCTTGAAGGTGAAAATAAAATTACACTCGAAAATATATTTATCGGAGAAGTATGGATATGCAGTGGACAATCTAACATGGAGTGGAGCCACAATAATGGACTTACTAGCATTAAGGAAGAATTTGCGCAGCTTAGTAAGCTAAATATTAAACTCTTCAAAATACCTAAAACAACTTCAAAAACACCTCAGGATAATACCGAGGGTAGCTGGGTCGCTTGCGATAGCAATACCTTAAAGGCATTTAGTGCTGTAGGCTATTATTTTGGGAAAGAGTTGAACAAAGATTTAAACGTGCCGATAGGACTGATCAGCAGCAATTGGGGTGGTACACCTGCCGAAGTTTGGACACCTGAAAATTTAGTAGAAGGTAATGCGATTTTAAAGGATGCGGCAGCAAAAAAAACGCCTGCTCCATGGTGGCCTATCGCCCCGGGTTACGCTTACAATGCAATGATTGCTCCCCTTGTTAATTATAACATAGCAGGTTCTATCTGGTACCAGGGCGAAAGTAATACCACAACTGCATCAAGCTATGCTGAATTAATGAATACCATGATAAGTGCCTGGCGCAAGGCCTGGAATAATAATTTCCCTTTTTATTATGTACAAATAGCTCCTTATAAGTATGATAGTTATAATATTGGTGCATTATTGAGGGAAGCACAGACAAAAAACCTCGCTATAGAAAAGACAGGAATGGTAGTAGTTTCTGATTTGGTTAGCGATACATTAAACATCCATCCAACCAATAAAAAGGATGTAGGTCTACGGTTGGCTAATTTGGCTTTAGTTGAAACCTACGGCTTAAAAAAAGGCGCTTATAAAAGCCCAATTTTTAAATCTTTAAATGTGAATGGAAGTAATGCAGAGATTGATTTGGATTTCGCCGAAACAGGACTAGTGCTGAAGGGCGACAAACCAAAGGAGATTTTTATAGCTGGCACCGATAAAGTGTTTTACCCTGCAGCGGTTAAAATAAAAGGTAATAAAATCATTGTTTCAAATAAGCAAGTAAAAGCACCGGTTGCTGTCCGCTACCAATTTAGTAATGCAGGGCTGGGTAATCTTTTTAGTAGGGCCGGTTTGCCCGTAGCACCTTTTAGAACAGACGACTGGGAACTTGATACCAGTAAGATAAAGTAATATTTGACAGCTTTTTCTTTACAGGATCGATCTTACCAATCCACCTTCCACTCGAATTGCAGCTCCATTTGTACCAGATGCTAATGGACTTGCATAGTAGGTAACTGTATTGGCAATTTCATCGACTGAAAGAAATCTTTGCAGTAAAGAGGTTGGGCGCATGTTCTTAAAAAAATCGACTTCTACTTCGGCAACTGAAATGTTTCCTGCTTTTGCTAAATCTTCAATAAAAGCACCTACACCCTGAGATTTAGTTGGGCCGGGAAGAATGCTGTTTACCGTTACTCCAGTGTTCTTACTAAGCTCCGCCAAGCCTCTGCTAATAGCTAACTGTGCTGTTTTGGTCATTCCGTAGTGGATCATTTCATCCGGAATAAAAACTGCGGATTCGCTTGAAATAAATATGATCCGACCCCAGTTTTTCTTTAACATTTTTGGAAATAGGTGACGGGACAGCCTGATGCCACTCATAACGTTTACTTCAAAAAACCTGAACCAATCCTCGTCCGGTATTTCTTCAAAGGGTTTTGGTTCAAAAATACCTGCATTGTTAATGAGTATATCAATATCAGTAAGGTTTTTGACTAATGTATTTACTTCTTCCGCATTTCCGAAATCGGCAGCCAGCCCTGAAACATCTGCGCCCTTTACAAGGCTTTTCAATTTTTCTACGGCAGCATTAACACCTTTCTCCGCGCGACCGTTGATAATCACTTTTACGCCTTCCTTTAATAAGCTGTGTGCAATGGCAAATCCTATTCCTGCTGTAGAACCACTAATAAAAGCGACTTTACCCTGAAGTTTTAAATCCATAATCTAAATTTAAGTTAAAACAAATATACGTTATGAGGATTTAAGTAGGAGATATTTAAGCGCGTATCTGCATGGGCAGATGCGCGCTTAAATAAGGTTCCTATTTGGAGTAAGTAACCACCAAAGGAAGGTGATCTGAGGCATGAATATCATTTATAACCTGATGAGAGGTAACCTTAAGTTTGCTTCCCTTTTTTAAGAGGATAAAGTCAATCTCTTTATTTGGATTTACATCTGGGATGGTAGGCGCACAATGCTGTTCGCAGCTGCGGGTAAAATGTTTCTCCAATATAGCCATGGCAGGAGTAGTAGCGGTAAGGTTAAGGTCTCCGGCGAGAATAACATCTGTTTTCCTACTTCCCAATATCTTGCTGATCTCGGCAACCTGCAATAAGCGATGCTCGTCTTTCAGATCAAGGTGGGTACAAGCAAAAACCAGTTTAGTCCCATCTGGCAGTGTAACATTTACTATTGCCAGTGAGCGTTGCTCTGCTTTTAGCCCTTCTTTAAACGGAAGCGGGAAGCGCTCAGATTTGTTGATTTTAAATTTAGAGAGTATCGCAACGCCATATTCTCCTCCATCATAATCTATTCCTTTTGAAAAGAAACTATACATACCTGTTAATTCTGCCAGCTTTTTTACCTGATCAACATTGCCGCTTCGCGGAGTTAATACATCCAGTTCCTGCAAAGCTACAAGGTCTGGCGACTGGCTTTTGATGACATCGGCTATTGCCTGAAGATCAATTACGCCTTCCTGAGCCGGAGGATTTGCATGATGAATATTATAGGTCATTATTTTTAAAGAGTCTGCTCCTTTATTTACAATATTTGCCATAGCAAGCAAACTGAAGCTACTTAAGACCAAAATTACTGTCAGATGTTTAAGATATGTTTTCATATACGTGTTAAATTAAATTAATTTCTGCCTTCCCAATTAGGGTTTTGTACCAGGTTCTCATTCAACTGAAGCTCTTGTATTGGAATTGGAAATAGATAGTCTCTGTCTTCACGGAAAGTTTTGGGCGTTCCCGGATTAACCAATACGTTACCCCCACTAGTGTTGTTTTCAAGGATGATCTCACTTCCTAGTTTCAAGAACTGTACTCCTGGTCCTGTGGGTTTGTCGCCAGTATAGATTTCCACATCCGTTGTCCCATTTTTATCCAGGTCATATTTACCAAGCCCCGGAAAATACATGCCTTTATATGGTTCTGCATTTAGGTGACCCTCTTTCCATCTCATCAAATCATTCCAACGCAGACTTTCCATCACCAGTTCAATTCTGCGCTCACGTCTAACTTCCAAAATCAAACCTTTGTTTCCTCCATTTACGTTTTGATACTGTGAAGCAAGATAAGCATCGGGGTTAGCATTTGCAGCAACAATATTTAAATTTGGCATTGCAACTCTATCGCGTAATAGCTTAATTGATCGATCAATATCTGGTTGGGTTGCTTCTCCCAGTTCAGCTTTTGCTTCAGCGAAATTTAGTAATACCTCTGCCATTCTAAAAATAGGCATATCATTATCAGATTTATTGAATGAGTCATTTGCTTCGCTGGTCACGTATTTTATAACCTGGTAACCGGTAGTTGAAGCATTAAACTCGGGCACTAACACTTTGGTATTTCCTATACGTGTGTAACCAGGCGTACGGATGGTTTGTGCTAAGCGTGGATCACGGTTTTGTACTTCTTCAAAGAATTGAATCTTATTAAATTCAGGTTTGTCGGTAAATCTGCTGCCGTCTTTCATTAGATAGGTGTTCACCAGACTTTTGTTTAATCCCGGTCTGCCATATGATGCCGTAATGGTGTAATAATTCAAGTTATGCCAAACCTGTAATCCGGTACTAAAGCGTCTGGTTAGAATAACTTCCTGATCTATTGCAGCTTTTGATGCAAAAAGATCGAGGTAAGACTTTTCGGGAGTTGATTTGTATATACTATATGGGCCTGTCGACATTAATTGATCTGAAGCTGAAACCGATTCTCGCAGAAAACGATCTGCATCGGGTAGTGTAAATTCAGCATGATATTTTCTGAATGTACCTTCAAAAAGACATATTCTAGATTTTAGTGCAAGCGCAGTCCATTTGGTTACCCGTTCTACATTCTTACCCTCATCAGCATTGGCAATAGCAAAATCCAGATCGGCAAGCACTGAATCCATTACCTGAGCTCTTGGTGTGCGCGCTTTTGATAAGGCTTCTTCGTCCTCAAATGCAATTGTTTTTGAATACCATGGGACATCACCAAATCTCGAAACTTTGTCGAAATAAAAATATGCCCTGAAAAATCTTGCTACTGCTGCATATTTTTTACCAGCTTCTGATGGCATAATGTTGTCGTAATTTTCCAGAAAATAGTTGATCTTTCTCAGTTCAGTCCACGTCCAACCGCCTCCGGAAATAGGCACTGTACGGTTTCCTGTAATCAGCTCTCCAAGATCGGACTTTACAACGTTATCTACGCCCTCGTTATAGATGCCTTCGGCAGAGGGAATAACAGTATAAAAGGAATTGGTATAAAGTTTTAAGTCGCTTTCTGTTCTAAAAAAAGCATCAGGTGAAATCTGAGCCAAAGGTTGCCTGTCAAGGAAGTCCTTTTTACATGCCGTAAAAAGAATACAAAGGGCAATTGTTGATATTTTTATATTTTTCATCTTAAGTATAGTTAATAATTAAAAGGATATATCTAAACCGAAAGAGTAAAGTTTACTGAAAGGATATACTCTTGCGTTTGGATCTGCAGTAGTATTGTTATAATCTCCGGCTGCTTGTTCAGGGTCAATATAATCGGATCGCAGTTTGGTGAAAGTAAACAGGTTTTCTCCACTTAAGTACACCCTTACTTTTGACAGCTTGATCTTTTTTAATACGGTTTCAGGAAGGCTAAATCCTATTGTTAGATTTTTTAATCTGATGTATGCCAGATCCTGTAAATACCTGTCGTTTTTTACATTTAACTCTCCCCTGTCATTTAATGCTTCGTAACCTCTCAGCTTTGGGAAATAAGCATTTGGGTTTTCTGGAGTCCATACGTCACTAAGGAAGTCTTTATCTACGAAAGAGTAATAAGGTCGGGAGAAGGGGCCCCAGAATTTATCGGCATTGTTTCCAGGGTACCACTGTTGTTTTCCTATCCCCTGGAACATAACCGAAAGGTCAAAATTTCCCCAGTTAACCCCTGCGTTGATGCCGTAAGAATAACGGGGCAGAGAATTCCCTATCACTTCCAAATCTCCATGATCTGTTAATGTATTTTTTCCGTTATTTACAACTCCATCTCCATTGACATCGAGAAATTTTACATCACCAGCGGCTAGTTTAGCCCAGTTTCCGGGTGCTCTTAAGCGCTGCTGGTTTACATAGTCTTGATTTATTTTATAAGCCTGGGCTTCTGCATCTGTTTGGAAGAGACCACCTACACGATAACCCCAGATCTCGCCTATTTGTTGTCCTACATAGTAGGTGCTCAGCAGGTTGTTTGGGTTATCAAATCTTGTGATTTCGGCAGTGTAATCCGATATACCAAAGCCAACATTCCAGTTAAACGGTTTTCCGGCCAATGAGCCGTTCTGTGTCCAGTTTAGGGCAAGTTCCCATCCCTTGCTTTGCAAATCTGCTGCATTTTGTTTTGGTGAAGCAGCACCGAAAACCGACGATACGGTTCTGCCTTCCGTTAACATGTCGAATGTATTGCGAACATAGTAGTCAAATGTCGCGGTTAAACGATTATCCAGAAATCCGGCATCTGCTCCAAAGTTTGCAGAAGTTGCTCTTTCCCAGGTCAGGTTGGGAGAAATAGGAGTTGGAGAGGATAAATATTCAGTCTTTTTTCCATCAGTTATATAGGCTATAGTTCCACGGGATAATAACGGGATATAGCCATATTCTGCTGCTTCTTGCTGATTGCCGAGCGAACCATAGGATCCTCTGAATTTCAGCTCGTCAACAATGCCTTTTAGGGGGAAGAATTTCTCCTGACTGATACGCCATCCTGCTGAAATAGACGGGAAAAATCCAAAACGACTTCCGGGAGGGAATTTAGAGGTGCCGTCATAACGTCCATTTATTTCTAAAAGATACCGGCCTTCGTAATCATAATTTACCCGAAAGAAACCTCCTAATAGTGCATATTCATTAGCATTTCCATTAGCAAGAACATCACCTGATCCGAGATCGAGATCATTTAGGTCCTGTGATATCAGGTCGTTTCTTTGCGCAAACACTCTTTTGTAAGTGTTCAATTCCTGATTATAACCTAGTAATGCTTTGAAGGTGTGTTTGCCTAAAGTCTTGGTATAATCTCCGAAGATATTCACCACATGTGATTGTCTTGTGTAACTGGTTTCAGAATACTGATCAAATCCAAACTGACTGATTACTCCGGGATATATTGACCATGGTGCCTGTGCCCTGCGTATCCAGTTGTCTGATGGCATAAAGGAATAGGTGTAGTTACCTTTTAGTTCCAATCCTTCGGCCAAATGAGCGTTTACGTTAAATAAGTTAATAAATTCATATTCTTTTTCATTTCCTTTAGATTTTCCGTGTAAAAGATCTGCAAAAAGACCGTCCCCAATAGTATAGTTGTTCAGTTCTGTACGATAGGTTGCTGTGCCGTCTGGATTCATTGGCAAATAGGAGGGTAATGCATGCACGGATACTGAAACAAAGTTGGCATTTACGCCCCAGCCGGGATAATCGTAGTTAGAGGCATTGAACTGTAGGTTATTGCCAATGGTTAACCACTTATTTACTTTGGTGTTTATTTTAGCGCGCAAGTTATAGGATTTATACTTGTCTTGATTTATTTGCATCATTCCGTTTTTCTGATACATACGTCCTGAAAATAAGAAGTCGGTGTTTTCACTTCCTCCAGATACGGATAAGGAATGATCCATACTCGTCTGCCTGTCGCGGAATATGGTATGCCACCAATCGGTATCGCCATAATAAACGTATTGGTCTTTACCTTTTCTGTTGTCAATAATATAATTAGGCAGACTTTTATCAGTTTTGCGTCGTAACAGGTAAGCGTAATCCTCATCCGTATAGCCTGTATATGAATTTCCAACTGCACGGATGAAAGCCTCATCGTTCATTTTTGCAGCATCATAGGCATCGGTCATAAAATCGGTACTTGTTGTTGGGGCTGTAAAACCAAAATTGTTGCTGTAACTGATTGTGGTTCTACCTTTTTTTCCATTTTTAGTGGTTACCAGAACCACACCAAAGGCGGCGCGGGCACCATATATAGCCGCTGACGAAGCATCTTTTAATACAGAGATGCTTGCTACATCTTTAGGATTCAGGTTGTTTATTGATCCGGGAACACCATCAACTAATACAAGCGGACCGCCGCCATTAGCACCACTGTTAATGGAGGTAAAGCCGCGTATATTAATCTTTCCGCCTGATCCAGGCCTGCCATCTCCAAAGGAGATGTTTAAATTAGGAACGGCTCCTTGTAAGCCCTGCGTTATGTTGGCTATCGGACGATCTTCAAGGGTTTTAGTATTTACAGTGGCTACTGCACCGGTCAGGTTCACTTTTTTCTGTGTGCCATAACCAACTACTACAACCTCATTCAGATCGCTCTGATCTTCGAGCATTCTCACAATTAATGAAATTTGCTCACCGGCTTTAATTTCATAATTCTTTAAGTTCTGGGTACGAAAGCCAACGTAACTGATAATAAATGAATATCCTTTGCCAGCAGGTAGATCGGTAAAGGTGAAAAAACCTTTGCTGTCGCTAGATGTGTTTTTTTTCAACTGAATAGACTCGTTAATAGCCATAATAGAAACACCAACAAGTGGGAGACCTTTTTCGTCGTTAACTGATCCCGTTACCTTACCACCCGTATTTACCTGGGCAAAGCCAAGAGAGGTGATGCTGAGCCCTAGCAGAAGAAATAGGAGCCTCCTGCTAAAGCATTTTAAAAAAAGAGTAATTTTTAGCTGCATGATTTTGGTTGTTTTAGTAGATTGTGATTTATTATGGTTTTATTAAATGATGATTTCTTATTTTTCCTCTGTGATTTGATAAGAGCTATCAGGAAGCTCGGTTATTGTCAGGTTGTTTAGCAATGCGATTTTATTCAGTATTTCTTTCAACTTATCCGTTCCATTGAATTGCCCGGTTAAAAGGATTGGCTTTTGAACTTTATCGCAATTTATAGGTCGGTTATAGCGTTCTGAAAGTTCTGAGCAAACTTGTGTTAATGGTGTCTTATCAAACTCAAGTAGGCCACCAACCATTGGAGCAGGACTTTCAATTACAGCTGGTTTTGGTTTTTTAATTCGTATTTGTTGTTTTAAGCCTTGCTCAAACTGACTGATTTTTATTTTTCCGGCAGCGTAACGGAACTGCTGGCCAGGATAGAGGATAACCTGGTTGAATGGCTCTTTTGATGTTCCAATTGCTCTTTCTATCCTTATTTTTCCCTTAAAGAGTCGTACCTCAACGCTAGTTCCTTTATAGGCTCTAACACGGAATGAGGTTCCTAAGGCTGTGGTATTGATGCCTTCTCCTGTAACTGTAAATGGGCGGGTGCTATCGTGTGCTACATCAAATGTGGCCTCGCCCAGGAGCATCAGATTTCGCTGAGTTGCAGGAAAGGGTTGTTGATATTGAAGGGTGCTATTCGGACTTAATTTAACAACAGTGCCATCCTGTAAATTAATTGTTTGCACTGTTGGGCCCGAATTGTGTACGGTAATTTCCTTATTCTTAGGTGCAGATTGCTGATAGGATAGTTGTTGTTTGTTCCCTGCTGGAACAACATATGTTAGCATTAAGATTGTTAAAACTGCATAAGCAAGTACAGCAGCAACAGCAGTCCAATTGAATTGCTGCCACCAGATTATTTTAACATGTCCGGCCTCTATCCATTCTTCTTCGGGTAGCAATCGCTCTAATAAGTCCGGATCTTTCTGAAGGCAATTGTATACATATTCAGCCTCCGATGGGCTACATTGTTGATGAAGGAATTTTTGAAGCAGTTGCTTGTCCATTTTGATCGCATTTATATACTAATACGCATACAAAATGCTTTGCCCCTGCTGTTTACATTAATTTAATGTTATTAATATTTAGATAACATCGTGTGCCGCAATGCAGGCTTAGATGAAAAAAAAGAAAATACTATCCCTTAATTTTCTTCTCAGGAGCTTTAGGGCTTTTCCAATATGATCTTCAACGGTACCGGTAGAGATGGACATCATCTGGGCAATTTCCTTATGGGAGTATCCTTCGATCCGGCTTAGTTGGAAAACCTTTTTCCTTGCCGGGGGCAGTGCGGAAATTGCGGAGTGGATATCGTCATTAAGTTGTTTTACTAAGGCATCATTACTTGCTGAAGGTTCGCCAACAACATCAAGGTAACTCATCTCGGTATTTTTGCGTACGGCTAACCGCCTGATCTCATCGATCATTACTGTTCTGCAAATTCTGAATAGCTGAGCATTTAAGGCTATATTTGGGTTTAATGCAGAGGCATTTTTCCAAAGCTTAATGAAGCTTAGCTGAACAAGCTCTTCGGCAAATGTGACAGACTCAGTTCGTCGGTATAAATAAGTATAAACTTGACGATGGTAGGTGTGATAAACATTTGAAAAGGCTTTATCACTACCGGCAATTAGATCAATAAGGAGAGCATGATCATCTTTCGGGTACATCTACATCATTTTGATCTGCAAAAAGAAACAAATAGTATTGCAGAAAATATATAAACAGATTATTTTTTTGTTAAGTCTGCAGTGGTTCTGCCCTTGGCCCAAATATCTCTGATTGTATCTTCATCGCCATGTCCATTAGGGACGGCAGCACTCCGATTATTGGCATCATACCATTTCTTATTGGTAAGTTTTGTAGTTTGCCTGCTTCCGGGCATTTCAAGAAATCCATTAGGATCAGCCTTTGCAAGCCAATTATACGCATAGTGTAACCAATCGCGGCGATACTGATCGCTTTGCTTTGCGAACCAGCTGATTTCATCGTATCCCCAAACATAAATATCGCCAACAGGTTTGCCTGGAGATTTACTTGCACCAAAGTTATCTAGCTCTGCTAAGTAAGGCAGATGTTCACATGTCCATCCACTTGGGGTTATTCCTCCTTTGCTGCGGTTAAAAAGGGCGTCAGAATGTCCAACTTTAAGAATTGCTTCTTCAGGCTTTTTAGGTGTTTCCAGTATCCTTAAAGGGAAAGAATGAAAGTCCATAAGCAATTTTCCTTTGCGCACAAAACCACCGCTTGGAACATGTGAGTCGCATATCAGCATCTTTCTTCTAGCATGTTTAGCTGCATAATCCCTAATAATATCTAATACCTGGGCATAATGATCAAGGTTTTTATCATTTTTATTCATTAACTCAACCTGGCCAAAGTGTATACCCTCTATGCCTGCATCGATATATGAAGCGGCAAGAAAATAGAAGAGTAGTTTTGTTTCAGATCTGCTGATGTCGGGCACACCCGAATTTCCCCAATGCTTGTTCATTCTTCCGTCGGCATAAAGTAGGTCTAAATAGCGAAAGTTTCGTTTTTCTACCGTAAGGTTAAGCGCTTTAAAAGCCCATTCCGGTACAGGAACTTTTTCAATTTCAGGGGTGACGATTTCAAAGATACAGGCTTGTAAAATAATATCCGGATCTATCTGGTGTACCCTGGAAGCCAACTGTTTTTCCTGTTCAAAGTTCTTTAAAAGATCAGCTTCGCCTCCCCATTGGCAAACCGCGCGACCGATGAACTTAGCACCTATGTTTTTAATCATCCTTAAGTTATCGTCAAAATTGCCTTCTCCGGTAAGCATCCTTTGCATGGTTATAGAACGATCTAAATAATTTTCCAATACTTTTTTTGAGATCTTGCCTTTAAACTTGTAGTCAGTTTTCTGAGGAGAAGAAGTTGCTGATCCATGTATTCCGGCCATAGCAGAACTAATGAAGCAAATAAAAGTCAGCATCAATAAAGTCGATTTTAAAAACTTTGGGTTCATATAATCAATATTAGGTGTTAAGTGGTTGCTTATCAAACTTAAACAGTATACGGATGAAATGATCATGATCGAGTGTAAAGTGATTGATACGCAGTAGGTTTTGTAAATTAGCCCTGGCTTTTAATACCAGGGCTAGTTTTAACAAGGCTTAGTAGCCAGGATTCTGTGTGTAATTTGGATTTGCCAATTGATTTGATGGGATTGGGAAAACAAGATACTTAGGGTCGTCAGTTGGTTTTTCCTGCCATGGGGTAAGGTATTTTCCAAATCGAATAAGGTCTTGTCTTCTTACTCCTTCCCAGAAAAACTCGCGTCCTCTTTCATCTAACAACTGGTCAAGTGTTACGGCAGTCCATACGGTTGCCTTTCTCACTACCCTTATCTGATTAACTAATGCTAAAGCAGGCACAGACTGTTGTGTTCTTAACATCGCTTCGGCCTTCATTAGCAAAACATCTGAGTAGCGATAATACACCCAATCGTTTTCAGGTATTCCTGTGGCTGAATTAGTATAGTCAATAGGATACTTGATGACACGTATACCGGCAACCTCTAATCTGTCTTTATCCCTTTCAATGATGTTAACCTCGGGTGTGAATATCAAATTATTGCCTCTTCTGTCTTTTATGGCAACTCCATTCTGGTTTACTTGCTGCCCAACAAGGAAGCCAACTCTTACTCCGGATACGTCTGTTACACCCGGATAGGCTGTGCCTCTTCTGGAATCTACACTTTCAAACTTATTGTAGAAGTCGGATAAGGTACAAAAACCATTATTGCCACTTGGATTTTGGTTGTAGTGTAAAGGAGCAACCCACATGGCATTCAGACCGCCTGCATCTGATCCTCCAACATTACGTCCGGTAAAAACATTCTCCTTTGATGCATCGTTTGAAGGTGCAAAATTGTCAAAGTAATTTGTAGCCAGTACATATTTGTTGGTGCTAATAATTTCATCGGCAAGGCTAATTACTTTTGCCATATCTGCTGCATCAAATGTTGGCGCTGCACGATTTAAGAAAGCTCCTTTGTTCAAATAACATTTCATGAGTAGCATACGTGCGGCATTTTTGTTGGCACTTGTTGTAGGACCATCTGGTAAATTAGGGATAATTGCCGTTATCTCCGTAATCAGGTAATCGATCTCATCGGCAGCGTTTCTTACTCTTGAAGGTTGGGTAACATCTTCGCCCGGTTCTCTATAGGGTACCTGGCCCCAGCCATCCAGAATAGCAAATTCAGAAAATGCACGAATGAATCTGGCTTCGGCTGCTTGTTGTGGACTAGGATTGAATTGAAGTACACTGGTAGCAACATAACTTGCACTACCCAGGTCTCTGAATACACTATGAATACGGGTATGATCTGGTGCCCATTTGTGCAAATGGAGCGCTCTCCATGCACCATTGTCGTCCCAATCTCCACCGCGGGTTGGCACAATGGCCTCATCGGTAGGAAACTCCTGCAGCGCCCACCATCCGTATGGTCCCTGGAAAGGAGCCCTCATTGCATTATAACTTGCATTTAGTACAGCAGCTACATTACCAGAACTTACACCACTATCATTGATCTCGCCATTAAGTGTTTCATCAAGTTTTGTACAGCCCGCAATTGATAAGGCTGTAATCACTAAGGCTGTTATATATCTATTTTTCATGTCTGAGAATATTTAAATTAAAGAGAGAAATTTACCCCGAAATTGAACGTCCTTGCGGATGGGTAAGGCACATATTCTATACCTGCCGATGGAACGCCATTGATGCTCTTGTCAACATTTACCTCCGGATCAAAACCTGAATAATTTGTAAGCACAAATAGATTTTGTCCGTTAACATATACGTTTAGGCCTTTAATTGCCTTTCCTATATTTCCGATGTTATAGCTTATTGTAGCATTCGCCAGTTTTAGGTAATCGCCCTTTTCTATATAGCGAGATGATGCAGAAATGGGGTTGGCCAACGACTCAAGTATCCCGGAATTTAGCAATGCTGATGCAACATTTCTTGTACCTAAATTGGTAATTGGCAATACAGAGTTGGCGGTGTTGTTATACACGTCTTGCCCTAAAGAACCATTGAAATTAAGACCCAATGATAATTTTTTATACCTGAAATCTGTGCTGATACCAAGCATTACACTTGGATTAGGATTACCAACATAATAATAAGTAAAACCATCGTCGGCATATTTCGAAAATCCATTCTCATCTAAGCCCTCATAACGGCGGGTAACCATAGCAAAAAGTGGCAGGCCATTCTGGATCACTTCTAATGTTACATCACTTAATCCCTGTCCGTTTAAAGAACCGGTATTAATAATCCCTGTAACGTCCTGTACTTTGTTTTTTATAAACGTAGCATTACCACCTAACGACCAGCTGATGTTTTCTTTATCAATGATACTTCCATTTAATGTTAACTCAATACCATTGTTTTTGATTTTGCCGGGAAGATTTACCCAGGTAACTGAAGCTCCTGCAGCAGAAGGATAGAATGGTATTTGTGGAAACAACAGATCAGTCGTGGTTTTTCTAAAATAATCTACCGACCCTGTTAACCTGCTTTTAAAAAGACCAAAGTCGATTCCAATATTGGTCTGCTCATCTGCCTGCCATTTTAATTTATCATTTTTATTGTTTATCCCCCTTAAAGTCTGACCTCCCTGGTCATAACCAAAAGCATAGCGTTGTTGTGCCGATCCGGAAGGGAACTCCTGATTTCCTGTTTTACCGTAGCCGGCTCTGATTTTAAGCTGGTCCAACCACCCTGTTTCTGAAAGGAATGCTTCATTTTTAATATTCCAGGCAGCAGAGAAAGATGGGAAATAACCATACTTATTATCGGCCCCGAACTTGGTAGAACCATCTGCTCTGAAAGTTGCCGTTAACAGATATTTATCGGCATAGTTAAAGATGGCTCTTGCAAAGTAAGATTGAAGCTGTGTTTTAGGGTCGTAGTATGAACTCATTTTACGATTAGCCGGTGCGGTTGCCTGTAGGGCATCTGTATAATCTACAGGAATGTTTCCAAAACCTGTTGCATTCATGTTTGAACCCTTATTGATGTAGTTGGTATATTCATAACCAACAAGCGCATTCAGGTTTAAACGCGAGGCAATCTCTTTATTAAAAGTTAAGGTATTGGTAAATTGCTGCGTTATTAATTCTGTGCTCGAATAACTTGCGTAACCACCCAAAAAGTTCTGATCTGGTTTTTCCTGTACACCTTCCAGATTAATAAAGCTACGGGTAGATGATCTTCTTACCCCAGTGCTGTAGTTTATACTGGCCAGCATTCGGAATTCAAGCCATGGGGCAATTTTGTAATATGGCGAAATACTACCCAGTATGGTTGATACTTTTGATTTATCGTTATACGCTTCAGACATGGCTAAAGGGTTAACAATTCTACCGTTCTCAATAAATAATGATCCGTCGGCATTCCTTAATGGTTGGGTTGGATTCCAGGAAAGGGCCTGACTGATCAAACTACCGGTAAAACCTGCATCTGTTGTTATAGGTGCGATGGTTTCATTGAATTGACTACTTAACAGATTTACATCAAGGCCAAGGTTTTTGCTTTCCAGAAACTTGAAATTTCCGTTAAATGACCCTGTGTATTTTTTTAAACCTGTTTTTCTGATAATACCTTGCTGATCCTGGTAGCCTAATGATGCACGATAGGTGTTCCCATCGCCACCTCCACTTAAACCAACGGAATAATTCTGGTTGTAGGCAGTACGGGTAATGGCATCCATAGCATCTACATTGCTTCCAAAATCACCACTTGTAAGTCCGTATTTGTTCAATGCTGAGCGATAGGCATCGCCGTCTAAAACATCAATCTGGCGCATGATATTGGAAACACCAGTTGAGGCATTAACATCTAACTTTACGCCTCCGCTAGAACCTCTCTTTGTTGTAATTAAAACCACACCATAAGCAGCTCTTGATCCGTAAATTGCAGTAGCAGAAGCATCTTTAAGAATCTCCATAGAGGCGATGTCATTCGGATTAATAAAGTTTAACGGGTTTCCACCTGGTGCAGCTCCAATACCTCCTCCTGGAGAGCTTTTAACTCCTCCAACGCTGCTTGGACTTGCCGATGGTCTGGCCGAGCGGCCATCGAGAGCAATCCCATCAACCACATATAAGGGTTGTCCGGAACCGGTCATGGCTGTATTACCTCTTATCCTTACTGTTGTAGAGCCTCCGGGTTGTCCGCTGTTATTGATCATTTGTACCCCGGCAACCTTGCCCTGAATAAGTTGGTCAGGTGCAATGAGCGGGCCTTTATTGAAATCTTTTTCAGCTAAAGTGGCCACTGCTCCGGTAAGGTCTTTCTTTTTCACGGACCCGTAGCCTATTACCTGAACCTCACTTAAATTATTTGCCGATTGTAATACAGGGTTTATTACATTTTTACCCCCAATTTCGACAGTTAAACTTTCCATGCCCACATAACTGAAAATTAGCCGTTTTGCTGTCTGTGGGACCTGAATGGAGTATTTTCCACTGCCGTCGGTAAGGGCCTTTACATTTGTGCCTTCAACACTAACCGTAACACCAATTAAGGTGTTGTTTTCTTTATCTGATACTGTACCTGTAACTACCGACTGCGCAAAAGCAGCTGAATTGATCACTAGTAGCACAAGTAAAGCTGCTGCTTTTTGCAGCATACGTACTCCGGGCCTGTTTTTTAAAACAATGCCGGTACTTTTTAATAAATAGTAATTCATCGTAAATTTTAGTTAGATTATTAGAATAAGAGTTGATTACAGTGATGATCGTAGTCTGCCTGGCAAAAGCAATGCGCATATAAATTCCCCGACGTGAATACGCCAAAAAACCAGGGCCTGATTTTGCAGGATATACTACTTTAAGGTAATATCAATACAGAATTTAAGATTAGCCAGCTATTCTTTATTGGGTTTGTAAAGATGGATTAGCTCAACGTAAGAAGTAAGCTTAAATAAGCTTAGGTGAATAAAATGTAGGTTCATAAAGGTTAGGATTAGGATGATTAATAATAGGATTAGGGAGGTGTTGGGGTTAACTATAGAGGCTTTTTAGTCATATCTGTTCGTTAGTGTTAGGAATTGAGACAATATTTGGTGTATTAAATTTAGAAAAATTTTTGGGAACTATGCTAACTAATAAACTGCAGGTTTATTAACGAAAAGGATAAGCTTTGACAGTCCTCATTTTTATTGTAATAATTTTCTGATTATAAGTGCCTTTTTTAAAAATAAAAAGGCATTTTTGCACCCGTAAAATAGTGAAAATCATGTAAAGAATTTAGTGCATATGGAAGAGGTAGTTGTTGAAGAAATCGTAAGGCTTTTAGAGCTTCAAGACGATGCGCAATTAAAGGCTTATTTAGATGATCTGAATATATCAGATGTAGAGCATCTGATAGACGAACTCCCCCAGCATGCAGTAAAATTTATTGAAACTTTATCTGTTAAGAGGGCGGTAAATGTATTCCGTATACTTGATTTCCCTACACAGGAAAAGATCATTAAAAAGCTTCCTGGCAATAAGTTAGCTGAATTAATCAATTTACTTCCACCCGATGACCGTACTTCGCTTTTTAGTGAACTGAAGGGCGATGCTGTTAAAAAGTTGATTATTCTTTTGCCTGCCAAAGACAGAGTAGAAGCACTTTCGCTTCTGGGTTATGAAGAGGATAGTGTGGGTAGGTTGATGACTCCAGACTATGTTGCAGTTAAAAAGGACTGGACGGTAACACGAGTGCTTTCGCACATCAGACGTTATGGTAAAAACTCTGAGACCATTGATGTAATTTATGTGATCGATAAAGACGGCGTATTGTTAGATGACATCAGAATAAGGGAAATTCTACTTGCAGATCCGGAAGCAAAAATCGGTGATCTTACAGATCAGCGGTTGATTGCTTTAAAAGCAAGTGACCATCAGGAGGAAGCCATTAATATATTTAGAATGAACAACAGGGTAGCATTACCGGTTGTAGATGAGAATAATGTATTGCTGGGGATAGTTACCGTAGATGATATCTTATGGATTGCAAACGAAGAGTATACCGAAGACATACATAAAATTGGGGGTACCCAGGCTTTAGATGAGCCTTATTTAGATATGCCTATACTTGGCCTGTTTAAAAGAAGGATAGGCTGGCTTGTTGTACTTTTCCTTGGAGAAATGCTTACCGCTACTGCGATGGCACATTTTGAAGCTGATATTGCCAAGGCGGTCATATTGGCCATGTTTGTTCCGCTAATTATTTCGAGTGGAGGAAATAGTGGTTCTCAGGCATCTACTTTAATCATTCAGGCAATGGCTCTTGGCGAAATCACTATTGGTGATTGGTGGAGGGTAATGCGCCGAGAGATCATCTCTGGCTTGATGCTGGGAATTGTTTTAGGTACTATAGGGTTCTTAAGGATCTTTGCCTGGACTTTCTTTACCGATATGTATGGCCCACATTGGATGCTTATAGGTTTAACAGTTGGAGTGGCCTTGGTAGGGGTAGTATTATGGGGCTCGCTTGCGGGATCAATGCTTCCCTTATTGCTCAAGAAATTAGGAGCCGACCCTGCAACGTCATCTGCTCCGTTTGTAGCCACCCTGGTGGATGTAACGGGCTTGATCATCTATTTCTCGGTAGCAGTGTTGTTTCTTACCGGAGTGCTGTTATAAAGGACAAAATAGGCCGTTCTATTCAAAGACTGGCATCTGTTACCCGCTGCGCTAAATGGTCAACAGCGCCTAGGTCTTTTTCTTAGAAGACCGATTTTGTGGAAGCATGGTGCATTTATAAAAAAGGCTTACTATTCTGAATAGTAAGCCTTTTTTAACTAGAGAATAATAATCTTAGACGTTAAAACGGAAGTGCATAATATCTCCGTCTTCAACAACATAAGTTTTTCCTTCAACACCTAGTTTTCCGGCATCTTTACATGCGTTCTCAGAGCCTAGTGTTACGAAGTCGTTATATTTAATTACCTCAGCACGAATAAATCCTTTTTCAAAATCTGTATGAATTACACCAGCAGCCTGAGGCGCAGTGAAACCTTTTGTGATTGTCCAGGCCCTTACTTCCTGTACACCTGCCGTAAAGTAAGTATATAGGTCTAGTAACCTGTACGCTGCGCGGATCAGTTTATTTACACCCGATTCAGTTAAACCAAGATCGGCAAGGAATTCCTGGCGTTCTTCATAACTTTCAAGCTCAGCAATTTCAGATTCAATTTTAGCGGAGATCACCAATACCTCAGCATTTTCATCTTTTACTGCTTCTTTAACGCGGTCAACATAAGCATTTCCGGTTATAACAGAGTTCTCATCAACATTACAAACATACATTACAGGCTTTTGGGTAAGTAAGCCTAGATCCTGAATAAATTCAAAATCTTCAGCAGAAACTGCGGCAGAACGAACTGACTTGCCACTCTCTATATGAGGTTTTATTATGCTTAGGATATCGAAAGTTCTTTTGGCCTCTTTATCAGTTTTAGCCATTTTTTCAACCTTCTGGATGCGTTTTTCAACAGTATCCAAATCTTTAAGCTGTAATTCGGTATCAATAATTTCTTTATCGCGAATAGGGTCTACTGATCCGTCAACGTGAATCACATTTCCGTCATCAAAGCAACGTAAAACGTGGATAATAGCGTTTGTTGCTCTAATATTACCCAGAAATTGATTACCAAGACCTTCACCTTTTGAAGCCCCTTTTACTAAACCGGCGATATCTACAATTTCAATTGTATTTGGTACAATCCGGTTAGGATTTACGAGTTCTGCAAGCTTAGTCAATCTATCATCAGGAACTGTAATAACACCAATATTTGGTTCAATAGTACAGAAAGGGAAGTTAGCGGCCTGAGCTTTTGCGTTAGATAAACAGTTAAATAAAGTGGATTTTCCAACATTTGGTAAACCAACTATACCACATTGTAATGCCATGTATGTTTTTTTCTTGATTTGGCGCAAAGGTATCAATTTTTTAAAAATATTCTTTATGTTTAGGCAAGCTAAAAGCCTTATAAAAAAACAATACGATCAACATGGAACATTTTGAAGAAGAAAATCCTGAGGAAACAACACACAATGACCCTCAAGAGGGAGAGGAAGTCTTGTTAACCGTAACAGAAGACATACGTAGTTACATATATGAAACTGCCAGGTGGACCAAATTCCTATCTATAATAGGATTTGTAGCAACCGGAATTATGATCTTGTTTTCATTTAGTGCAGAAGCATTGATAAGCGCAATGAATGGCAAGGTGGGTGCAGCCAACAACCCTTGGGCGGCACTTGGAGGAGGTTTCCTTACAGTCGTTTTCCTATTGTCGGCCTTACTTTACTTTTACCCAAGCTTATTAATGTTTAAATATGCCAATTCGGCAAAACAAGCCGTATTATATGGCGATCAGCCGGCGTTAAGCGAGGCAATGAGCAAAATGAAATCGTTCTTTAAATTTTGGGGTATTATTACCATTACCATATTGGGCCTTTACATTATCTCTTTCCTTCTTGGAATTGTAGCTTATCTGGGCGCAGGTAGTGTTACTCCTTAGGAACTAAAGATACTTTTACAAGGTTCCGTTAGCATATATCGGAATCTTGTTTTCAATGGTATGTTTAAAGCTCCTGATCTCCTTTTTTAACAGACTCTCAAAATAAGGGTTTAATAGCCTGGCTAAACCAATGCCAACGCCTCCAATTGGAGGATGATAGGATAGAACCACTTTCAATATTGTCCCGGTTTTATCAGCTGTTTCTGTAAACTTAACCCGCCCCACATGACTTATTAAAGAACTTGGAGAAGATCTCCATCCAATTAAATGGTTTGGTTCATCCTTAATAATTTCTGCGTCCCAATCTATCGAAAATAAGCTTCCCATTACATTGCTTTTCCAGTGAGAAAGGTTTTCGTCAATTACCTCTACGTTTAGTAAATGTTTAATGCTTCCCGGAAGGTTATTTAAATCGCGCCAATAGGCATACACCTCGCTGGCAGGTCTGTCAATTTCAAATTCGCCCCTGATGTTTATCGCTCTTGGTTTATTGCCATCTATTCCAAGTTTTTCATATACAAAACATCTGCCGGTAAAGCCTCGGTAGGCCAAGTAAGCGCCATATAGAAATTGCGCTCTAAGTGGTCTCCTAATTCCTCTGGTCATTAAAATGCCACTTAGCAATACAGAAACCATACGTTCTGTAAGGCCTATGTTCTCATAATGATGCTTCTCGATAGAGAATTTTCCCGACCGGAGCTTTAAATTAGTTTCATGTGTTTTCATTTGATGGCTTATTTTTATTGGCAATGATAAACCAATAACACTTTGTTTAATAGATAAGTTTTAAGATTTGCCAAAATCATTTATTTTAATGACAATAGCGTAGAATTTTTAGCAATGCATAAATTGCAATTTTAAAGTTCGTAACTAACCATACACAATGAAACTAATAAAGACCTATTCAGCTGCAGCCATGTGCTCATTATTGTTTACCGCAAACAGTTATGCACAATCATCTGTAGCAGCACCTAAACCTTATGGTGTCGTTCCAAACAAAAATCAGTACGCCTGGCAACAAATGGAGTATTATATGTTTATCCATTTTGGGCCAAATACGTTTACAGATAAAGAGTGGGGGCATGGCGATGAAGATCCAAAGGTGTTTAATCCTAAGAAACTTGATGCCCGACAATGGGCCCGCACTGCAAAAAATGCTGGTATGAAGGCAATTATCATTACTGCCAAACACCACGATGGTTTTTGCCTGTGGCCAAGTAAATTTAGCACACATACTGTTAGAGAAAGCGCCTGGAAAGACGGTAAGGGAGATGTGCTAAAAGAACTATCTGCAGCTTGTAAGGAATATGGGTTAAAATTCGGAGTCTATCTATCTCCTTGGGATCGTAATCATCCTGAATATGGTACCCCTAAGTATAATGACGTATTTGCCAACACCCTTAATGAGGTATTAAGCAATTACGGAAGTGTTTTTGAGCAATGGTTTGACGGTGCAAATGGTGGCGATAAAAAGCAGGCATATGACTGGCCTAAATTTTATAATGTAGTTCGCAAAAACCAACCTCAGGCAGTAATATTTAGTGATATCGGCCCTGATATTCGTTGGATGGGAAATGAAAGAGGTGTTGCGGGCGAAACCAACTGGTCGACCTTAAATACCAATGGATTTGGAGTAGGAGCAGAGGCCCCCGAAAGTAAAGTGCTTAACACAGGTGATGAGAATGGTAAATACTGGATTCCTGCAGAGGTTGATGTTTCTATCAGACCGGGATGGTTTTATAGTGCCAATACCGATAATCAGGTTAAAACGCTTGATCAGCTGGAATCTATCTACAATACTTCCGTTGGCCGCAATAGTAATCTGTTGTTAAATGTTCCGGTAAATCGTGATGGTTTAATCCATCCGACAGATTCTACCAGGTTAATGGAATTCAAGAAATACCTGGATGCTGCTTATAAAACTGATCTTGCAAAAGGTAAGAAAGTAACGGCAAGCAACATCAGAGGAAAGGATAAAAAATTTACTGGTCAAAACTTAACCGACGGAAACAACGAGACTTACTGGACAACAGATGATCAGGTAAAAAACGCAGTGATTACCATAGATCTAGGGAAAGAAACCGAGCTTAACCGTATTGTACTTCAGGAATTTATTAAACTAGGACAAAGAGTGAAATCATTCTCGGTAGAATATCTGGAAGGATCTGAATTTAAAACTTTAGATACACAGACTACCATAGGACGCAAAAGAATCCTGGTGTTCCCTACCATAAAAACGACTAAGATCAGAGTAAATATTCTGGATGCAAATGCCTGCCCGGTACTTTCAAACGTACAACTTTATAAAGCACCGGACTTATAGGCATTAGTTCTGCGGAACAGATGATATATGTAAATGTTTAACCTTTTTCTGGTATGCCCAGTAGACAACTATTGGGTATACAAAAAGGTTAAATAATGTATTGGTGATCAATCCGCCTATAACGACAATAGCCAAAGGCTTTGATGCTTCTGAACCTATTCCGGTAGATAGTGCAGCCGGCATCAAACCAATTGCAGCCATCAAGGCAGTCATAATTACCGGACGCATTCTGCTGGCAACACCATCTTTCAGTGCATCCGCAAAAGTCCACTCCGGACGATGTTTTAATTCTACCATGTTACTTTTAAATCGTGTAATCAGAATTACCCCATTTTGCACACATATACCAAACAGTGCAATAAACCCAATACCAGCCGAAATATTAAAGTTAACTCCGGTGGCCAGCAGTGCAAGTACGCCTCCGATCATTGCAAACGGCACATTGTTTAACACCAGTAATGAATCTTTGATGTTTCCGAACAATACAAACAGGATAAAAAATATGAGTAATAAGCTGATCGGCACAGCCTCAGACAAGCGACTGGTAGCCCTTTGCTGATTTTCGAAATCACCCGCCCACTCCAGTTTGTATTCTTTAGGGAGTTTAATTTGAGCCTTTACTTTAGCCTGTGCTTCGGTAATTACGCTACCCATATCCCGACCTCTTATTGAGAATTTAATGGCCCCATAACGTTCATGCTTATCGCGGTAAATAATGCTTGGCCCGGTAATTTTACGGATAGTAGAAATCTCACTTAATGGAACTTTGGCGCCGGAAATAGTAGGGATACGTAGCGCACCAATTGAAGCTTCATCTTTTCTAAAGTCTTCAGGATACCTGATTCGGAGATCAAATTTACGCTCTCCCTCATAAATCTGAGTAGCAGCCTTACCACCAATGGCCATCTCTATTATTGAGTTTGCATCCTCTGTTCTAACTCCATACAGAGCCATTTTATTTTGATCCAGGTTGATCTGCAATTCAGGCTGTCCAAGATTTCTAAGAATCCCTAAATCCTCAATTCCATTAACTGTTTTTAAAATGTTATATATGTCTTGTTCATGCTTTTCGATAAATGAATAATCGTTGCCAAACATTTTAACCACAATAGATCCTTTTACACCCGATACCGCTTCCTCTACGTTATCAGAAATAGGCTGAGAAAAGTTTAAACTAATACCAGGATAACCCTTAAGTTTTTCCTGCATACGCTCTACCAGCTCCTCTTTGGTTTGCTTGCGTTTCCATTCTGCTTTGGGATAAATATCAACCAGGAATTCCATATTGTAAAATCCGGTAGCATCAGTGCCGTCGTTTGGCCTGCCGGTTTGTGATATTACCTGTTTCACCTCCTCAAAGCTTAAAAATATCTTACGCATCTCGTTCGAAAGCTTTTTGGTTTCATTAAGTGAAACACTTAGTGGAGCACTGGCCCTTACGTATATTGATCCTTCATCCAGTGTAGGTAAAAACTCTGTTCCCAGAAACTTAAAACTAAATAAGCCAACTACAAATATAACCATGGCCGAGGCGAACACGAGTTTTCTTGCTTTAAAGCAAGCCGTATAAACGCGCATCACAACTTTTGTAAGGAACTCTAAAAATATATTGTGCTTTTCTTTAACATTCTTTCTAAGCAATACACTTGCCATTGCTGGTACCAATGTAAAGGTTAGCAATAAGGCACCTAACAATGCAAAGCTTAGGGTCCATGCCAATGGCGAGAACATTTTACCCTCTACTTTTTCAAAAGTAAAGATTGGCATTAAGCCGGTAATGATAATTAGTTTGGCAAAGAAAATGCCCTTGCCATTTTCCAGACAAGCTCTTTTAATGATGCCCAGTTTACTCATCCGGTTAAATTTCTCGGCGCCGTTTTTATGAGAGTTGTAATCGAGGGCGACAAAAATCCCTTCTACCATTACTACCGCGCCGTCTATAATGATCCCGAAATCTATGGCCCCCATAGAAAGCAGGTTGGCCGACATGCCTTTTAGTTTTAAACAAATAAAAGCAAAAAGGAGTGCCAGAGGTATAATAAGTGAAACGATTAGTGTGGTTCTCCAATCAGCCATAAACAGGAACACAATCAGGGTAACAAAAATGATCCCTTCGAGCATGTTGTGCATTACCGTATGTGTGGCAAAGTTTACAAGATTCTCTCGGTCATAGAAAGGACTGATCTTTACATCTCCTGGCAAAATGTTTTCATTTACATCCTTAATCTTTTCTTTAAGATTGTGGATCACTTCGCTCGGGTTTTCGCCTTTGCGCATCACTACAATGCCTTCAACTACATCGGGGTCGTGGTCCCTGCCAACCTGCCCTAAGCGTGGAAGAGCCGATTCTGTTACCTCAGCAATGGTTTTAACATATACAGGTGTACCGTTAAAGTTGTCAATAATGATGTTCTTGATCTCATCAATATTATTTAGTACACCAATTCCACGAACTACATAAGCTTGCCCACTTTGTTCAATCACATCACCACCAACATTAATGTTGCTTTTAGAAACAGCTTCGAAAAGTTCCGTAGCAGTTACTCCGTATTGTAATGATTTTTGAGGATCAACTGTGATTTGGTATGTTTTTACTTCTCCGCCAAAGCTTACCACATCGGCGATGCCTGGTACTGATAGCAGCTCCCTTTCCACTACCCAATCCTGCAAAGTTTTTAGCTCCCTGACGGATTTCTTATCGCTCTTAAGCGAATAGCGGAAAATCTCGCCGGTAGGACCATATGGGGGTTGTACTTCTGGCTTTGCGCCCGAAGGCAGGTCGGCTTCGTCAAGGTGGTTGTTGACCTGCACCCTTGCAAATTGATAATCTACATCATCTTCAAATGTGATTTTAACTACCGACAACCCAAATAAAGACGAAGAACGGATACTTGTTCTTTTCTCGGTTGGGTTCATGGCAATTTCTAGTGGCCGGGTAACAAACTTTTCAACCTCTTCGGCACTGCGGCCGGGCCACTGTGTGATGATGGTTATATTGGTGTTGGTTACATCTGGAAAAGCTTCAATGGTGGTATGCTTGAAACTCAGATACCCCGCCAGTACTAAAATAAAGGTGGCAAAAAATACAAAGTATTTATTTTTAAGGGAAAAATTTATGATGGACTTAATGAATTGATTCATTACTATAAGTTAAGTGGTTATTGAGGTCTCAAACTGTCGTACAGGAAAAGCTGTTTAGAAGCAACAACTCTATCGCCTGCATTGAGACCCTTGCTGATATAGGCCTTGTTTTCGAATTTTCTGCCTATTTCTACTTCCTGTATACGTACTTTTTTTACCGGATCAAGTACCAGTACGTAATATTTATTGTTGTCAAAAATGAGGCAATCTGTACTTACCACTGGCAAGGTTGCACCATTCCGGGTGGCAATTTGTACAGTTGCCATCATTCCCGGCTTTAGTAAATATCCCGGATTATCTATTACCACGCGGGCATTCATTACTTTACTATCATTGTTGAGCATGTTGTAAATCTTACTGATTTTGCCTTTAAATGGTTTATCTGGATAGGATAAGATTGAAAGATTAACCTCATCGCCCTCTTTAATTTTAGAGATGTCCGATTCGTATATATTGATCAATGCCCATACATTAGAAAGATCAGCTATTGTAAATAAGTTCTCATTATTGTCTGGCCTTACCTGCATGTTGCTGGTTACATTTTTATCGATTATGAAACCAGATATTGGTGCTTTTATAGCATAGGTGCCATTCTTATTACCTCCGTTTAAGGACAGAATAGACCTGCTTCTTTTGTCTTCTGCTTCCTTAACCAGAAGGTCATTTTTTGCCTGTTCAAGATCTCGTTCAGAGGCCAATCCGCTTTTAAACATATCCTCAGTAAGTTTTACACTGCGCTGCGCATTTCTTAATTCAGCCGAAGAACTGATGGCTTCTTTATCAAAGCCGGCCATTTCTGCACTGGTCATGGTAGCCAGTAATTGACCTTTGGTTACCCGATCTCCGCGCTTTGCCGGTACGTTTTTAACGAGCCCGCTTACCATTGGGTAAACCTTTGACATATTCTCCTCGTTGGCCGTGATCTTTGCTGAAAAATTAAGGTCTGTCTGATTATTTGCATCTTGTACAGTGTCCATTTCCATCCTTTTCAGTAAAGAGTCTGTAATTACAAATTTTTCCTCCTTTGGAGCTTCTTTGGGCTGTTCTGAACAGCTTTGCAGAAATATTACAGCAGAGAGGGCGGTAAGTGTGCTGATGGTTTTAATGATTTTTTGCATGTGTGCGTTATTTAAAAATAGTTGAGCCAGTAACAAAATTGATTTCTTCCTTAGCGTTCATGCGCTCATATTTTAATGTGTTCATTTGTAGTGTGCTGGCTTTGTAGGAGTCGTAGAAGTCCAAAAACTCAATCAGACTGATGTTTCTGTTTTTGAAATTTTTAATGACTTCAACAATCAGTTTGTCAAAATCAGAATTGAAATTACTATCTAGACCACGGTACATTTTTTCGGTTCTTAAAGCAGATGTATAACTGTTGTATACCTCATTTTCGAGAATGGCTTCCTGCTTATTGAGCTTCGAGTTGCTTGCATCAATTGCAATTTTGGCCTTTTTTATTTCGCCTTGATTCCTGTTAAATAATGGGATTGGAAGTTTTATCCCTAAGCCGGTATAATTATCAGGATAAGAACCCTTAAGGTCGTAAACAAGTGACAGTTCCACATCTGGAATAGCGTTGGCTTTTTGTAGCCTCAGGTTATTTTCGGCATACGTGATTTCAGTTTTTGCCAGCTGAAGATCAGCGCGATTGCTCCTTGCAGTATCCAGTAAATTGGTATATGCCTTTTTATCAGGTTGATAATTCTGTTCTTCCTCTGCAGGAACCACAAGGACAAGATTTGCATCAGGCTTGATGTTTGTCATCAGTTTAAGCTGAGTTTGCAGGTCCTCAATATCATTAAGTAGACTGCTGTATTCTCCTTGCAGGCTGTATAACAATGATTTAATCCTAATGATATCCTTCATGGCTACATTTCCCATCTTTAACTGTTGTTCGTTGGCATTCAATAAAAGTTCAAGAGAGTTGATCTGCTCCTGATATACTTTGGCAGATTGCTGATCGTAATACATCTTATAGAAAGTTGAGCTGAGTGTGTATCGCAAAGTGCGCATCAGATCAAAATATTCGTACTCAGCCAGTTTAACACCGGTTGTAGCCAGTTTAATATTCTTGTTGCGCTTACCGGCAAGCTTAATCATTTGAGATAAGGAGCCCTGGTATTGCCCGGTAGCCTTGCTGGTTTCCAGAAATCTCTTTGTTTCTTTATTGTACAAAAGATTTTCGTAGCTGATTTCGGGATTATCGAACAAGCGGGCGGTTATCACATCGGCCTTTGCCTGATCTGTTTCATATTGCTGAGCGATTAGCTGGTAGTTGTTCTTTACAAAAAGACTTCCGGCATCCCGTAGGCTTAGCATAATCGAATCTGTTACCTGTGCCGAAGCTGTTGTTGCGAAGAAAAGAAGCAGCATGCAGCCAAAAAAGTTATGGAATCTTAAAGGTATCATGACCATTTGTGTAATGTTTGGTCAAACCTACCCTGAGGGAATTAAAGCGAAATTAAAGGGAAATTAAAATGAGATTAAAATCGAGGGAAGTGTACATGGAAGGTGGTGCCCTGGTGCCTTTGTGACTTTACAGTGATGTTCCCCTGGTAAAGCGTAATGATTTTATGCGCCATATATAAGCCCATTCCGCTGCCTGCATGTGCAGTTTTTGAAGAGGAGCTGTAAAAGGGTTTAAATATATTATCCAGATCAGCGGGCTCTATTCCAACACCTGTATCGGTAATGAAAATATGAATGCCATCATCTTTAACATCAAGCATGCATTTAACAGGCTGATGGTCTGAAAACTTAAATGCATTAGAAATGAGGTTGTCAATTGCAATTTGCAATAGGGTAGGGTTGCAGATAATGCTTAGCTGATCTTCGTCCGTAGGGAGGTCTCTTACCTCAACGAAAAGGTTGTTTATGCCTGTTTTTTGATTCCATTCCTGTTGAAGTTTCCATATCATTTCATCGATACGTACTTTTTCGAGATTGGTAGAGCCATACTCGAGATCGGCCTGGGCAAGCTTAAGTAAACTGCTGATGATGTTTTCCAGTTTTTCTGAATCCTCTAGTACTGAAATTAAGGCCTTTTGGTATTCTTCTTTACTCCGATCCTGAGAAAGGGCAATTTCAGTGCCTATGACCATTCTTGTTATTGGGGTCCTGAGTTCGTGCGAAGCATTGGCCACAAATGTTTTTTGCAAAATGAAGGATTGCTCCAGGTGCTCCATCAGGTTGTTGAAATTTTGGGCAAGTAGATGAATCTCGTCTTTATTGGGCCCTTCTTTTACCCTGAAATGAAGATTGTTTGACTTAATCAGTTTAACCTGATCTATAAAAAGATCCAAAGGCAGGAGTATTTTTTTTGCAATCCATCGGGCTGAAAGAAGCAACACAATAAAGATGATAAGGAAAATTGCTGCCATTATTTTCAATAGTTTTTCTGCCCTGGTGATAGTGCCTTGATCGATGGCGGAGGCCAGGATTACAAAATCACCCTGATTGTCTTTATAATAAATGCCTATTACTTGTCTGTTGCCATCCTTAAACCTGGCCTTTTTATATCGCCTTACCTTTTCGATGGTTTGGATGTTCCAATATTGCTGATCATCACCAATAAAAGTTGCGTCGTTTTTGCTGTTATAAATGCGGATCACCTCTCCATTTAACTTTTCGAGGTATTGTTCCCGTACGCGGGTTAGTGAATCGCTTGATATTTCATCAGCTTCCAGGTAAAGCTTGGCTGTAACCATGGTGCGGTCTGTAAGTCGGTCAAAAAAATCGCCCTGCATAAACTTTATGAAGGTAAAGTATATGGCAAAGAGCACACCAAGCAATACCAAAGTACTGATCAGAGTAAAATATAACGCCAGCCGATCTTTTATTTTCATGCCTCTTTGAGGATATAGCCCATCCCAATTTTTGTATGTATCAACCGTTTATCAAAGCCCTTTTCAATTTTCTTTCTGAGGAAATTGATATAAACATCAATTACGTTGGTGCCGGTATCAAAACTAATATCCCAGGCGTTCTCTGCAATGTATTGTCTGGACAGTAATCTGTTCGGGTTCTTTAAAAACAGCTCGAGCAGTATGTATTCTTTAGCCGTAAGCTCAATTGGTACGCCAGCTCTTTCAACAGACTTACTATAGGTATCCATAGTGATGTCTGCAAAATTAAGAATGTTATGTGGGGCAAAGTTTTTGTTGTTTCTTCTTAAGAGTGCTTCCAGGCGAGCAAGTAATTCTCTGAAATGAAATGGTTTCAATAAGTAGTCGTCGGCACCGGAACTTAGGCCGGTTACTTTATCTTCAATAGAGCCTAGTGCGGTTAACATAAGGATAGGAAGGTCTTTGTTTTTTGCTCTCAATTGACGGCATACCTCAATACCGTTTAAGCCAGGCATCATGATATCGAGTATTACCAGGTCATATTCATGGTTTTTAAATTCTGCCAAGGCCAAACTGCCGTCATGTATGGGGGTAACATGATATTGATGTTCCTCTAGCCCGTTTTTTATCAAGGCAGCTATTTTTACATCATCTTCTGCTAATCCAATTTTGAACATATATCGCAAATATATAGTATCTCAGGGAAAAGTTTTATAAGGGCATTCAAATGGTGTATAGCGATATCAGGACGAACAGGTAATTGTTGATAAGGGTTCCCTGCGCCCTGTTAGGGTTGGTTGCCCTATCAAGCCCCGGCAAGGTACTATGAACAACAATTTGCTAGGTTTTGTAAACTTACTTCACTATCAACTCTCAAAATATTGAAATTATTCGCACTATTTCATTTTTGAGATTTTATTATTAATTAGTTAGATATTTTTGTTACTTAAAGTTTCCTTATTATGTTTGATCCTAGCGATATCAAATAATGAACTATGAAGGATGCAGCTGTAGGGATTCCAGATGAATATTCAGCTTTGAGGTGCCAGATTGGCACCTCAAACGATGGTCGAGGAGGATTACGTTACATGCCATTTTGTTTCACTGAGCAGGGGGGTGCGATGTTGTCAAGTATTTTAATAGTGATCGAACCATTCAAGCTAATATTCACATCATACGCGTTTACACAAAACTAAGGGAACTCTTGCCTGTACATAAGGATGTTTTTCTACGAGTTGAACAGTTTGAAAAACAAATGATTAAACAAGACTAGAAAATAGAGTTGCTATTTACCTATCTGAATAAATTTATGGATAAGGCAGATGGGCCAAGAGAACAAATAGAATTCAAAGTGTCAAATGAAAATAAATACTAATTAATTGAATCATAATATGATTACCCGAAAAATCTGCGTACCTTCGCGCAAATTTTATGAAGAAGATCGTTGATTACAGGAAGTTATTGGGTGTACAGAAGGATGCCGAATTAAAAGAATTAAAAACCATTTACAGGGGTTTAATGAAAGATTGGCACCCTGACAAGTTTCAGGATAGCGAAGAAGCTAAAATAGAAGCAGAAACCAAAAGCAAAGAAATTATTGAAGCTTATCATTTTCTGGTTAGTATTGCTCCGGAAACATTAGCGCTTTCATTGGATGAGTATACTCAAACTACTGCTACCTGCGGTATTGCTGATTATAGCTGGGCAGGTTTAATACTAACTGTTCATTTCCTTGATGGTAGTGCTTATGAATATTTTGGCGTACCTAAAGCCGTGTATGTAAAATTAGTAAATGCTGATTCTCCAGGTAGATTTGCACGCAGACACATCTTTGGATCTTTCCCTTACAGAAATATAGTAAAACTGGAAACAGCTTAAGCTAAAACTTATATCGTTTTATATAGATCGCTAACCTGAGCATAAAAATGCTAAAGGTGTAGCGATTTTTGCTTTTTAAACGTTTTATATATAAAACTTAAAGCATGGATATGAAAGTGTATTTTTTGGCGATCATTACTTTTATAACTATGGGCTTCTATGCCTGCGAGAAGCAAAAGTCTGATCCAAATATTGAGGAAAAGTTAATTGGGAATTGGGAACTTAAATTATCAAGAGGGGGTTTTACCGGTCAAACTATACCCGTGGAGGCGGGTAAAAGTTCAGTTTTAGCATTTAAATCTAAGGACACCTATCAGCAGATTGAAAATGGAAAGCTAGTTAAGGAAGGGAAATACGTACTTTCAAAAGCAAAAAGCATTCATTCCGGACAACTTGAAACAGCAATATCATTTAACGAAGTTGATACCATTTCTAAAGAGCAAAGGAAATATGTATTGGGCTTAAGAAGTGATTCTTTATTTATCAGCGATAACTATTATGATGGTTACAGCATGCTTTATCTGAGGGTAAAATAATTCAATTTACTTTTATATCTTAGTTCCATACTATGGAACAATTCGATATACCAGGCTATAAAATGGAGGAAATGACTATTGATGCTGCTAAAGCGCAGGTAACCGCAATCGTCTATTTTATTCCTTTTGTTATTTTGTTTGGGCCACTTTACTATTTTTTGTGGAGTGATGGAACACTCGACATATTTAAAAATTTATTTCCGAAGGAGATGAATGGTTTGATGACAAGTGCAATCATGATTTTGGTAATACTTGTAGGAATTGTGATCCATGAATTAATTCATGGGATAACATGGTGCCTTTTTGCAAAGGAAGGATTTAAGTCGATTAAATTCGGGGTAATCTGGAAAGCAGTTACGCCATATTGCCACTGTAAAGAGCCTTTAAAAGTAAAACATTATATAATAGGTGCTATTATGCCTGCCTTATTGTTGGGGATACTCCCTATAATTTTGGCTTTAATTACCGGAAATATTCAGCTTTTTGCATTTGGTATGTTCTTTACTATGGCTGCCGGGGGCGATTTTATGATGATAAATATGATTAGAAAGTTGGATATGGACACGTTAACACAGGATCATCCATCTAAAATCGGATGTATTGTTTATAAAACCATATAGTGCCAAATTTTGTATAGTATTTAATAAACCATCAATTTAAATTATAGTCATGAAAAAATCAGCACTTTATTTAGCACTTATAGCTTTGCCTTTGGCATTTAGCTGCAATCAGGGGGGAGATAAAAGCTCGGAACTGAAAGATAGTACAATGATTGATACCGCAGATGCGCCGGTCAGTAATGAATGTTTCATTGCTGTTGATGGCGTAGATACTGCACATTTAAATGTAATAACGTCTAAATTGGGAAAAGTTACCGGTGGTTTGGTTATAAAATATCATGAAAAAGCAACTAATGACGGTTTAATCGACGGAAAGTTTAGAGGAGATACCTTATTTGTTGATTATACCTTTAAAATAGGCGAAAATAAAACCATTTATAAAAACCCACTTGCACTTTTGAAAAAAGATGGCAAGCTGGTGCTGGGTGTTGGTCAGATTGAAACATCTTTAGGAAGATCATATTTTGTAAAAGGGAAACCGATTAACTTTGAGAGGGGCAGGTTTACTTTTGCACCTACAGAATGTAAATAGGATATAAACGAAAGCGCCCGAATCATGATTGATTCGGGCGCTTTCGTTAAATTGATCTTATAATTGAATTATAAAGTACGGATTTTGATGTTTCTCCACTGGCTAGAGCCGGGGTGTTCTTGCAAAGCGATTTTACCTTTTGCAACTTTAGCAAAGTCTGCGAAATCTTTGTTCTTAAACTTGCTGTTAGCGATCATAGCTTTCCACTCTTCACTTCCTATCTGACCTTCAAATGTTTTGATGCCATTTAACCAGAAAGTAAGGTGTCCTTTGTCCTGGATTAGTCTAACTTTATTCCATTCGCCAACTGGTACTGGCTTAGAAACAGTTGAATCGCCAGACATGTCATACAGACAACCTGCAAGGTGGTTTTGTTTTTTGTTATCGCTTGCATCGATGTTATCTAATACCTGCATTTCAGGGCCGGTAAGATAAGTAGCGCCATATTTAGGGTCTTCCTGGATATCAAATATGATTCCGCTGTTTCCACCTTTAGAGATTTTCCATTCCAGGTTCAACTCATAGTTTTCGTATATCCCATCAGTAACAAGATCGCCTCCACCGGTAGGTTGAGTAGGATCAAAAACGATTGCTCCATCTTTTACCTGCCACTTTGCGCCCACTTCTTTTTTAAGATAAGTATGCCAGCCTTTTGTAGTTGTACCGTCAAATAATAATTTCCAGCCTGCTTTTTTTTCTTCTTTTGAGAGCGTATTAGGTGTTTGAGCCATTGCACTGGTAAAGAAGAGTGCAGAGGCTGCTAAAACGATTAATTTTCTTTTCATGAGTTTTTCTTTTGAGTACGCTAATATAAGAATTAGCTTAAATAATCGAGTCTGTACTTTAAATTTATCAAAGTCTTTACATTTTGTGATGAATGTAGTTGGATAATTAAAAAGATAATATCTATTGTCTGTTTATTTTATGAAGTTATTGTAAAGGCAATTGATACTTTCTATTAATATGCTATTGAAACCATTGGTATAAGCAGTATTGGAACCATTTGTGATGACAACAATTCCAAACTTTTCTTTTGGTTGGAAAAACATTGCGCTATAAAGGCCATAAGCAGAACCGGTATGTCCGGTCATGTGTTTTCCCGGAATCAGATTGTCGACATTAGTCATTGCCAGACCATAGCCTTCTTCGTCAGAAATCTTTGTCTGCATTACTTTAGCGCTCTTTTTAGAAATGATTTTTACGCCTTTATAATTGCCCTGATTCATGTGCATGGTCATGTATTTTGCAAGATCGGTAGCCGATATTTTCATTCCTCCGGTAGGGGAGAATGCTGGGGTACTGTATCCCATAACATAGTTTTTTATCTCCTCCCTACGTGGTGCGTAGGCTGAAGGGGCTGCGGCAAAGGTTTTTGAAACGGAATCATATTCATATAGAGTGGTAAACAAACTGTTGTCTAGCGAGTCTACACAGTATCCGCCATACAGTTTCAAAGGATCTAATATATGATGCTTTACATATTGATCAAATCGTTCTCCTGATAGCTTTTCTATTATGGCGCCCACCATATTGAAATTCAGATTGCAGTATCTATATCCTTTTCCGGGTTCATAATCATTGTAGCATTTTGCCCAGTTAGGGCCTTTTTCAGGGTTGATAACATCAAGATTAAAATAACCCTGGCTATCGTTTATACTTGAAGTGTGAGAGAGTACCATTTTTAGAGTGATAATGGTTTCAGGATATTTCGGGTTCCTTACCTTGAAACCTACCAGTTTGCTGAAATCATCATTTAAAGATAATTTTCCGGCTTCTGCAAGCTGCATAATAGAAGTGGCAGAGAAGGATTTTGAAATTGATGCTATTCTGAAGATGTCTTTATCGGTAAGCGATGTGCTTGTTTCAGTATTTTTAAGGCCAAATGAGTGTGTGTATATGATATCACCATTTTTTACTACAGCAACAGAGAGCCCGATGGCCTCTTGTTTTTTCATGATGTCTTTTAGCTCAGCCTCTGCCTTGGTAGCTTGACCGAAGCCGTACTTACTGGCACAGATGATTATAATTGCTGTAAGAAAATGCTTTAAGTAGGTTGGCTTTCTCATAGTCTGGAAGTCAATTTTTGAAAACAAGGTAGAGATAATTCTGATTAATTTCTAAATTGCCGGCATGATCGATTATAAGATAGAAGCAGCAAAGGCGGCTCTGCCATTTATTAAAATAGGCCAAATTGTAGGTTTGGGTGCAGGAACAACGGTATCTCATCTGGTAGATATGGTGAAGCACGATGAGGATTTGGCTGTAGGTGTTACTTTTACTTCGTCGTCTTTTAAAACCACTGCTTATTTGCAGCAATGCGGATTAAAGGTGCAATCGCCATCGTTACTTAAAAAAATAGATGTTTATTTTGATGGCTGTGATCAGTTTGATGAAGGTTTGAATGCTTTGAAAAGTGGCGGTGGTATCCATACTACTGAAAAAATATTGGCATCGATGGCTACGGATTTTATTTTGATAGGAGATGAGGGGAAATTTGTACCGAAGCTGGATGCTGCTTATCCTTTGGTGTTGGAGATATTACCTCAGGCTTTGCAAATGGTACTGGGAAGATTGTCGTTTGAGTTTCCCGGAGCAGACATAAAGCTACGTATGAGTACGCAAAAAGACGGTGCGCTTATTTCAGATAATGGAAATTTGCTGGCTGATGTTCACTTTGCAGAATTGCCGGAATTAGAAAAACTTAATGTTCAGATTAAAATGATACCTGGCGTTGTGGAGCACTCTCTATTTTACGGAATGGCTGCAAAAGCAATAATAGCAGGAAAAAATGGGATTAAGATAATTACGCCGAGTGTGGCTCAACGTGTATAATTACATCTTTAATACTTAAATCTGAGGCCAGGAGTTCATCTTTAACCTGATGGGCTACCTGGTGGGCAGTAAATACATCAATGGTTCCATCTACTTCTATATGCATATCTACATAATACTGTAACCCCATTTTTCTTACATAGCATTTCTCTACTTCTTTTACTTCGACGTGCTGGGCAGCTATCTCGGTAATTTCTGCTATAAATTCTGGTGATGGAGCGGCATCCATGATTTCTGAAAATGCCGGACGGATGATCTTTATTGCATTATAAATGATGAACACGCAGGCCATTAATGCTGCCCAGTCGTCTGCTCCTTCATAGCCTTTGCCTAATACAAGAGCAATTACAATTCCGATAAATGCTGCAATAGAGGTGATTGCATCACTCCTGTGATGATAAGCATCTGCCTTTACAGCCTGACTGTTCAGTCGTTTTCCGACTTTGAGTACATAGCGGAATAAAAGTTCTTTAGAGAGGATTACGACCAGCAATACAATTAGGGTATAGCCTTTAGGCAATCCGTGAGGTGTTCTGATATAATATATAGAATGATACCCAATCCAGCCTGCGGCAGCAATTAGAAAAAGTCCTATTAATACAGCAGCGATGGGTTCAGCCTTACCATGTCCGTATGGATGCCCCTGATCGGCAGGGCGTTGAGCATATATAAGTGCCAGCCATAATAATCCTGAACTAACCACATCTGCACCAGACTCGGTAGCGTCTGCGATAAGTGCATAGGAATGACCAAGATATCCAGAAAGACCCTTTACAAATATTAAAGCTATACTGATAATGATGCCTAGCTGAGTAGTTCGTATAGCTTCTTTAGATGAGTTTTTTGATGATAATTCCATTGCAAAGTTAGTGTTCGTAGGTACCCAAAAGGTGTGTTTACTATTCAAAACCTGCTCAGCCGAGATCCTGAAATAAATTCAGGATGACGACCTTACTTTTTCTGTTAAAACCTTTTGGGGCGCAAAAATAGCTTTTTGAATGGACGTGTGTTGCATATTTTTGAATAAATTATTATCAATAATAGTTTAAGCGTTTAATACTGCTAAAGGTGGGGTATTTAATACTTTTCTGCTGCTCAATACACCCGTTAATACAACCAAAATGCAGATTAGGATAAACAGCAATAGGATTGGTAACAGGGAAGGAGTAAAACTGGTGTCGAAGCTAAAGACGGCCAGCAACCAACTGCCTCCAAGAGCAAGAATTATTCCTGCACCGGCAGAAAAAGCTCCCAGAAATAGGTACTCTATAGCCGTAATTACAATGATCTGTTTTCGACTGGCTCCCAAGGTTCTGAGCAGTACGCTTTCTCTTAATCGTTGGCCCCTGCTTGTGAGCACAGCAGAAATGAGTACTATCCAGCCGGTTGCCATGCTAAAAGCAGCCATAAACTGTATTACGAAACTTATTTTTGATAACAACTCATCTAAGGTCTTTAATATAAGCCCCAGATCTATTACAGATACATTAGGGAATTTTCTTACCACAGCGCTTTGGAATTTAGCCGAAACGTCATTTGAGGTAATTCGTGTCATCAAAACATGAAATTGCGGGGCATCCTCTAATACACCTGTAGGAAAAACAACCCTGAAATTGGTTTGCATTCTTGCCCAGTTCACTTCTCTTAAACTTCCTACAACGGTAGGTATTAACAATCCCTGAACGTTAAAAACGATACTGTCGCCAACGCCCACATGGATGTTCCTGGCATAGCCTTCTTCTAATGAAACGTAGACCTTTTCTTCCGGTTTTGCTTTGCCTTGCCATACACCTTCAGTTACTTTTTCTGCCGAGGTCAGGCTATCCTGGAAAGTTACCCTAAGCTCTCCTTGAAAAGCACGTTTGGAATCACCTGCAGTATCCTGAAGTGCTGTTTTTCCGTTGATTTTTTCAATTCTAACGGTTACAACTGGCACCTGGTTCATTACCGGTAATTTATAATCTCTGGTTAATGTGGCAATTGCTTCCTTTTGTTCATTTTGAATGTCAAACAGTATCATATTTGCCTGATTAGCGGCAGAGGATATGGTTACCCTTTTTATTAAAATGCCCTGTACAAAAAACAGTGTACAGATGAATGCTGCGGACAGGCCTATAGATACGGTAAGCATAAGGGTTTGGTTATTTGGTCGGTAGAGATTCGCGAACCCCTGCCTCCATAAATAACTTGAAGAAGCTGGTATGAGCCTTTTTACTGCCCACATTAAGAGCCTGGATAAAGCAAAAAGTAAGAGGAACGAGATTAAGATACTTCCGGTAAATACAGCTGCCTGCATCCAACTACTCATTTGAAATCTGGTAAATGCCAGGACAAAAAGCAGGATGAGTAGATATACGATCCATTTTAAGGGATCTCTTGGATCGTTTGATTTTTCAAACGAATGTCTGATGGCGTTTAATGGAGAGATAATGCGTACTGAAAGGAGTGACGGCAGGGTAAATAAAACTGAAATGACTAAGCCCAGCAGTACTCCTTGTCCGATGGCAAGCCATGAAATTTGGAGGGTAAGTTCTACGGGAATGAAATCTTTTAATACTATCGGTAATGCGAACTGTATAATTGTGCCCAATGCAGCACCTAAAACAGCACCAATAAATCCTATAAAAACAATTTGGATGAGGTAAATTAAAAATGCCTCCCAGGCTTTTAAACCCAGGCAACGGAGGGTAGCTATAGAGTTTAGTTTCTCGCCAATATATACATGGATAGCACTTCCAACACCTATGCATCCCAATAAAAGGGCAATAAATCCTGATAGTTCAAGAAATCTGCTTACGTCTCTGAAGGATTTTCCGGTACTTTCCTTTTTAGATTCCACAGTTTCTGTGTCGAGGTTTTCTTTATCAAGCAAACGCTGGATTTTTTTAACCTGACCAGTTACGGCAGATGGCTTATTGTACCTGTAGTAATACTTGTATTGGATTCTGCTGCCTATTTTGGTTAATCCGGTTTGTTCAAGGTATTTTAATGGGATATAAACAACAGGTGCTACGGTAGCTGATATTCCGGTTTGTCCGGGTGCCTTATCTAATATTCCGGCTATTAGGAAGTTAACAGAGCCAATTTTAATAGAATCTCCGGGTTTGGCATTGAACTGCAGCATTACTGTTTTGTCAACTAATGCCCTGCGCTCTTGCCGAAAGGTACTTGCCGCATTTACAGGAGTAGTTTCTATGGTTCCGTAAAATGGGTAATTGCCTTCAAGTGCGCGCACCTGTACCAATCTGCTGCCTTCATTTTTAAGGAAATAGATCATTGAAGCGAAACTTCTTTCCGAAGCTTTTTCATTTCCCAGTGTATCTAGTACTGCTTGTGTTTTTGCGCTTACAGGCTTGCGTGCCTGTATCACAAGGTCTGCCCCTGTAAGCATTTTGGCCTGATTGTCAATATCGCGTTGCATGTTATCCCTGAACGAATACACGGCTACTAAAGCTGCAATTCCCAGGATAATAGAGGATACGAAAAGAAACAGTCGGGATTTATTGCGACGGGCATCACGCCAGGCCATTTTAAAAAGCCAGCCGATGTTTACGGATCTTTTAAGTGCGGAATTATCTTGTTGCATTTGGATCGTCTGAAATGATTACGCCACCTTTTATTTTTATTATCCTGTTTGTACGCATAGCCAGTTCAAGATCGTGTGTAACTATGATCAACGTAGTTCCGGCATCTCTGTTCAGTTCAAACATTAGTTTTTCTATTTTTTCGCTGGTTTCGGCATCCAGATTACCTGTAGGTTCATCGGCAAAGAGTATAGCCGGTTTATTGGAAAATGCCCTTGCCAGCGAAACACGTTGCTGTTCGCCACCAGAAAGCTGTACCGGATAATGATGTGAGCGCTCTGCAAGACCTACTTTATCTAATAGGTCCATAGCGTGTGTGCGAATGTCTTTCTCGCCACGCAATTCCATTGGTACCATCACGTTTTCAAGCGCGGTAAGGGTTGGCATCAGCTGAAAGTTTTGGAATATAAAGCCTATGTAGCGATTGCGTACCGCTGCCCGCTGATCTTCTGTGAGCTCATCTAGTTTAATGCCATTTAGCTTAACGGAGCCGGTAGTAGATCTATCCAGCCCTGCACAAAGCCCTAAAAGCGTAGTCTTGCCACTGCCCGATGGGCCTGTAATTGCAAGGGTAGAGCCTCCTTCTACGGAGAAACTGACGTTATTTAGGACGGTAAGTTCTTTTCCGGCACTTTTATATATTTTACTTACATTTTCAATATGGAGTATGTTTTCTGAAGGCATATCATTAATAAATAGGTATTTTTATAGTTAAATATACGAGGCCTGACTAGTTATGGCTAATTTTAGATTTATATTACATAGATATGTTACGTTTTAAAGCTTCAACCCTGATCATACTTTTGTCAATTGTATTGGCATCGTGCGGAAATAATCAAAATAAACAGAATGATGAAACATTAAAGGCAAAACCTGCAGAGGTGGCACCTGTTGCTACTGAAGTTCCGGTTAAAGAGAAGAATATTTTATTCTTCGGTACAAGTTTGACAGCAGGATATGGATTGGAACAAGGAGAGGCTTATCCGGAACTTTTACAGAAAAAGCTGGATTCACTTAAGCTTCCTTATAAAGCAATAAACGGCGGACTAAGTGGAGAAACCTCTGCCGCCGGGAAGAACAGGATAGATTGGTTGCTAAAACAACCTATAGCTATTTTTGTGCTTGAATTGGGCGCTAATGATGGCTTGCGGGGAATAGCGGTTAATGAAACTACTGCAAATTTGCAGATTATAATAGATAAGGTTAAAAAGAAATACCCTCAGGCTAAAATGATTTTAACCGGAATGGAAGTTCCGCCTAATATGGGAGCTAAGTATGCTTCTGATTTTAGGAATATGTTTAAAGCGCTTGCAGCTAAAAATGAAATGGTTTTTCTGCCGTTTTTGCTGGAGGGGGTAGCGGGTATTCCTAAGCTAAATCAGAATGATGGCATTCATCCTACTGCCGAGGGACAAAAGATCCTGGCGGAAAACGTTTGGACGAAATTGAAAGGTGTGCTGTAATTAGTAAAGATTTTTTTTACTATCTTCATTATCTAATCAAATAGCAATAGTGTATGAACATAGTCGTTAAAATTTGGGTACGCAACCCTGAATGGTACTGTGATGAGCATAAAAATCCCGATCTCCGAAAGGAATGGGAACAATTGAATGCAGCTAAAATTCCAAAACACTCTCATTGCGCTGCGTTTAAATTTTCTGAAGAAGTAACTGGCTATTCTAAAAAGGATACCAATACTTATGAACTGATCATCTCTGCCGAAGATGAAGGCAATGAAAATTCGGCTGTTTTAGGTACGGTTATATTAGAAGATGTTCATGTAACTGAATTTAAGCATGGAGAAGGTAGTACCCCCGTTGTGATATCAAATGATATTATTCATGATATTGTTACTACTCAGAAAGAAAATGGGAAGATCTGCTGGAATTATTATCTTAAAGAAAACATAGCTATTTTAAATCTGGAATCTAATATCTGGCTATCTGCTACTCACAAGGATCAAATTTTAAAGGAAGTTCCGGGCCTTATGCTTGCTTAAACGAATAGTAAACCCGTTAGTTTAGCTAATTCATTTAGTTAGATAGTTGTTTTACTAATTTTATTAGTTTAATTTTGTCGTGACCTAAATTTATTTGTCATGAGGGAAGGGAAGCAAATAATTCATATGGATCAGGACGCATTTTTCGTGTCTGTAGAACTAAAAAAAGATAGTAGTCTTATTGGAAAACCTGTAATTATTGGCGGCATGTCAGATCGTGGAGTAGTAACTTCATGTAGCTATGAGGCCCGAAAATTTGGAGTACACGCAGCGATGCCAGCCAGAATGGCAAAGATGCTGTGTCCGCATGGGGTTTTTATTAAAGGCAGCATGGACGCTTATTCTAAAGCATCTCATGAAATTACCGACATTATAAGGGAAAGGGTGCCGCTGTTTGAAAAAGCCAGTATTGATGAGCATTATATAGATATGACGGGGATGGATAGGTTCCATGGCTGTATGACTTATGCACATGAACTTCGGCAAACTATTATGAAGGAATCGGGCTTGCCAATTTCTTTTGGGCTATCGGTAAATAAAACGGTTTCCAAGATGGCAACTAACGAATGTAAGCCAAGAGGCGAGAAGAATGTTGAGGCATCGGGTGTACAACGTTTTTTAAATCCTCTTTCAATCAGAAAAATTCCGGGACTGGGCGAAAAGACCTTTGTGAAGCTTAGTGATATGGGTATTAAGAAGATTTATACGCTGGCCCAGATCCATCCGGATCAGATGAATATGCTGATGGGTAAAAATGGGTTATCGTTGCTTCAAAGAGCTAAAGGCATAGACAATAGCCCAGTAATTCCTTACGCCGAGCAGAAAAGTATTGGCACACAGTGTACATTTAAAGCGGATACCATAGATGTAAACATGATCAACAACCTGCTTACTTCGATGGTAATGGATATTGCATTTCAACTGAGAGAAAAAAAGAAACTTGCAGCCTGCATTACTGTAACGATTAGGTATTCCAACTTTGAGGATGTTACCAAACAGGCATCCATCCCTTACACCTCACTTGATGGTACGCTTATTCAGAAAGCAAGGGAACTTTTTAAACAGGTATATACCAAGAGGATGTTGTTGCGACTTGTTGGTGTGCGTTTATCTAGTCTGGTAAATGGGTTTGAACAAATAGATATGTATGGTGAATCGCAGGAGCAATATAGCCTGGTGCAGGCAATGGACAGGATTCGCAAGCGCTTTGGAGAAAAGGCAGTAACAAGGGCATCTGTGTTAAATATTGAGTTATAAGCCATGTACCTGAACGTCCATTCTCAATATAGCCTGCGCTATGGTACTATGTCTATCGAAAAGCTCATAAAGGAAGCTACTTTTCGAGGGGTTACACAGATGGTGCTTGCAGATATCAATAACTCTACAGGGATTATGGAGTTTATGAGAGCATGTATTAAGAGCGGTATTAAGCCTATTGGAGGTATTGAATTTAGACGAAATAAGCAGTTACTTTATATTGGGGTTGCCAGGGATAAGGAGGGGATGAAGGAATTGAATGATTTCCTGACTGAGCATAACCTGGAACAGAAGGAGCTGCCCGACAAGGCAAAACCTTTTAAAAATGCAGTTGTAATTTATCCGTACGCGGATAGTATTATGAGCAGGTCATTAGGAGGAAATGAATATCTGGGAATTCGCTATGATGAATTACATAGCCTGCATGGTAAAGATATCAGTCATATAAAAGATAAATTACTTGTATTACAGCCTGTTTTTGTGGCCAATAGGCTCGAATACCGTTTACATGAATATCTGAGGGGGGTAGATTTGAATACGCTGCTTACGATGGTGGGGCCTGAAGATAAATGTAGCAGCACCGATATGTTTCTGCCGGCAGGGGAGTTGGAAGCTAGATTTAATAAATACGCCTTTATACTAGATAATACGCGGAAACTGATGGATGGCTGCAGGATGAATTATGAGCAGGGGAAAGTATACCTAAACCGTAAGACCTTTACCGGGAGTAAGAATGATGATAAAGCATTGCTTGAAAAGCTGGCAATGGGAGGTCTGATTTATCGTTATGGGAAGAACAATAAGGAGGCACTAAGAAAAGTAGAGAACGAGCTAAAGGTCATTAATGACCTTGGGTATTGTGCCTATTTCTTAATCACATGGGATATTATTCGTTATTCTATGTCTAAGGGTTATTATCATGTAGGCAGGGGCTCAGGAGCTAATAGTACCGTAGCTTTTTGTTTGCGTATTACTGACGTAGATCCGCTGGAACTTGATTTGTATTTTGAGCGGTTTCTGAATGCACAACGTACCTCGCCCCCAGATTTTGATATTGATTATTCCTGGGATGAGCGTGAAGATGTGCAGGATTATATTTTTAAGCGTTACGGAAAAGAACATACTGCGTTGCTAGGCACGATGAGTACCTTTAAAGACCGCTCCATTATCCGTGAGATTGGTAAGGTAATGGGCCTGCCAAAAGCTGAGATTGATGGCTTTACAGATCTGGCTAAAGCTGCTGAAAATAGAAACAATCCTACTTTTGAAAAGATTACTGCCATATACGAAATGATGAAGGAGATACCCAATCAAAGAAGTATTCATGCTGGTGGCATACTGATTTCGGAAGAACCGATTACCTATTACACCGCATTGGATTTACCACCCAAAGGAATGCCCACTGTACAGTGGGATATGTACGAAGCGGAGGCTATTGGTTATGATAAATATGATATACTAAGCCAAAGAGGGATAGGACATATCAAAGAAGCAGTGAGATTGGTAGCGGAAAACCAGCAACATAAAATAGATATCCACCAGGTAAAGGCGTTTATGAACGATGCTAACCTGAATAACAAGTTGAAATTTGGCAATAGTATTGGGTGTTTTTATATCGAATCGCCTGCTATGCGGCAATTACTTATCAAACTAGGCTGCGAGAATTACCTGACATTAGTTGCGGCCAGCAGTATTATTAGGCCTGGGGTTGCGCAATCAGGTATGATGAAGGCTTACATTCAGAATTTTCATAGACCAGACGTTGTAGAATACCTGCACCCAGTAATGAAGGAGCAGCTGGAAGATACTTTTGGGGTAATGGTTTATCAGGAGGATGTGATTAAGATTTGTATTCATTATGCGGGGATGGATGGTACGGATGCAGACATTTTGAGACGGGGGATGAGTGGGAAATATCGTTCGAAAATAGAGTTTAATAAGCTGGTAGAGAAGTTTCATGAAGGGGCAAAGGCATTGGGCAGGTCAGAGGCCATTACGGCTGAGGTATGGAGGCAGGTATTCTCTTTTGCAGGTTATAGTTTCTCTAAAGCACATTCGGCAAGTTTTGCAGTAGAAAGTTATCAGAGTTTACATTTAAAAACCTACTATCCCCGGGAGTTTATGGTTGCTGTGCTGAATAATTATGGCGGGTTTTATGCGCGTTGGTTATATGTTCATGAGTTACAAAAAGCCGGCGCGAAGGTGCATTTGCCCTGTGTAAATATAAGTATGTCTGTAGTGTCTATTAAAGGGATCGATGCTTACCTGGGGCTTATTGGTATACAAGGGCTTGAGAATAGATTTATAGAATTAATTCCTGAGGAGGTTGAGCGAAATGGTGCATTTACTGATCTGGAGGATTTTGTAAAACGTACTGGGATGGGACTGGAACAGGTAATCATTTTGATTAGGGTGGGAGCTTTAAGGTTTACCGGAAAGAGTAAGAAAACTTTGTTGTGGGAGGTGCATATGATGTTGAGTGGTAAAGTTAAGCCTGTTAATCATTCAGAACTTTTTCATTTGGAAAGCAAACATTATATACTGCCGGAGCTGATTAATACTGAGCTGGAAGATGCTTATCATGAGTTGGAGTTGCTTGGGTTTCCTTTGTCGCTTTCTATGTTTGATCTATTGAAAACCCCATACAGAGGAGATGTGCGCACAAATAATCTAATACAATATGTTGGGCAAACAGTAAAAATGGTGGGATTGTATGTTTGTGAAAAGACTGTGCATACGAAGAACAATAAGAAAATGTGGTTTGGTACCTTTCTCGATGCAGATGGAAATTTCTTTGATACTACACATTTTCCAAACAGTACGCCTAACTATCCTTTTAGAGGAAAAGGTTGCTACCTGATCTTGGGTAAAGTAGTGGAGGATTTTGGTTTTCCAAGTGTTGAGGTAATCAGGTTTGCAAAACTACCTATTGTGGATAACCCTGTGATGGATTGAGTTTGATTAAATACAAAATTTGGAATTTTATTTTTTATGGGTCATAATGCCAAACAAAAAGTTGCCGAAAAGTTAATAGCCGGAAAAAGTGCGGAATATGTGGTGTTCTTTGCTTTTGAATCAAGAGAATAGGACTTTTGTTAATAGAATTGTGTGCCTAAATTGTAGTCTCATAAATAAATTTTTGCTTAGCACTTTTCGTTTTAATTATGTCTATTAAGATTTGTAGACATGCTTATTTGGTTTTTAGGCATTGTTGTTCCTGCATCGAACAGCAATGCCTTCCTTAAAACATTCACACGGAAATTTATTTGTCAGTTGTCCTGATTCAATTTTGAAGTCTTCTTTGTATCCTTCATGAAAATATACACCATCAGGGATATGAAAATACAGATGGTAATGTACCAGTAGTAATATTCTTCATGGTTTGAGTCTTTTAACTGCAGGGCGATATATTCAGCTGATCCACCGAAGATGGCAACAGTTAGTGCATAAGGTAATCCAACACCCAGGGCTCTGACCTGGGCAGGAAATAATTCGGCCTTTACTACTGCGTTGATACTGGTATAACCACTAACTATGATTAATGCTATCATTAACAGAAAAAAAGCCTGCCACTGGGAGGTGATGTGACTTAGTGTAGTAAGCAACGGAACCGTGCATATTGTGCCTAATATACCAAAAGCGATAAGGAGTGGTCGCCTTCCTATTTTGTCAGACAACGCTCCGAATAGGGGCTGTAAACATGCAAAGATAAATAGCGTTAAAAATGACATGAGTGTAGATTGCTCTTTTGTCATGTGGACAGTATTGACAAGGAACTTTTGCATATAAGTTGTGTAGGTATAGAAAGCGAGAGTTCCACCTAGTGTTAATCCTATTACGGTAATTACTGCTTTGGGATGTTTTAATAATTCTTTTATGGTTCCTTTCTTTTCGTTTCCGCATTGCTTTTGGTTCTCGAATGCTTTTGTCTCATCGAGGTTTTTTCTAAGATAAAGCGCAACAACGGAAAGGATGGCACCGAATACGAATGGAATGCGCCAACCCCATTCCTGAAGTTGCGTTTCGGATAGTAGTACTCTTTGTAGGATTAATTGAATAGCGAGGGCTAGTAATTGGCCTCCTATTAAAGTTACATATTGAAAACTTGAGTAAAATCCGCGTCTGTTTTTGTTGGCCATTTCACTTAAATAGGTCGCAGATACACCATACTCGCCACCAACACTTAAGCCTTGAAGCAACCTTGCAGTTAACAAAAGGATAGGTGCTAAAATACCAATGGTTTTATAGGTTGGTGTTAAGGCGATTAGAAAAGAACCCAGCGACATCAATAATACAGAAAGCGTCATGGACTGTTTACGGCCAACACGATCGGCAATGCGACCAAAAATATAGCCCCCAAGTGGGCGCATTAAAAAACCTAAAGCAAATATCCCTGCGGTATTTATTAGCTGTACTGTGGGATTTCCTTCAGGAAAAAAGGAAGCGGAAAAATAAATTGCAAAAGCAGAGTAGGCGTACCAGTCGTACCATTCTACAAGATTACCTATGGAACCACCAAAAATGGCTTTTAGTCTTCTTGCCGAGATTTTATCATCATTTCCTTCCATAGGTTTTATAGTTAAATGCAATTTATATAGTTTGATCTTTATATATGCAAAAATGGATCAACTAAAAATTTTTAAAGGCATATACAATATTTTGTTTCTAAATGCGTCTTTATATGGAGAGCGTTAATTTAGATATACAGGAATGGTCGGTAGGATCATTCCTGTTTTCTTTTTATAGCCTATCCAGTTGTAATATAATTGTAACTATATTCCATGGTTATTTGATGAACGAATTAATTTGTATCTTGTATTGTTTATTTTTATCTGTAAAGCAGTACGTTATGAATCAAAAAGAAATCAAAGACGAGTATGTTAACGCAGTTAACAAGATCGAAACCATTCTTAAATTTGATAAACATGTTTATCCTACGGCAACTGATTTTATTGGTCACCTTTTAAAGCTATCTAAAAGTCATCATTTTGAAGTGTTAACAAAAGACGGTTCTAAACTGGAAGATGCTATTAATGGATAAAATAGGGGGATAAAGTTATGTGTATTGGCTTATAAGCTGTTGTAGTTGTGTTGCCTGAACAACTCCAGATTGTCTCCAAAGAATTTTACCTTGTTTGAAGAGTATAAAAGTAGGTACACCTTGCACGCCGTATGCAGCAGCAGCGGCTTGATTCTTGTCGACATCTATTTTTAGAATGGTTGCAGTCTCTCCAACTTGTTTTTTCAGTGTATCCAGAATGGGAGCCATAACCTTGCATGGGCCACACCATGTAGCATAAAAATCGACAAGTACCGGTTTATCACCTTTAATGATTTCTGAGAATGTAGCCATAGTATTATTAGTTTAATGTTATGTTATTCTGAGCAACAAACAGAATGCCACATACCGGAATGGGATTTCTAATATATAAATTGATAGCTTTGTAAGCTAGATTTTAATGATATGATTAGATATTGCTTTATACTGTTTATGATGACTCAAATGAACAGTTTTGCACAAGATTATAAAATACAGATTGCAACCCACCGTGAAAATTACAAAGCAGATTTTTTGAAGGATACCCGTTCACCGCTAAAGGAAAATGATCTAAAGAGTTTGCATTTTTTTGAAGCCGATAGTAACTATAGGGTAAAAGCGAATATAGAACTTTTAATGAATGAAACATCATTCCAGATGCCAACTTATACCGGTACTAGCCGGGAATATATCCGTTATGCAATTCTCAGTTTTAAGTTAAATGGCGAACCTCAGAAACTTACTATATATAAAAGCATTTCTTTATCCAAAATTGCTGAATATAAGGATCATTTATTTCTGCCATTTACTGATGAAACCAACTCAACGGAATCATACGGAGGTGGAAGGTATATTGACTTAAGCAGTCAGGATATTTCAGGGAACTTTATTGAGGTCGATTTCAATAAGGCCTACAATCCTTATTGTGCTTATAGCGATGGTTACCAATGCCCTAAACCTCCGGCGGAGAATGATTTGAAACTTAAGGTTAAAGCTGGTGAAATGATCTATACCGGAGATAAAAAACATAAATAATCATTTCTTTTTTTATTTAAAAACAGGCTGCCATAGGGTTGTCAGTGGGGGTGGTTTTCTTTGTATAAGAAAAAAGATTAACCATCAAAAACCCTACATTATGACTACGATTAACACAACTACAGAAACAGTTTCGACACCTTTATTTATTAACTCTACTGCTTTATTGGACCATTGGCAAGGTCATCGCAGACTTACAAGACGTGTGATTGAGGCTTTTCCGGAAGATAAACTATTTAATTATTCTGTTGGAGGAATGCGCCCGTTAGCCGGTTTGATAAGCGAAATTACCAGCATGTCTGGTCCAGGTGTAAAAGGCATTGCTACCGATGAGTGGACAACCATTAATGAAATGGATCATCATACAGGGAAAACTGATGTGGATTCAAAGGAGGCTCTGTTAAAGGAATGGGATAGGATTACAGATGAGATCAATACTTATTGGGCACAGATTCCAGAAGAGAAATTTCAGGAAGTAGTGTTGGCATTTGGCCAATATGAAGGAGAAGCTTATGGTATTATCCTTTATTTTATCGATAACGAGATTCATCACCGTGCACAGGCTACTGTCTACTTGCGCAGTTTGGGTATTGAGCCACCTGCATTTTGGAACAGAGATTAATTGCCTAAATTGCATGCATGGAAAAAATCTATGGTGATCATGTAAATCTATTAACGATACCCGGGGAAGCATTTTTTCATCCGGGTTTTTTTGTGGAGGATGATAGTTATATGTTTCTGGACAGGTTAACCGAGGAGACCGAATGGAAACAGGAACCCATAAAGATTTTTGGAAAAACTATTCTTCAACCCCGTTTTACTGCCTTTTATGGAGATGATGATGTTAGCTATACTTATTCTGGTATTACCATGAATGCTTTGCCATGGACAACTACTTTACAAAGCATAAAGGAAAGCATTGAAACTGCTTTTGATACCAAATTTAATGCCTGTCTGCTGAACCACTACCGAGATGGGAAAGACTATATGGGCTGGCATAGAGACAATGAAAAGAATTTGGGTAAATTTCCTGTGATCGCCTCTGTTAGTTTCGGTGCATCAAGAATTTTTCAATTTAGAAATTATAAGGATAAGCTGCCAATTGTTTCTATTGAATTGACCCACGGTAGCTTGCTGATTATGAAAGGGGAGACCCAGCACTACTGGGAGCATAGGCTTCCGAAGACGATAATTGAAACTCAACCTAGAATTAATTTGACCTTTAGAGCGATTAAAATTTAGTGGTTTTAGTTATTCGTTTCATACGAAATATAAAAAAATTGTTGTAATTAAGTCAGAAAAACATTTCAAGTTTTAATTGTATCTTAAACCCTTTACTTTTGTTAACACTGTTAACTAAAATTCAACTAGTATGGGGATCGCAGAACGTAAAATCAGACAAAAGGAAGAGTTCAGGGCTAGCATACTTGAAGCTGCCTGGCTACAAGTGCTAACTGATGGTTGGCAATCTTTATCTATTCGTAAAATTGCTGATGCCATTGAATACAGTATTCCGGTTATCTACAATCATTTCGAAAATAAGGAGGCTATTCTTTTGGAATTTACTAAAGAGGGATTTCAAAAACTCGCAGATGCGCTACTCGAAGTAAAGAATAAATATACTGAACCATCTGAACAACTGGAGGCCATTGCTCATGCTTACTGGGACTTCGCTTTTGAACATAAGGAATACTATCAGTTGATGTTTGGCCTTGGGATACCTGCATGCGAAATGGTAAACCAAATTGCAGAAATGAAATACATGACAGGTATTATGATCACAACTATTCAGGAAGCAATTGCCTCTAGCAATAATACTGAAACCAACTATTTTTTAAAGTATCATACTTATCTTTCGATACTGCATGGTTTGGTCTCAATAGAGATGATCCAGAAGGTAGGGAGACCCGATCCGGAGAAGAAATTAATCCTTCAGGACGCGATCTCGGGATTTATTAAATCACTTACAATTAAATAATCACCAAAATTTCTATATTTATCATTAACTGAAAAACTGAAAGTTTAAACATGAGAAAACTATTTAACACTAATTTCAACAATGAGGGCGTACATTTTATGCTGCTTATTACACGTATTGCTATTGCCGCATTTATGCTTACACATGGTCTTCAAAAATTACCATGGCTTTTGGCAGGAGGTGAGATTCAATTTGCAGATCCAATAGGTCTTGGTCAAACAGCATCTCTAGTATTAACCGTGTTTGCTGAAGTTGTATGTTCCGTTTTAGTTTTGTTAGGTCTGGGAACCAGATTTGCAGTAATACCTCTGATTATACTTATGATTGTAGCCGCTCTTGTTATTCATGCACCGGATGCATTTGAGAAAAAGGAACTTGCATTCCATTATCTGCTTACTTACTTATTTTTACTTGTTGCTGGTCCTGGTAAATATAGTATTGATCATTTGATAAGCCGTAGTATGAATGGCCGTAGACGGTAGTAAAAATCTATTTGTATAATTTTACCGAATAATCCGTTATAGCTGTTATGAAAAAGATATTATTAGTTTGCCTGATGGCGATAGGGGTAGCTGGTTGTGGTATAAACAAACAGGCACGACAAATAAAAGCACTTGAAAGATGTAAATATAGGATCACTTCTGCTGATGAGATTACTCTGGCGGGAGCTGATGTGAAAAAGATGATCAGCAATCAGGATATTAATTTGGGTAGCCTTCCAGGACTAGCTCTGGGATTATTGAGAAAAGATGTTCCATTAAGAGCTCGTTTGAACCTGGAAGTGAAAAACCCTTCAGGTGATGATGCTTCCATTAATCAGTTTGAATACAAAATATTAATTAACAGACAGGAGCTTGCCACTGGTTTTGTAAATCAGGAAGTAAATGTTGCTGCAGGACAGGCTACGGTAGTGCCTGTTGATATGGAGGTAAACATCTATCCGTTTATCTCTGACAGCAAGGTAATGAGAGAGATCACTGAGTTTATTCAATCTGGAAAGAATGGACCCGAAAAGAAAGGGATACTTACACTTAAAATCAGACCAAGTATTAAAGTTGCCGGTGGATTAGTGAAATATCCGGGTTTTATTACTATTGATAAAGAAGTAAGTAGTAAAATTCTCCTATAAGAACCGTAGTATTTTTGCAGGATTGTTACGGAGTTTAGTTTTTAATAACACTTCGGATTAATGTTTTTTAATTATTTTCGGGCTATCTTGAGGTCACATAAAATGTAATCTAAGATGTGTATATGAAGTTACGTTTATGCCTGCTCCTGCTTACTGTACTGGTTCCTTCGTTAATTAAAGCTCAGAATATGCAGCAGCTTAATGCTGCTGAGATTAAACAAGGCCTTGAAGGATTGAATGTTGTTGGTAGTGTATTATATATTGCCGCGCATCCTGATGATGAAAATACCCGTTTATTGGGCTATTTGGCGAAAGAGAAAAAAGTTAGAGCTGGTTATTTATCATTAACCAGGGGTGATGGGGGACAAAATCTCATCGGTAATGAACAGGCTGAATTACTTGGACTGATCCGTACCCAGGAATTGCTGGCTGCCAGACGTACGGATGGTGCTGAACAGTTCTTTACAAGAGCGAACGACTTTGGATTTTCCAAGAATTCGGATGAGAGTTTTAAGATCTGGGATAAATCAAAAATACTGGCCGATGTAGTCTGGGTGATTCGTAAGTTTCAGCCTGATGTGATCATTACCCGCTTTCCTGAAGATTCACGCGCAGGTCATGGACATCATTCTGGTTCTGCAATATTGGCTCATGAAGCTTTTATAGCAGCTGCTGATCCTAAGCAATTTCCTGAACAGCTTGCTTTTGTAAAAACATGGCAGGCAAAACGCATTCTTTGGAATACCTTTAACTTTGGAGGGAATAATACGACCTCAGATGACCAGCTAAAAATTGATGTTGGCGGGTATAATGCGTTATTAGGTAAAAGTTATGGAGAAATTGCTGCCGAAAGTAGATCTAATCATAGAAGCCAGGGCTTTGGTTCTTCCAGACAACGTGGATCAGCTATAGAGTTTTTTAGTTATGTAGCTGGTGAAAAGGCTTCGAAAGATATATTTGAGGGGGTAGATTTTACGCTTAATCGAAATCCTGGAAATGGAGAGGTACAAAAACTTGTTTCCGAAATAAATGCAGAATATGATGTTGCCGATCCATCTAAATCGGTAATAAAACTTTTACAACTTAAGCAACTGGTAAAAGGAAGACCTTTTAAACAAGATTTACTGGACGACTTGATCCTGGCATGTGCAGGAATCTGGTTTGAAAGCGCCGCGGCAAGCTCATCTTATGCTTTAGATGCTCCTGTTGATGTTAGAATACAGGCTATTGCAAGGGCTAAGCAAGGTTTTCCCTTAAAGATTAGTATTACGGAAATTAATAGCAAAGCTTCTTTTGATTTGCCGCTTAATCAATTTGTTTCTCAGGATAAAACTATATCAACCTCGGCCGTAGGAATTACTCAGCCTTACTGGTTGGAAAAGAAACACACTTTAGGTTCATATGTAGTTGATTCATTATCAAAGATAGGGCTTGCAGAAAACCCGATAGGCTTAAGCGGTCTGTTCCGGATCAAAATAGGTGATCAGGTGATTGAAAAGAAACGGCCTGTAGTTTATAAATATACAGATCAGGTGCGTGGTGAAATTTATAAACCTTTAGTAATTGCGCCTCCTGTTACTGCTACTATGAGTGAAAAGGCATTTGTTTTTATTAATAATGAACCTAAAAGAATAGCTATTCAGCTCAGAAGTTTTAAGGATAATGCAGTAGGAGTATTGAAGCCCGCAATTCCAATGGGATGGAAGGTTGTTCCTGAAAATATTAGCTTTAACCTGGTTAAAAAAGGTGAAGAACAGACTGTTGAATTTACAATTACCCCAGCGGGGAGTACCATTAGCGGTAGTTTAGTTTTAAATGTTGTTGTTGATGGCAAAACGTACAATCGTGCTTTGCATGTAATAGACTATGAGCATATTCCTACTCAAACACTTTTTCCATTTGCTGAGGCAAAGGTGGATAAGGTAGACTTAAAGTTGGCAGGAAAGCGCATAGGCTATATAGCAGGAGCGGGAGATTTGGTTCCGGAGTCATTAAAGCAGATTGGTTACGAGGTGATCAATTTAACCGCCGGACAGGTTATAAATGGGGATCTTTCGGGATTCGATGCAATAATTGCTGGTGTTAGGTTATATAATGTAAGTGAACAGATTAAAAGCATGCAGCCTAAACTAATGAGGTATGTAAATGATGGCGGCACTTTTCTGATTCAGTATAATGTAAATGGCCCGTTGAGGTTAGATAATTTAGGCCCATACCCTTTTGGTTTATCGCGTGATAGGGTAACTGAAGAAGATGCCAAAGTGACAATACTAAAAACTGATGATCCTGCTTTGAACTATCCGAATAAAATTACCAATAAAGATTTTGAAGGCTGGGTGCAGGAGCGGGGATTATATTTTGTTACAGATGCCGATCAAAAGTATAGGGCTCTTTTGGGCATGCATGATGATGGTGAAGGTGAGAAGACGGGGTCTTTAATTATCGCAGAATACGGCAAGGGTAGATTTGTTTATACTGGATTATCATTTTTCAGACAACTACCGGCTGGTGTACCAGGTGCTTATAGACTCTTTGTGAATTTAATATCAGTTAAGAAGTAATATAATAACAGCATGGCAGAGCATGACAACCCGGTACCAGAGAAACCAGAGCAAGAGCTACCGCCTTTTGTTAAAACCTGGAAACAATTTTACCGATTGCTGATAGGTTGGCTTGTATTCCTGATCCTGATCTTTTACGCATTTACAAAATACTTCGAATGAGTGTTATAGACTGGGCGGTATTAATTCTTACACTCGTTGTAATTGTAGTTTACGGCATTTATAAAAGCCGTGGGGCTCAAAATATTCAGGGCTACTTGCTGGGGAATCAATCTTTGCCCTGGTATCATGTTTGCCTATCAGTTATGGCAACGCAGGCCAGTGCAATTACTTTTTTATCTGCACCTGGATTGGCGTATTCTTCGGGGATGAGCTTTGTACAGTTTTATTTCGGTGTACCCCTGGCAATGATCGTTTTGTGTATCACTTTTGTGCCTATATTTCATCGTTTAAAGGTTTATACGGCTTACGAATACCTTGAACAACGGTTCGACCTTAAAACAAGGGCTTTAACGGCATTCCTTTTTCTTGTGCAAAGAGGGCTTTCTACGGGTATTACCATTTATGCCCCTTCAATTATCCTTTCTACTATTTTAAACATCAATACTACCTATACAACTTTGTTTATTGGAAGTTTGGTAGTGTTTTATACTGTTTATGGGGGTACAAAGGCAGTTTCCTATACGCAGATGCTTCAAATGAGCATCATATTTTGTGGTTTGTTTGCTGCAGGTGTTATGGTAGTTCATCTACTGCCAGCAGATATTGGCTTTGTGAAAGCGATAAACATAGCGGGTAAAATGGGTAGGGCAAATGCAATAGACTTTACCTTTGATCCGAATAATCAATACACTGTATGGACAGGTTTACTCGGAGGTTTCTTTTTACAATTATCGTATTTTGGAACTGATCAGAGTCAGGTTGGCCGTTATTTATCCGGTGCATCTGTTAGCCAGAGCAGACTGGGATTATTGATGAATGGCCTTGTTAAAATACCTATGCAGTTCCTGATATTGCTGATAGGCGTGTTGGTTTTTACTTTTTATCAATATAATAAACCACCTATATTCTTTAACAGTTTTGAGTTGAACAAGCTGGAGAATAGTAAGTATAATCCTGAACTGAATAAAATAAAGGCAGACTATGATGTGGCTTTTAAAGAAAAGCAACTTGAGGTTAACAAAATGAATGTTGCTTTGGATAAAGATGATAAGTCGTTGATTGACCAGCAGAGAAAGGCATTGCAACAGGCAGATGAGAAGGAGAAATTGATAAGAAAACAAGCTACAGACTTAATGGTTAAGAATGATGAGCATGCAAATACAAAAGATAACAACTATATATTTCTAAGTTTTGTAACTCAATATTTGCCACAGGGACTTATAGGGCTATTGATTGCCATCATATTCCTTGCTTCAATGGGATCTACAGCAAGTGCCTTAAATTCATTGGCATCCACAACAGTAATTGATATTTATAAGCGACTGATTAAGAAAGATGCTTCAGATCATGAATACCTGCAGGCCTCAAGGCTTGCCACCGTGTTCTGGGGTGTGGTTTGTGTTGTTATGGCGCTCTATGCAAGTAAAATAGGTAATTTATTAGAGGCTGTTAACATACTTGGGTCTTATATTTATGGGACCATACTTGGCGTTTTTCTAGTTGCGTTTTACGTAAGGCATGTAAATGGCAGGGCTGTGTTTTTTGCAGCTTTAGCAACGGAACTGGTGATTATAATTATTGGTAAACTTGATCTTGTTGCTTACCTATGGTTAAATGTGATTGGGTGTTTATTGGTAGTTCTTTTGTCGATAATTATTCAGAGTATGATGAAGAAAACAGAAATTGCCTTGGAGAAAAATAATATTTAATATGATGCGATTTTTTTTAACTGTTTTCGTTTTAACTGTTTCTAGTGTTATGGTGTTTGGACAGCATACATGGAAAAAGGTAACTGATGAACTGATATTTAACAATCCGCCATTTGATCAATGCCATGCATCTACATTGGTTGAAATTGGTGGAGGGAAATTAATGGCTGCATGGTTTGGCGGTAGTCATGAAGGAAGTAAAGATGTAAGGATTTGGCTATCTATAAATGAACAGGGGAAATGGACTAGCCCTGTTGCCGTTGCCGATGGTAAAGTAAATGGTGAATGGTCTTCTCCTTTATGGAATCCGGTATTATTTAAGACAAAGAAGGGAAAACTTTTTTTGTTCTATAAAGAAGGCCCCTCGCCCAGAGCGTGGTGGGGAATGGTGCAAACTTCGGATGATAATGGCAAAACATGGTCTGCTAAAACCCGTTTGCCGGAAGGAGTGTTGGGGCCAATAAAAAATAAACCTATTGAGTTAGCTGACGGGACAATTTTGTCTCCATCAAGTACTGAAACTGATGATAAGTGGAGTGTGCACATGGAAAGGTCTGTAGATGGAGGTAAAATATGGACAGTTATATCTGTTGATGCAGATAGTAAATTTGATGTAATCCAGCCAAGTATATTAATTCATGGAGGGCATAAATTACAGATATTATGTCGCAGTAAACAAGGAGTTGTTGTTGAATCGTGGTCGGAAGATAATGGAAAAACATGGGGTAAATTAAGCGCTACCAGTTTGATGAACCCTAATTCAGGAACTGATGCACAAACATTAAAAGACGGTAGGCATATGATTGTTTATAATCCAACTGTTCCGGGTAAGGAATGGTTTAATGGGAGATATAAATTAAACGTCGCTTTGTCAGAAGATGGGGAAAAATGGAATGATATTTTGAAACTCGAAGATGGCGATACTAAGAAGGAGTTCAGTTATCCGTCAATAATTCAGACTAAAGATGGGAAGGTTCATATCACCTATACATTTGATAGAAGGAATATTAAGCACATAGTGCTTGAGTAATTTGATAAATATAAGACAGGATGCGGATTTATGGTATCCTGTCTTATATTTATGTTTTTGGATAATACTATTTTTTAGTCTCAGCCAATAAGCCAGTATGTAATCTAATGTATTCAGGATTTTTAATCTCAGTGGCTAATTTTATGCCTTCTTCCGCAGTAGCTGCAGCAGCTTTCTTATCTCCTGATTTTAATTGCACTCGTCCTTTTAATAATTTAACCCATGGCGCTTTAGGATCTGCGGTTTCAGCAGCTGTAGCCCATTCAAGGGCTTTGCTTAAGTCTTTTCCTGTTTCAAGGTAATAGTATGCAGCCTGAAAGTAAGGTTTTTTCTCACCTTTCATGGCTTCATCAATACCTGCCATCACTTTAGCATCAAAATCAGTAGATAAATCAACCGTTAAGGCTGTGTTTTCCCACATTAACTGCAATTTGGCAGTATTTGGATAAACGTCAGCAAGTTGAATGGTAAATGTTTCTACTTTTTCTTTAAGCTTAGTCGGCTTAACCTTTATGCGTAATATATCATCACTTTCTTTATACTCGTAGGCACCCCATTGTTTTGATCCTTTGTTGATGATTACGGTCCACTCGCTCTCTCCTGGAATGGTAAATAATTCATATTCTCCGGCAGCAAGATCTTTTCCTCCAATTTTAACGGCCTCAGTAAAAGCGATGGTAGTTGCAGAATTAGCACCGGTTCTCCATACAGAGCCATATGGTTCCAGTCCACCAAAGATTTTACGTCCTTTAGTGTTTGGGCGAGAATAATTGATGGTTACTTTACCCAGACCAAAATCCTGAGAAATGGTCTGTCCTGAGCTAGGTTGAGGCATTTTTACGCCTTGCGCCTTAAGCTCAGATTGTAATGATACCGCTAGGGCAATAAGCAGTACTGTTGTTAATGTTTTTTTCATGATCATAAATTTGTTTTAGGTGATCAGTCAGTTTGAACAGAACTGATCTAAGTTTTGTTGACGCTAAATTACCACTTATTTGACGCTTTAATTCAACAAAATCTTAAATTCGTTGCCATGGTCAATTTGCGTAATACAATAGCAATTTTAGCGCTGTTTCTTGTTTCTTGTTCTGGTGCGAAATATGTTTCGGAGCCAATATTGGAGAAGGGAGTCTCCCAAAAGCTGGCTATTTATCGCAAATCGATTTTAAGTAATATCAACTACAAAATCGAACTGGACATTCCTAAGAATAGGAGTGAGATTATAAATGCTACAGAAGAAATCGCCTTTCAACTTAATACTAATAAATATCCATTACAACTGGATTTTAGAGAGGATGCTAAAAAGATAAAGCACTTGGACGTAAATGGTGTATCTGTAGTGGTGAATCATAAAGATGAACACATTATTATAGATCCCAAATACCTAAAGCAAGGAGAGAATGTAATAGGTGTGAGTTTTGAAGCAGGTGAGGCCGCACTTAACAGGAACAGTGATTATTTATATACGTTGTTTGTTCCAGATAGAGCCAGAACAGTTTTTCCTTGCTTTGATCAGCCCGATTTAAAAGCGACATATAGTCTAACTTTAAAAATTCCAGCGGATTGGAAAGCATTAGCTAACGCTGCATTAAAAGATTCTTTGGTTACAAACGACCGTAAAACCTATCGATTTAATACATCAGATACCTTAAGTACTTATTTGTTTGCTTTTGCCGCAGGAAAATTTACGCTTGCAAAGGGTAAAGTTGGAAACATGATGACCGATTTTTTGTATAGAGAAACTGACTCTTTAATCATAAAAAACAGTTTGAATGAAGTGTTTAACATCCATTCGAGGTCCTTGAATTATTTGGAACAATGGACCGGAATTGCTTATCCTTTTCAAAAAATTGGTTTTGTAGCTATTCCGGATTTTCAATTTGGAGGGATGGAACATGTAGGTGCAATTCAGTATAAATCATCGGCCTTATTTCTGGATGAAGGTGCTACTAAGGATCAACTAAATGGCCGCAATAACTTAATAGCTCATGAAACTGCTCATATGTGGTTTGGAGATTTGGTTACCATGAACTGGTTTACAGACGTTTGGATGAAAGAAGTTTTTGCAAACTTTATGGCTGATAAGAGCGCGGAAGGTATTACGGGAAAAGAAGCGTTTGACCTTAAGTTTTTGATAGATCATTTCCCTGCGGCTTATGGTGTAGATCGTACTATGGGTTCAAACCCAATAAGACAGGATTTAGATAATTTAAAAGATGCAGGTACACTTTATGGAAATATCATTTATCATAAAGCTCCCATTATGATGAGACAACTGGAACGCTTAATGGGAATGGATAAATTTCAGTTAGGTGTACAGGAATACCTGAAGAAATTTGCGAATAAAAATGCTTCCTGGCCAGATCTAATTACAATTCTTGATAAGCATTCGGGTCATGATTTAGATAAATGGAATAAGGTTTGGGTAAATGAGGCAGGCAGACCTTTGGTGGACTATACAATTAAGGCTGCCGGTAATAAAATTAGTGAGTTCATAATTAAGCAGAGGCCTGAGTATGGGGCGGATAGGGTTTGGCCACAATTAATAGAAATAACTCTTTATTATCCTGGTTATAGTAAAGAATTAACGGTTAGCCTGGATAATAAAGAAGTGAAATTAAAAACTGCTGAAGGAATGGATATACCATCATTTGTTCTGTTTAATTCTTCAGGACAAGGGTATGGTCTTTGGCCATTGGATAAAGTAATGTTTAATGAGATATATTTGATTGATAAGCCCTTGAGCAGGGCTGCTGCTTACATTTCATTGTATGAGAATATGTTAAGTGGAAGGTATATTAAGCCATCGGAGCTGTTAAACCTGTTTGTAAAAGGGCTGGATCAAGAAAAAGAAGAGCTAAATCTGAAACTGATGACCAATTATATAAGCAGTATTTACTGGGGGTTTATTTCAGCCCCTGAACGTATTGCTGTATCTACATCACTGGAAAACAGTCTGTGGGTCAGTATGCAGAAGCAAAGTTTGCCTAATAATAAGAAGGTGCTTTTTAAAACCTACCAAGACATATATCTATCGGCTAAAGCCGGTGAAAGGTTACATCGAATTTGGGAAATTCAAAAAGTTCCTGCAGGATTAAAACTAACAGAAGATGATTATACCTCGCTGGCCTTTTCTCTTGTATTGAGGGGGGCTGATAGTTTAATTTTAGGTAAGCAGCTTAAGCGGATAGGCAACGTAGATAGAAGGAAAAGGTTTGAGTTTATTATGCCTGCTGTATCTTCTGCAGAAACAAAAAGGGACGCCTTTTTTAAGAGCCTTGAACTAAAATCGAATAGAGAAAAGGAATCAAATGTGGGGGCTGCTCTATATTATCTTCATCACCCGCTAAGACAAGTAAGTTCGTTTAAATATTTAGCGAAAAGTCTGGATATGTTGGCTGAAATACAAAAAACAGGAGATATCTTTTTTCCTCAAAACTGGCTTCAATCTACATTTGGATATTATCAGAGCGCGGAGGCCCTAAAAATTGTTCAAGACTTTTTGGAAAAGAACCCCCGCTATAATCCAAAGTTGAGGGCCAAAATTCTTCAGTGTTCTGATAATTTATTTAGAGCACAAAAATTATTAAAAGAATAAGACCATTATTTAAGTTCGGTATAGGTGATCTTAAACGGGTATCAAGCATACTTATAAATATCTCTTTAAACAAATTTATTTTCTCAGAAGTTTGTTTTTTAATTCTTTTAAAGAAATATAATTATTTTATTTGAATTGTAAAACATATTGAAATAATGATAAAAGTATTGGTTGAAATGCAGTCTAAAATTGGGTTCCTGTACTTAAAACACGTACTTTTGCTTGACTATTTCTTTTAGCGACTAACGTTTATTAAACCCTAACTATGGACGATTTTTTAGCTGCCCGACTCCAGATGGCCTTTTCTCTTGGCTTTCATATTGTTTTTGCATGTATTGGTATGGTGATGCCGTTTTTTATGTCAGTTGCTCATTTTTATTGGCTGAAAACAAAAAAGGTCGTCTATAAGGACGTTACAAAAGCCTGGAGCAAGGGTGTTGCAATATTTTTTGCAACAGGAGCGGTTTCGGGGACGGTATTATCTTTTGAACTAGGACTACTGTGGCCAACATTTATGGAGCACGCAGGTCCTATATTCGGAATGCCGTTTTCTTTAGAGGGGACGGCATTTTTTATTGAAGCTATAGCCCTTGGGTTTTATTTATATGGATGGGACAAGCTAAATCCGTGGTTCCATTGGTTTACCGGTGTTGTTGTAGGAATAAGTGGGTTACTGTCAGGGATTCTTGTAGTTGCAGCAAATGCCTGGATGAATAGCCCTGCCGGTTTTGACTTTGTAGATGGCAAGTATTTAAACATAGATCCTATAAAGGCAATGTTTAATGATGCCTGGTTTTCTCAGGCGCTCCATATGTCGGTTGCTGCATTTGTATCTACCGGATTTGCGGTAGCAGGTGTACACGCCCTGATGATTCTTAGAGGGAGAAATGTGCTCTTTCACAGTAAAGCCTTTAAAATAGCAGCAGTATTTGGAACAGTTGCAGCTTGCTTACAACCTATCAGTGGTGATATTTCAGCCAAGGATGTAGCTCATCGCCAGCCGGCAAAGCTTGCAGCTATGGAGGCTCATTTTCATACAGAAAGAAATGCCCCATTAATTATTGGTGGGATTCCGGACACAGCGAATAAAAGAGTTGATTATGCAATTAAAATTCCTGGACTACTTAGTTTTATGACTACAGGAGATTTTAATGGAGAAGTTAAAGGTCTAGACATGATCCCTAAAGAAGATCAACCTCCAGTAGCGGTAACACATTATGCGTTTCAGATTATGGTTGGACTTGGAATGGCGATGGTGTTTATTGCTTTATTGTACTTTATCGCACTTTGGAAAAAGAAACAATGGCTTAAAAGTAACTGGCTGTTAAAGCTTTTCGTGATTGCAACTCCCATGGGATTTATAGCTTTGGAGGCAGGGTGGACAGTAACAGAGGTTGGACGACAACCCTGGATTATCAACGGCGTTATGCGTACTGTGGATGCTGCAACACCAATGCCTGGAATTGCTTATTCTTTCTATCTCTTTACTGGCGTATATATTTCGTTGGCCGTTATAGTGAGTTTATTGCTTTACCGTCAAATTACGATGGTTGACAAATTATATGATTCTACTTCCAAACTACCTAAAAATTGATATTATGATCTATGTTGTTATTGTTTTTCTATGGACATCAATTTTATTATATATCCTATTAGGTGGTGCAGATTTTGGAGCGGGAATTATAGAATTGTTTACATCAAAAGGTAATCGATCTAAAACGCGTAAAACTATGTATGAAGCGATTGGCCCTATATGGGAAGCAAATCATATGTGGTTAATTATTGCTATTGTTATCCTTTTTGTTGGGTTCCCCAAAATTTATACTACAGTTTCAATTTATCTGCATATTCCATTAGTATGTATGCTGCTTGGCATTATTGCCCGCGGAACAGCCTTCGTATTTAGAAACTATGATGCGGTTAAGGATGATATGCAAAAGTTATACACCCCAATTTTTGTTTATTCAAGTTTAATCACTCCATTTTTCCTTGGAATAATTGCTGCCAGTTCTGTGTCTGGTCAAATAGATGTGCAGGCCCAGGATTTTCTTTCGGCCTATGTTTTTAGCTGGCTAAACTGGTTCTCTGTTTCGGTTGGGATATTTACAGTTAGTATTTGTGGGTTTTTGGCTACTATTTTTATCATAGGGCAGGCAGCCAATGATGATGACAGGAGCTTCTTTATTAGAAAAGCAAGACGCACAATTTATACTGTTATGTTTTGCGGAGCATTAGTCTTTGTTGCTGCATATCATGAAAACATTCCTTTAGCCAGCTGGATTTTTGGAGACACTTTGGGTTTGATAGCCATTATTGCTGCAAGTATTTCATTGGTTATTATGTTTTTCTTACTTCAGCGGAAGAAGCCCATATTACTTCGTTTACTCGCAGGATTTCAGGTTGCTATGATCTTATTTGCAGCCACATATAGCCATTTTCCGGATATCGTATTGCTTAAAAACGGGGCCAATTTGTCGTTACTTACCCATCAGGGACAAGCGAAAGCGATAGATACATTAGGTTATGCCTTATTGATCGGCAGTATATTTATTCTGCCTGCTCTGGGTTATCTGATCTACATATTTCAACAAAAAAAGGAAGTACAGGAAGCTCATTAGTTTGTGTTGAGGTGGAATGCTATTGTAAAATTGATTGTAACAAGAATATTAACGAATAAACTTGCTCATTAGGATTAAACCTAAGCAAGTTTAGTGAGTCATAATTCCAAAGCTATAGTTAATGACAAAATTTTCACCAAATATGAAATCAATATTCTTAAAAATTACAGCAAATACTTTATTACTCGCCGGTTTTTGCATGGCTGCGCAAGCGCAAAAACTTAAAGATGTGCAAGAAGGTAGTATAATTGCTCCGACTAATATAAAGGTTGATGGAAGAAATACAGAATGGAACGATACTTTTCAGGCAGAAAATAAACGGACTAGTATTTTATACACGATAAGTAACGATGACAAGAACTTATATCTTGTAATTAAATCTACCGATGTAGCAAATAATTCAAAGATTCTTGCCGGAGGAATTACTTTGGCCATAAATACTGAAGGGAAAAAGAATGAAAAGGAGAGCATTACACTTACATATCCATTGATTAACCGACCTGCACAAGGCGGCGGACAGGGTGGCGGACGACGCCAAATGGGTGCCATAATGGGCGGCGGCGGGGGAACGCAAAGTCCGGAACAAAGAGATTCTATGATGGCTGTAATGCAAAAAAGACAACTTAGCCAGGTTAAAGAAATTAAGATCAGCGGGTTTAAAAAAACAACTGATACCCTTATTTCCGTTTATAACGATTTAGGTATAAAGGCATTTGCAAGTATAGGGAATGATAAAGCATTCTTCTATGAGTTGGCAATCCCGTTTGAAGAGTTGGGCATTTCGAAAGATGCACCAAAGGAACTTGCATATAATATAAAATTGAATGGTTTACAATTGCAGAGACCAGATGGAGGTGACGGTGGCGGCGGAAGAGGTGGCTTTGGTGGTAATAGAGGCGGCGGGGGCGGTGGTAATTTTGGCCCTAGACGTTCTGGAATAGATTTTCAAGCATTAACCAGCCCAACAGATTTTTGGGGAAAATATATTCTTAAATAAGCTGTATACATAGATACTACTCACACACAAATAAACCACACAAACGAAAAATGAATTATTTATATAATGCATTGAGACCTGCTATTGTATTATTTCTACTGGTATTCAGTTCTGTACTACTTTATGCACAGGGGCAACAAAACCCTCCTCCGCCATTGCCCACGCGTGAGATAAGTGGAATTGTAAAGGATTCTACAGACCTCGGAGTAATTGGCGCAACTGTTAGTTTAACTTCCGACAAGGATACCCTAAAAACCAGTACTAATAATGATGGTGTATTTGTTTTTAGAAATGTAAAATCAGCAACCTATATTATTGTAGTTCAGAGTATTGGGTATGTTATTACCCCCGCAATGCGTTTTAAACAAAACGACACAAGCCCAAGGATTGTGATGGATCCAATAGTTCTTAAAGAAGAACATAATACTTTGAATGAGGTAGTTATTAATGGAACCCCTTCTATTACCTATAAAACAGATACAGTTGAATACAAGGCCAGCGATTACATTGTCCGAAAGAATGCTACTGTAGACGAACTACTCAAAAAGATGGAGGGTATGGAGGTAGGTACTGATGGAAGTTTAGTCCATCAGGGAGAAGCAGTCACTAAGGCCAAATTGAATGGAAAGGAATATCTTGGAGGTGACATCGCAAATGCAATTAAAAATCTTCCTGCTGAGATCGTTGATAAAATTCAGGTTGTTGATGACTATGGTGATCAGGCGGCGCGTACCGGCGTAAAGGATGGTGATCCTGAAAAGATATTGAATATTACTACAAGAACAGATAAGTCTGTTGGAAATATGGTGAATCTGAACACCGCTGGAGGTAGTAAGGAAAGAAAGGAAGCCGGATTATTTGCCACGCGAATTAACGGAAATCAACAGATTGGTATAAACGGTAATTATAAAGATGCAATTAATCTTAATGCATTAAGTGGCACGACAAAGAATGCAAATGCCAGATTTAGTTTGCGTGATAAAATCGGAAAAAAAATAGACTATAATTTGGGCTATCAATTTCAAAATTCCAATGGAGACAATTTGAATGAGACCGAATCCCTAAGTATTTTAAATAATGGACAATTGCACTCCAACAGTTCGAATACAGGCTTGCAAAAATCAAACAATCATAGTTTTAAGCTTGAATTTGAAGTAAATCTGGACTCAAGTAATTACCTTAAAGTTGTCCCGACTTTCCAGTCTAATTCTACTGATAATGATGGTTCCTCCACCTTAAGTCAAAGGGGTAGTAGTCTTTCGATGGGTTTGGATCAGGACCGTCGCATAACAAATTCAAATTCCAGCACAGCGCCTCAATTTGGTATTTCTGCTTTTTATCAGCATCTGTTTAAAAAATACAGAAGGAATTTTTCAACCCAGATAGATTTGAATAAAAATAATCGGGATAATGAGCAGGAAAGATACAATTTCACAACTTTCTATACTGAAGCGGCACAAGACGGTAAAGATTCTATAATTAATCAGGTCATTGCACGTAAGAATCGACGTGATAATTATCGCGGAAGTATGACTTATGTTGAACCTCTTGGAGTCAATACTCAATTCGAGGTGAATGCACAGATAAATTATAATGGTTATGACAATACCGCGACTACAAGGGATATTTTAGAGGGTGGCGTTTCCGGCATTATAGATTCATTAAGTAACATTTATAACTATTCATTTACACAGGGCCGGGTGGCGTTGAATTTTAGATATGGAATGACCAATGCTTCCAAAGTTCGTTTTTCTGTTGGTTTAACAGGTGTGCCAGCCTTATTATCCGGTACTAAAGTAAGTCTGGGTACGACAACAAACAGGAGTAGTTTTAACCTGATCCCTATTGCAAGATTTGAATATCGTTGGAGCAGACAGCAAAGAGTATCTTTGAACTATTCAGGGAATGCAGTAGAACCAACATTTGATCAGATACAACCGGTAAGGGATGTTACAAATCCAAATAATCCGGTTATTGGTAATCCGGATCTGATTGCCACTTTTGTGCATACTTTAAGAGGTGATTACAATAATTATATTGCAAACTCGAAGCTCAATCTTTCGTTAAACGTAAATGGGGCATATACGGAAAACGCTGTAATCAGAAATGTGGAAACTGTTGACAATCCAGATCCAAACCTCCCTGGTAGTAAAATTAATGAAACACGCTTTTTGAATGTTAGTGGAGTGTATAGACTGACCGGTAATTACAACATCAGTAAGCAACTCAACAACAGAAAGTATAATTTGCAACTTAATGGTACGGTGAGTTATAATCATAGCCTGAGTATGCGGGACGGTATCTTGAATACTACTGATATTACTTCTTTCGATCAGCGCTTTGGCCCAAAAATTAATCCTACGGAATGGTTCGAAATCAATCCGAACATCGGATACAAAAACGAAAAATCTAATTCAACGCTTCGTTCCGGTAATAATGAAATTAACACGCTTTCTCTTAATTTAGATGGAAGAGTATATTTATGGGATGTATGGATGTTGGGGTACAATGGCAGTAAGCAGTTCATAAATGGTATAGTCGGAAATACAAATAATAGCCCTTTAGTGATCAATGCAAGTTTGGAACGCCAACTGTTTAACCGAAGAGGCCAGATCACTTTTCAGGCATTTGACATTTTAAATCAGAATAATTTTCTGAGGACACAGCAACCAGATGATGGCGGTTATGTAAATACAAGAGTAAATCCCATCAGTCGATACTTTATGCTTAAACTGAGCATGAGACTGCAAAAATGGTCTGGTTCTCAAGGACGTGGGGGTAGAGGCATTATGCGTCGTGGGGACGGAAGCTTCATGTAAGCCTTGATTTATTAGGTGAGACACCTATGTTGATCAAAAATCCGTACTTTGGGTAGCTAACCAAATACGGATTTTTTTGTTTGCTGTAATTTATGAGGAAAACTCTACTAATCATTCTAATTCTATTTTGTTTTACCCATTTTGAAGGTCTGTGCCAAATTGGTACACCTCAAATACTTAACTATAATAATGACCAGTATAAGGCCGGAATGCAAAATTGGGATATTGCGCAGGACAAGAACGGTATTTTATATTTTGGAAATAATGAAGGCTTACTAACATTCGACGGCCGGTTCTGGAACCTTATTAAATTGCCAAATTTTACTTCTGTAAGATCTGTTGAAATAGATTCGCACGATAGGATTTTTATTGGGGGACAAGATGAAGCCGGATATTTTTATCCTGAAAAGAATGGAATCCTGAAATATCATTCAATTATACCTCTCATCCCTGAAAAGTACCGAAGTTTTGCCGATATATGGAATGTTGCTATTATAGATGATGCCGTAGTTTTTAGAACAACCAGTGTCATTCTTTATTATAAAGATGGGGTTGTAAAAACCTATAAGCCAGATGTAGAATGGCAATTTGCAGGTAAAAGCAATCATCAGTTTTTTGCTCATTCCAAAGGACACGGATTAATGATTTATGATGGTGAGATCTGGAAACCATATTGTTCAGATCCGGCATTGTTAAAATCTGCAGTGACTTCCATAATGGAGTACAATAAAGACACGATGCTTGTAGCTACGTTAAAAAATGGACTTTTTTTAATGCATAAAGGGAAGCTCATACCTAAGCCAACAAATCTGGATCAGGTATTTTACAACGACAGGATCTATGGTGCTGATAGAATAGACAGTAATAAGTACGTTATTGGAACTACCTCTGCAGGGGTTCTAATTATTAATAAACAGGGAAAGGTTTTACAAAAATATACCTATAAGGATGGTTTGCAGAATAACAATGTTAGGGGCTTTATTACTGATAATAGTAAAAACCTTTGGTTAGCGCTGAATGATGGGATTGATTATGTTGCAATTAATAGCGCAGTAAAAAGCATCTTCCCGGATAAGAATAAACAGATAACAAGCTATGCTATTCGTAATTTCAATGGGAAATTATATATAGGAACATCAAATGGTTTGTATGTAACACAAATAGAGACGGGTATTGTCGATTTAAGTTTGTCGACCAAAGCTTTTACGGAAGTTAAAAACGCTAAAGGACAAGTCTGGAATCTTAGCGAAATCAACAACAAACTTTTAATGGGGCATGAGGATGGTTTTTTTGAAATTGAAGGTGATGTTGCCCATCAAATATATAATCGGCCGGGAACATGGTTGTTTGAGCCAACTTCAGGGGTGTATCCTTCACAAGATATTATAGCTGGCACCTATCTGGGCCTTCAAAAAATAAATTATAAGAATGGAAGTTTTACCAATCAGGGCAAAATCGAAGGACGTACAGAATCCTTAAGGTTTATTGCATTTGATGCCAATAACAATTTGTGGGCTTCTCATCCATATCATGGGGTATATAAAATTGAACTATCTGATGATTTTAAAAAGATAATGAAATACACTATCTATACAGATAAACAAGGTCTACCCTCACATTTGTATAATTATATTTTTAAAATAAAGAATCGGGTTGTAGTTGCAACTAAAAATGGCGTATACGAATATGATACAGCAAGAGATAAATTTAGGCCGTTTGCCTTACTTAGTGAAGCATTAAAGCAAATACGAATCCAATATTTAAAAGAAGATACTAAAGGGAATTTATGGTTTGTATCAGATAAAAAAGTTGGGATATTAGACTTTGGGCATCCAACAGCTACAAAATCATTTACAATACATTATTTTCCTCAGCTAGATGGGAAAATTGTTGGGGGGTTTGAGTCTATTTATTATTTGAACGACGAGAATGTCTTTATAGGTGCCAATAAGGGCGCTTATCATTTAAATTATGCCAAATATTTGGAAAATATCCCAAAACCTAATGTCTTACTAGGTTCAGTAAAGCTGTTTGGTAAAAAGGATAGTACAATCTTTGGTGGTTATTTCCTGAATAAAGATAAAATGGTAAAAACTCAGGATTTATCCTCTGTTTTAAAACTTGCCAATGTATATAGTTCTCTCCATTTTGAATATTCTTCTACATTATTTGAACATCAGGCAAATATTGAATTTAGTTATCAACTTGTTGGTTTTGATAAAGAATGGTCGTCCTGGACGCAAAAAAGCGAAAAAGATTATACTAATCTGCCTGCCGGGAAGTATACATTTAACGTTAGGGCAAGAAACAGTTTTGGTAATGAGTCGGAAATTGTTGGCTATACTTTTGAAATTTTGCCCGCCTGGTATCAAACCATATGGATGTACATGTTCTATGTATTGCTCCTGGGCGTAGTCATCTATATGTTCTTTAAGTGGCAAAAGAAGAAACACATTAAAGCCCAGACCAGGTTAAGCTACCTTCATCAGCTTGAAATGGATCGTAGCGAAAAGGAAATCGTACGTTTAGAATACGAAAAACTGGAAGCTGATGTAAATTACAAAAATAGAGAGCTATCTAATATGACCATGCATCTGGTGCAAAGAGGCAAGGTGCTGGCTAAAATCAAAGAGGTTATTTCTGCCGTAATTAAAAATCATGATATTAATGACAGTTCGCCAAGCTTCAGACATTTGATCCGCCTGATAAGAGATGTTGAAAAGAGTGATCAGGACTGGGAAAACTTCTCAATTCATTTTAATACAGTTAATACTAATTTCTTTAATAAGCTAAAAGATCAGTTTCCGGAGCTTACACCAAATGAGCTTAAATTATGCGCTTATCTTAAAATGAACCTTTCCACCAAGGAAATAGCTCAGCTCATGAATATTACAATAAAAGCAGTAGAGGTAGGAAGGTACCGATTACGGAAAAAACTGCATATTCAGTCTGAAACTAACCTGTACGATTTCCTTATGCAAATATCCAGAACTGCTGAGGGCTCTTGATTAAAATAACAGTATTGTAAATCAGTGGCTTAGTTGTTTGTTGTAGTGGCGATGTAGTGGTGCGTGTATTGTAATAATGCCTTTGAATTTCTTTTTGTAGGGGTAGTGTAGTGGTATGGAAATATTATAAAAACCATTTCCAGGTATAGATTTGAGTTAGCCGAAACCGCCAGGTGGAAGCCAAATTAACCAATTATAAACTAAACTAAATCTTATTGTATGAAAAGAAGTCTTACACTTATTTTCTTCGTTTGCTGTCTTCTTATGTCTCCATTTGCCTCATTGGCACAGGAAGTAACAGCAACGGGTAAGGTAACAGACAAGAGTGATGGAAAACCATTGCCAGGCGTTACCGTAACATTACAAGGCACCACAAAAGCAACACTCACAGACGCCAGCGGAAATTTTAGGATCGCGGTTCCCTCTGTAGGATCAAAACTAATCATCAGCCAACTAGGGATGATTTCACAAACAATAACTGTAACTAATAGCTCCTCTGTTAACATCGCTTTAGAGACGGATGTTACTGCATTGGGAGAGGTAGTAGTAGTAGGTTATGGAACGCAGAAAAAGAGCAACGTTACAGGGTCAATTTCGAGTGTAAAAGCTAAGGATCTAGAAACTATGCCGATAAATAGGGTTGAACAAGCTTTACAAGGCAGAACTTCCGGCGTAACCATAGCAACAAACAACGGACAACCGGGAAGTGCAGCTACAGTAAGGATTAGAGGGTATACAACCTTTGCTGCGGGTGGAAACAACAATCCTCTATGGGTGGTTGACGGAGTGATTGTAGACAATGGAGGTATTGGATACCTGAATCAATCAGATATTGAATCTATAGAAGTTTTAAAAGATGCAGCATCGCAAGCTATTTATGGAGCCCGTGCTGCAAATGGTGTTATCATAGTAACTACTAAGCGAGGTAAATCCGGACTTCTTCAAATTAATTATAATGGATTTTACGGTACTTCTGCACCTGCAAAAACCTTGGATCTGTTAAATGCATCGGAGTATGCTACACTTAGAAATGAGGCTGCAAAAAATACAGACCCTAATGCAACTTTACCATTTGCGAATCCCGCGGCATTAGGCAAGGGAACTGATTGGCAGGATGTTATATTTAACAATGATGCGAGGAGACAAACCCACGAATTTAGTATCGCAGGTGGCGGAGAGAAATCTACATTTTATTCATCTTTCGGATACATAAAGCAGGAAGGTATAGTTGCAAGTCCGATTTCAAAATGGAATAGAGCGAATGTTCGTTTAAATTCTACCCATAAGCTTGCAAAATGGTTAACTGTTGGAGAGAATTTGGGATATAGTCATTCTGTAAATAGCAGCTTAGGCAATACAAATAATGAATTTGGAGGGCCTTTGAGTTCTGCAATTGGTTTAGATCCAACCACTCCGGCGATTGAAACCAATCCGGATCTTATTTCAAAACCACCATATACAACACCAAATGTTTTAAGAGATAAAAGTGGAAATCCATTTGGATTATCGCCCTGGGTTGGCCAGGAATTAATTAATCCTCTTGCTTATATTCAAACAAGGCTTGGGAATTATGGATGGGATCATAACATAATTGGAAATGCCTTTGCAGAAGTGCAGCCTATCAAAGATTTAGTTTTTAGATCAACGTTAGGAACCAAGATCGCATTTTATGGCGATGATGCATTTAATCCGGTTGCCTATTTAAATTCATCCAACATCAGAACTAAAAACTCATTTGTACGCAATTGGAATAATGTTTTGAATTACAATTTTGAAAATACGTTGAGTTATTCAAAAACGTTTGGAAAGCACAATGCGAATATTATAGTTGGTCAGGGAATATATCTTGATGAGAATGTCAAAACTTTAAATGTAACATTCAACAATATTATTGCAAATAACTTTGAAGAAGCAAATTTAAATTATAAGCCAGTTAGTGCAGACAGAACTGCAGATGGAAACGATGGGACAGTTCATAAAGTTAACTCTTTATTTTCCCGTATATCTTATAATTATGACGAAAAATACCTCTTTACCGGTATTATCAGAAGAGATGGTTCATCGCGTTTTGGTGATAACAATAAGTTCGGATACTTTCCATCATTTTCACTAGGATGGGTGCCTACTAAGGAGAATTTCTGGAAGGAAAATAACGTGATAAACTTTTTCAAAATCCGCGGAGGTTATGGTGTGACAGGTAACGATCAAATTTCCAATTTTGCCTACAATGCCCTGGTTTCAAGTGGACGTAACTATACTTTTGGAACAACGGATGTCAGCTCAATAGGGTGGAGCCCGGCAGCCCCTTCTAATCCTGATTTGAAATGGGAAGAAACCCGTCAGACAACATTAGGTTTTGATGCTACTATATTCACCAACTTTACTGTGGCCTTTGATGTTTATAAAAAGAAAACAGTCGGAGTACTTCAATATCCGACACCTCCAAGTTACCTGGGGGTAGCTGGAGCTCCAGCACAAAACATTGGAGATATGGAAAATAAGGGTCTGGAACTTGAACTTGGATACCGTAAAACATTCGGAGAATTTAACCTTGGCGTAAATGGAAATGTTTCGTTCTTAAAAAATAAAGTTACTAAACTTGCCACAGGTAAATTATTTATTGAAGATGAAGCCCAAAGCTTTCAGGGTATGGGTAATATTACCCGAACTGGAATAGGGCACTCTTTCAATGAATTCTATGGTTACGAAACACTTGGTATTTTTCAAAATCAGGCAGAAATTGACAGTTATGTTGGACCAGGGGGAACTAAGCTTCAACCTAATGCAAAACCCGGAGATGTTAAGTTCGCGAATTTAAATGGCGATAATCAGATTGAGGCAGCAGATAGAACCTATCTAGGAAATCCGATTCCAAAATATACTTATGGCCTGACAATAAATATGGCCTATAAGAATTTTGATTTTGTAGTGTTTGGAAGTGGAGCAGGTGGTAATATGATATTTCAAGGCTTACGTCGTTTAGACGTAACATTTGCTAACTGGCAAACTGACATCCTAAATCGTTGGACACCAACAAACCCTTCGACTACCATACCAAGAGTTGTTGAAAAGGACGACAACAAAAACAACACTAATTTCACAAGAAGATATCTTGAAAAAGGAGATTATTTCAGGTTAAAAACATTACAGCTTGGATACAACATTCCTAAAAATGTAATTCAAAAAATTGGTGCACAAAAAGTACGTGTATATGTAATGAGCGAAAATCTTTTTACCATAACCAAGTACACAGGGTATGATCCTGAAATCGGAGGAACCGTATTTGGAGTTGATAAAGGAATCTATCCACAGGCACGTTCGTTTATGGTTGGATTAAATGTTGGATTTTAATAAACATCAAAATGAAAAATAAATTAACATATATAGTTGCTCTTTTTATTGGAGCACAATTCATGGGGTCGTGTAAAAAGGATCTGGATGTAAATCCCAGAGAAAGAATACTTGAGTCTAATTATTATAAAACTCCTGAACAGGCTTTTAGTAGTTTGATCTCGGTGTATGATCAATTTGGAAACCAGTCTGGTGGTTATTTAACCAAGCTAAATATTTTTTCCTCGGGTTCTGACGATCATTATGCGGGAGGAGATTCTCCATCTGATCTTGGTGATTTGCAGGCAATGAATAATTATACCGTAAGCTCATTATCTGGAGCACCCAGTTATCTTTGGGGTAAAGGGTTTACAGGCGTTTACAGGGCCAATATATTTTTACAAAAGGTAGAGGAGATTCAAATGGATGCCACTATCAAAAACAGATATATTGCAGAAGCAAAAGCTTTAAGAGCTATCTTTTATTTCGATCTGGTTCGGATATTTAAGAACATACCCCTTATTTTAAAACCCGTTGAAACGAGTGACTGGTATAATGTTTTACAGGTTCCTCCTGGTGACGTTTACAAACAAATTGAACTGGATTTAAAAGAAGCTATACCTAATCTTCCGGTAACCGTTCCAAGAACTACTGAAGGTGGAAGATTAACCCAGGGAGCGGCTCATGCGGTACTTGGTAAGGTATACCTTTGGCAGGAAAAATTTGCTGATGCTGCAACTGAGTTTGCAGATGTAAATGGCCCTTCGCCAGGCACTACCCCTAGTAAATATGGTTATGTGCTAATGAGCAAGTTTGAGGACTTGTATAAACTTGCTAATAAATTCAATGCCGAATCCATTCTTGAGATTTCCTATAATAGCACTTCAAATATGGGCTGGGGGAATGTTGGTAGTGGAGAGGGTAATGTAGCCGGAATTATGTCGGGCCCGAGGAACTATAATATTCTAATCCCTGATAAAGCTCCTGATTATGTTTCGGGATGGAGTGTTATGCCATTTACTAAAGAGTTCTTTGCACTCATTCATTTTGACCCTCGTAATAAACCAACAGTTGCAAATTTAGATAGTCTTGAAAAGGCCGGTATTGTAACTTATAAACATGCCAACGATAATACTGGTTATTTTGTTGAAAAATATGCTGGCAGAGTATCCACCAAAGCCAATAGCGGACAGCTTGAACTTAACTTCCCTTACAATCTTTATGAAATACGTTTGGCCGACACCTACTTAATGGAAGCTGAAGCAGTATTGAAAAGTGGAGGTGCTGTTGGAGCAGGAAGCAGAGCTTACGCTGCTTTAAATGCAGTAAGAGCCAGAGTTGGATTAAATCCAGTGGATGTTACTATGGATAACATAATGAAAGAAAGACGTATTGAATTAGCAGCTGAAGGACAGCGCTGGTTTGATCTTGTGCGTTGGGGACTTGCGCCTGCTAAACTAGCCTTTAAAGGTTTTGTAGCTGGAAAAAATGAAACACTACCCATTCCAAATGGCGAACTAAATAATACAAAGATAGTTCAGAGCAAAGAGTGGGGTGGTACTAAATAATACTCAAAGAGGTGGATGTCTCGTCCACCTCTTATTCTTACTTCTAATATACATCACTTAATAATTATGAGATCAAAAATGCTCAGTTCAATTCTAGGGTTGGTTATTACGTTTATTTCATTTGCCGCAAATGCTCAAAATGAGGTGAATCTATGGCTTACAAAAGCAGATAAATCAGTTCTATTTACAAAACAGAAAAGAACACTGAAATTTGCTGACATAAAAAACAACAACCCAACCATTGTAGTTGATGAGAAGCAGTCTTTTCAATCAATAGATGGTTTTGGTTACGCATTAACGGGAGGAAGTGCCCAACACATCATTAAAATGAGCCCTAAAGCAAGGACCGCTTTGTTAAAGGAATTATTTGCTGCTGATGGCAATAACATTGGTGTTAGCTATATACGATTAACCATAGGTGCTTCAGATCTGAATGAGAAAGTATTTTCATATAATGATTTAGCTGAGGGAGAAACAGACTTAGAGCAAACCAAATTTGAATTAGGGCCCGATCGAATAGATGTAATTCCGGTAATGAAAGAAATACTGGCTATTAATCCAAATATCAAAATAATGGGGTCGCCATGGTCGCCACCGCTATGGATGAAAACATCTTATGATGCAAGAGGAGGAATGTTAAAACCTGAGTGTTATGAAGCTTATGCAAAATACTTTGTCAGGTATATTCAGGATATGGGCAAAGAAGGAATTCATATAGATGCTATTACTGTTCAAAATGAGCCACTTCATCCTGGCAATAATCCAAGCCTGCTGATGGTTGCACCTGATCAGGCAATCTTTATTAAGAATAACCTAGGCCCCACTTTCCGGAAAGCGGGCTTAAAGACAAAGATTATTATTTATGACCATAACGCGGACCGTCCGGATTATCCAATTACGATTCTAAATGATCCTGATGCCAGGAAATACATCGATGGGTCTGCTTTTCATCTTTACGGTGGCGAAATTGAGGCATTGACAGATGTGCACAATGCCTATCCTGACAAGAATATTTATTTTACTGAACAAATGGTTATTGAAGATCCAAATGAAAATAGGATCAATATTTTATCGCCTGTTAAAAGACTGATTATAGGTGCTACCAGAAACTGGAGCAGAAATGTTTTGGAATGGAATTTAGCAGCAGATCCAGAAAATAAACCTTTTACAGATAGAGGGGGATGTCCGATGTGCCAGGGTGCAGTTACAATAGATGAAGATAGGGTAACAAGAAACCTAGCCTATTATTCGGTAGCGCATGCATCGAAATTTGTTCGACCTGGTTCTCTGCGTATTGCTTCCAGCGAACCTAAAGATCTTTCTAATGTTGCATTTAAAACCCCTAATGGGAAAAAAGTTCTGATAGTTGCCTATAGTGGGAAGAATGAGCAAACGTTTAATATTAGCTTTAATGGCAAATTAATGAGTGATACGATTGGCAATGGTGATGTTGCAACCTATATCTGGTAATATATCCTCAAAATAACTTTAACACACATTTAACTTATACTCTTTTTATGTTTCAAAAATTAACATTGGTCAGGCTATTTTCTGTAATAGCGGTAGCTGTTTTGTATTCTACATCTGGTTTGGCGCAAGGCTTTTTAAAAGCAGATGGAAAGAAGATTGTAAATGAAAAGGGCGAGAATGTATTATTAAGAGGTGTTGGTCTTGGGGGATGGATGCTTCAGGAGGGTTATATGCTAAAAATAAATAAAGAAGGTCAGCAATATCGTATTCGGGAAAGAATTGAAGAGTTAATGGGGGTCAGACAAACTCAGGAATTTTATGACCTGTGGCTTGCCAATCATACAAGAAAGATTGATGTCGATTCAATGAAAGCATGGGGCTTTAATTCAATCAGGTTACCAATGCATTATAACCTCTATACATTACCTATTGAAAAAGAATCTGTGAAGGGACAAAATACCTGGCTTGACAAAGGGTTTGCGATGACAGATTCTTTACTTTCATGGTGCAAGGCAAATCAGATGTATTTAATTTTAGATCTTCATGCAGCACCTGGTGGACAGGGAAATGATTTAAATATTTCAGATCGGGACCCCTCAAAACCGTCACTATGGGATAGTCAGGCTAATCAGGAAAAAACGATTGCTTTATGGAGGAAGTTAGCAGAGCGATATGCTAATGAGCCTTGGATTGGAGCATATGATATAATAAACGAGCCTAACTGGGGGTTTGAAGACCTTGCAAAAGATAAGAATGGGATAAACGAAAAAAAGAATGAGCCATTAAAGAAATTGATGATTGATATTACAAAAGCAATAAGAGAGGTTGATAAAAAACACATTATTATAATTGAAGGTAATGGTTGGGGTAATAATTATAATGGTATTCTCCCTCAGTGGGACAATAATATGGTTCTAAGCTTTCATAAATACTGGAGCTATAATGATCAGGCATCGGCGGAAAATATGATCAAGACAAGAGATCAGTATAATATTCCTGTTTGGTTAGGTGAGACAGGAGAGAATTCAAATGTCTGGTTTACGGAGGCCATTCGCTTATTTGAAACCAATAATATTGGTTGGGCATGGTGGCCACTAAAGAAAGTAGGAGCTAACAATCCAATGGAAATAAAATCTAACCTGAACTATAATGATGTTGTAGGTTATATTAATGGAAATGGAAATAAACCTAAAGAAAGTAATGTTTATAGTGGTTTAATGGAACTTGCTACATATGCAAGACTTGAAAATACTATTATTCATTATGATGTAATTGACGCAATGATACGTCAGCCTTTTTCTGAAGAAACCAAACCTTTTAAAAAGCATATTGTTGGAGAAACCTCTATTGTGAATGCAGTTGATTATGATTTGGGCAGAAATGGTGTTGCTTATTTTGATAAAGACACGGCAGACTACCACGTCTCTACCGGAAAATATACGGCAGGAAACAAAGGAAGGGTTTATAGAAATGATGGGGTAGATATTGCAAAAGACAGTACCAAATATGAATCTTATTATGTTAATAATATTGAATCAGGAGAGTGGCTTCAGTATACTGTTGACGTAGAGAAAAAAGGAATATATACTATTAAATTAAATGTGGCCTCTGATAACACGAAAGGAAGGATTTCTTTAGCATCTAATGGAGTCTCAATCGCAGAAGAGATTAAGGTATCCAACACCGGAGGATTAAAAACTTTTAAAACAATAGAAGTAAAGAATATTCCACTCAAAGCAGGAAAACAAAGTATAAAGATTTTGGCAGATACAGGTTATTTTAATTTTAATTACCTTCAATTTATTAGACAAATGTAATTGCAAATTAAATTATGAAGCGTAAAGGACGTTTACTCCTTGTGTTCAGTATCATAGCTGTTTTGGTGATTCTATTCTCCCAATGTATGGATACCTCCAAGAATATAAAAGCAACAGAAACATCCATTGCAGGTGCAAAAACATGTGTCCAATGTCATAAAGATGTTTCCAATTCTTATTTAAATGATGCTCATTATGCTGCTTCAAGCCCGGTAGAAACTAATAATCAGATCAACCTAGGTGCAGATTATGTTTATGAGTATGATAAAAACTTAAAAGTTGCCATAGAAAAAAGAGATAGTGGTACCTATCAGGTGGTTTATTTTAATGGCAAAGAAGATCTGGCTAAAAGATTTGATATTGCTATTGGCTCAGGTAAAAATGCTTATACCTATGCCTCATGGAGAGGGAATATATTAAGACAACTCCCGCTCTCTTTTTTTAAGCAAATAAATGGATGGGCTAACAGTCCGGGTCTGCGAACAAGCAGCCCGGATTTTGGAAGAATAATAGACTCACGGTGCTTAGAGTGTCATAGCTCCTTTATAGAAAGTAACAAGGCAAATAGTGGCAGTTTAATTGTTTCTCACGAAATGTTGAAATCCTCCCTTGTTTATGGAATTGATTGTGAGCGCTGCCATGGGCCAGCAGGTAAACATGTCGAATTCCATTTAAAAAATCCTGATGAGAAGGAAGCTAAATTTATGGTGCTTTACAAAACACTTACCAGGAAACAAAGAGTTGATGCATGTGGTATCTGTCATTCCGGTAATGATGCCGAATTACTGAAATCTACATTTTCTTTTAAACCAGGAGAGGATATTAAACAATATTACGCGCATGTTTCATCTTCTCAGGAATCCCAGCTCGATGTTCATGGCCAGCAAAACCAGATGCTAGAGGGGAGTAAATGTTTTACTAAAAGTAATTCGCTAGAATGTTCAACATGTCATAGCCCCCACGATCAGAACAAAGGAAGCTTAACATTGTATTCAAAAAAATGTATAAGTTGTCACGCCACCATAAAGCATACACAGAAAACATTGGAAAACGCTATGGTAAAAACCAATTGTATTGATTGTCATATGCCTTTAAAACCTTCCAAGGCAATTAGCTTTCAACAAGCTGGCATGTCAGAAGTAAGCCCGTATATGCTTAGGTCACACCGCATAACAATATATTAAGTGTAAAAATTTTGTGTCACGATTTGAATTATATTGTTAAATTTGTTTTAAGCAGACATTAAATTCATGGATTACAGGCTCTTATCTGATGACGAATTAATTGTTCTTTTCAAAGGAAGTTGCCAGCATGCGTTTAAGGAAATGTATTTACGGTACTGGCAAAAGGTATATCTGGTCGCTTATAAGAAAGTACACCATAAAGAACTTGCCGAAGAGTTAACACAAAATCTCTTTGTAGAACTATGGAGACGAAGGGAAACAGTAATAATAAATTCACTGGGGGCTTATCTTTTCGGGAGTTTAAAGTATTGTATCATCAATCACTACAAATCATTATTAGTTCAGGAAAACTATCACAATTACGTAAAGGCTTCTGCGAACTATGGAGTAGTAAATAATGCCGATTATCTATTGATGCTTAATGAACTCTCTGATGCACTGGCAAGAGGGATTGCACTGCTTCCAAAAAAAACTGCCGAGGTATTCAGAATGAGCCGAATTGAACACCGCTCGGTTAAAGATATATCTGAGCAGCTTCATATATCCGAAAAAGCAGTTGAATATCACATTACCCAATCACTTAAATCAATTCGGTTTTATCTTAAAGAGTACCTGTTTCTATTGGTTGCTTTTATTATGTTTCTATAAAATTCATTTTTTTTAAAAATTATTTTAGGGATAAGGGCTACTTAGCTTACATATAGTTTAAAGGCTATAAAAATGAGCAGAGAAGCATTTCATCTATTACTGGAAAGATACCTGCAAAACAGGTGTACAGATGAAGAAAAGGAAATAATTGAAAAATGGTATGGAATGCTTGATAAGCATGACATGGAAGATATTGCCCCAACCCAAATAAGTGCATTGGAGCAGAAACTGTGGGACAGAATACATGAAAGTGCCATCACAGAAGATGAAACTCCTGTTCGTAAGCTTAAACCTGAGCGCAAACTATCTAGAGCTTTAATAACTGCTGTTGCGGCCGTAATTTCAGGCTTTGTAATTATTATCGCCTATATATTCTTTAGAGTAGACAGTAAAAAACCTGAATTCATTGTTGCTGCAATTGCAAACAATATTAATTCTATTTCAAATAATACTGCTATACCCATGGTAGTTAGTTTGGAAGACGGAAGTGCTGTTACCTTGCAACCAAAATCTTTATTGAAGTATCCTAAACATTTTTCCAAAACTCTTCGTGAAGTCACACTTGAGGGAGAAGGCTTTTTTGAGATCAGTAAAAACCCAACTAGACCATTTCTGGTATACAACAGCAATGTAATTACAAGAGTTGTAGGAACCAGCTTTATCGTAAAAACAAATAGTACAGCAAGCGAAACCGAAGTAACGGTTAAAACAGGAAAAGTAATTGTTTCTCCAAACTCAGAGAGCCTTTCCTTTAAAATAGATGACCTCTTAAAATCAGGTAAAGGGGTGGTACTTACCCCAAATCAGAAAACTGTATATAGCGCCTCCGAAAATACATTTGCAACCACACTTGTTGATAAACCTTTACCAATAGCAAAAAATAATAAACAGCCTATAAAAGAGAGCTATTCCTTTAATGATAGCCGTGTTGCCGATGTACTAAATCAGCTTCAAAAATCATATGGGATTGAATTTATTGTGGAAGACAAAGAATTGTACAACTATACATTTACCGGCGACCTCTCCGAACAAAACTTATACAGCCAGTTAGATTTTCTATGTGAATCTATTCAGGCAACCTACCAGGTAAAAGAAACTAAAATAATCATCAAAGAAAAAAAATAAAACCTAAAAATCAACCAGAACTAAAAACCTAACCAAACCATCTTATGAAGAAAAGAGAATTTTACTAACCAAATGATCAAAAAAAAACTGACAATGTTGCGGGACATTGCCAGTTAAGAATTCTGTACGAAAAGTTTCATATTAACGAACAAAACTCCTAAAGTTATGAAAAAAAAGCGATTTGTTGCTTTAATAAAAACAGCAATGAGGATATCTATAGCCCAAATATTTCTTGTAGTTCTATTCACATGTGGTGCAGCAGCAAAAAATGCCGGTGCTCAGGGAATATTGAATAAAGAAATTTCCATCAGCATTAATGATGCTAAGATAACCGAGATATTAAATGAAATTCAAAACCAAACAAAAGTTAAATTTATTTATAGTCCGTCGGTAATTAAGTCTGAGCGAAAAACATCGGCAAACTATACCAAGAAACGGCTTGGAGACATCCTTGACGAGACATTAAATCCACTAAGTATCTTCTATAAGGTAATTGACAATAGAATTATTTTGTACGATAAAGATATGTCTAAGAAGATTCATGAACCCAATACCAATAAGGCTCCTCTTCCAATTAAAGGTAAGGTAACTTCAACAAAAGGTGAAACATTGCCAGGAGTAAGTGTCAAAGTAAAAGGTACTACAACAGCTACTATTACAGATGTAAATGGAAATTTTGCCATTAGTGTACCTGATGCTAATTCTGTTTTAGTTTTCTCTTATATCGGTTTTACATCAAAAGAAGTTCCGGTTAATGGCCAGAGCACTTTAAGTGTTCAACTTTTCGAGGAAGAAACTTCACTAGGCGAAGTTGTTGTTCTCGGATACTCAACACAAAAGAAAAAGGATCTTACAGGAGCTGTTTCTGTGGTGAATGTTGCCGACATGATTAAGCAACCCAGCCCATCCATAAATAACCTCTTGCAAGGGCAGGCCTCTGGGGTTACCATTTTGGGGTCCGGACAACCTGGAGAAGAACCTCAGGTGCGTATCAGGGGAGTAAATACTTTTGGTAATAACAATCCACTTTATGTGGTTGATGGTGTTCCAACGCTCAATGTAGCCGATATTAATCCGAATGATATAGAATCGATGCAAGTATTAAAAGATGCAGGATCGGCTTCAATATACGGATCGCGTGCGGCAAATGGGGTTATTGTAATCAGTACTAAAAAAGGCAAGGATAAAGTAAAGGTACAATACGATACCTATTATGGCACACAACGGCCTAAAACAGGAAACGTTTGGAATATTTTGTCGCCACAGGAAATGGCAAATCTGAAAAGACTTGCTGAAACAAATACGGGAGAAACTGAATTTGATGATCCACTATACGGAAATGGTCCAACCTACGTATTGCCTGATTATATCTATCCACTAGGAGCTAAAGAGGGAGATCCATCTGTAAATCCATCCTTGTATAATGTAAAACCATTATTTACCTCTGATGAAGAGTACAATAACTTTTACAGAATTAATAGAGCAAATAAAGCAGGAACGAACTGGTATGATGAAATATTTAATCCGGCGCCAATAACCAGTCAGAACATCTCTGTAAGTGGCGGTTCAGATCAGGGGAGCTATCTTTTCTCCGCAAATTATTTCAATCAGAAAGGAACACTCGATAGAACTTATCTAAAAAGATACACCGTGCGTTCTAATACTCAATATAACATTGGGAAATATGTTAGAGTTGGAGAGAACTTGGCTTATACCATTACAAATAATCCTAAAATAGACGGACTTAGTGGTGATAATGCGATAGGGCATGCTTTTAGAGAGCAACCTATTATTCCTGTATATGATATCATGGGGAATTTCGCAGGTGGTTATGGTGGGAAATTGGGTGATGCCTATAATCCAGTGGCCATGTTGTATCGTACTAAAGATAATAAGGCAACAGATAACAGGTTATTTGGAAATATCTTTGCAGAAGCAGATATTCTGCCTTTTTTAACACTTAGAACTGCATTTGGTGCCGATTCATTTTCAGGTGCATCCAGATCATTTGTTTTTCCTCAATATGAAAATGCAGAGAATACAACTAGTAACAGTTATGCGGAATCTTCAAATACTGGACTAGAATACACCTGGACAAATACCTTATCATTTAACAAAACTTTTAACCTACATAGTTTAAAGGTATTGGTAGGAACTGAGTACAACAAGAACCGGTATAGCACTATGAGCGGAAGTAACAAAGGTTATTTCTCATTTGATCCCGATTATACAAACCTTTCGAATGGTAGCGGCCCAATGGAAACCGTTAGTGAAAGAACCGCTGATGCCTTGTTCTCACTAATAGGACGTGTTGATTATGCATTTAATGATAAATACCTTATCGGAGCTACTATCCGTAGAGATGGTTCATCTAAATTCCTGAAAAACACTTATGGAGTTTTTCCTGCGGTAAGTGCCGCCTGGAGGATTTCGAAAGAAAGCTTTTTATCTGATGTGAAATGGATCACGGATCTTAAAATAAGAGGTGGCTGGGGTATTATGGGTAACCAGGTAAATGTTTCCGGTGCCAACTCCTTTACAACATTTGGTAGTTCAATTGGCCAGTCTTATTACGCAATAGGTGGCGGAAATGCTGTAGTTGCAGGATTTTTTCAAAATCAAACCGGAAATCCGGATGCCAAATGGGAGAAAAATGTAAACTCGAACTTTGGTTTTGATGCAACATTATTTGGTGGTGGTATAGAGATCTCTGCTGATTATTACCAAAAAAATGTTCGTGACCTTTTGTACAATCCGGAAATGATAGGAACTGTTGGCGCTGCTACTGTACCATTTGTTAACATAGCCCAAATGAAAAACGATGGTTTCGATATTTCATTAACCGGTCATAAAGATGTAGGAAGCGACCTTAAACTTAATGCCACCGCTACAATTACTACCTACCGTAATGAGATAAAAAAAGTATCTGGAGATGTAGATTATTACGATGTAGATTCAAGAAGATTTGATGGTAGTCGTATTATTCGTAATGCTGTAGGACACTCAGTTAGTGAATTCTTTGGTTATAAAATAGCGGGATTCTGGAATTCGGACACAGAAATTGAAGCTGCAAATACAAAAGCCCAAGCTGTTACTGGTGATCCAAATACTGTTTATCAGGATGATGTTAAAGCTGGCAGGTTTAAATACGCAGATGTAAATGGTGACGGAATGATTACAGCAGATGACAGAACCTTTCTAGGTAATGCAAATCCGGATTTCAGTTACGGGCTTAATCTTGGCGCCAGCTTTAAAAACTTCGACTTTAGTGCTTTCTTTTATGGTGTTCAAGGTAATTCGATTTGGAATCAGGTAAAATGGTGGACAGATTTTGTGCCTTCTTTTGGTGGGGCAAAAAGCCACATAGCTCTTTATGACTCATGGACACCCTCGCATCAGAATGCAAAGGCACCAATACAGGAAACAACCCAATCTTTCAGCACAAACAGTGTCCCTAATTCTTATTTCGTAGAAAAAGGATCATACCTGAGACTTAAAAACGTACAAATAGGTTATACGCTTGCTGCCAATAAGCTTCAAAAGTTGGGTGTAAATAGGCTAAGGGTTTATATCTCAGCGGCCAATTTATTTACAGTAACAAAATATTCAGGGGTGGATCCGGAAGTCGGAACCTCAAGTGAAACAGGGCAGCAAACAGCTTACGGGGTTGATGATGGTTCTTATCCAAGTCAACGGACTTTTTTACTGGGTTTAAATTTACAGTTTTAATTACCTAACGGTTTAAGAAAATGAAAAGATCAACATATATATTATTAGCTGTGCTGTTGTTTACAGGACAACTATTTTATTCTTGTAAAAAGGCTTTAATACAGCCGCCTCTCGGCTCATTATCAGAAGAGCTTGTTGCTAACAAAAACGGTGTAAATGGATTGCTAATTGGCGCTTATGCCGCTTTAGATGGTATGCAAGGTGGGGATGTTGCATTGGGTGGGGGCGATGCCTGGCAAGCCTCGCCTTCGAACTGGGTTTTTGGCTCTGTTGTAGGTGGCGATGCTTCGAAAGGAAGCGACGGCGCAGATCAGCCGGCTATTGATCCAATTGCCAATTTTTACTCAGGAGCAACCAATGCTTTTTATGATGGCAAATGGAAAGCATTATACGAAGGCGTAACACGTACAAATAATGTTTTAAAGCTGATGGCAAAAGCTACAGATTTGAGCGAAGCCGAACGTAAAAGTATTGGCGCTCAGGCACGTTTTTTACGTGGGCACTATTATTTTGAATTAAAAAAGATGTGGAATATGGTTCCCTGGATTGATGAAACCACAACTAATTTTAATCAGCCTAACAATGTGGATATATGGCCACAAATTACAGATGATTTGAAGTATGCTTATGATAATTTGCTTCCTGCTCAATCAGAAATGGGAAGGGCAAATAAGTGGGCTGCGGGTGCATATCTTGCCAAGGCTTACTTGTACCAGCATAAATATGAGCTGGCCAAACCTGTATTTGATGCGGTTATTTCACAAGGCCAAACCAGTTCAGGTTTAAAATATGATCTGAATAAGAATTTTGAAGACAACTGGTTGCCAAGCAGGGAAAATAATCCGGAAGCAGTTTTTGTAATCCAAATGGCTGCAAATGCAGATCCAACAGGGCCTTCAAATGCCAATAATGGTGATATGCTTAATTTCCCTTATGGGGATGGAAGCCCTTTTAGCTGCTGCGGATTCTTCCAGCCGTCAATAGATTTGGTAAACCATTTTAGGACAAACCCGGCTACAGGATTGCCATACTTAACAACCTTTAATAGTTTTCCTGTAAAAACAGATATGGGAGTAGAGGCTGGTCAGAATTTCACACCAGATGAAGGAACACTTGACCCGCGTTTGGATTGGACTGCCGGTCGTCGCGGTATACCTTATCACGACTGGGGAATTTATCCTGGTAAACCATGGGCAAGAGACCAAAGTTATGGCGGTCCATATGGACCAAAAAAGAACGTTTACTGGAGTGCAACTGCAGATAGCGATGGAGATCAGGGTACCTGGGCACCGGGAACGGCCGTTAACTATTCCATTATCCGTTTTGCAGATGTGCTTTTAATGGCTGCTGAATGTGAGGCACAAGTTGGAAGTTTAGGTAAAGCTCAGGAATACGTAAACAGGGTTAGGGTAAGGGCTGCGGATCATGAAAGCTGGCTTTTTAAATATAAAGATGATGAAGACCCGTCCGCGGGATTCTCTGATGAGCCAGCGGCAAATTACAAAATCAATGAATATCCAGCAGGAAATTTTACAAGTCAGGGTAAAGATTATGCCTTAAAAGCGATCTATTATGAAAGGAAAATAGAGCTGGCAATGGAAGGCCACCGCTTCTTTGATTTGGTGCGTTGGGGTATAGCCGATCAGGAATTAAATGCCTATTTTAGCTATCAGGGAAAAATTACATCTGACGTGAGGAATGGTAAGTTTGTTAAGGGCAAGAATGATTATTACCCAATACCACAGCGCCAGATAGACTTAAGCCAATCTAATGGTGCGCCGGTTCTAAAACAGAACCCAGGATATAATTAATCTGAACATAACCTAAAACAATGAACCAACCACAACGTTTTTTATCACTCGATGTATTTCGGGGCATGACAGTCTGTTTCATGATTATCGTGAACACACCCGGTAGCGGAGCAGAACCTTTTGCCATGCTGAACCACGCAGCATGGCACGGTTTTACACCAACCGATCTGGTATTCCCATCCTTCTTATTTGCTGTAGGAAATGCCATGAGTTTTTCTATGAAAAAGTTTACCCAGATGGAAAATTCAGCAGTATTGGCAAAAATATTTAAGCGTACACTGTTAATATTTTTCATAGGATATCTAATGTATTGGTTTCCTTTTTTCAGTTACAATGAAGGTGGAGGCATTAGTTTCTCGCCTATAGCGAATACGCGAATTTTAGGTGTTTTGCAGCGAATAGCGCTTTGTTATGGTATTGCGTCTTTGCTAATCCATTACCTGAGCACCAGAAGTGTAATCGTTATCAGCCTATTGTTTTTGATTGGCTATTGGGTGGCCTTGTTATTATTTGGCGATGCGACGGATCCATTTAGTATGACAGGAAATGCTGGCCAATACCTTGATTTATATGTGTTAGGAGATAAGCATATGTATCACGGCGAAGGTATAGCTTTTGATCCGGAAGGGATATTGAGTACCATACCTTCATGTGTAAACGTGATTATCGGATATTTTGCCGGTAAATTCATACAAGAAAAAGGAAAAGGATTTGAAACAATTTCGAAACTATTACTTGCCGGTGGCCTGTTAATATTAATAGCCATATGCCTTAACCCGGTATTTCCTATAAACAAAAAGTTGTGGACAAGTTCTTTTGTGTTGGTTACCTGTGGTTTGGATCTGGTAATTATTGCTGCTCTAATTTATGTTATAGAAGTAAAATCCCATACAAAATGGACAAGTTTTTTTACAGTTTTTGGGAAAAATCCGTTGTTCATTTACATTGTTTCAGAGGTGTTGTTAACCATCATAGGGGTGATCGTTCCTGGTTTAGATTTTAAGGAATGGATTAGTACTAAGTTTTTTCAGGTTATCGCACCCGGTCCTGTTGGTTCATTGCTTTTTGCAATTTGTTTTATGCTTACCTGTTGGCTGGTAGGCTATATACTCGATAAAAGAAAAATATACATACGCGTTTAGTTATCAAACAAAATGAAGAAATTCTGTATTCTAATTGCACTGCTTTTTAGTGGTTTAATAAATGCTTATGCACAATCGGCATCGCCATTTAAGATTAGTGACCTCCACATTACCAGAGAGGTCTTGAATAATATTGATGACAAGACCTTATCAGTATTAACCATTATTAATAATGGGAAACAAACATTACCTGCCGGGGGGTGGAGTATTTACTTTAACTCCAGACCTATGGAGGTTACCGGTGCCGACAGTCTTAGTGCTCAAATAAGACATGTAAATGGAGACTTATTTCGTTTGTATCCCTTAAAAGGTTTTGCTGCTTTAAAATCTGGTGCATCAAAAAAGATTCAAGTGCTCTCAACGGAGGTTAAAAATATTACAGACCTCTCATCAGGTTTTTATCTGGTGTGGGACAAAACCCCATCCAAAGGATATAATATCAATCATACAGATATAAATCCGGCTCAGCAGGTTGAAAAAGTAGAGGCTGAAGTGGCGGCTCATGCATTTAGCCAAAACAAACACATACAGGATATTCCTTTTGATAAACTGCCCAAAGTTTTTCCAACTCCTGTGTCATATAAAGAACAAGAGGGATCATTTAAACTAACCCCCGGAGTTTCAATAATAAGCGAAATGGAATTTGAGAAAGAGGCCGATCTATTTGCCGATGAATTATCAGCTATACTAGGTAAAAGACCTTCTTTTGTTCAACCGCCGGCTAAAAACACAATTGTAATTAAAAAAGGAAACGTAAGCGGTAGTGAGTCCTATAAACTAAGTGTTACACCAGAAAGTATAGTTGTAACTGCTGCTGAACCAGCAGGTGCATTTTATGGTATACAATCTTTAAAGACTTTATTCCCTTCCATATCTTGGGGAGCAATCCAAAAGGAAATTGCAGTACCTGCGGTCGAGATTGAGGATGCTCCCCGGTTTGGATTCAGGGGATTCATGATGGATGTAGGACGAAATTTTCAATCTAAAAAGGAGGTGTTGAAAGTTTTGGACGTGATGGCGCTTTATAAAATGAATGTACTTCACTTTCATTTAAATGATGATGAAGGTTGGCGATTGGAGATTGAAGGTTTGCCTGAACTAACAACAGTAGGCTCACAACGCGGTCATACTATTGATGATGGTAAAAATATTCTCCCATCGTACGGATCTGGATCTGATGTAGGTGTAAATTCTGGAAGCGGATTTTACACACGATCAGATTTTATTGAGATCCTTAAATATGCTACTGCAAGGCATATTCGCGTGATACCTGAGATTGAAACCCCAGGCCATGCCAGAGCCGCCATTAAGTCTATGGATGCCAGGTACGAAAGATTAATGAAAGCGGGTAAAAAGGAAGAAGCAGGGCGGTATTTGTTACGAGATTTGAATGATAAATCAATATATGAATCTGTTCAGGGATGGAATGATAATGTAATCAATGTGGCGCTACCATCAGCATATAATTTTCTTGAAAAAGTGGTTGATGAAATACGCATTATGTACACAGAAGCCAATGCACCATTGGCAACAATACACTTTGGTGGCGATGAAGTCCCGCCAGGAGTATGGGAAAAATCTCCTGCTGTAGCAAACTTGTTAAAAACGGATATTTCAATTAAAGGAGTTGATGAAATGTGGTATTACTATTTCAACAAGGTCAATAATATGCTTAAGGCAAAGCAATTGTATTTGTCGGGCTGGGAAGAAATAGGACTAAGAAAAGCACTGGTAAATGGAGAAAAGAAGATGGTGCTTGATGATCGTTTTGCTAAAGAGAATTTTCATGCCGATGTTTGGAATAACCTAAGTGGTAATGAGGATCTTGCCTATAAATTAGCTAATGCAGGATATAAAGTTGTACTCACTTGCGTTACAAATCTTTACCTGGATCTGGCGACCAACAAAAGTTTTAATGAAACCGGTCAGTATTGGGGTGGTTATGTTGGTGTAGATAAACCATATTATTTTGTTCCTTATGAACTATTCAAAAATTTAAAAGAAGATGAAAGTGGTAATCCTATTGATAAAAAGACATTGGAGGGGAAAACCACACTTACTGACATTGGAAAATCAAACATTGTGGGCATACAGTCGCCTTTGTGGAGTGAAATTATTAAAACCCCGGAAAGATTTGAATACATGCTTTTGCCAAAGTTGTTTGGTGTAGCTGAAAGAGCTTGGGCAAAAGATCCTGAATGGGCTACTGAAACAGATTCCCTAAAAAGTAAGGCAATGTATAACAAGGATTGGTCTGAATTTGTAAATATTATTGGCAAAAGAGAAATACCAAGGCTAAATCATTATTCCGGTGGTTATAATTATCGTATTCCAACTCCAGGGGTGGCAATTGAAAATGGTAGGGTGACTGCAAATGTGCAATTGCCTGGTTTTGTAATTCGATATACAACAGATGGAACAGAGCCGACAATAAATAGTAGTATTTACAAATCAGCTATTGATATAAAGGGAACAATACAATTAAAAGTATTTAATACCGAAGGCAAATCTGGGCGTTCGGTTAAAGTGCAAAATAAATAGGAAAGACAAGACAGTACAGGTTGCTTGTTAACTATTATAATTGGATATTTAATCAAGTTATGAGATTTTCGAAAGGCAGAATATTTATTCTGCCTTTCGAAAAATTCATTTTTTTGAGACCAAATATAAAATCTAATTATGTTACAGCACATAGCATTCTGGCTTTGGGATTTTTTAGGCCATCTGCATCCTTTAGCAGTGCATTTTCCTGTAGCGCTGCTTTTATTTGCTGCTATACTGGAGCTATTCACTTTAAAAAACTTTAACTCAAAATTACGTTCAGGTATTGATGCCCTCCTTATTGCAGGATCCCTTGGCGCCATTATTTCTGCTGCTTTGGGGTGGTTGCTGTATCGGGATGGAGATTATAGCGGCGATGTTTTAACGATGCACCAATGGATTGGATTTACAACTGCCGCACTTGGCGTTTTAACGCTTGCTTTTCTCTATCAAATCCGAAAAAAGGACAAGTTTAAACAAATTAAAGTTTACCGGGGCTTATTGTTTTCAACAGCAATAGGTGTTTCTGTAGCCGGACACTTTGGGGCTAATTTAACGCACGGAAGCGATTTCCTCTCCGGCACATTACCCTGGAGCAAGGATTATGAAACAAAGGGCTCAGATAATTTTAGTCTTGTTGCTTTAAAAAGTGATACGGTTAAACTTACAAAGAAGCAGGAAATAGAATTAAATACAGAAGTAAGGGCTATACTTGCGCATAACTGTTATAAGTGCCATGGTTCAGAAAAAGTAAAAGGAGATTTAAGGCTTGACGGGAAACACGTCGCTTTTAAGGGTGGTGAGAATGGACCTGTTATAGTGCCTGGAAATCCTCAGGAAAGTGAAATGTTTAGGCGTATTTCTTTACCTGCAGATCATAAAGATGTAATGCCCTCCAAAGGGAAAAAACTGCCTGAAAAAGATATTGAAATAGTTCGTTTTTGGATAAAAAAAGGAGCCCCGTGGCCAGATGACGGTACAAAGCAAAACGTTTTCAGAGTGGCTAAACTTGAACCTCGAAACCCTGTTCTCCCTGCACCATCAAATAATTTATCTAATCCTGTTGATTTATGGACGAACCAATATTTTGCTAAAAACAAGATTAAGTGGCCTTCATTGGTCGATGATCGTACCTATTTAAGAAGGATTTACCTTGATATCATTGGTCTATTACCTAGCCCGACCGATTTGGAATCATTTTCAAAAGATACAAGACCAGATAAAAGAGCCTTGTGGGTTAAAAAACTATTGAGTCTTGATAACGACTATGCATTGCATTGGCTAAGTTTCTGGAATGATGCTTTAAGAAACGATTATTCGGGAACCGGATACATTACAGGGGGTCGTTTCAATATTACTGATTGGTTGTTCAAGTCATTAAAAACGAATAAACCTTATGATCAGTTTGTAAAAGAATTAATTAGCCCTTCCGAAGAGTCAAAAGGGTTTATAGAAGGTATAAAATGGCGTGGAGTTGTTAATGCCAGTCAAAGAACAGAAATGCAGGCAGCTCAAAATGTTTCGCAGGTATTTTTAGGTCTTAATCTGAAGTGCGCTTCTTGTCACAACAGTTTTATCAGCGATTTAAAGCTGGATGATGCTTATGCTTTTGCCAATATTTTTGCAGATACAACGCTGGAAATTAATCGTTGTGATAAACCAACCGGAAAATATGTAGATGCCAGGATGCTTTGGAAAGAACTTGGTACTATAGACCACAAAGCCCCCGTTAAGGAGAAACGGAAACAGTTAGCCGAAAACCTAATTAAACCAGAAGATGGGCGACTTTATCGTACTATAATAAACCGGATTTGGTCGCAACTTATGGGACGTGGTTTAGTTGAACCAGTTGATGTTATGGACAATGAGCCATGGAGTCAAGATTTACTAGATTGGATGGCATTTAATTTTGTTGCCAACAAAGCTGATTTAAAAGAGCTGATTTATCAGATTACCACATCCAATACCTATCAACTCCCTTCGGTAGGTTTTAAAGAAGTGGCCCAGGTTAGCAACCCGAACTATAAATTTAAAGGAATGGTACGTAAAAGAATGTCGGCCGAACAGTTTACTGATGCTGTAAGCAGCGTGATAACTCCTGTTTTTGCAGATTCAAACATCAGATATAACCCTCAAATTAAGCCATCCTTTATTCGGGCTTCTTTGGTGGCAAACAATAGTTTCCTTACTGCTTTAGGTAGACCAAACCGAGAAACAGTAGCCACGAGCAGAGATTCACAAGCCAATTTGCTGCAGGCTCTTGAACTTACCAATGGCTGGAGGTTTAATTCCGTGCTTAAAAGTGGTGCCGAGCATTGGAAAACAAATTTTAAAAATACCGATTTGCTCATTAAAGATATATATCTAAAAACTTTAAGCAGGGAGCCGGTTCAGAAAGAAATTAAAATAGCCAAACAGGCTCTTGGCAAATCTCCTGGTGTGGATGCTATTCAGGATTTATTCTGGGCGATGGTACTGCTGCCCGAATTTCAGATTATCTACTAACCCGAATTATGCTTAAACTAACTATAATCTTAAAAAGATGAATTGGAATAGAAGAGATTTTTTGAAGAATACAAGCGCAGCAACTTTAGCTGCTATGGCAGCAGGTATTCCTCTTACCAATTTGCTGTCCTCATGCAATTCAAAAAGTAACCATGCAACTGCAGATACTGTTATTTTATTATGGATGGCAGGAGGGATGGCCCATACCGATACTTTTGACCCAAAGAAATATACACCCTTTTCCAAAGGTATGCAGGCAAATAGCGTATTGAGTACCTTTAAATCTGTACCGACCATTTTAGATGGGATTAACTTTTCTGAAGGATTGCAATCTATTGGAAATGTAATGGATAAAGGAACATTGATTCGGTCGTATGTAGCCGCTGATATGGGACATATTTTACATTCACGACATCAGTATCACTGGCATACTTGCTATAAACCGCCTCAATCCGTTTCGGCTCCTCACCTTGGATCTTGGATTGCAAAAGAATTAGGCCCATTAAATCCGGTAATTCCTGCTTTTATAGATATAGGGCAGCGATTTACCCTTGGCGAGGCAGAAGAGTTGAAGGCTTTTCATACTGCAGGGTTTCTAGGTAATGAGTTTGGCCCGTTTTTAATACCCGATCCATCTGCCGGATTAGAAAGCGTGCAGCCACCTGTGGGCATGTCCTCAAGCAGATTTGAAAAACGAAACAAACTGTACTACGATCTCATCAGTAAAAGTCCAATGGGTGAGTATGGCAGTGATTATCAAAAGGAATCCCTAAAAAGATCCATGGAACAAGCATATATCCTGTTAAAATCGCCCGAGGCCAAAGCTTTTGACTTGAGCCAGGAGCCTAAAGAAATATATGATATTTACAACACAGGAAAATTTGGGTTAGGCTGTCTTATGGCACGCAGGCTTACAGAGCAAGGGGCGCGTTTTATTAGTGTAACTACCGAATATGAGCCATTTAAAGGTTGGGATACCCACGACAATGGTTATACTCGTCTGATAGAGATGAAAAAGCAAATAGATGGCCCGGTAGCACAGTTAGTGAAAGATTTAGAGAAGTGTGGACGATTAGATCGTACCCTGGTTATTTTAGCAAGCGAATTTAGCAGAGATATGATGGTTGAGGGACGTCCTGATGCAAAAGTACAGGAGCAGGTAGAACAGCCGGATATTATACAAGATATAAAAAACTATGGCATGCACCGTCATTTTACTGATGGCTGTTCGATGCTAATGTTTGGTGGGGGTATAAAAAAGGGGAGTGTATACGGTAAAACTGCGGATGAAAGACCGTGTAAAACGATAGAAAATCCCATAGTCATAGATCAGATTCACCAAAGCATTTATCATGCACTTGGGATTGCTCCAGATACTAATTATTTGGTCGAAAAAAGGCCGTTTTATACCACCCCAGACGGTTTAGGTAAGCCCGTAATGGATCTGTTTTCCTGAAATTCATCAGTTTACAAGTTAACTGAATAAAAAACGCCCTGTTTGTTATTGCAAACAGGGCGTTTTTCTATTATTTTGTTAAAATGAAAAGTCGTCGTTTTGAACCCTTGTTCCAGCACCTTCGTGGTTCTCAGAGTATTCATAACGTTTTTCTACCACTTCCTGGTGACTTTTAATATAATCAACAGTTTCATTTAGTCCTTCAGCAAATTTCTCGAAATCCTCTTTGTATAAAAAGATTTTGTGTTTTACAAAAACACCATCTTCCAGTCTTTTTTTACTTTCGGTTAAGGTTAAGTAGTAATCTCCTGATCTTGTTGCTTTTACGTCGAAAAAATAAGTTCTTTTACCAGCTCTTACTTTCTTTGAAAAAACCTCTTCTCTCTCTTTGTTGTCAAATTCTCCCATGGTTGCTATAGCTCTTGGTTTTGGTTCGGGTAAATATAAAGGAATAATTACTAAAGTTCAAAATAGAAATTACACAGATTGACTTTCTTCTTCAAGTAATTGGTTCTGATACATTTCTGCATACGCACCACCTTTTTGTAATAACTGGTTATGAGTACCCTGCTCAATGATTTGACCATCATCAAGAACTAGAATTTTGTCGGCATTTTTTATAGTAGAAATCCGGTGAGCAATAAGAATGCTTGTCTTATCATTCATTATTCTACCTAAATTATTCAAAATCTCTTCTTCAGTTCTGGTATCAACAGCCGAAAGGCAATCGTCAAATATCAGGATCTTTGGTTCTTTGATCAGTGCACGGGCTATGGAAACACGTTGTTTCTGCCCACCAGACAAGGTGATTCCTCTTTCACCAAGCATAGTCTCAAATTTAAGCTCAAAATCGATAATGTTGTGATAAACGGCAGCATTCTTAGCAGCTGTTTCAACTTCATGATCATTAACCGTATCAAGACCAAAAGCGATGTTATTTTTGATGGTGTCAGAAAATAAAAACACTTCCTGAGGTACAAAACCTATCTGGTTACGATAATCTTGCAAATTAAGGTCTTTTAAGCTCTTGTCATCAATTATTATCTTCCCGCCGTCTACATCATACATCCGCATCAATAAATTAGCCAGCGTTGATTTTCCAGAACCTGTTCGGCCAATAATAGCCACGAACTGCCCTTGTTCAATTTCAAAGCTTACATTTTTTAAAGCTTCTATGCCGGTATCAGGATAAGTGAAACTTACATTCTCAAATCGGATATTTCCATTTATTGCTCTTTTTTCCTGGGTGTTAGAATTAATATCGGGCTTAAGCTGTAAAAATTCATTAATTCTTTTTTGCGATGCAGAAGCCCTTTGGATAAGAGTAGTTACCCAGCCAAGCATGGAAACAGGGAAGGTTAACTGATTAACATATACAATAAACTCTGCAATGTTTCCGGCTGTTATAGAACCATTAATCACCTGCTTTCCGCCCACATAAATGGTAAGAATAGTACTTAAGCCAACAAGCAGAAGCATGGTAGGGTAAAATAGTGCCTGCACTTTAACCAAACTCATGGCACTGTTCTTATAACCCTCACTCTCGGCCGCAAACACTTTTTTTGTATGTGTTTCACGAACATATGATTTTATGACCCTTATGCCCGAAAACCTTTCCTGTACAAAGCTAGACAGATTTGAAAGTTGCTCTTGTATTAGCTCGCTTTTCCGATTGATCATTGTGTTCACAAAATAAATTATGATAACCAGTGCCGGTAGTGGTAACAAACAAAAGATCGCCAGTGTGGCGTTAACAGAGAACATGGCGTAAATAACCAGTAAAAAGAGGACAGCCGTATTTATGGCGTACATAATTGCCGGCCCCACATACATCCTTACCCTATTCACATCTTCAGTGGCCCGGTTCATCAGGTCGCCTGTATTATTTCTACGATAAAAACCGAGACTTAGTTCCTGATAGTGTGCATAAATTTCGTTTTTCATATCATACTCAATGTGTCTCGACATAAGTATGATCGTTTGGCGCATAAAGAATAGAAACAGTCCCCTTAACAGGTAAAGCACCAAAACAAGTGCACCAAAGTATAGTAAACTGTAAGAGAAAATATCGTAAATAACCTCTCGGCGTTCAAATCCGTAAAACAAACCATAAATCTGGATGTTTTCGGTAATTAAATTGAACGCATGGCCGATAACCTGAGCTGGGATTACACCAAAAATATTTGATATAATCACGAAGAAAACTCCTGGAATAATCCACCATTTATATTTATAAAAGTACTTGTTTAAAAACCGGAGGTGTTTCATGAGGAGGTAAAGTTAGCCAAATGAAGATAAATTTTTTAAAGACTTTAGTTAAAACAATGTAAATAATGTTTTTTTGACTAGTTTTGCGGCTTATCTGATAAACAAAATTATATGTCTGGTAATAGTTCTATCGTAAATTCAGTTTTAGATCAAATTGGTGCCTCTGGGCATAAAAAGGTTGTTTATTGTAATGATCCCGATACCGGTTTAAAAGCGATTATTGCTATTCATGATACTACATTGGGCCCTGCAATAGGGGGAACAAGAATGTGGAATTATGCTACCGAAGCTGAAGCACTGGAAGATGTGCTCAGATTATCGAGGGCGATGACATATAAAGCGGCTATTACCGGCCTTAATTTAGGTGGAGGTAATGCTGTAATCATTGGCGATTCTTATAAAGGGAAATCAGAAGCTATGATGCGTAGCTATGGCCGATTTATCAAAAATCTAAACGGAGAATTTATTACTGCCGAAGATGTTGGTACCAATACAAGAGATATGGAATATATCCAAATGGAAACCAAACATGTTACAGGAGTTCCTGAGTCATTAGGAGGAGCAGGTAATCCGGCACCAACTACTGCAAAAGGGGTTTTTCTGGGTATTAAAGCCTGTGTTAAAGAAGTTTTTGGTACTGATATGCTTGCTGGTCGTTCAGTTGTGGTACAAGGCATAGGTAACGTTGGAGAGCACTTGGTAGAATTACTAAGGGCAGAAAATGTAGAGGTTTACATTAGCGACATCAATGAAGATCGTTTGCAACATGTAGCACGTACTTATAAGGCCAAACCAATTTCTGCAGATAAAATTTTTGGATTAAATGCCGATATTTATGCTCCATGTGCTCTTGGGGCCACTGTAAATTCAAAAACCATTGAAAAAATGAAGTTTGCAATTATTGCGGGTTCTGCCAACAACCAATTAGCTGATGAACAATTGCACGGTAAACTTTTGTTAGATAAAGGAATCTTATTTGCTCCTGATTATCTGATCAATGCCGGCGGTTTGATCAGTTGTTACTCTGAGCTTACAGGGTATGGAAAAAAACGTACAATGCAGCTTACAGAGAACATTTACAATGCTACACGCGATGTAATTAAAATGTCTAAAAAGGATAACATCCCGACAATATGGGCAGCTAACCGCATTGCAGAACAAAGAATAATAGATATAAAGAAAATAAAATCATCATTTTAATAAACAGGTAATTTACCACTCGTTCTTACATTCATGTTAAACAGAAGGCACTTAAGAATTAAAGCTTTGCAAAATATATTTGCTTGGCACATGACAGACAAAAGAGATTTAGCTTCAGCGAAGAAGGCTCTTATGCACAGTATTGATAATGTATATGAAATGTACATATGGATGCTTTCTCTTCTAGTAGAGGTTACGGAATATACCGGTGTTGATGCAATAGAACGTGCTAACAAGCACCTGCCTACTGCAGAAGACCTCAATCCGAACTTAAAATTGCAAAACAATAAGTTTGCGGTTACTTTAAAGAATAATCCGGATTTCGTTGCTGCTGTAAATAAATACAAAATCAACTGGATGTCAGATCCTGAATTTGTAAAAGCAATTTTCAACTCTTTGAAAGTTACCCCAGAATACACTGCTTATCTTGCAGATGAAGTAAATGATCTGGAAGAATCTAAAACCATTATCAAATACATCTTTAGAAAAATTATTCTTAAAAGCCATAATATTATACAGGCATTTGAAGATAAATTTATCAATTGGTCTGTTGATAAAGAGGTAATGCAGGGTATGGTTGCTAAAACCATCAAAAATTTTACATCAGAAGATGCATTTGCAAACAAGCTTACGCCTATTAGTCAGGATTGGGATGAGGATAGTAAATTTGTTGAAGATTTATTTATCTACACCCTTAGGAATGATAAAGATTATCAGGCGCTTATAGCAGAACGTACAAAGAACTGGGAGTCTGAGCGTATTGCTTTAATGGATACAATATTGATGAAGATGGCAATTTGTGAACTGCTAAACTTCCCCTCAATTCCGGTTAAGGTAACTATAAATGAATATCTGGATTTATCAAAAGATTACAGTACACCGAAAAGTAATTCATTTATTAACGGTATCTTGGATAAAATTATGGGAGACCTTAAAAGAACCAACAGCATTAAGAAAATTGGTCGCGGACTTATAGAAGAATAAAAATTTATGAAGAAAATTTTGTTATTGGCGGCAGTTGCTTTAACATTAGCATCATGCCAATCAAAAACTGACAAAAATGTTGATGCAGCTTCAGCTATTACAGACACTTCTGCAATTGCAGTGCGTGCTGATTCTGCTAAAGCGGAGGCAATCCGTCATACAGATGGACCAGTATTAACTTTTGAAACTAATAATTATTATTTCGGTAAAATAGAGAAAGGTGAAAAGGTCTCTTATAGTTTCAAATTCCGGAATACGGGCAAGATGCCGTTAATAATTACTGATGCTATTGCAACTTGCGGCTGTACCGTTCCTGAAATACCAAAAGCACCCATTAAACCAGGACAAGCAGGTGAGCTTAACGTTGTATTTAACAGCGCAGGTAAAATAGGCAGACAAGATAAAGTAGTTTCGGTTAAATCTAATGCACTAAACAGTGCAATTGAATTACACTTAACAGGAGAAATTAAAGAATAATATAAATTTATATAACAATAGTATGATATCAACAATAATATTGCAGGCAGCTGGTGGTAGCAGTATGCTAAGTACTTTAGTACCAATGGTGTTAATCATGGTGGTATTTTATTTTTTCATGATCAGACCACAGGTAAAAAAAGCCAAAGACCATAAAAAATTGGTTGAAGATTTAAAAAAAGGAGATAAAATAGTTACAACTGCTGGCATACATGGTAGAATTGTAGACATGAACGATACTACTTTCCTTATTGAAGTTGAAGGCGGTACAAAAATTCGTTTTGATAAAACTGCAATCTCTTTAGACGCAACAAAAGCAGCAGCTCCGAAAGCTGCAGAAGCTCCAAAGGCGTAGCCTAAATAATGTTTTTAAAGCCGCTTCTATCCGGAAGCGGCTTTTTTGTTTTATTTTTATCTAAGTTTGTTTACTTTACCATTATGCCGTTTATAAAGCTTACAAAAATAGAACGCAAACGCTTCCTGGTTTTAATTACCTGTTTATTATTGGCAATTGGAGCGTGGTTGTTAATGGCGTTAAATAATAAGTACGTTTACACGGCTAAGACAGTATTGGTTTATAAGAATTTTCCTCAAAAACGTGCTTTTCATGCGCTTCAGTCAGATACTGTTGATTTGCAGGTTGAAGGAACGGGATGGCAATTGTTGTTTGCACGCTTAAGGGTTAAACCTCAATCAATAGCCATCAATCTGGAAAAATTAAACAACCGTAATTTCATTCTTTTTTCTGAGCAATTGTTTAATGTTAACAGGCAGTTGGAAACTTCACAAAAGATAATTTCAGTAAAACCGGACACGCTTTATTTTGACTTTTCTGAAAGAACTGTTAAAAGAGTGCCAGTAAAATTGGTGTCTAATTTTAGTTTTGCAAAGCAATACGGTATCTCAGAAGATATTGAAATTACCCCTAAATATGTCACTTTATCAGGGCCTGAAGAGGAACTTAAAAAAATTAAAGATTGGCCAACCGACTCTTTAAAGCTTACGGACGCTCAAAATACAACTGTTTCAAGGATAGCTATGACGCAGAATAAAATGAAGAATGTAAGTATTTTTCCTACCAGTGCAGAGGTGAAAGTACCTATCGATGAGTTCACAGAAAAAACAATTGATCTGTCACTTAGAATCATAAATAATAAAGAGTATTATAGTATTAAACTATACCCGAAGAAGGTTAAAATTACTTTTTTGGTAGCCTTATCAAAATACCAGCAGATCAATGAGAACTTTATAGATGCTGTTGTAGATCTGGATGAATGGAGAGATCTAAAACACAATCAGCTAAGAGTTAAAATAACCCGCTTTCCGGATTATTGTAAATTGGTGAATATTGTTCCCGAGAAGATTGATTTTATAATTGAAAAATAATGTTAAAAGTAGGGATTACAGGAGGAATTGGTAGCGGGAAGACTACTATTTGCAGAATTTTTGAAACGCTGGGTATCCCGGTATTTTATGCCGATACCGTAGCTAAAGAAATTATGGTAAATGATGCCATTCTAATCCAAGGTGTTAAAGATACCTTTGGCAAAGAAAGCTATCTGCCTGGAAACATATTGAATAATAAGCATATCGCTGGTATTGTATTTAACGATGCGGGGAAGCTGGCAAAGTTAAACGCATTAGTTCACCCTGCAGTTTTTAGAGCATTCGATAGCTGGGCTATTCAATTATCTGAAAAGGTTCCCTATATACTTAAAGAAGCTGCTTTATTGTTTGAAAGTGGTTCTTACAAAATGTGCGATAAGAATATCCTTGTAACCGCACCATTAGAACTTAAACTAGACCGCGTAATGAAACGGGATGGGGTAACTGCCGATCAGGTTAAAGCAAGAATGGACAAGCAGTTTACCGACGAAAAGAAAATACAGATGGCTGATTACCTGATCAACAATAACGAAACAGATTCCCTTATTAATCAGGTAATGGATCTACATCAGCTGTTTCTCAATACCAAACCTTAATGATATTAGAAGATTTTATAGAGATCGATAAGACCGGTCTGTTTTGCAGGTATGGTAATTTTTATCTGGACCCAAAAGAAGCGGTAAAAAATGCAGTCATTTCGCATGCCCATGGCGATCATGCAGTTGGAGGTAATCACAACGTGTACTGTACTATGGCAACCTCATTATTTATGCATCATAGATACAAGAAGTTTGCAGGTGGAGAATTCAACATCATGGACTATCATCAAACTTTTGATGTGAATGGGGTTAAAGTAAGCTTTATTCCTGCAGGACATATTTTAGGCTCTGCTATGGTACTAATGGAGTACGAAGGTGTAAAGTATCTTTATACCGGCGATTATAAACTCCAACCCGATAAAACCTGTGAACCAGTGGAATTTGTAGAAGCAGATGTGTTGATAACTGAAACCACGTTTGCTGATCCGGAAACACAACACCCGATTGCCGAGGAAGAAATAATTAAGCTGAGCTCAACGACCAGTAATATTATGCTTGGGGCATACGCGTTAGGGAAATGCCAGCGTCTGATCAGTTTGATGAATGATTACTGTACAGAAAAAAGGATACTTGTGCACTATAGTATGTTGCCTTTTGTGAAAATATATGAGCAAATGGGAATAAATCTAGGTAAGTATGAGGTTTATGACCGTAAGGTAATGAAGAACAATCATACAAACATGGTTTATATGGTTCCTCCAATGGTTTTTAAGAGCTATTTTAAGGCAATTAACGTGATCAGGATATTTGCAACAGGTTGGAAACACCTTCAAAGTAACCATGAAATTCAATTGTACATATCAGATCATGCTGATTGGAATGATATAATTTTAACCATAGAAAAGGTAAAACCAAAGCAAGTTTGGACAAATCATGGCAATGGACAACATTTAAAGAAACATTACGAAAAAAGTTTGGTAGTGAAATTGCTTAACTGATGAAAGAAGGTGTAGATTATTACTTCAATGAAAATGGCTTTATGGTTTTTACAGAAGCTTATCACTTAAAACGTGGTTATTGCTGTAAAAATAAGTGCAAACATTGTCCATGGGGATTTGGAAAGCAAAAAATAAAAGCTACACCACCAAACAAATAAAGAACGGAAAGATGCAGTTGCAGAAAGAAACGCTTACTACAAAATTTGAGAGTATCCATCACCAGGCCATTGTAAACGTGTTGCATACCAGTAATTGGTGTACAGAGAAATTAAAGCAGACGATCCTACCTTTTGAGATTACTACTCAGCAGTTTAATATTTTAAGGATTTTGCGCGGGCAGAATCCTAATCCAGCCACCATAAATCTTCTGAAATCAAGAATGCTCGATAAAATGAGTGATACTTCAAGAATAGTGGATAGACTGGTGCAAAAAGAACTTGTTGTAAAAGAGTCAAACGCTGTAGATAAACGAGCCGTAGATATTAAAATAAGTGATAAAGGCCTGAAATTACTAGAACTGATGGATCAGCAAGTTAGTCTTTCTGTATTGATCTCATCAAATTTAACCGAACAAGAAGCCACAACATTAAATGATTTACTTGATAAAATGAGAGGCTAATGCTTTGTTAATGTGAATGAGCAGAGCTAAAATATCCAATTAATGCAATCGCTATACCACACAATACTGCAATCATTTTACGTTTTGATACTTTATGATCTACGCTCGATTCGAATAATATGGTAGTAGAAATATGTAAGAATATACCGATTACAATTCCCATAATCCTGTTGAAATAATTCTCAATACCGCCAATTGTCCCATTGCTAAGTCCGTAGCTTACATAAAATCCCAAGGGGGCCATTACAGCAAAAATCCCAATGTAAATAATGATATTACTCTTTTTAAATTGGTTTTGCATTAAAATACTGGCTAATGCAAAGGCAGCAGGGATGTGGTGAAGTGAAATCCCAAATATTAAGGCATTATGCTGATCTTTTGCCAAAGGCATTCCCTCCAGAAAGGCATGAAGGCAAAGACTAATCATAATTCCATAGGGAAATACCTGTGTTTCATGATGTTTGTGGATGTGACCATGCTCTACACCTTCAGAAAACTGCTCTAAAAATATCTGTAATAAGAAACCTATAAGAATAAATATTCCAATTTCCTGCGGATCAGAGCCACTGTATGCATCTGGAATTAAATGTAAAACAGTTATCGCAAATAAATAGGCACCACTAAAAGAGAGAATCAGTTTTAAAAGTTGGGATTTGTCGCTTTTAACTAAAAAAATGGCGGATCCTCCCAAAAATGCACTAAGAAATAGAATTAATACCTTCCAGATTTCCATTATAACTGTGGTTGTAGTTTTTTATAAATTTTTGATGTCAATAAGCCTATAAGCGTACCAAGTATTGCGCCTACCATGGTGTCAATAGGGTAGTGAACACCCACATAAATCTGAGAGAACGAAATAATAAATGCCCAGAAAAGTCCAATTGGTAGTATTGGCTTCCATCTGTCGTAAAATACAAAGATAAGAAATACAGCTATTGCAAAATGATTTGTAGCATGTGCAGAAGGGAAGCTATAACCACTTCCGCAAGGCACGCGATGAATGATGTCATTAGCCAGTGTTATTTCATTACAAGGTCTTATTCTTGCCACTGCAGGTTTAATAAGTCTTGATGAAACCATATCACCAATAGCAAAGGTGACAAGTAACATACCAATGATGTACCAGCCTTTCTTTTTATACTCAACAAATGAGAAAATAATAATGAATAAATATAATGGCGCCCAAAAATAACGATTACGCATTAAAGGAAGCAGCCAATCAAAAAATGGATTAGCGAGGCCTCTATGAATCTTAAGAAAAAGTTCTACATCAAATTGTTGTAAACTTTCTATCATGCTTTTTTGCAAATTAATATCAATCTGTCAGATTTGGTTTCATCAAATGGATCTAATCCATAACTGCCAAAGGTAGCTGCGATCTTTAATCCGCTTTTCTCAAACATACGTTCAAAATCTTGAAGAGTAAAAGCCTGTACACGTTCTTCGAACGCATAAGGTTTGTCTCTATGCTCAAAATTAATATGCTTAATAATTTTACCCTCGGCTACAAATTTATGCAGGTGGAATTCAATACCCTCTACGGTTTTTATCTCTTGCTGAGTGAGATTTTTAAGGATCTTTTGTGTATTGAAATAATCTATCACCAAAGTCCCATCTTCTTTTAAGCTTTTTCTGAACGCCTTCATGGCATTTATATGCTCCTTTTCCGTTTCAAAATAGCCGAAACTGGTAAATAGGTTCATTGCAATGTCAAAATAGTTGATAAAAGACAGTTTACGCATATCATGAACAAAGAAATGAAGGTTCTTTTGTTCAAATTGCTGGGCATATTTAATGCTTTGCTCTGATAAGTCAATTCCGGTTACATCATACCCTTTTTTATTAAGGTAAATTGAATGTCGGCCTCTTCCGCATGCGATATCTAAAATTCGGGAATTTACAGCTGGTTTCAGGTAAGCAGAAAGGTTATCAATTAAAAACTCTGCTTCGGCATCGTTACGCTGACTATATAGGATGTGATAGAAAGGAGAGTTAAACCAATATTGGAACCATTTTCGCTGCATAGAGCTTGTATTTTGATGTTTTAGAAAAAAAACAAACTTAGATAAAATTGTTATCATAAAACAATTTTATCGCTACCTCCTCCACGAAAATTTAAAATAGATCGCAAAGTAAATAAAGCGTAATTTTACGAATGCGTGGTGCTGCGTTAACCTGCTTTGCCTATTTTTTGTTATTTTTGGAAAAAAATAATCAACAAATTGACACTAATAAAATCTATTTCTGGAATAAGGGGGACAATCGGTGGTATTGCCGGTAATGGTTTAACCCCAATCGACATTGTAAAGTTCACTGCGGCCTATGGTTCATGGGTAATCAGTAAAACAAATAACAAAAGAATTGTCTTAGGCCGCGATGCCAGAATATCTGGCGAAATGGTTAATAACCTGGTTATCGGTACCTTGCAAGGCTTGGGTATTGAAGTAATAGACCTTGGTTTGTCTACCACCCCAACTGTTGAAATTGCTGTTCCAATGGAAAATGCAGGTGGTGGTATAATCTTAACAGCTAGCCACAATCCAAAACAGTGGAATGCATTGAAACTTCTTAATGAGAAAGGCGAATTTATTAGTGATGCAGATGGAAAGGATGTTCTGGAAATTGCGGAGAAATCTGAATTTGCATTTGCTGATGTTGATGATTTAGGTAAAGTGATAAGTAATGATACTTATTTGCAAAAGCATATTGACGTTATTCTTGCCCTGCCATTAGTGGATGTTGAAGCAATAAAAGCTGCCAATTTTAAAATTGCAATTGATTGTGTTAACTCAACAGGAGGTATATTTGTACCGGCTTTGTTAAACGCTTTAGGAGTTGAAACCGTTTATGAGTTGTATTGTGAACCTGATGGCCATTTCCCTCATAACCCTGAACCGCTTCCTGAAAACTTAACGGAAATCGCTAAAGTAGTACAGAGCAAAAATGCTGATCTGGGTATTGTTGTTGATCCTGATGTAGATCGTTTGTGCTTTGTTTGTGAAGATGGGTCTATGTTTGGTGAAGAATATACTTTAGTAGCGGTAGCAGATTATATCCTTAAAAATACACCGGGTAATTCAGTATCTAACTTATCTTCTACAAGAGCGCTCAGAGATGTTACCGAAAGTGCAGGAGGAACATATAACGCATCAGCAGTAGGTGAAGTTAATGTAGTTAACAAAATGAAAGCTACAAATGCAGTTATTGGCGGAGAGGGTAACGGAGGAATTATCTATCCTGAACTTCACTATGGTCGCGATGCTTTAGTTGGAATAGCATTGTTTTTAACTCATTTAGCTAAATTTGGCAAGTCTATTTCCCTGTTACGCAAAAGTTATCCTGAGTACTATATTTCTAAAAATAAAATCACATTAACTCCCGAAATGGATATTGACGCCTTGTTGGTAAAGGTTCAGGAGAAATATAAAAATCAGCCAAACAGTACAATAGATGGATTGAAAATTGAATTTGATAAGGAATGGGTACACCTTCGCAGATCAAACACAGAACCAATTATCCGTATCTATAGCGAGGCCGGATCTGAAACTGTAGCTGAAGGTTTAGCTGCAAAAATCATCTCCGACATCAAAGAAATATTAAAACTGAGCTAATGCAAAAAATGGAAAGAATTTATTTAGATAATGCCGCAACTACACCCCTGGATGCGGTAGTGATAGAGGAAATGGTTAAGGTGATGAATTCTTATTATGGTAATCCATCATCCATCCATGCCCAGGGACGTGAGGTACGCACATTAATTGAAAAGGCCAGAAAAACTGTTTCCGGGCTTTTAAATGCAACACCTGCAGAAATTTTCTTTACATCGGGAGGTACAGAGGCAGATAATACAGCCATCCGTTGCGGTATTGCTGCCTTTAATATAAAACATGCTATTACCTCTAAAATTGAGCACCACGCGGTAGAACATACACTTAATATGCTTTTAGAACAAGGCGTAATCGATAAGCTGAGCTTTGTTAATGTAGATGAAAAAGGTAATATCGACTATGACCATCTTGAAGAACTGCTTAAAAACAATGAACGTTCTTTTGTATCCTTAATGCATGCAAATAACGAATTGGGAACATTAACAGATATAGAAAGGGTAGGTGATATCTGCGAACAATACAATGCCATTTATCATTGTGATACTGTACAAACCATGGGACATTATGTGCACGACGTAAGAAAGCTGAAAGCTCATTTCATTGTTTGTGCTGCCCATAAATTACATGGTCCAAAAGGTGTTGGTTTCCTATACGTTAATCACGCTATAAAAATCAGTCCGATGATTTTTGGCGGTGCACAGGAACGCAATATGCGTGGTGGAACAGAAAATGTTTATGGTATTGTAGGCCTTGCAAAGGCTTTGCAAATAGCATATGCAGAAATGGAGGCACATCAACAGCATATGCAAGAATTAAAGACATATTTGAAGGATCGGTTAAGTAATGAAGTACCTGATCTCTTTTTTAATGGAGAGACTGAACCCCAAAAAAGTTTATATACGGTTTTAAACGTTTCTTTCCCAGCCATGGACATGGCTGATATGCTATTGTTTAATCTTGATATTAACGGCATTTCTGCATCAGGCGGTAGTGCTTGTTCATCAGGGTCTAATATTGGATCGCACGTGCTTACCGGTATAGCTGCCGATCCTAACCGCCCATCGGTAAGGTTCTCGTTCAGCAAATACAATACAAAAGAAGAACTAGATTTTGTTGTCGAGAAAGTGAAACAGATCGTGAATCAGAATGTGACTGCATAATTAACATTTTGAATATAAATTATTAAAAGCCATCCTCAAAAGATGGCTTTTTTTCGTAACTCTGATCTTTTATTATTACTTTGTTACCATTATCAACTAGGGAATCTTCATTTTATTATGTTTATTTGTGTGCTAAATCGTTTAATTTTTTAGAGTTTAATATGAAACGAACCACAACAGTATTATTTTCTATGGCTTTAACGATGATCTTCAGTCATCATTTAAAAGCTCAGGAGACCGAAACAATTAAAAAAGATGGTCTTACCCTTAATTTTACCAACCAGGATCCAACATTTGATCCTGCCCTAAAAAAGAGAATGATCGAAACGTTCTTTAAAGTTTACCCATTGCTTAGTCAGGAATATAATCAAAACACGAACAAGGAAGTCTATTTTGTGATAGATACAGCTTACGATGGGGTTGCAGCTACGGGGGCAGGAAAAGTAACTTATAGCGCAGCTTATTTCAAGAAATTTCCGGGAGATGTAGATGTGGTAACCCATGAGGTAATGCACATCGTTCAAAATTATGGACGTAGCAACGGACCGGGATGGCTTACCGAAGGTATTGCCGACTATGTACGTTATAAGTTTGGTGTTGATAATCCCGGGGCAGGTTGGGCACTACCTGAACTTAAAAGCACGCATACTTATAAAAACAGTTACAGAATTACTGCAAGATTCCTGGCATGGTTGGAAAATCACGACAACAAAGGAATTGTTAAAAAACTAGATTTAAGTTTACGCGATCATACCTATACAAAAGAAATATGGCAAAAAGAAACAGGTAAATCTTTAGATGACCTGTGGAAAGCATATTCAGAAAACCCAGCATTATAACCACATTTGATATTTTTTAACCATGATTAAACAATTTTTAACCGCCTCATTAGTTCTGGCATCCTCTGCGCTGTTTGGACAGACAGTGGGCAAAGTAACAGATCCTGTTGAATGGATTAATCCGCTAATGGGTACTGCAAGTAAACCAGATTTGTCTAATGGAAACACCTATCCAACAATAGCGTTGCCATGGGGAATGAACTTTTGGACACCACAAACTGGTAAAATGGGCGACGGGTGGGCTTATACCTACGATGCTGATAAGATAAGAGGATTCAAACAAACACATCAGCCATCTCCATGGATGAATGATTATGGTCAGTTCTCGGTAATGCCTGTAACAGGTAAAATGAGATTTAACCAGGATGATAGAGCAAGCTGGTATTCTCATAAATCTGAAACTGTAAAACCTTACTACTATAGTGTTTATTTGGCTGATGCTGATGTAACAACAGAAATCACTCCTACAGAAAGAGCTGCCCAGTTCCGCTTCACCTTCCCAAAAACAAATGATTCTTATGTAGTTATTGATGCTTTTGATAAGGGTTCATACATCAAAATAATACCTGGCGAACGTAAAGTAATTGGTTACAGTACCAGATACAGCCGAGGAAAACTTGAAAACTTTAAAAACTACTTTGTTATTTATTTTGATAAACCTTTTACATCTGCAAATGCATGGAGAGGGAAAAACCTTGCAAAAGATACATTGGAGTTACAAAGTGATCACTCAGGTGCTATCATAGGGTTTAAAACCGAAAAAGGGGAGCAGGTTAATATGAAAGTTGCTTCTTCATTTATCAGCTTTGAGCAGGCAGATATCAACCTGACAAGAGAATTATCAAACGATAGTTTCGAAACAACTAAACAAAAAGGAAAAGCGGTGTGGAACAAAACACTTAGCAAAATCTCTGTTGAAGGCGGAACTATAGATCAGGTTCGTACTTTTTATTCAAGTTTATACCGCACTTTATTCTTTCCTCACAAAATGTATGAGGTAGATAAGAGCAATAAGATAGTACACTATAGCCCATACACTGGCAAAACAGCTCCTGGTTACAGATTTGCTGGTACCGGTTTCTGGGATACATTCAGAGCGCTATATCCATTCCTTAACCTTGTTTATCCATCTATAAACAAAGAAATGCAAGAAGGTTTAGTGAACGATTATAAAGAGGGTGGATGGTTGCCTGAGTGGTCAAGCCCTAGTTATTCTGATTGTATGATTGGAAATAACTCTGCTTCCGTTGTTGCTGATGCCTACATTAAAGGTATGCGTGGTTACGACATCAATACATTATGGGATGCTGTAAAACATGGCGCTAATAATGAAGGTCCTGAAGCCACAGGTCGTCGTGGCGTTAAATACTACAATGAATTAGGTTATGTGCCTTACGATGTAAAGATTAATGAAAATGCGGCAAGAACATTAGAGTATTCTTATGATGATTTTGCCATCTATCAATTAGGTAAAGCATTAGGCAAACCTGCGTCTGAGATAGATATTTATAAAAAACGCAGTATGAACTATAAAAATCTGTTTGATCCTTCAACAGGTTTAATGCGTGGTAAAAATCAGGATGGTAAATTCCAGTCTCCTTTTAACCCATTCAAATGGGGTGATGCATTTACAGAAGGAAACAGCTGGCATTATTCATGGTCAGTATTCCAGGATATTGATGGATTATCTAAGTTAATGGGCGGTAAAGATAAATTTGTTCAGAAACTGGACTCAGTATTTACACTTCCTCCAGTGTTTGATGATAGCTATTATGGTGGGGTGATCCACGAGATCCGTGAAATGCAAATTGCCAACATGGGACAGTATGCTCATGGTAATCAGCCAATCCAGCATATGATTTATTTATATAACTATGCTGGTGCACCATGGAAAACTCAATACTGGGTACGTGAAACTATGGATAGAATGTATAAAGCTACGCCTGATGGATACTGTGGAGATGAGGATAACGGACAAACATCTGCATGGTATGTGTTCTCTGCTTTAGGATTTTATCCTGTAACCCCAGCTGTAGATCAGTATGTTATCGGAGCTCCATTGTTTAAAAAGATTACGCTTAATTTAGAGAACGGTAAAACAATCACTATCAATGCGCCAAAAAACAGTGCTGATAACAAGTATGTACAAACCTTAAAGTATAATGGCAAACCATATTCTAAAAACTGGTTAAGCCACTCTACTTTATTACAAGGTGCCACTTTAGACTTTGATATGTCTGAGACTCCGAATAAAGAAAGAGGCGCTAACGAGTCAGATTTCCCTTATTCACTTTCAACAGATACAGGCAAATAGTATTTGCTAAACAAAAAAGGCCAGGTAAATTTCCCTGGCCTTTTTTGTTATAGTATTTTTCTAGTTCTTCATCATTTTAAGGAAAGCAGCAAGCTTGGCTTTCATCATTCTGCGATCTACAATGAAATCAAGGAAACCATGCTCCAAAACGAATTCTGCCGTTTGGAAACCCTTAGGCAGATCTTTTTTTATGGTTTCTTTAATAACCCTTGGGCCGGCAAAACCGATCAAAGCACCGGGCTCAGCAATGTTAATGTCACCAAGCATCGCATAAGAAGCAGTTACACCACCAGTTGTTGGATCTGTAAGCAAAGATATATAAGGAACTTTAGCCTGACTTAATAGCGCAAGTTTTGCTGAAGTTTTTGCCATTTGCATTAACGAGAATGCAGCTTCCATCATCCGGGCACCCCCAGATTTAGAGATCATTAAAAATGGAACTTTATGTTTTATTGCGTGGTCAATAGAACGGGCAATTTTTTCACCTACTACTGAACCCATAGATCCACCAATAAAATTGAAATCCATACAAGCTATAATGATGTCTTCACCTTCTATTTTACCGTGAGCAGCTCTAATTGCGTCTTTTAAGCCTGTTTTAGTCATGCTTTCTACTAACCTTTCAGTGTAGGGCTTACTATCTGTAAAATTCAAGGGATCTCCTGATGTTAAATTTGAGAAAAGCTCCGTGAACTTATTATCGTCAAATAATACCTGAAAATATTCTTTAGACCCTATTCTTAAATGATAGTCACAATATTGGCAAACATATTTATTCTCTATTTGATCGGCAGTATGTAATGCTTTTTTACAATTCGGACACTTGTTCCATAAACCGTCTGGCGCTTCTTTTTTTTCTTCAGTAAGCGTACTAATACCTTTTTTCTCTCTTTTAAACCAAGCCATGTTATTTCTTGAAAAATGCGATTACAAAGAAACAAAAAAAAATTAGAACAGTTTAAGGATACTTTAGTTAAACGATCATGAGTACCCAAATCATATAAAAAATATATAATAACTCATGATCGCTTCATTACCAAGCCCAAACAATACGGTTTAATTGAAAATAATCCCCTTATTGGTTTGCCCAAAGTGATATTTTTCCTAACTTCGGCAGATATAAAATTATAAAAAATGAGTTTAAAAGGCTACAAGGGCGTAATTTACGGAGATGCCGTTCAGGAATTGTTTGAACAGGCTAAAAAACATCAATTTGCTTTGCCAGCAGTAAATGTTACCGGTACAAATACCATTAATGCAGTAATGGAAACTGCCAAAGCAGTTAATTCACCTGTTATCATTCAACTTTCTAACGGTGGAGCACAATTCTACGCGGGTAAAACATTAAATAATGATAACCTGAATGCTTGCGTATTAGGTGCAGTATCTGCAGCTAAACACGTTCATTTATTGGCTGAACATTATGGTGTTGCTGTAATATTACACACTGACCATGCTGCTAAAAAATTATTACCATGGATCGACGGATTGTTAGATCATGGCGAGAAATTCTTTGCGGAAACTGGAAAACCATTGTTTTCTTCACACATGCTTGACTTATCTGAAGAGTCTATCGAAGAGAACATGGAAATCTCTGCTAAATATTTAGCACGTATGGCTAAATTAGGCATGACCATTGAAATCGAGCTTGGTGTTACAGGTGGTGAAGAAGATGGCGTTGATAACAGCGATGTAGATAGTTCTAAATTATATACTCAGCCTTCGGAAGTAGCTTATGCTTACGAAGAATTAAGCAAAGTAAGTGATAAATTCACTGTTGCAGCTGCGTTTGGTAACGTTCACGGTGTTTATAAACCAGGTAACGTTAAATTACAACCAGTAATTCTTAAAAACTCCCAGGATTTCATCAAAGAAAAATTCAATATTTCTGCTGATAAACCTATTAACTTTGTATTCCATGGTGGTTCTGGTTCTTCTCAGGAAGAGATCAGAGAAGCTATTTCTTACGGAGCTATTAAAATGAATATCGATACAGATATGCAATGGGCAATGTGGGAAGGTATTTTAGATTACTATAAAGCGAATGAAGCTTATCTTCAAGCTCAAATCGGAAATCCTGATGGCGAAGATAAACCTAATAAAAAATACTACGATCCTCGTGTTTGGTTACGTAAAGGGGAAGAAGCCTTTGTTAAACGTTTAACACAAGCATTTGAAGATTTAAATTGCAAAGACGCAAGCGACAAATTATAATCCTTGGGTAAAAGTTACGAAGCGCTACAGGAATTATACTTGTGGCGCTTTTTTTGTTGCATTTAAAAGCTAAAAATAAATAGAAATCATGGACGCACTTCAGGTAATTAAGGTAAACAATCCGCAAGATTTGGATAAGGTATTTGCAATTAGAAAAACCGTTTTTGTTGAAGAACAGAATTGCCCTCCAGAGCTGGAATGGGAAAATGAAGATGTTTCTAAACATTTTCTGGCATTGTTAAACAACGAACCTTGTGGCGCATGTCGTTGGCGCAAAACAGAAAATGGATATAAATTAGAACGATTTGCTGTACTGAAAAAGTTCAGAGGAAAAAGAATAGGGCAGGCCCTGGTAGCAGCAGCCTTATCTGACTTACCTTCTGATGCAGATTACATTTATTTAAATGCGCAGTTGGATGCAATGAGGTTATATTCTAGATTTGGCTTTATAGCAGAGGGTGACCAATTTGAAGAGGCCGGTATACAGCATTACAAAATGGTTAAAAAGCACCATCACGCTTAGTAAGCTTAAGCTAATCCAAGGGGAAAAACCTGTTGTGAAAACAGAACAGCTTCCTGCCACTTGTCCATATTTAGGTTTAAGGCCTCATTCCTGCTTTCTAAGTAGGCAATAAGTTCTTCCGTAGCAAGATTACCTGTCAGGTCATCCGTAGCCATGGGGCAGCCTCCAAATCCTTTTAACGCACTATCAAATCTTCGGCAGCCGCTTTCGTAAGCAGCCTCAATTTTCTCAAAACGCGTGTTGGGTGTACTGTGTAAATGCAAGCCGATCTCTGTGTTTTCAAATCTCTTAACCAGGGGCGGCAAAATCGCTCTGATTTTTTCAGGAGAAGAAACGCCTGTGGTATCCGACAATGAAAGTATCTTCACGCCATTGGTAACCAGTTCATCTGCCCATTTTTCAACTATCTCCACATTCCAGTTATCTCCATATGGGTTTCCAAAACCCATAGATAAATAAACGACTGCTGTTTTACTATTTTTATCGCAAAGTTCAAGCATCTGTTTTACCGTGTCCATTGATTGGGCGATGCTTGAATTGGTATTTCTCTGTTGAAAAGTTTCTGAAATAGAAAAAGGAAAGCCCAGGTAAGTTATCTCATTGTGCACAATCGCTTCTTCAACACCACGTAAATTAGCTACAATAGCCAGGAGTTTAGAATTTGTAATACTCAAATCAAGCTTAGATAGAACCTCACGCGTATCCCGTAACTGAGGAATCGCTTTGGGAGATACAAAGCTACCGAAATCTATGGTATCGAACCCCACTTGCAAGAGCAGGTTAATATATGCCGCTTTAACATCAGTATCTATGAAATCATGAATACCCTGCATGGCATCACGAGGGCACTCAATAAGCTTAATTGCCTTTTGTTTCATCATTAACGGGTTTGGGTTCTACTACTTCAGGTTCTGGATTCCCTCTTAGAAACGGACGGATAATTAACCTTGTTCCCCGATCATAACTAAAATAGCTCCATACCCAATTCACAAATACCACCAGTTTATTTCTAAAGCCAACAAGTGTCATTAAGTGAACAAACATCCAGGTAAACCAGGCAAATATGCCCTGAAACCTAACCTTATGAATATCTACAACCGCTCTGTTTCTGCCAACAGTTGCCATTGCGCCTTTGTCAAAGTATTTAAAGGGTTCTGTGGGTTTGTTGCCAATAATATTGATCAGATTCTCCGCAAGCTGCTTCCCCTGTTGTATAGCCGCCGGTGCAACACCAGGATAACCATTAGGGAACTCTTCTGTAATCATTGCGGCCACATCTCCAATAGCATAAATATTATCATGACCGTCAACTCTGCTGATTTCATTAACCTTTACACGATTTCCCCTGACTACACATTGCGGATTTAATCCGTCAATTACTACTCCTTTTACTCCGGCCGACCAAATTACAGTTGAAGTAGGAATAATCCTGCCATCCACAAGAACTAGCTGCTTCCCGTTATAAGATTGAACACGAGAATTGGTCATAACAGTTACCCCAAGCTCGCCAAGAAACTCTTCAGATTTCTTTTGTGCCTGAACAGACATTGCTCCTAATAATTCGGGAGAACCTTCTATCAAGTAAATATTAACCTTTTTGAGGTCTAATTCAGGGTAGTCATTTTTTAAAACGTGTTTTTTAAGCTCTGCAATTGCACCAGAGGTTTCCACACCGGTTGGCCCACCGCCAACAACCACAAAATTCAACAATTCAGCTTCGGTAAGCTTATCTGTAGCGATTTGTGCAGATTCCAAATTTTGAAGTAATAAACTCCTAAGGTTTAATGCTTCAGGAATTGATTTCATGGGCATGGCATTGTGCTCAATCTCATCCTGCCCAAAAAAGTTACTGGTCGATCCCGTAGCAATTACAAGATGATCGTATTCAAAAATACCAATAGTAGTTTCTACCGCATTTTCAAGAGGCAAAACCTTTTTCACTTCAGTAACCCTAAAAGTTAGGTTTTTTTGGCCTTTAAAGATCTTTCTTAATGGGAAAGCTATTGAATCTGCTTCTAACCCCCCCGTAGCAACCTGATATAACAATGGCTGAAATGTATGGTAATTATGTTTATCGAACATAATTACTTCTATGTCCTTATTTCGCAGTTTCTTTGCCAGCTCAATGCCACCAAAGCCGCCGCCTACAATTACAATTCTGGGTTTGTTGCCTTTAGGAAAACGTTGTTCCATAAAAATCAATTTTGGTAAATATACATAACAAACAAAAAGGCACCCAAAAAGGGTGCCTTTAATTATCATTTGTAAGTAATTACTTATTTGTTTTTACCAAGATCGATAACGATAGGAGTAGAGATACATAATGATGAATATGTACCGATAATACGACCAATTAATAAAGCAAAGATAAATCCGCGGATACTAGCTCCACCGAAGATGAAGATTACTAGTAATACGAAGAACACAGTTAGTGAAGTCAAAATAGTACGACTTAAAGTACTGTTCAATGCAAAGTTGATTAATTTATTACGTTCCTCACCATGAAGATCTTCTTTACCGCTTTCTGCAAGTTTCTCACGGATACGGTCAAACACAACAACTGTCTCAGTCATGGTGTAACCCATTACCGTTAAGATGGCCGCAATGAAATCCTGACCAATCTCTAGTGAGAATGGTAATACACCATCTAAAATTGTGTAGAATGAAAGTACAAGAAGCACATCATGGAACAATGCGATAACGGCACCTAAACCATAGTTTAGTTTCTTAAACCTTACTACGATATAGAAGAACATCACTAAACAAGAGAATAGAATTGCTCCATATGCTCCGTAAACAATATCACTCGCAATAATGGGACCTACCTTTTCATTACTTTCAATAGTATACTTAACACCGGTTTTTGCTAAACCTTCGTGTAATGCTTTCTCAACTAATTTATCAGCACCCTGATCCTGATCAGTAATGTGGTAAGTAGTTGTGATTTTTAATTCATTATCAGCACCTGCAGTTTTAACGATAGTTTCTGATTCAGGGAAAGATGCATTCAGACTAGCTTTAACGTCTTCTGTGTGCATTCCTTTATCGAAGTGAACGATATAAGTTCTACCACCTTTAAAGTCGATACCAAGGTTTAAACCGCCATTTTTGAAGTAGAAAATAAAACCTAAAACAATGATTGCAGTAGAAATAGAGTAATAAAGTTTTCTATGACCAACAAAGTTGAAAGCAATGTTCTTAAATGCGTGGATAGTGTGTTTGTTACCAAACGTGATGTTAGATTTTTTATCTAAAAGGTATTCGAAAACTAAACGTGAGATCAATACCGCACAGAATAGAGATGATAAGATACCGATACATAACGTAGTAGCAAAACCTTGAACCGGACCACTACCGAAGATGTAAAGGATAGCGCCCAACACAAATACAGTAACGTTCGAGTCAATGATAGATGACATTGCATGTTTGAAACCTTCTTTGATAGCTACGGGAGTAGGTTTACCTAAAGTAAGCTCTTCTCTTACACGTTCAAATATAAGAATGTTCGCATCTACTGATAACCCGATTACCAGCACGATACCTGCAATACCAGGCAATGTTAACACCGCACCTAATGATACTAAAATACCCATGATAAAGAACAAGTTGATCACCAATGCAAGGTTAGCAACCCATCCAGCTTTATTATAATATAAAGCCATAAATACAAGAATCACAATAAATGCCAATACGAATGATAATAAACCATTGTGGATAGCAGCCTCACCAAGTGAAGGACCAACAACGAATTCACCAACAATTCTTGCAGGAGCAGGAAGTTTACCCGCTTTTAAGATATTTGCTAAATCCTGAGTATCGTTAACTGTGAAACTACCAGTGATAGAAGAGATACCGTTAGGGATCTCATTTTGTACAGTAGGCGCAGAGTAAACAGTATTGTCTAGTACAATAGCAATAGATTTTTTATTGTTTGGATCAGCAGAAGCTTCAGCAGTAATTTTTTTCCATTTTGCAGCACCCTCCCCAGTCATATACATGGTTACTTCGGGACGACCTTTTTGATCGTAATCATGACGGGCATCGCTAATCGCTTCACCACCTAAATCAGGCTTGCCATCAGAAGACAGAGATTTGATTGCGTACAATTCGAAAATCTTAGCACCACCAGATTGAGCAATGTCCATCGGTTTAACACTCCACATGAATTTGTAACTCTGAGGAATGATAGAAGCAATTTCAGGTCTTTTAAAGTAAGCGTTTACTTTAGCAGTATCTTTTTGAGCAACCCAACCAACAACTGGTCCTGGACGTAATGAAGGCTGTCCGTTCTGACCTTGGTAAGTAGGTACGTTTAATACAGAAAATAAAGGATTAGATTTTGCCAGGTCAGAGTTTTTAACTCCGGCCGAATCTTTAGTGTCCTTATTTTTTGCTAAACCAGCTAATTTACTTTCCGATTTAGCAGCAGTAGTATCTGTTGAAGTTTTTGAAGCGGCACTTGTGTCTGCAACTTTTAAAGTTGAGGCAAGTGTTTTATTGATGTTCTCCATCACCGGATACACCTCTTCGTTGTTATATACTTGCCAGAATTGCAATTCTGCAGAACCTTGTAATAATTTGTGAACCCTTTCTTTGTCCTGAACACCTGGCATCTCAATTAGGATACGATTAGTACCTTCTTGTTTCTGCATGTTTGGACTTACTACTCCGAAACCATCGATACGACTTCTGATGATCACGAATGAACGGTCAATAGCACTAGTAGCTTCTTTAGATAAGAAGTTTTTTACTTCCGAATTGCTGGCATCAGGTTTAAGAAGTTTAGAGTTGTCTTGATTAGAAAAGAAGTCAGCTAATTTTACGTTAGGAGAAAGTTTTTCAAATTCGTTAACAAATAAGTTAATGAAGTCTTTTCCGCCAGCGTTCAATTGAGTTTGAGCAGTAACCAACGCTTTGTTGAAATTAGCATCATCAGTATTTCCGGCTAAAGATTTAACCAGTTCTGATAACGATATTTCCATCGTTACGTTCATACCACCTTTTAAGTCTAAACCAAGGTTGATTTCTTTTTCTTTACAGAACTGGTAATTAAATCCAAAAAGAGGATATACCGGTACTGTTGCCATCGAATCTAAATAAGCTTTTTCCTTATCCAGGTCTCCTTTAGCATAAGCTTTTGCGTCTTTTTCAACTTTAGAAGTAACAAAGTTGAATGAGAGAGAATACACACAGACGATACCTAAAAGTATCGCCATAAATTTTATAAAACCTTTACCCTGCATTTGTTTGTAATTATTAGTCTATATGCTATATATTTTTTTAACAAGTCGGCAAATCTAATTATTTTTTTAATTAATAGGCCACGTTATGAAAGTTTTTATTATAGGCCTCCAACTATTTGCTTTAAAGATTGTTTAATACCGCTCAAGTGTCGAAAATGTGTAAGCTACTACATTTTTTTCATCAGGCTCATGATCTTCAGAATTTATTACTTTCCAGGTCTGTTTATCAATTTCCGGAAAGAAGGTATCTGCATCATAAGTCTGGTGTACGGTGGTAAGATAGATGCGATCAGTTTTGCCAAGTGCATACTCATAGATTTGCGCACCACCTACAATAAACACTTCTTCATCTTTGTCACAAAGTGCTAAAGCTTCATCAAGAGTAGTTACTACCTCAACGCCTTCAATGGCAAGGTCAGTATTTCTTGTAATCACGATGTTACGTCTGTTGGGTAGTGGTCTGCCAATAGAATCATAGGTTTTTCGGCCCATAATAATGGTATGTCCGCTGGTTATTTGTTTAAAATGCTTTAAATCGGCTGGTAAATGCCATAATAACTGATTGTTTTTACCGATGGCATTATTTTGGGCAATAGCTACTACAATTGAAACGATCATACTGCAACTACTCCTTTAATATGCGGATGAGCTTCATAAGCTTTCAATGTAAAGTCTTCAAACTTAAAATCAAAGATGTTTTTAACCTCAGGGTTTATTTCCATTACAGGCAATTTTTTAGGATCTCTGCTCAGCTGCAGTTTTGTCTGCTCAATATGATTGTTGTATAAATGAGCATCGCCAAGGGTATGAATAAAGTCTCCATACTCCAAACCGCACACTTGGGCAACCATCATGGTTAGCAGGGCATAAGAAGCAATATTAAAAGGGACACCTAAAAATATATCGGCGCTACGCTGATAAAGCTGACAGCTTAATTTTCCATTTGCAACATAGAACTGGAAAAATGCATGGCAGGGAGGAAGCGCCATATGTTCTACCTCGGCAACATTCCATGCCGATACAATGATCCTTCTGGAATCCGGGCTGTTTTTAATGGTGTTGATGATCTGCGCTATCTGATCGATATGTCCGCCGTCAGGTTTAGGCCATGAGCGCCATTGCGATCCGTATACAGGGCCTAAATTGCCGTCAGCATCAGCCCATTCGTCCCATATTCTTACCCCATTATCCTTTAAATATTTAATATTGGTATCCCCGGTTAAAAACCAGATCAACTCATGGATGATTGATTTTAAGTGCAGTTTTTTTGTGGTAACCATAGGAAAGCCTTCCTGCAGATTAAACCGCATCTGATATCCAAATACACTGATGGTGCCGGTTCCGGTACGGTCATGTTTTTGTGTGCCATGATCAAGCACATGCTGCATCAAATCTAAATACTGTTTCATCTGATTAATTTAAAAAGGCTAATTGTTACAAAAGTACATATTATATGGAATCTTTAAAGCTATAGTTCTACACTATGTTTTTGATTTTTGTAAGTTTGCCAGCCTAACAATAAACGCAAAAATCAATGCTTGCATTTGCTAATGCCAAGATCAACCTTGGTCTGTATGTAACTGAAAAAAGATCTGACGGATACCATAATCTGGAAACGGTATTTTATCCGGTAAAAATAAATGATGTTATAGAAATTACAGATGCTATGGAAACAACTTGTCAGATTAAAGGAATCGATATTCCAGGGATCATTGAGGATAATATCTGCCTAAAAGCATTTGAATTGCTTAATAAAGATTTCGATTTGCCAGCTCAGCAAATTACGCTGCTTAAAAATATCCCAGTTGGGGCCGGCTTAGGTGGTGGTTCATCTGATGCTGCATTTCTGATCAAGTTACTGAACGATAAATTTCAATTGAACTTAAATACCCATCAAATGGAAGATTATGCAAGGCAGCTAGGTGCTGATTGTGCTTTTTTTATTAATAATAAACCTGTTTTTGCAGAGGGGAAGGGCGATGAGTTTAGCGAAGTTAAAGTTGATCTTTCTGGCTACAAGATTGTATTGGTTAAGCCCCCAGTGCATGTATCTACTGCCGATGCTTATAGTGGAATTGTGCCTCATAAATCCGGTGTTTCATTAAAGGAGTTAATCCAATTGCAGTTAAAAGACTGGAAACCGAACCTGAAGAATGATTTTGAAAGCACTGTGTTTTTGAAATACCCGGAAATAGCTGCGGTAAAACAAGCACTTTATCATGAGGGAGCAATATTTGCTGCCATGAGTGGGAGTGGCTCGTCAGTTTTTGCAATATTTGAGGATCATGTTAGATTGCCCGAACTGGAAAGGAACAATAAGGTGTTTTATAACATTTAGTACCAAAGAACATATTTACAAGCATAAGATATTTACAAATGGAAATTAACCTGATACGTAAAAACAATAAATTTAATTTTGAAGCGCAGAATCCAAGCGGTCAAACTGTAGAACTGGATGCTAAGCCTGAAATTGGTGGAGAAGGTAAAGGTTTTAGACCAATGGAGATGCTGTTGATTGGCCTTGGAGGCTGCAGTGGAATTGATGTTGTGAATGTGCTAACCAAGCAAAAGGAACCCTTAAACGATGTTAAGATCAATATTAAGGCTACCCGTAAGGACCAGGAGATGCCGCCAATATTTGATGTAATAAACATACATTTTGATCTTTATGGTCCATTGAATGTTCAGAAAGTGGAAAGAGCACTTGCTTTAACTTTCGAAAAATATTGCTCAGTATCTAATATTTTAGAACGTTCAGCTACGCTGAATTTTACATACGAAATTCATCAGTAACGAAGTAGTGATGGCTGCCGTCATTTCAATAGCCCCGTCATCTCGGCGATAGGAGAGAATCTCTTAGCTATGCATGTTCAAGAGATCTCCTATTGTCGAGGACGGCTAATCTTCTAGCTAATATAATCGCGATCCTCATCGCTCAACGTTTTCTTGCGGTCTTCGGGTTTTATCGGGGTGTCAATCCTGTCGTAGGTGCTTAAAGTAGTCCTGGGTCTGCCGGCCCAATAGCCCAGTATGAATCCAACAAAGGTACATACACCCACTACCAGCAGTTTAGAAATTTCTTTCTTTACAAAAATGAAGTTAAACTCTACGGCGTCTGTATTTATCATTAAAAAGATGGTAATGATTGCTGTAAATGCGATGATGAAAATGGTTTTGGTCTTCATGACTTAAAAGCTATAGTTTAAAATTAATTCTAATATAGGATTTTGGTTATACACTTTGTTTACAAAAACACACCTGGCGCCCACATCCACTATCGGCTGATAACGCAGCAGGTTCATACTACTACGTAATTCGAAACCAAAAGTTTTAGGTTCTGCTAAATTTGTTTCTGTGCCAATGTTTTCATAATGGCAAAACATACCTGCCCTCAGGTTTCTGATGTATGCAAGCGGACCGATTTCTGCATCGGGGAAAACGATAGGGAAACGGTAGTTGAAAAGCAAAGTATTTCTTAGAACGCTTTTTGCCCTGATGTTACTGTAGCCATAAACAGTGTTTATTTCCTGGTCGTACAATCTTATGCCTGATGTATTTTGATAATTGAAATTGGCAAGGAAAGAGTGATTTTTTAGCAGACCAGGGAAATACAGAAATCCTTCAACGGCGAACAATCGGCCGGCAAGGTTGTCGTCAAATGGTTGGTGCATGTAAGAAATTCTCAATATCTGGGCCCATTTTGGTGCAATGTCTCTTGCAGCCTGTGCGGTGCTGTGGTTAAAGGTGAAATTATATTCCATCGGGAAAATTAATTTGCTGATGAAATTTTTGGGTAAGTTTTCGGGCTGGTACCTCTGGGTGTAACTGGTTAGTGCGTTAAATGAAAAGTTGTAAGTCTCATTTAGCACATTTAAGCTTATTGGAACTGATGCCTGGAGCTGGACGTTGTTTTCTCTCCAATCGCCCTGCAGAACGCCTGATTTTGTGTTATAGAAAGTTCTTCGGGGGCGGTTCCTGTAGGTGGCTCTTATGATTGGGTAAAAACTTTTTAAAGTAAAGCCTGCATTGTACTCGAATTTTTTCAGGTCACGGTAATAATCCACTCCTGCAAAAAAACCGAAAGTGTTAAGCAGGTTATCGGAATTTAGTTGTAGCCCGCCGCGGTACTCGTTTTCAATAACCGGAATTATGCTGTGTACATTGAACAGGTTTGTTAGCGCGTGGTATGGTTTTGAGGTATAACTGCTGTCTGGGATATTGTCGAAAACATTTGTTGTGTTCTCTTGTTTTTGGACGGCGCTGCCGAAATAAACGAAATTGTTATCGCCTGGGGGCTTTGGCTGTAGCGGCATCTCCGAAATTCCATAACCGCTTAGGGTGTAATTGTTAAAAATAATGGGAGTAGTGCTGTCGGCTTGAGTTGGATTAAAGGCGCCGTATTTAGAAGCGCTCAGGGCGCTTATCTTTTTTGAAACGGTATCTATGCTGTAAATGTTATCGATTCCGTTGTAGTGCGCGTTAAAAGCTATTCCTCGGTTAATGTATATCGGTCTGCTTATCTGCTGCTGTGTTTCCTTTATCAACTTCTCTGTTTTTTCTTCCTTGTCAGTTACCCACAAGGCTTTTCCTTTTTCGCCAACGCTAATGTAGGTGATTAGGTTTCCGCCGGCGTTGTAAGCTGGAGTTTGCAGTATCAGGTTTTCGGGATTAGGAATGGTGTTTAGAACTGCGCCTGTTTCTGCGTCAAGTTCTATCAGGTTACATTTGTTGCTCAGGTCAAATTTTACTGCGATTATTTTTTTTCCGTCGGCAGAAAGAGCAGGTGAGAAGATCCGGCTTCTGGTGGTTAATTTTTTTTGCTGACCGGTTTTCAGGTTGTAGCTGCAAATTACGCTGTAACTGCGTTGTCGATATCTTGGGTCGTAACGGATCTCATCCCAAACCACAATGTCGTTTGCGTAACTAAACCATGGCTGCTCCTGGTAGCCGATGCTTAGCAGTTTTGTTTCTTTTTTTGCGCTGTCGATTATTGTGAAGTGTGCTGTCTCTGCCTTGCTTTGTTTCAGTGCCAGAATTCTGCCGTCTTTGATTTTTACAGGGAGGAAGTAGTTGGTCGCAAATTTTGAATCGTTGTTCAGTATAGGGTAGTTTTCTGTTTTGGTTTTTTCAGATTGCGCTGTCCATTCTTTTTTTAAAGTTTCGGTTGTTTGGTTAAACCATTTTTTTGATCCGCTCTTGGTGAACTTTTTCAGGCTGTTTGAAAAGGGGTATAGCCTGACTGGCCTTTTGCGGATGTCGGTAAGCAGGCTGTCGAAAATATTTTTTCCAAATTCTTTTCTAATGTTCGATGCCATCAGGTAGCCGAGTTGGTAGTAACCGGGGGTGATGTCTTTTTCTGATCCAAAGCTGACTTTGCTGTATGAGAAATTTTTGCCTTCGAGCAAACTTGTTCGGTAAGGCATGATCCATGAAGGCTGTCTTCCGCGACCGGCATTTGTAAGTGAGGTTTCGGTGGTCACGGCATCGCCTTCAAAAAACCAAAGTGGTATGCTAACTCCGAACCAGGCGAAGTAAACATACTCTGGAAAGGGGTAGGCTTTTCCGCCTGTTAATTTGTCGTATTGAGCAACGTGTCTGAGCTCATGAACAGCAAGGTTATTTAGCCAATCCTGACTGTCGAATTGCTGAGGAGGAGTGGTGTAAAATTCCGATTTTTTTGGAGCAAGTTGAACGAAGCCATTTGCGACCACTCCACGATTTTGAAGGACCAGTGGGATAGTGGTTTTTTGCCTTCCAAGACTACCGCCAACACGGGGGTAAATATAGCCCAGAGTATTGGCCATTCTTTGGGCTTCTTTTTCGAGCTCGTCCGGAAAGATGATCCTGAAGCCAGATGCTTTTATTTGTCGCCATTTTACACTAAGTGGGTTTTGTTCTCCGCCAAAAAGTTGCGCAAAAGCAGTATGTGAAATTATACTTAATGTTAATGTTATTATAGATTTGATTATCAGTTTGTTGAACTCTTTATTTGATGTCATTTTTATGATTTACTAAAATAATTAGTATTTGTAAATTTTGGTTGGCTAATTTTGATGATTTTTTAATTTATGTATATGTATATAATTTTCTGATTATCAAATAAATATACTAATCAACTAAAGAACTGATAATTCTGATTTTTGTAAATTTTTAGCCTAGAAATGGAGGTTTTTGGATTTCTGGAGCTAATTAATTTCAGGTTGTCGGAATCTGCTGTTAAGGTACACTAATTAAGCTTAAAATCCAACAGAATTTATTTGTTAAAATTTCGTGATGTATACAGAAATGAGAAATATTCCGGGATAAAATACTTGCGAAATGTGTCGTGTGTTGAGGGAGAATTGACTTGAATTTGGGGTTTAAGACGCCCCTCCTATCTCCTGTTCGAAAAGGTGATTTGCTACTGTAAATTCTTTCTTTTTTTGTAGATAGGATAAAGGAAAACTGAACCTAAAATGAGTGCCGCCCCGAGGTAAAATCCGGACGACATTGCCTCTTTAGTTCCAAAGAAAATGAAGGCTAAAAGGATGCCATAAACAGGTTCAAGATTAGTGATGAGTGCTACCCTAAAAGCCGACAAAGTTCGCATCACAGATACGCCGGCAACGTATGCAAGTGCGGTGCAAATGGTGCCCAAAACGGTAAGGTAAATCCAGTCGGTCACGCTTAAATTGAACGCCTCGGTAAGTAAGCTTTGGTCGGCAAAACGATACAAAGTGATCCAGAAAAAGGCACCTGCAATCTCATAAAATCCAATGATTTTATGGTCGCTCTTTTGAACCAAAGTAGAATTTATGGTGGCAAATAAGCTGGATGCAAGGGCCGAAGTAAGCCCGAAAATGATGCCTAAAGTATACTTCGACTCGAATTTAAAGATCAGATATATGCCTAAAATGATGATTAAGCCGACGATGACATCAGGTATCAGGATTCGTTGTTTCTTTATTAGAGGCTCTAAAATAGCCGTAAAAAGGGTAAAAGAAGAGAGGCATACCAGCGTTACAGATACTGTAGAAACCTTGATGGCATGAAAGAATAATATCCAGTGTATGGCCACTATACTGCCGGTAAAGAAGAACTGTAAAAACTGCTTTTTGGTTACTTTAACACTGGTTTTGGTAGCCATAAAGTAGATAAACAGGGTTATGCTCGCTATCATTACTCTATACCATACCATTTGTACCGCATCTATTGATATTAATGCCCCCAGGATGCCCGTAAAGCCCCATATGAACACAGTAAAATGCAGGATTAATAGGTTTCTGGTTACAGATGTTTCTGATGTAACCGGGGTCATTATTTAGGCGCTTTTCTCAGTAAATAATAGCCCAGCAGACCAAAAAATATTGTAGGTGCCAGCACTGCAAATAGTGGAGAAGTGCCTCCTTTTAGAGAGAACATTTTGGCAAATTGGTTCATTACAATATACCCAAAGCTTAATAATATGCCTATTCCAAGGGGTAAGCCAACACCTCCACGAACCTTTCTGGAAGATAATGCAACACCTATGAGGGTTAAAACAAACGCAGAAAGGGGGTGTAGGTAGCGTTTATATTGCTCAAATAGTAGGTCATTCCAAATACCTGTACCTCTTATCTTTTCTTTTCTGATTTTATCTGATAACTCTTTGTTACTCAGGTTTTCAAATATATTGTCATAGGCTGAGAAATCATCTGGTCTCATATCCAATACAGTATCTTTAGGTTTTACTAATTCCCTTACAAAAGTCTCTTTAAGGCCATTAATATACCTTACAGAGTAGTTGGTTAGTTTCCATGATCTCTTTAAAGAATCGTACGATATTTCTTCTGCAACAAGCTTTTTTGTCAATACATCCCCTTTGAAATTATCTAATGAGAACCTGCTTCCTTTCTTTGTTTTATTGTCAAAACTATCCATGTAGATGTACGTATTTGCATCTAATTTCATGTGGATATTGTTCTTGCTTGGCGATGCATTCTTCTTTACGTAAGTATTCTCAAAGCTGTTTTTAAGCTGATTTGTATAAGGCAGAATGAAAAGATTAGAAGCTAGATTTAGTGAAAATATGATAAATGCTGATATGAAATAAGGTAAAAGGAAGCGGTTAAAGCTTACTCCACCACTTAGGATAGGCACAATTTCGGTTTGATCAGCCATCTTTGCTGTAAAGAAGATTACCGCAATAAAATTGATCAATGGCGAGAGCATGTTAACGTAAAAAGGGATTGAACCTGCATAATACAGGGTTACAACCTGCCAAAAAGTAAGGTTTGCGCTTAGAAAATCGTCTAGCTTTTCCGACAAGTCAAAAATAACGATGATCACTACAAATAAGGTCAGGGTGTACAGAAACGTACCCAGATACTTACTGATAATGTACCAGTCGATGATTTTAACCCTGTCTTTTAAGAAACTCATTTATAATTTATTCCCTAAGATAGTTACCATTTTGTTTTTCCATGCATAAAACTCACCTGCAATGATTTTTTCACGGGCTTGTTTAACCAACCAAAGATAGAAATGTAGGTTGTGCAAGGTAGCTATTTGTGCACCCAGGATCTCTTTTGAATGCATTAAGTGTCTTAAGTATGCTTTTGAATATACCTGGTCTGCATGCAGGTCACTCTCGGCCTCAATTGGCGAGAAATCATTTGCCCACTTCTTATTACCTATATTAATGATGCCATTTTTAGTGAAAAGCATACCATTTCTGGCATTTCTTGTAGGCATTACACAGTCAAACATATCTACACCTAACGCAATATTCTCTAAAATATTGATAGGAGTGCCTACACCCATTAAATAACGAGGCTTTTCGTATGGTAAAATATCACATACTATTTCAGTCATCCCATACATTTCTTCGGCAGGTTCACCAACAGAAAGGCCGCCTATTGCATTGCCCTCACGGTCCATAGATGCAATAAATTCAGCAGATTTTTTCCGTAGGTCTTTATAGACTGAACCCTGTACAATAGGGAAAAGTGTTTGGTTAAAGCCATATTTTGGCTCTGTTGAGTCAAAACGTGCACAGCAGCGCTTTAACCAGCGATGGGTCATGTTAATAGAAGATGCTGCATATTTATAATCGCAGGGATACGGTGTACATTCATCAAACGCCATGATAATGTCGGCCCCGATGGTACGTTGTATATCCATTGCATATTCAGGTGTAAATAGATGCTTTGAACCGTCGATATGTGAATTAAATGTAACGCCTTCTTCTTTAATTTTTCTTACTTTGCTCAAAGAATACACCTGATAGCCACCACTGTCGGTTAAAATAGGACGATCCCAGCCAATAAATTTGTGTAATCCACCGGCTTGTTCCAGTACATCTAACCCTGGTCTAAGATATAAATGGTAGGTGTTTCCAAGAATTATTTTGGCATCGATATCATTCTTAAGCTCTCTTTGATGTACTGCTTTAACTGTCCCTGCAGTACCTACAGGCATGAAAATTGGAGTTTGTATCTCTCCGTGATCCGTTGTAATTGTTCCTGCTCTTGCTTTTGAATGTATATCTTTTGCCTCTAAACTAAACTTCATCTGTGTATGTTTATTGTTTTTTGAATGGAGTAAGTTAGTGTGTAATCTTCCTCTACAAAAAATCAGGGCAAAAGTAGCAAAAAACCAGCTATTTACGGGCTAAAATTTTTATCAACATAAATGTGCATTACTGATTAAAAATGAGAAATTTGCCAGTTACAAAAATACATCGTGGAATTAACCTTAATTGAGAGTTGCCTGCTCGGCGCTTTAATCTTTTGCTTCTTAATACAGCTATATTTTAGCCTCTTTGTTCACTTAAAACTTGCGCTGGTAAAAGTCGATCCTATCCCCGAAACAGGTAGGAAGCCGCTAAGTGTTGTGATTTGCGCACGCAATGAAGTGAATAACCTTACAGAATACTTGCCTTCTGTTTTGGAGCAGAATTACCCTGATTATGAGGTTGTTGTTGTTAACGATAGGTCGTGGGATGGTACACGTGAATTATTGGAAACCTTTGAAAAACAATATAGGCACCTTAAAGTTGTTCAGGTAAATGAAGGAGAAAAGTTTATAGCCGGTAAGAAATTTGCAGTTACAATGGGTATTAAAGCAGCCATAAACGAATGGCTTGTTTTTACAGATGCCGATTGTTTGCCTGCCTCACAAGATTGGTTACTGGGTATGCAGCAACCTGCAAATGAGCATGTGGATATCCTTTTAGGTTACTCACCTTACATAAAAAAGAGAGGGATATTAAATGCTTTAATTCGTTTCGAGACATTTTTCACAGCAGTAAATTACCTTTCATTTGCATTAAAAGGTATGCCTTATATGGGGGTTGGCCGTAATATGGCATATAAGAAATCATTGTTTTTTAAGAAAAAAGGGTTTGCTGCACACATGCATATACCTTCGGGTGATGATGATCTTTTTGTAAACGCCCATGCAACCAGAAGTAATACAGCAATTTCTATTAATAAGGATGCTCATGTTTGGAGCGAGCCAAATACAAGCTTTGGTGCTTATCTGAGACAGAAGAAAAGACATTTTGGAGCAGGTAAAATGTATAAAGGAAAACATAAGTTCATCCTCTCGTCGCAGATTATTATTCAATTCCTGTTTTATGCTTTCTTTGTCGCATTGTTGTTCTTTAAGGCTACCTTATATATATCACTTGGTGTTTTTGTGTTGAGTATTATAATAAGGTGTTTTGTTTACCCACGCCTTTTAAAGCGATTAAGTTATGGTAATTTGAGCATTTGGTTTCCAGTTTTGGATATTCTATTGTTCATTTTTCTAGTGTTTAACGGCATTGTGTCTATATTTGTTAAAAAAGTACAGTGGAAATAAAGTCTACTCTAATACAGAAATATTTTAAGGAGCTAACTGATCAGCAGATAGCTCAGTTCGATCAATTGTACGAATTGTACAGTTTCTGGAATTCCCAGATCAATGTAATTTCAAGAAAAGATATTGATGAGTTATATGAACGCCATATCCTTCATTCGCTGGGAATTGCCAAATTTTGCATTTTCAAAGCAGGAGAACGAGTGTTGGATGTTGGTACCGGAGGTGGGTTTCCTGGTATTCCGCTAGCTATTCTTTTTCCCGAAACTCAATTCCATCTGGTTGATTCTATTGGTAAAAAGATTAAAGTGGTTACTGAGGTAGCTGCGGCATTGGGTTTAAAGAATGTTAAAGCGAGTCATTTAAGAGCTGAGCAGATTGCTGACAAGTACGATTTTGTGGTTTCCAGGGCGGTTACCAGGCTTATTGATTTTTATCCCTGGGTAAAAGGGAAGTTTAATAAAGACTCTAAAAATGCCATTCCTAATGGTATACTCTATTTAAAAGGTGGTGATTTAAAAGAAGAGATTGCTGAATCACAACTGAAAGCGGAATTATATCCGCTTTCAGCTTACTTTGAAGAAGAGTTTTTTGAAACAAAATACGTGGTTTATATACCGCAGTAAGGTTTAATTGGTAAGTCTGAAATCTTAAAGGGCAGCTTCCCTTTTTAGTTCTTTAAATATTAAGTCTGCATCTCCAACCCTGGCTACTAATCCTTTTTTATTGATAATAAGGTGCGTAGGGTATGTATTTATCTTTAAAATATTAGAAAGATAGGGTTCTTGATCGGGAACAACAGCATAGTCAAATCTGTTTTTTTTTAGAAAATCACGAAGGTTTTTTTTGTCGTCTAATGCAAGACTTACAAATAGAATATCTTTTCTGTTTTTATAATTCGCAACCAATTTGTTTAATCCTGGCATTTCCTGTCTGCAGGGAAGGCAAGCAACGAACCAAAATTTAAAGACCACTATTTTGCCTTTTGTGGATGCTTCATTGTATTTTTTACCATTTAGATCGACAAAATTAAAGTGAGGAAGTTTCTTTCCCTCTTTTTGATAATATTTGTAACGAGTTGCCCCATAGTCTTTAATGACAGCTCTAACGTCTGATTTTGGAAAGAGGCATTTTATAAAGTTTGTATATGATGGCCCCGTTGTTTGATATTAATCTTAGGGGAAGATAGCCGCCTGATGCTACTTTTTCTAAAAGCCGATCTTTAGTGATCGGCTTTAAAGTTTGATCGTAAGCAATGAAATCTTCTGATAATCTTAAGTAATCTCGATCATAATATAGCCAATGCATTACATCATCAAGAATTTTAGAAGGTTCAATAACTGGCTTTCCAACTTTTACTTGTTGCGCTTCCGCATGAATAAATAGTATTAGAAGTATCGAAGTACTTGCTAATATTAATTTTATTTTGGCTCTTGTGTTGATCATAAAGCTTTTTGATAAATCTATGAGGGGTTTAATCAGTTGGTTTTGCTTCGAAATTATTAGTACGATATCTAATTTCTCTTACGGTTTTGGCGCCTTCTTTTGTAGGTTTTCCCTCTAGTTTACTTGCTGCGGGGTTGTTTTTAGAAGGACCTAATTCGCCTCTACCAGCAAAAGTTGTTTTTTGCCCACTTATTACCTTAGCAGGTTCTCCATTCTTGCTATTTGAAACATTTTCGTCATTTACCCGAATGTTTATTGACTTTACCTCATCTTTCACTGGCTCAACAGGGGGTGGAGGAGGTGGTGGTACTGGTTTATCAGGAACTACAACTGGTGGCGGAAATTTTATTTTCTTAACTGATACAGCTTTTTTAGGAGCTTTGGGCGCATCAGGTGTTACTATTGGTGGTGGGAATTTTACTGTTCTAACTTTAGGCGGGGGTGGTACGACTGTGATTTTTGTTATCGGATCTCCTTTTGCTGTTTTAGATTTTGCATCTGATTTGATCCTAACTTTTTTAATACTCTCTACTTTTACTGGTTTTTCTAGCTTTTTTTTAATGTTTTCTACTTTAACTGGTTTTTGTTCCTGTAATACCGTTTTGGCAGACTCGTATTTCTCCGGATACAGGTCTATCATCGCATAATCTTTAGTAAACGCCATGGTGGATGCGCAGAGCATTCCTCCGGCAATTGGCAATGCAAACAGGAGTTTGAGCCGCGCTCTTCCCGTTGATTTTTCTTTGTTTAACATGTTAATTCTCCTTTTTAATATTGATTGATTGAATATTTGATTGGTAAGCTGATTGGGCACAATACCAAAGGAGTTTTGAATCAGAAACATCGCGTACTGATGTTTGTGGATGTCCTTATCTGTTGTGATGTCATCAGCGATGTATTCGTGCAGAAGTTTAATTTCTTTTTTAATGAAATAGGTAATGGGATTAAACCATGATACGATTTGAATGATTTCAAAGAAAATGATATCTAAACTATGTCTCTGCTGTATATGTACCATTTCATGTTTAAGAATGGTGTTTTTCTCCTGTACGGATGGATTTAAGAACAATAGGTTAAAAAAGGAGAAGGCAGCATGTGATTCACCTAGTTCTACGTATGTAATCTTTCCAGATTTCTGTTTTTTAGCGTTAATAGAAAGTAAAATGATCTTATATATACTCATTGCCATTTTTATCGCAAAAAATAAGGCCGTAAAGAGATAGCAATACATCAACAGATCGTTTACCGTAAGTGCGTTAGTTTTTTCGGTTACTGGTGCTAATTGAATAGCTAAGATCCTGACTTCCTTTTGATTGTTTAATAGATTATTTAGGTAGCCTACCTGCAAAAGTGGAATAATAAAAGCTATAATACTTGTTATAATAAGGTAATACCTATTTAAGGAATAGAAAGTTTCCTTATGCAAAAGCAAACGGTAGAACCCGTAAAACGCAGCTAAGTATAGATTAGCCTCCAGCAGATAGTACAACCAGTTCATCATTTCTTGTTTTTAAGTTTTTCAGCAAGTTGGATCAATTCGTCAAGCTCATCCATGTCCATGTTTTTCTCTTTTACAAGGAAGGATACCAGGCTCTGATAAGAATTTTCGAAGTAATTGTTCATTACTTTATCAAATGCGAAGTGTTTGTATTCGTCTTCAGTTATTATAGGAAAGTAGATATGGGTATTTCCAATTGCTTTATGATCAATAAATCCTTTGCCTTCTAATACTCTAATTACCGTTGATGCCGTATTGTATGCTGGTTTTGGTGGGGTCATTTTATCTATAACATCCTTTACCAAGCCCTCTTTTATTTCCCATAAAATTAGCATTACCTGTTCTTCCGCCTTTGTAAGTTCTCTCATTATGTATTAAATATTGTTGTTAATTAAAGTTACTACTATTTTTATAGTTTACAAACTATTTTTGTAGTTTGTTTTTAATTGATTGATTTACAGCTATATATTTTAGTGTGTTGGTTGGTAGGTAAATAAATATATAATTTAGCCCATGAGTTTAATCCACAAAATAGGCCTCACATTAAATGAGAGTATGGGGCATGTAACGGCCAAAAGTTTGCTGGAATATTTGGTAACGCAGAGGCTGTATTTAAAGCAAGTAGAAAAGAATTATTGCAAATTCCAGGAATTGGGCTTGCAACAGCAGATCAAATTCTGACTAATGACATTATTTGGGACGGGATGAAATAAAGACAAAAAACTGAGCAAACCCAATTGCTAATCGGACTCTCCAAATAAGAACAGAAAATTGTTGACCTTTTACAGGTATCGGATTTAAGGATCGATGACTGTCCATTCGGTCAGAAATTCCTCAAAGAGGCTCGCCATGCATTTGTTAAACCTTGAAATGCAGGGGATTCTGATTTCTTTACGAGGTAAAACATATAAATTGAGTGGTTAAGGTTTTGTGTTTACCTATATATTTCATTGTTTGTAAGTCTATTGGAGTACTAGATTAAAATAATATTCTATATTTTATGTTATTTCAATATTAAATTACGAATATTCATTTATAAATAAAATTCCAATCTTCAATCTGTATTTTTGTGTCATGTGGTACAACAATATTTTAGAAACCATTGGTAATACACCATTGGTAAAATTGAATAACATTACAAAGGATATTCCGGCTACGATATTGGCTAAAATTGAGACAACCAACCCTGGTAACTCAATAAAAGATCGTATGGCCGTTAAGATGATAGAAGACGCTGAAAAAAGTGGTAAACTGAAACCTGGCGGTACCATCATAGAGGGAACATCCGGGAATACCGGTATGGGGTTAGCTATGGCTGCCATTATAAAAGGTTACAAGTGTATTTTTACTACTACCGACAAGCAATCAAAAGAAAAGGTAGATGCTTTGCGTGCGTTTGGTGCAGAGGTAATAGTATGTCCAACTAACGTTGAACCCGAAGATCCAAGGTCTTATTATTCGGTATCTACACGTTTAGAGCGTGAGGTTCCAAACTCATGGAAGCCCAACCAGTATGATAATTTATCTAACTCGCAGGCCCATTATGAGCAAACTGGCCCTGAAATTTGGGCGCAAACTGAAGGAAAGATCACTCACTTGATAGTGGGTGTTGGTACAGGAGGCACAATTTCTGGTACCGGGAAATACCTTAAAGAACAGAACCCTAATATTAAGGTTTGGGGCATTGATACTTATGGGTCGGTTTTTAAGAAATATAAAGAGACCGGAATATTTGATAAAAATGAGGTCTATCCTTATATAACTGAGGGTATTGGAGAAGATTTTCTTCCTAAAAATGTAGATTTTGATATCATCGACCTTTTTGAAAAGGTAACAGATAAAGATGCGGCTTTAATGACCCGTGATATAGCACGCAAAGAGGGGATTTTTGTTGGTAATTCAGCAGGTTCTGCAGTTGCCGGACTGCTGCAATTAAAAGGTAAACTGAAGCCTGAAGATGTTGTTGTGATCATATTTCATGATCATGGCAGCAGATATATGGGAAAAATGTACAATGAGGATTGGTTAAGGGAGCGTGGCTTTTTGAAAGACGAAAAGCTTACTGCTGCTACTATTATCGATAAAAAAGACAAAACAGAAATTGTAACTATTGATTGTGAAAAGACTATTCTTGAAGCAATTAATACAATGCATATGTTAAATATATCGCAGATTCCTGTTACGCAAAAAGAAATGGTTGTTGGTAAGCTGGCCGAAGGTGATATTTTAAAGGCTTTAATGGAAAATCCATCACTTAAATCAGCTAAGGTTCAGGAGATTATGTCATCCGGATTTCCTTTTGTTGACCTCAACACATCAATTGACAGGATTTCTGCGTTAATAAATATAGAAAACAGCGCGGTACTGGTTGAGACTGAGGGAGGTAAGATTGAGATTATCACCCAGTATGATATTATTAATGCTATTTCTGCTTAAATAAGCAACCGAGACAAAAACCACTATACAGTAAAAAAGCCCCAATTGGGGCTTTTTTACTGTATAGTGTATATGCTAAATAGCATAATAAACTACAAAAAATTAGTGAGAAGGAGCAGAAGCTTCGATACGTTTAATTTGTGCACCTAATGCACGTAAACGAATGTCAATGTCTTGATAGCCACGCTCAATCTGCTCAATATTAAAGATGGTAGATTTTCCTTCAGCAGATAGGGCTGCAATTAATAAAGAAACTCCGGCACGTATATCAGGAGAAGTCATGCTGATACCTCTAAGTTTATATTTCTTGTCAATGCCGTTAACTGTTGCTCTATGCGGATCGCAAAGAATGATCTGGGCACCCATATCAATCAATTTATCAACAAAAAACAGTCTGCTTTCGAACATTTTCTGGTGAATAAGCACGTTTCCTCTTGCTTGTGTAGCAATAACCAACACAATGCTTAAAAGATCCGGAGTAAAGCCCGGCCATGGAGAATCGGCAATAGTAAGCATTGAACCATCTATAAATGACTCAATTACATAATGTTTTTGAGAAGGAATATAGATGTCATCACCTCGTAATTCAAATTTGATACCCAGCTTTCTGAATACATCAGGAATTACACCAAGCTCAGAATAGCACACGTTTTTTATGGTGATTTCAGACTCGGTCATTGCTGCTAAACCTATGAATGAACCAATTTCAATCATATCAGGAAGCATTCTGTGTTCAGTGCCACCTAGTTTTTCTACGCCTTCAATAGTAAGCAGGTTAGAGCCAACACCGGTGATTTTTGCACCCATGCGGTTCAGCATTTTACAAAGTTGTTGCAGGTAAGGCTCACATGCCGCATTATATATGGTAGTAGTACCTTTGGCAAGTACAGCCGCCATAACGATATTGGCAGTTCCTGTTACAGAAGCTTCATCTAATAATATATATGCGCCTTTAAGATTTGTAGCATCTACATTAAAAAACTCTTTTTTAGAGTCGTACACAAACTTAGCACCTAATTTTTCAAAGCCTAAAAAGTGGGTATCTAATCTTCTTCTGCCTATTTTATCGCCTCCCGGCTTAGGAATTGCAGCAGTACCAAAACGGCCTAAAAGTGGGCCAACTATCATGATGGAGCCTCTTAAGCCACCGCCTTTAGCTTTAAAAGCGTCGGATAAGAAGAATTTAAGGTCAATGTTTTTAGCTTCGAAGGTGTAAGTGTCTTTAGATAAGCGCTCTACGGTTACCCCCATATCGCCCAGCAATTCAATAAGCTTGTTTACATCTTTGATATCTGGAATATTACTGATGGTAATTTTCTGATCTGTTAATAAAACAGCAGCAATGATCTGTAAGGCCTCATTTTTTGCTCCCTGAGGATGAATTTCACCCTTTAACTTCTTTCCACCAATTATTTCAAATGCGTTCATACTACTGTTAAGGATCTAAATACTAAAATTGGTAAGAATTAATGTCTCTGCTTAGGGTTATTGTTACGTTGCTGACGGTTGTTATTATTTTGTCTGCCTTTATTGTTATTGTTGTTTCTACCGCGGTTGTTGTTATTTGTAGGTCTGCTTACAACAGGCTTAAATTCAACTTTGTTTAGGTTAACATTGTCATCCAGTTCAAGCTGACCACCAGATAGTTCACGTAAATTTTTGAAGATTGTTTCATCAGCTACGCTATCTTTATTCCAGGTAACATAGGCCATTTTCATGAAGTTTGCTATGCCTTGTACCATAGCAGCTCTGCGTTCTGGTTCATCAACAGCTTTAGCCTTTTCAATCATTACTTCAACTGTTTTGCCGTAATGCTTGTATTTGATTTTTTGCTGAGGATATCCAATGTGGTCAGGTTTTATTAAGGCTGCTTCAGGAGTAGGCTTAGGATAAGGGCTGTCCACATCTATTTGATATCCAGATATGATGTGTAAATGGTCCCAAAGTTTATGTTTAAAATCGGCAACATCGCGCAAATGAGGATTTAAGAATCCCATTAAGTCGATTACTGCTTGTGCATATTTATTGCGTTCTTCTCGATCGGGTAATTCAATAATGTACTTAACCATGTTTTGTACATTACGGCCATATTCGGCCAGAATTAATTCGTTTCTAGTGGTATTATAGTCGAAATTCATTTAATTTATTTCTATCAAGTAGTCGTTCAGGAATAACGGCTAAATTTCAATTTTTATATAATTCTCGTTATTGATTATTTATAAGCCTTATGATTCTCTGCCTAAGTTAATACAGATTTAGCAAATATATATCTTATTTAACAATTCGCAATTTAGCAAATTTTAATAATAACTGCTTATTACCCAGTCCCTGAAAAAATACAGTTGCTTTTACGTCAGGTAATGTACCTTCTAAGGCAACTATTTTACCGAAACCGAACTTTTCATGCTCCACATCCATGCCATTTTGGAATAGATTGGCGGCATCAGGAGCGAAACCAGGTGTTGGTACGTGTGCCTTTGGGAGCAATGAGGTAGTTTTCGGACGAGGGGCGGGGGAGCTAGTTCCTGTAGCTGTACCCGAACCTGAGCTTGACATTGCAGGTTTTGGTTTGCTAAAGCTATCCCTTTGCTGTGTCCAGCTTCTACGTTCGCCATCAAAACTGTCTTGTCCTAAATTGCTTTTAGCTGGTTTTACCACTTCAATTTCTAAATAGCGGGCATTAATTTCATTTATGAACCGACTTGGTTCACAATTGGTTAAAGTTCCCCAACGGTATCTGGAAGTAGCATAAGTTAAAGTCAGCTTTTTCTCTGCCCTTGTTATGGCAACATAAAATAATCGTCGTTCTTCCTCCAGGTCGGTACGCGAATTTAAACTCATTTGCGAGGGGAACAGATTTTCTTCTAATCCTACTACAAATACGTTTTTAAACTCCAATCCTTTTGCAGAGTGTATGGTCATTAACGAAACAGTTTCTTTATCTTTTTCATCCTGTCTATCGTCATTGGTTAACAACGCGATATCCTGCATAAAAATAGCAAGGCTTCTGTCTTCAATATCTTCACGCTCAGCAAATTCTTTGATACCATTTAGTAACTCCTGAATGTTTTCGTATCTGCTGCGACCTTCAATACTATCGTCAGTATGTAATTCTTTTAATATGCCTGAGTGCTGTGCAATATAGAGTGCGGTTTCGTACGCATCCAATTTTTTAGATTCTGCAGCAAAGCTTTGTATCAGCATGGCAAAATCATTCAATTGGTTTGCTATTCTTCCTTCTATATACTGTTGTGGACTGCATATTACCTGCCACATGGTGATGTCATGCTTATCGGCGGCAACTATGATCTTCTCAACCGTAGTATCACCAAGTCCGCGACGAGGGTAATTAATTACTCTTTTTATAGCCTCTTCATCACTAGGATTAAAGGTTAAACGGAAATAGGCAATTAAATCCTTTATCTCTTTACGTTGATAGAAGGAGAGGCCTCCGTATATTTTATAAGGAACATTTAGTTTCCTTAAAGCCTCCTCCATAGCCCTTGATTGGGCATTTGTTCTATATAGGATGGCGAAATCGTTAAACTTAAGTCCTTTTGAACTGCGATCCTGAACAATAGCTTCGGCAACCAGTTTACCTTCTTCGTTATCTGTAAATGCGCGCTGAACTTTAATTCTATCGCCAGCTTCATTGTCAGAAAATACATTCTTCTCCAGCTGATTTTTGTTATTTGCGATGATGCTGTTGGCTACCTCAACAATGTTTTGTGTAGAGCGGTAGTTCTGCTCTAATTTGTAGACCTGCAACTCAGGATAATCACGCTCAAAGTTTAATATATTCTGAATGTTTGCACCCCTAAAGGCATAGATACTTTGGGCATCATCACCTACAACACATATGTTTTGGTATGCAGCAGCCAGTTTTTTTACAATTGTATATTGCGAAAAGTTAGTATCCTGGTACTCATCAACCATTAGGTATTTAAATTTCTGCTGGTATTTATTTAGTACATCCGGATGGTTTTTAAGCAGGACATTGGTTTTGAAAAGTAAATCATCAAAATCCATTGCTCCGGCTTTAAAACACCGTTTAGTATATGTTTCATAAATAGAACCCATTAAAGGGCGTTTATTGCTGACATCTTCAGCCTGAATTTCAGCGCTTTGAAGATACTCTGAATAAGAAACCAGGTTGTTTTTAGCAGATGAAATCCTGTTGTAAACAAAGTTGGGGTTATACAATTTGTCATCAAGCTGCATCTCTTTTAATATAGATCTGATCAGACTTTTACTGTCGTCCGTATCATATATTGTAAAGTTAGATGGATACCCAATTTTTTCAGCTTCAACCCTTAATATCTTGGAAAATACAGAGTGAAAAGTGCCCATCCAGATGTTTTTTGCTTCTGGGCCAACTACTTTCATAATCCTCTCACGCATATCTTTAGACGCCTTATTGGTAAAGGTAAGTACAAGGATATTAAAAGGATCCACACCCTTTTCAATCAGGTGGGCTACTCTATATGTAATTACACGTGTTTTACCGGAACCAGCACCTGCAACTATCATTGCCGGGCCTTGTGTGTTTTCTACTGCTGCGCGTTGTTGGGGGTTTAAACCTGCTAAATAATCCAAAATCCGTTCCTGTTTCTGCTTTTAGGGTATAATATTTAAGATATAATCTTTTTAGGTTACAAAGCTACATTTTTTAGGAGTTGTTTCAAAAAGTATCTGGTACTGTTTCCAATTGTTGCAGAGGAAAGTTTATAGTATGAGCGATCTCGTCCTTTTAGATTTGACCAACAGTCTAGAATCTAAAAAACAAATTACATCCAATCTTTTTTGGAAACCTCGATCTTATACGTCCAATAGTTTACAAGACTTTTAATGTGAGTGTAGTTTCCATATTTGAAGTGAATTACACCGGCTGCGGTATGGATGATTAAATGCCCCGTGTCTGCAGCTTTATGCCAAAAATATTGTTTGGCAGTTATTGCCTGGATTTTATGGGGCTCAATGATCTCGTGTTCCACATCCCAGATCCCACTTTTTTTAATGATGAAATGCTCATCAACATATAATCTGTGGCGCTTGAATTCGAAATACAGCATTGTGCCAACCACTATTATATAAGGTACAACCATAAATAAATAGTTTCTGAGAAAGGGGAGGGCATAGCTGATTAACAATACAAATAGTAATATTGGAAACACAATCCAGATCATGGTTTGCAGAAAGATGAAACGGTAGTTTGGTTTTAGTTCTGCACCTTTTGTTGCTGCCCTACTAAGAATCATCTTTAAAACTTCATTACGCTCTATTTCGCTGCAACCGGGTATTTCAATGTCCGATTTTTTACTGTCTTCCTTATCAGCAGAATCAAATGAAGCCTGCTTAATTTTCATGTTCAGCAGATCGAATTTTTTCTGGAAATAATTCTGACTGTAGGCACTTAACTGAACTTTATTAGGAGTTAGCAATACATTTTTGTGCGTAAATAGGCCGGAACTGACAGCGAGCGCACCTTTTTGCTTAATGATTTTAAAGTTGAAATACTTTACAAATGTTCTGATGATGTTTGTTGCCAGGATGATAATTAGAGCAAATACCACCACAAAACACAAAGAGAAAAGGGTGATGCCTTTGCTGAGCATCTGAGTGAATTGTTCCCTTTCTATTTCCAACGCGTCTGTATAGTCTTTAAACAATTGGAAAGCTCCGAAAATAAAACCTGTTAATAATAACAAACTGGCTCCATAATTAGTGGTTATACCTATTTTAAGCAGTGTATTGGTGCTTAGTTTAAGAAGAGGCGAAGTGGACTCTACAACCTGATTGTCTGCTTGAATATTACTGGTTTCGCTCTCTGCCAGGTCACGACTCAATAGCTTTTGCTTAAGAATAGTCGCTGTAGCATGATCTATAGCTTTAATACTTGCTTCTTTCTTTTCGCTTCCAGCCGTGTCAATTTCCAGACTATACACCCCAACAACCTGCTGTAACAGGTTCTGATTTATATTTACCTGCTGTATTTTATTGAGTTGAATAGTGAGGGAGGTTTTGCTGAAAATGCCACTATTGATAATGAATTCTTGCCTCTTCTCGTCCAGAAAAAAAGTGAATTTTTGATAGCTGAAATAAGCAAATAGTGCCAGAATTATTGTTAACAAACATAAAAAAGCAATCAGTATCAGTGCCAGGTTGCCCGAATCTTTTGATTTAACTATAATTAAGATAAGAGGAAGTGCCAAAGCCCTAACTACCTTTTGAAAACTATTGGCAAACATGATAATAATACCTGAAGCTGATTGTTTTCTGGGCGCTGAAAAATCGTATGTTATATTAGGTTCTTCAGACATCGTTAATCAGCCTCATTTATCTGCTTCATGAGTAATTCTTTAATGCTTTTTGCATTGTCTATCTCAATTCCTGGAATATGTAAACTACCCGAGCTTCCTCCGGCAGTAAAAATTCTTAATTCGCCTAAGCCGTATATTCTTGAAAATAAGCCTTCGTCTAAAGCAATGTGTTGTATTCTGGAAAAAGGAACAATAGTGGTTGATAAGGCAATAATTCCGCTGGTGTATAGAATGTCTTTTTCTCGAACTGCAAATCCTCGTTTTTTAAAGCTGGCTCTGTACAAAATGAATAACAGGACTGCAAACACGATATAAATGCCAAGTAACACATACAGGTAAGCTCTTGCATTGGCATTAAGTATTAGTAGTGTAGCCAATCCAGCCGCTACGATAAATAGGAATAAAAAGATATTGATGAGCATTACATTCCAGTACTTGCTGTTTAGTGGGTTTAGATGTACTTCTTCATACTTGGGTAATGAATCTGTATTTATGGTTTCATTAGTGAATTCCGTCATTCCTGCTTTTTTGATGATGTACTGAACGAAGTTAGGGAATTATTTTTCTTGTCAACAATAGCCATCACAAAACAATCGAAGTATTGTTGCCTAAATAAATTTGAAATAATAGTTGCGACTATGTAACATAATAGTTACCTTTACCGTGAGAGCGTTAATTTAAGGGGGTAAGCAGAAATGTTTATCCCTTTTCTTTTTAATGCCATTCTAAAAAAGTATTTCAGCTAAGTATAAATAGAGTCTGTGAATACTACCAACTGGTATAATTTAATTAGTTTTGCTATCACTAAGTAAGGCCTATTTTCTGCAGAAAATTGTAAAAAATCCTAACATAAAGGTGCCTTTAAACTAACTTAAAATAAATTCGTAAAAACTAATTTGTTATGCAAGAAATCAAAAAATATGTTGAAGAAAACAAGCAACGCTTTTTAGATGAGTTGTTTGAATTGTTGCGCTTCCCATCGGTTAGCGCCGACCCAAAATATAAGGGAGATGTGCTGAAAACTGCTGATTATGTTGCCCAAAAACTTAAAGATGCAGGTGCCGATAAAGTAGAGATCTGTGAAACTGCTGGCTATCCAATTGTTTACGGAGAGAAAATTGTTGACGAAAGTCTTCCTACAGTATTAATTTACGGCCATTATGATGTGCAACCAGCAGATCCTTTGGAATTATGGAAAACGCCTCCGTTTGAGCCTACCGTGCGCGATGGAAAGATTTATGCCCGTGGTGCTTGCGATGATAAAGGCCAGTTTTACATGCATGTAAAGGCTTTTGAGTTGATGATGAAAACCAACACGCTGGCATGTAATGTGAAATTCATGATTGAGGGTGAGGAAGAAGTAGGTTCTGCAAATCTTGGCATCTTTGTAAATGCTAATATAGAGCGTTTGAAAGCTGATGTGGTATTGATTTCTGATACTTCAATGATCAGCATGGAGAATCCTTCAATTGAAACTGGCTTGCGTGGTTTAGCTTATATGGAAGTTGAAGTTGTTGGTCCGAACCGCGATTTGCACTCTGGTGTATATGGTGGTGCGGTAGCAAACCCAATTACCATATTGTGTAAAATGATTGCGTCCTTACATGATGAAAATAATCACATTACCATACCTGCTTTTTATGATAAAGTAATTGAACTTACAGATGCGGAGAAAACTGCTTTAAATGCAGCTCCATTTGATTTAAAGGAATATAAAGAGGATCTTGAAATTGCCGCTGAATGGGGTGAAAAGGGCTATTCTACACTTGAACGCACCGGAACCAGGCCTACTTTGGAGGTAAACGGAATTTGGGGCGGTTATATTGGAGAGGGTGCTAAAACAGTGCTTCCTTCAAAGGCAAATGCTAAAATTTCTATGCGCTTGGTACCTCATCAAAGTTCAGATGAAATTGCAGAGATCTTTACCAAACATTTTGAAAGTATTGCACCAGACTATGTTAAGGTTAAAGTTACTGCACATCATGGTGGTGAGCCAGTAGTTACACCTACGGATAGTATAGCTTACCGTGCTGCGGAGCAAGCCATTGTTGATTCTTTTGGTAAAAGACCTATTCCTACACGTGGTGGTGGAAGTATTCCTATTGTTGCTTTGTTTGAAAGTGCTTTAGGTATTAAATCTGTGCTTTTTGGCTTTGGTTTGGATAGCGATGCGCTACACTCACCAAATGAAAAGTATGATATTTACAATTACTACAAGGGAATTGAGACGTTGCCTTTGTTCCATAAGTATTTTGCGGAATTGAGCAAAAGATGATTAGCTTTTGACTTCGGTCTGCCTATTTAATAAAAACACCAATATTCCTTCTCTCCTCGGATTTAGAAGTAAAATCCGCATGTCGATCAGGAACATTGGTGTTTTTATTTATAGTGCTATAAATGCTTTATTGCCCACTTTACATTGTCTCTTTCGTGACAATAACAATTAGTCCTTTTCTGGCACTTTCATTGTATTCAGCAACAGCCTCATCGCCCTTAAATACACGGATTGTTTTTACACCCCTTGGGTATATTACCTCATCAAGTTTAAATGCGTCTTTAAGTCCCATTTTTGTTTTTTTGTAAGTAGTTTCTTTACCATCAACAAGTACCACAGGGTCTGTCAGTGGAGTTTCGGCGAGGTAATTCACAATTTTTCCTGCTTCTCCTTTAGTTTCATCAATGGCGATAAATGATGGCATTTGTGCGATGTATCCACCAAATAGCATGTTTTTTATTGTGCCATTTAATAATTCTTTTTCGCTTGGATATTTCTCTTCGTTACCGGCGTATATATAGCATTTGTAAAAGTGATAGGTTCCTTTTACCAGCGAGACTGTATCATTAAATTTGTTTAGATAGGTCAAATAATCATCCTGCCATTCAAAATTATCAGATTTTGATATTTTAAAATTACTAGTTTTCTTATTCTCATTAACATCAAAGGATATAAAAATCATGCCTTCTTTGAACTTTTGGCCACTGCCATTCTTTTTGAAATTACTGGCATAATCGAAAAGGTTTTCTGGACGATTCCGGCGCTGGGATTTTAACTCCATGACAGGTGAAACATTCTTTTTTTTCTTGCTTTTTTTTACTTTAGGGGCATAGATCGGTTCTATTTTGCGCTTTAAGTCTCCTATTGGCTTCAAGTCAGCGTTTGGGTAGTTTGCAATGATAGGAACTACCTTCTCTGTAATCTTATTGATGATTTTTGTTTCCGCACCGGTGGCCGACGAGAAAATAACCATACCTGCAAAAAGAGGTACTGAGAGCCCATACTTCAGTATGGCAACCTTGCGAGATTTTGTTTTGTGTAACATAATGATTCTCCTTTTTAATAATGATTGATTATAAAAACTGTTTGTTAATTGCTCAGGTTGGGTATCAAAAATATTCGAAACCAGCAAGAGCGCATATGCTGATTTATTTTCCAATGTTGAGGCGGCAGTTTCATCTGCAATGAATTCATGTATGTTTTTAATTGCATTTTTATAGAGGTAAACAACCGGATTAAACCAGTTCATTGCAGTAAAAAGCTCAAAGAAGATCACATCAGCAGAGTGCCATTGTTTTGCATGCACCAGCTCGTGTTTCATTATGGTTTCCTGGCCTTCTAATTCATTATCTACAAAAATTTTATTGAAAAAACTGAATGCCTGACCCTTATTCCCTTTCTTTAGAACTTTATTCAACAGATAGAGTTTTCTTAAAAAATTGACTAGAAATACCAGTGTTACTATTCCGTAAACGAGCCAAAACCATTCAGTGGAGGTTAATAAAGATTGTTTTTGAGCTTTTATAACTGTAAAGGTAATATTGTCTGTTTGTGGAACGGAAGTATTCACTATTTGAGCCAGCTGTTTTACTTGTTCTGTAACAAATAGCTCCTTTATCCAATCTGCCCGCAGAAGTGGAATAAAGAGTGCGAGTACTCCTGAACCCACTAAATAGAAACGGTTCAACCTAAAGAAAGTCTCATGGCGAAGTAATACAAAATAAAACAGATAAAAGAGAAGCAGGTACAGGTTTACCTGCAAAAGATAGGTTAGAGCGTTCATTTTTGGTCTTTTTTAAGGTTCTCAATTAGTTTTAGTATTTCATCAGCTTCCTTTAAGTCTACCTTTTCCTGTTTCAAAAAAAAGGAAAACATTTTCTCAACAGAATTATCGAAATAGCTATTCAATAATTTTCCGGCAGCAAAGCCTTTATAATCATCTATACTGATAATAGGGAAGTAGCGGTGAGTGGTGCCAAAAGCCTCATGATTTACAAAACCCTTGCCCTCTAATATTCTGATGATTGTAGATACTGTTGTAGTTGCAGGTTTGGGATCTGGAAGTTGTTCAATTACATCCTTTACAAAAGCTTGTTTCAGTTCCCATAATATTTGCATGATCTGTTCTTCTGCCTTGGTCAATTCTTTCATGATAGGGGATCGTATATTATATATGGTTAATGTTTAATTTCAATTCTAATTCAAAGTCTTAAGATATAGCTGTTTAGATTGTAAATCTAATATAGAACTAATATTTTAGTTGCGCAACTAAAATATTAGTTTCGTCAAATATTTTTTTTGCAATCCTTCAAAACTGACGATATAATGTATTTTTGTCGTATCATGCCACCAGCACAAAGAAAAACACCCGTTTCCCAAAAGACTTCTATTCCACGAAAAACTACCGTACCACGTAAAAAGGCCGTTCCCCGAAAAAGGCAAACAAAGAAAAAACCCTGGTCCATGCAAGTTAAGTTCATGCTTGTTGCTGTGCTGCTGGTTCTTTTATCTCCTTTTTACTACGCCTACATTATTAGGGGGTTTACATCAACATGGAGATGGCTAAAGGATTTGGGTGAGGATCCTGCATATCGTACATATCGCAGCTTTAATATTCGGATACCAAAGGATTACAACATACATGGTATAGATGTTTCTTATTATCAGGGTAAGATAGACTGGAAAAGGGTTAAGGCGATGGAAGAAGACGATGTACGCGTACATTTTGCGTTTATAAAGGCAACAGAGGGGATGCTTAGTGTTGATCCTTATTTTCAGCGAAATTGGCGCGAGGCTGCTAAAGTCGGTATTGTGTGTGGAGCATATCATTTTTTTAGACCGCAGAAATCGGGCAGCTGGCAAGCTAAGTTCTTCCTGCAAACTGTAAAATTCGAGGCTGGTGATCTTCCCCCTGTTGTAGATATAGAACAATTAAATGGTACTTCGCCTGCAAATATGCGAGCGCAACTGAAAGAGTTTGTTTCTTATATAGAGAAAAGAGAGCAGGTAAAACCAATTATTTATACTGGACTGTCGTTCTATAATGACTATTTGAAAGGGTATTTTGATAATTATCCTTTATGGATTGCCCATTATCATCAGCCAAAACTTAAAGTTAATGAGGCTACCAAATGGTTCTTCTGGCAACACTCTGATAAAGCAAGAATCTCAGGTATTAATCACGCAGTAGATTTTAATGTTTTTAAAGGTGACAGCACAACCTTTTCACAAATGTTGATTAAATAAAATCCTTTCTGTTAATGGTTAGCTTAAGTTATTTAAAAGAAAAATAACCACAGTTATAAATATATAATGAATCATTATTTCTAATATTACTAAAAATTATTTTTAAATATTGGGGGTATGCAGGAGCTGGTCATTCGCATTCGGGAAAATGAGGACGAATCTGCATTTAATGAGCTTTACGAGGGATATGCAAATAAGTTTTTCCGGTTCGCACAATCATTTGTGGGAGAGCGTGAGATTGCCGAAGAAATTGTAAATGATGTGTTGGTAAGGCTCTGGACTGAGCGTAAGGAAAACTTGCGCATCAAAAATATGCAGGTTTACCTTTATACATCAATAAAGAATGCATGCCTAAATCATGTGCGTAGCATTACCTCTAAAAAGAATAATGAAGTAAAGGTAACCGAAGCGTATTATTTTCATTTGTCGGTTGATCCATCCCAGATTCTGATCAGTAAAGAGTTGTCAGATAATATGCTGAGGGCTATTAATGACTTACCTGCTAGATGCAAACTCATCTTTAAAATGGTAAAGGAAGATGATTTGTCCTGTAAAGAAGTAGCAAGTATTCTTGGGCTTTCTGATAAGACAGTATTTGCGCAGTTATCCATTGCACTTAAAAAGCTTAATTCGGCAATTCATAGTAAGTAGAATTTCAAAAATATTTTTATTTCTTTTAGGAATATCGATACCCTCGCGTGTCTTTACCTTAGACACTATTTATATATATGATAAAATCCAGGTTTATTGAATTAATGGCCAAAAGCATATCTAAATCTTCCACACCAGAAGAATTAGCTGAGCTGGAGGAGTTTTTTATTCATTTTCCGGAATATAGAAAAATGCAGGCTTTTACAGATGCATTGACCACAGAGGAAAAGCAACCAGACACTTTAGTAAAACAAAAAGATATTAAGCAAAAGATTGATGGGCTTTGGGATAAAATCAGAACAGAGGAAAACACGATTACACCTATTAAAGAAGCTAAGATAAGTTCATTAATATATTGGAAGTGGATAGCAGCAGCGTTGGTTATGGGCATTTTAACTGTGTTTTTTTTCTATGGAAGAAAACCAGCTGTTCCGGATCAGTTTGCAGGTTCAGAAATGCACCGGATCTATGTTCCTTTTGGGAAAACCAGAGATTTGAAATTGTCTGATGGCACAAAAGTTAAATTGAATGCAGGGAGTACGTTTACTTATCCGGAAGTGTTTTCTGCTACAAGTAGAGAAGTGAGCCTGAAGGGCGAAGGTTTTTTTCAGGTAGAAAAAAATCCTAAAAGACCTTTTCTGGTTCATACCGAGAAGTTCATTGTAAAAGTATTAGGGACTGTATTTAATGTTAAGGCCTATACCACAGATAAAAAGGTTGAAACTACATTGCTTAGCGGAAAAATTCTGGTTGAGTTAAATGATAAGCCAGAAAAGAAGATTGTGATGCTGCCCAATGAAAAACTTACGGTAGCTAATGATCTGGAGCAGGGCGGAAATGCTGATAAAAAAGCAGCAGTACTGGAGTATCAGCTGGAGAGGCTGTCTGAAGCCAATACACAGGATGTTAAAGAGATTGCCTGGCTGAGCAATAAAATGATTTTTACGAATGAAAGTTTTGAAGAGGTAGGTAAACAGATTGAGAGACGATTTGATGTAAAAATGGTATTTGATAATGAAACCTTGAAAAAGGAAGAAATTAGCGGAGTATTTGAAGAAGAATCGTTGGAACAAGCACTCTCATTAATAAAAATGACCACTCCATTTAAGTTCAGAAGGGATAAAGGAGTAGTTCACCTCTCTGCACCATAAGAAAATAATTAACCGATAATAAAAACCAAATTAAACTAAAAAAATGAAGAAATTTTATCTAACCGATTCCTGAAAATCCACAAATAAATAAGGGAAGAATTGCAGTTCTTCCCCTTAAAAATCCGGATTTAATTCACAAGAGTAAGCGTTGTAATGGACTTACTCTATTCCTTAATTTTCAAAAACAAATGTAATGAAAAAGATTACAAAAGCTTTTGCGTGGCTTTATATGCAACCACCTTTTAAAATAATTTTGCTAATGAAAGGAGCATTATTACTAATTATGTTCACCTGTTTACAGGTTTCGGCGAATGTTTATTCTCAGGAAAAGTTCTCACTTGATTTAAAACAGACGGAAGTAAGCAACATTCTCACAAAGATTCAAAGACAAAGTAACTACCGCTTTTTTTACAATTACGCCAGCTTAAAGAAGCTGGGTAAAGTAGATCTGCAGGTAAAAGATGCGGGCATCCACGCCATTATGGATGCATTAATGGGCAGTAAATTGCCATATAAAATAGCTGATGATCATGTGGTAATCATCGGTGCGCCAGAAGCCCAGATTGCCATAAAAGGTAAAGTTGTAGATTCAAAAGGAGAGACGCTTATAGGGGTTAGTGTTAAATTACAAGGAACTAATATTGGGGCTACAACTAATGTTAATGGTGAATTTGTAATTAATGCTCCTGAAAACGGGGTTTTAGAGTTTAGTTATGTTGGCTATGAAAAACAGATAGTTAATATAGCCGGACAAACTAACCTGACCATTACTATGGTTGAAACGAATTCCAATTTGGATGAGATTGTAGTGGTAGGTTATGGTACCTCTAAAAAAATAGATGTTACAGGATCAATAGCCAGTATTAAAGGTAGTGACATTCAGAATTTACCCGTAAGTACAGTTGCCCAGGCATTGGAGGGCAGAGCGACGGGTGTTAATATTGTTCGTAATGATGGAACTCCCGGTGCTGCACCAAGTATCCGTATCCGTGGTACCGGTACTATAAATGATGCTAACCCTTTGGTAGTAATTGATGGAGTACCTTCAGGTAACCCTGACGCTTTAAGTGATGTTAACCCTAATGACATTGCTTCAATAGAGATATTAAAGGATGCATCTTCAAGCGCTATTTATGGTACAAGAGCTGCGAATGGAGTAGTTTTGGTAACTACTAAAAGAGGTAGTTACAGTCAGAAATTAGCTACTTCTATCAATGCGTATACGGGGGTTTCTAAATCAACCAAGTACATTGACTTGCTTACGGCTCCTGATTTGTATACACTTAAAAGGGAAAGATTTACTAACGATGGGGCTGCTATTGAAGCACCATGGAATGATGCGTATTATTCGACCCAGCGTACAGACTGGCAGAAAGCCATTCTGGGAAGCGGAAAAGTAAATAATATTGATCTTAATCTTCAGGGAGGCAATGAGGTTTCTACCTATTATTTTTCTACCTCTTTTTATGACGAAAAAGGAATCATCGACAAATCTTACTTTAAACGCTTTAGTACCCGCATTAATTCGGAGCATAAAATTAAACCCTGGTTAAAATTAGGGCAAAACCTGCAGGTAACTTATGGAGAAACCAATGGTTTTAATAATAATGATTCTCAAACGGGCCTTCTCTTTTCGGCATTGAGGTTTAATCCTGCAATTCCTACAATGAATGATGATGGAACATATGGAACCTCAAAAGCTTTTGCCAACCAGTTAGGCGATATCAATAATCCTTATTCAACCATTCAGCAGGCCGATGCTTACAACCGTAAATATAGGGCTATTGCCAATGTGTTTGCTGAGGTGCCAATTTATGCAGATTTAAAATTCCGCGCCAACTATGGTTTCGATGGTACAATTGGTCGCAGTTATTCTTTTAATATAGAAGACAGAATCCAAACAAGAGAAACAACAAGTTCAACATTAACACAGGCAGAGGCAGAGAACTACTCGCATTTACTGGATCTGGTGCTTACTTACGATAAAGTAATTAGCAAAAGTCATATCACTTTCACTGGTGGATATTCTTCACAAAGTTTTAGAGGAAGCTATTTCTCTGCTGGTAGAGTGGGGTATGATGATACTTCTAAAGACCAAAGGACTTTAAGGAAAGGAAATGCCTTTTTAACTGCCGATGGTAGTTATGATGATCCATCGGGTCTGGAATCTGTTTTTGCAAGGGGATTTTATGATTATGATGGCAGATTTTTAGCAACCCTGACCTTTAGAGCAGATGGTTCATCAAAATTTGCAGATGGAAATCGTTGGGGTTACTTTCCGGCATTCTCTTTAGGATGGAGAGTGTCTAATGAGAAATTTATGAAGGATGTGAGCTGGATAAGCAATTTAAAGATAACCGGGGGATGGGGTGAGCTGGGTAACCAGAATATACGTGGTTTCCAGTACGCGAGTTCAATAGTTGTTGGTAATACTTATGGAACAAATGGCTATACTTTTGGTGGTTTTGGTGTTAATGGTTCTGCAGTGACAATAACTGCTAATCCGGATATTACATGGGAACGTGCAGCAATGACCAACGTGAGTTTGGAGGCAGGCTTTTTAAACAATAAGCTAAGCACTACAATTACCTATTTTGATAAAAACACCAATAAAATGCTTGTGCCCGCTTTATTGATAGGAACAGCGGGAAGAGTAACTGCTCCTGATATTAACATTGGGAATATGAACAACCGAGGGATAGAAGCAGAGGTGAATTACCAATCGGGCGATAACTTTAAATACTCTTTTGGACTTAATGGCTCATTCATCAAAAATGAAGTAACTAAGCTTTATGGCGTAAATGCCTTTATTCCTTCTACAGTATATGGTCGTTCAAGTCAGGAAATTTCAAGAACCTATGAAGGTCAGTCTATAGCTTCTTTTTATGGATGGAAAACAGCAGGATTGTATCAAACTCAGGCTGAGGTTGACAATGATCCTTATTTGAAAAATGATTCAAGAAGAGGTGCTATTAAGCCAGGAGATGTGCGTTTTGTTGATATTAACGGAGATGGGATGATTGATGGAGGAGATAGGACCTATCTTGGAAATCCTAATCCAAAAGCAACTTTGGGTTTTCAAACTAGCCTGTCTTACAAAGGATTCGATCTATCTGCAAACTTAACAGGTGTATTTGGTGTGAGTTTGTATAATGCAGACAGGATGCAAGGCACTGATCCAACCTATTCTTTTAACCTTTATGCCGAAACATTAAATAGATGGACAGGGCCAGGAACAAGTAATTCAATACCAAGGATGTCACTTGATCGTGCAAATGAGAACTATCGTACTTCAGATCTGTTTGTTGAAAATGGCAATTACGTTAGCTTAAAGAATTTAACAATAGGCTATACACTACCTGATTTTATTGTGAAAAAGGCCACCTTCAATAGTTTAAGAATATATGTGACTGGCCAGAATTTATTCATGATCACCAATTATTCGGGTTATACCCCTGAACTGGGATATACAAATGGCAATAGACAAAGAGGTGTTGATGTTGCTCAATATCCATCTGTACGCTCGTTCACATTTGGTTTAACCCTTAAAATCTAATCTCCATGAAAACAAAATATATAATATGTACATGTCTATTTGTTGTGGCTTTTTCCACTGCATGTAAGAAAAATCTGGACCTCACTCAGAAAGGGGTTTACAATACAGATAACTATTTCAGAAATGAAACAGATGCTGTAAATACAATTTCTGGTATTTATAACTTATTAGCGCAGGAAGATTACATTTCTCATGCTGAAACTACATTTGATGTAGCATCAGATGATTACTGGCGTTCAGGAGATCATGCTGAGGATGAGGCAATAGAGAATTTGACTTACAATGCTTCAAATGCACAGCTAAATTTTAGCTGGACCTATAAATATGAGACGGTCAACCGCTCAACAAATGCAATTATCAACATCCCAAAAATCACTGATATTACTCCTGCCATAAAAGACCGTAGCATGGGAGAAGCTTATTTCTTCAGAGCGTTTGGCTATTGGCGATTAATGGTGATCTATGGTGATGTACCTATTGTTACTGAGGAAGATTATGCTAAAAGTAACTTCAATATACCAAAATCATCTATTGAGGAAGTTCGTAAACAAATAGAAGCAGATCTTTTGAAAGCCGTAGACCTTTTACCGGAAAACTATGGTGCCGCAGACTTTGGAAGGGTAAGTAAGGGTACAGCTTTAGGGTTGTTAACTAAATTGTATATGTATTGGGAAAAGCTGCCTGAAGCAATTACAACCGGCGAAAAATTAATAAACAACAGTAAATATGCATTGGCAGCTACTTATGCAGAGAACTTTACGAGGGCTAATAAAAACAGTACTGAGCTTCTGATGTCTGTACAGGGATTACAAAATGTAATGTCTAATGATTATACGATTTATTATATTCCAAGAGCTTGGGGAGGATACGGATTTAGCCAGCCATTAAAAGGACTCGCAGATGAATTTGAATTAAATGACCCACGTAAATCTGCCACATTATTAAGTGTAGGAGATAAGATAGATTTAGGGGATGGCAAAGGTGATACAGAATTTACCTCAGATCTGTCATCAACTGGGTTTAGCTTCCGTAAATATGCAGTGTTTTTCCCAGCTGGTTCTTCAGAAGGAAATGGTGTAGACCATAATTATGCAGTTCCTTTAATGCGATCATCCGATATTTATCTTTTAGTTGCTGAAGCAAAAATCCGTACTCAAGGGACTGGAGCTGGTGATGCATTGATTAACCAGGTTAGACGCAGAGCTTCAATGTTATTACCTCCTGTTGTAAATGCAGGAATGAAGGAATTGATCCATGAAAGGCGTGTTGAATTGGCAGGAGAAGGTGAAAGACATCAGGATTTGATGAGATGGGATAAAAAGAACTTAGTTGATATAGCTGCAATATATAATCTTGCGAAATCAAAAGCCCCGGTAGATCAGGGCAAAACAGTGACTTTTGTACGTCCTAAGCATTATTATTATCCAATTCCTCAAGTTGAAATAGATAAAAGTAATGGGGTGTTAAAACAAAATCCGAATTACTAATAAAATATATAATAGGGCTGTTTCTAGCACCATCGTCATTCTGAAATAAATTCAGAATGACGATGGACGAAATAAAGATTTATTTTGGGACAGCCCTTATTTTATATGTCTGAAATTAAACGAACTCATTTATGAAAGAAAGATTTACCACGCTGGATATTTTTAGAGGAATGACCATTTGTTTTATGATCATTGTAAATTCTCCGGGTTCGGGAGCCACACAGTGGGCTCCTTTAGATCATGCCGCATGGTTTGGTTTTACACCCACTGATCTGGTTTTTCCATCGTTTCTTTTTGCTGTTGGTAATGCATTGAGCTTTTCAAAAAAGAAATTTGAAAGTGACAGCAGTTTTTTGATGAAGATATTTAAAAGATCTGCTATCATCTTTTTACTGGGTTATTTAATGTACTGGTTCCCATTTATGCATAGAGACGATGGTAACTGGGTGTTTAATGCGATTAGTAATACAAGAATAATGGGGGTATTACAGCGTATAGCACTTTGTTATTTGTTTGGGGCGCTAATTGTTCATTACTGTTCAAAAAAATCTGCCTTGATCATTTCAATAGCCCTGCTTTTAGGTTACTGGGGATTTTTATTGCTATTTGGAGAACAAGGTCAGGAATACACCATGCTGGGCAATGTAGGTACTCGTTTGGATATTTTTATTTTGGGTGATGCTCATTTGTATCATGATAAAGGAGGACCAATTGCATTTGACCCCGAGGGCCTGCTCAGCACGTTAACAGGTATTGTTAATGTGATCGGCGGATATTTGGCAGGAGCCTATATTCAGGAAAAAGGAAGAAATTATGAGTCTGTGGCTAAGCTACTGTTAGTGGGTGCCTTGCTTATCTTTCTTTCATTGTTTTGGGGCCAATTTTTTCCAGTAGCTAAAAAGCTTTGGACCAGTTCATTCGTATTGCTTACAGTGGGTTTGGATCTGGTGATCATAGGAGTTCTTATTTACTTTGTAGAGATAAAGAAGATCAACTGGGGGAACAACTTTTTTCTGGTATTTGGGAGGAACTCTCTGGCTATTTATCTTTTGTCGGAACTCTTGCTGGTCGTTTTTCAGTTAATATGGGTAAAACCCGGGTTGAGTTTTTACAACTGGATCAACAATGTTTTTTATCAGCCTTTATTTCCCGGAGCTTTTGGAACACTGGTTTTTGCGCTGAGTTTTATGATGCTTTGCTGGCTGATTGGGTATATAATGGACAAAAAGAAGATCTATGTTAAAATTTAAGTATGACCTAAAAGTTATAGATTAGACTTTTATTTCTAATAAGGTTATGAACATCAGGAAAGCAGAACTTAAGGACGCCAGCGCTATTCGGATTTTAATGGAACAACTTGGTTATCCTACCGAAGAGGGATTTATTGCGAAAAGACTCATTGATCTTTCTAAATCATCTGATCATTGTGACCTTGTTTATGACCTGGAAGGAAAGGTGTTAGGTTTTGTATCCCTTCATTTTATTCCTCAAATAGCTTTTGAAGCTGACTATGCAGTAATTAGCTATTTTGTGGTTGATGATAATTCCAGAAGTATGGGAATTGGTAAAGCTTTAGAAGAGCATTGTACTGCATTAGCTATTGAAAGGAAATGCAAAAGAATTATGGTTCACAGCAATGCAAGGCGCACAGATGCACACCGGTTTTATTTAAGACAGGGTTTTGTTGAATATCCGAAAGATTTTGTAAAATTCTTATAGTCACTTAACGGGCTTTAATCATAAATCCAGAACAGCACATCTTTCTCTCCTGATTTAATTAGCCTATCTATTTTACGCATAGTTGCATTTGCAATTACTGGGCAGCCATAACTAACATTAAATAAAGGTAGAGGGTAGCTTTCAAAGGCAGGTACCGGTGTGTAAGAATGTAAAACTACGATCCTTTTAAACGCATTGTTATTTGTTTTTTCGAGGCCATGCATTTTATAATGGATATTGATCCCCCAATTGCTGTATGCCCTTTGGCCTAGTTTGTATTTGCCAAGTGAGGTGCAGTTACTTCCAATCTTATTACTGTAAACCGGTTTGTATGCTGTACTGCCACCGCCATTTCCATGAGCACAGATACCTTTAATAATCACTTCTTTTTTCTTGAAGTCATAAACAAAAAGACGGTTTTTGCCAGAATGGATACTCATATCAACCATGATACAATAAGAAGTATTCATTTTATGAGCTTTTGAGTATTTCAGTGCTTCGTTAATTTTACTTTCAAGCTTCGCATTACTGTTTAAAAAATGTTTGGTTGGTTCAGCTCTTCCTGATATAAATATGGCCAGGCCAATTAGAAGCAAGATTATACCCTTTTGTTGCATAGAATAAATATACGACTTTGCTTTAAATATGGGCACTGTTTAAGCCTTATCGGCCTTAATGGCATAGAGATTGCAGTTCTATTGTTTTGACTAATAAATTTAATAGGATTATGAAATTTTCCAGTTTAATACCGGTAGTACTGATAGCAGCTGTGGTTTCCCAGGGTTGTGTGAGTAACAAAAAGTATAACGATCTCCAATCTAGTTATGATCAATTAAAAGAAAAGACTAAGGATTTGAATCAGAAATATCAGTCCGGTCAACAGGAGCTCTCTGGAACAACATCACGAGTAAAGAGCTTAGAAGAGCAGATTGCCTCAGAAAAAGCAAACTCAGCTTCTTTGCAGGCCGCGCTTGATAAGTGCCTGAGCTCTACAAATCAAGGGAATGTAAATATCTCTAAATTGGTAGATGAGATTAATGCCTCAAATAAATACATCCAACACCTTGTGAATACTAAAAACAAAAGTGATTCACTTAATTTGGTGTTAACCAATAATCTTACGCGTTCGTTAAGCAGAGAAGAAATGAGGGATGTGGATGTAAAAGTACTTAAAGGAGTAGTTTATATCTCTTTGTCGGATAACATGCTTTATAAATCTGGAAGCTACGAAATCTCTGATAAAGCGGGTGAAACGCTAAGCAAAATTGCTAAAATCATTAAGGATTACCAGGGGTATGATGTATTGATTGAAGGTAATACGGATAACGTGCCTATTTCGCAAACAAATATTCGTAACAACTGGGATTTAAGTGCTTTAAGAGCATCATCGGTAGTTCAGTCGTTGCAGAATAATTATGGAGTAGAACCGAAACGCTTAACCGCAGGAGGTAGGGGTGAGTATAACCCAATTGCAGGAAACGATACGCCAGACGGTAAAGCAAGAAACAGACGTACGCAAATTATTATAACACCTAAATTAGATCAGTTTATGGAGTTAATCGGTAAAGCTCCGGAACAAGCTAAAGAACCTGTAAAAGAATAAGCAGAATAGTGTTATCAGATTTGCAAAAGATCGCAAATCAGAATAAAGAAGCATGACTTTACTAGGATAAATATTTTTATTTTTATCTTACGTTATTGTTCATGCTTTTTTTATGCCAAATGATAAACCAAATCAAGTCCTGCAGAGCCGTATCCTGTTTTTTAATCATCTTTTTGAACATACCTGTTTTGTTTGCACAGCCAACAAAGAAAGAACCCGATGGGAAAGTAGAAAAATTAAGTAAGGAATTGGATGCCATCATAAATCATGATGCTAAGGTTGAAGTGATCGCCGACGGTTTCGGCTGGGTAGAAGGACCACTGTGGATAGAAAGCAAAAGGATATTGTTGGTTTCAGATGTTTTAAACAATACTGTTTACAAATGGACACCCGAAAAAGGTAAGGAGGTCTATCTTGAACACTCAGGCTACACCGGAACTCAGCCCAGAACAGAAGAACTAGGATCGAACGGGTTAGTGCTTAATCATAAAGGACAATTGCTATTGTGCCAGCACGGCGACAGGAGGGTAGCGCTTATGAATGCTTCATTAGATAATCCTAAGGCAGAGTACATTACACTGGCCAATGAATATAAAGGTAAAAAATTCGATAGCCCGAACGATCTGATTGTTAAAAGTAACGGTGATATTTATTTTACAGACCCACCTTATGGGCTAGAAAAAGGTGTCAATAATCCATCAAAAGCAGCACCCTATCAGGGAGTATATAAGATTTCTAAAAATGGAGAAGTAACCTTATTAGTAGACTCGATTTCAAGACCAAATGGAATTGCCTTCTTTCCGGGTGAGAAAAGCTTATTAATAGCAAATTCAGATAGTGAAAAGCCCTATTTGTACCTGTATGATCTGGATAAAGAAGGATTATTGATAAATGGAAGGATTTTTCAAAATGACAGAGGTACTGATGGTATCAAGATTGATAAGCAAGGAAATGTTTTTACAACTGGCCAGGGCGGAGTTTGGATCTACAATAAGAAGGGTATGCTGCTTGGAAAAATAAAGATTGAAGGCAGCACGTCCAATTGTGCCTTTGCAGATAATTATAAAACACTTTTCATTACTGCCGATAACTATTTATTAAAAGTTGACCTAGCCAAAAAAACAGGTCAGTAATTATATTCCTATGTCCACATTATCTCAAATCTTAGAACATAAAATTATTGCCATTATTCGCGGTGCTCATCCTGCTGACGTGATAAAAATAGCCGGAGCATTATACGCAGGTGGGATTCGTATACTCGAAATTACAATGAACTCGGCACAGCCACTTACCGTTATAAAAGAGCTTAACGATAAATTTGGTAGCAGGATGATCATTGGTGCAGGTACTGTTCTTGACGTTGAATCGGCAAAGAAGGCCGTTGCTGCAGGAGCAAGTTTTATCCTTTCGCCAATAGTGGATGCAGAGGTAATTAAAATAGCAAAAAGTCTTGGTGTAGTGAATATTCCGGGGGCATATACCGCTACTGAAATATACTATGCTTATAAAAATGGGGCTGATATTGTAAAAGTATTTCCGGCCACTTCTCCTTCTTATCTAAAAGACATAGCAGGGCCATTGCCTCAAATCCCACTATTGCCTACGGGAGGTGTTACGCTCGAAAACATTAAAGACTTTAAAAATGCTGGTGCTGTTGGATTTGGAATAGGCAGTGCACTGGTTAACACCAAACAAGAAGTTACAGTAGAATATCTTTCCAAACTTACTGCTAAAGCTCAAGAGTTTGTTCAGGCAGTTAACTTATAAATATCCCAAAATGAAAATTAGAAGCTACGAATTGTTCCAGGTGCCACCAAGATGGCTGTTTTTAAAAATTGAAACTGATGAGGGGATTGTTGGATGGGGTGAACCAGTTATTGAAGGGAAAGCGGCAACGGTAAAGGCTGCGGTTGATGAATTAATGGAATATCTTATAGGTAAGGATCCTATGAATATTGAAGATCATTGGAATGTGATGTATAGGGCTGGTTTTTATCGTGGCGGCCCGATTCTGATGAGTGCGATAGCAGGTATAGATCAGGCATTATGGGATATTAAAGGGAAGTTTTATAATGCTCCGGTTCATCAGCTATTAGGTGGAAAGGCCAGAGATAAGATGAAAGTATATTCCTGGATTGGGGGGGATCGTCCTGCTGATGTGGGGCTTGCCGCAAAGAAAATGGCTGAGCAAGGTTTTTTAGCGGTAAAAATGAATGCTACTGAAGAACTTCAGTATGTGGATAGTTATGATAAAATTGATGAGGCTATAAAACGTATAGCTGCGGTAAGAGAGGCAGTTGGACCTGCATTTGGAATTGGAATAGATTTTCATGGCCGTGTGCATAAGCCTATGGCTAAAATTTTGGCGAAGGAGCTGGAACAATACCGTCCAATGTTCATTGAAGAACCGGTATTGCCCGAAAATAATGAAGACCTTAGGGAGATAGCCAATCATGTTTCTATTCCTATTGCTACAGGTGAAAGGATGTTTTCGAAGTGGCAGTTTAAAACGCTACTGAAAGAGGGATACGTTGATATTATTCAGCCGGATGTTTCCCATGCAGGTGGAATTACGGAGTGTAAAAAGATAATCTCTATGGCAGAGGCTTTTGATGTTGCTGCTGCACCACACTGCCCGCTAGGGCCCATTGCTTTGGCGGCATGTTTGCAGGTTGATGCGACTTGTCATAATGCCTTTATTCAGGAGCAAAGTCTGGGGATACATTATAATCAGGGAAGTGACCTGCTAGATTATTTAACCGATAAAACAGTTTTTGAGTATGAAAATGGGTATGTGAAGATTCCGGATAAGCCGGGGTTAGGAATTGAAATTAATGAAGAGCATGTAAGAAAAATGGCCGCGATTGGACATAACTGGAGGAATCCTGTTTGGAGACATGAGGATGGCAGTATTGCTGAATGGTAAGAAACAGATTATGAACGCAACCACATCATCCGTTAAGCCAACAAAAATTCGCTATCAGATTCTTTTTTTGATTTTTGTTAATGTAGTTATCAATTACATGGACAGGAGCAATCTGGCAGTTGCAGCCTCTGATATTGGTAAAGAGTTTAAATTCTCGTCTGTGCAGATGGGACTGATCTTTTCTGCTTTCAGCTGGACATATCTGTTGTTTCAAATTCCAGGTGGGATATTGGTGAATCGCTTTAGTCCACGTACTCTATACGCGGTTAGTCTCATCACCTGGTCGTTTGCCACCATCGTGCAGGGCTTTGCCAAAGGTTTTGTTACGCTATTTGGCCTTAGAATGGCAACCGGAGCATTTGAGGCCCCTGCATTTCCCATTAATAACAGGGTAGTGAGTAATTGGTTTCCTGATAATGAAAGGGCATCGGCTATTGCAATTTACACTTCGGGCCAGTTTCTGGGGCTGGCTTTTTTAATGCCAGTGCTTTCGAAAATTCAATTTTATGTGGGTTGGAAAGGTTTATTTGTGGTAACCGGTTTAATAGGTGTGTTGTGGGGAATTGTATGGTATATTTTTTACCGTGATCCTTTAAAACATTCAAAGGTAAACGAGGCCGAACTTAAACTTATAGAGAGTGGTGGCGGTTTAATGGATGGAAAATCTGTTGCCGATGCGGATTCAAAAAAGAAGTTTAAGTGGGCTGATTTAAAAGAAGTATTGTCGCACCGAAAATTATGGGGGATATACATAGGTCAGTTTGCGGTCAATTCCACTTTGTGGTTTTTCCTTACCTGGTTTCCAAAATACCTGGTTGATTACAGGGGGCTGGATTTTATAAAATCAGGATACTGGGCATCAATACCTTACCTCGCAGCTTTTGCCGGTGTGCTTTGCTCTGGTTTTTTGTCTGATTATTTAATAAAAAAAGGAGTGTCTGCCGCAAAAGCACGTAAAAGACCAATCATTATCGGACTGTTAATTTCTGTATTTATTCTGGGAGCCAACTTTGTTGATACACCAGAGTTAATCATTTTCTTTATGGCTTTATCCTTTTTTGGAGTAGGCTTTGCATCCATTACCTGGATCTTTGTTTCCAGTCTTGCACCTAAGCACCTCATTAACATAACGGGTGGGGTATTCAATTTTATAGGGCAGCTTTCGGGAATAGTTGTACCAATTGTTATCGGTTTTCTGGCTAGTGGTGGGAATTTCGCCCCGGCATTGATCTTTATTGCGGTTTTAGGATTTATGGGGGCATGCTCATACATCTTTCTGGTTGGGAACGTGGAGCGTATTAAATCGAAGAATTGATGGATTATTTTTTTAGCTGTGATTGGGGGACAAGTTCCTTCAGACTTCGTCTGATTCAGGCGAAAGATCTTGCCATTCTTGCTGAAACAAAGAGTAGCCACGGAATTTCGGATACGTATAAACTTTGGCAGCAAAAAGGAGGGACTCTTTTGTCGCGGGCAGATTTTTATGCATCTATCGTAAAAGATGAAATAAGATCATTGCAACAAAATTTAAATATGGCTACTGATGGTATCCCTGTTCTGTTTTCGGGGATGGCTTCATCTACCATTGGAATGGTGGACTTGCCTTATAAGAGATTGCCATTTAATCTTGACGGTTCTGATCTGAAAACAGAGTTTATGGCTGATAGTACGGAAGCTAACCCGTTTGTAATTATATCTGGAGCGATGACTGATTGTGATGTAATGCGTGGGGAGGAGACTAAAGTTGTGGGCTGCGATGCGCTTTTGGATAATAAAGATCAGGAGCAATTGTTAATTCTGCCGGGTACACATCCTAAGCACATTGTGGTAAAAAATAACCAGGCCGTTAGCTTTAAGACCTATATGACCGGTGAATTTTTTAATCTTCTTTCTGTGAATAGCATATTATCGGCTTCGGTAGAGGAAGGAGGAGATTTTGGTGATCCTAAAAATCAGGAACGCTTTAAGGAAGGAGTTAGAGCAAGCCGGCACTCAAATCTCTTACATGCCAGTTTTATGGTGAGAACCAATCAGGTGCTTAAAAATATTCCTTCTCAGCAAAACTTGCACTATTTAAGTGGTCTACTGATTGGGACTGAGCTGGGTGGATTAAAACCAGATGTACCAATTTATTTGGTGGGTGGGGCAGTGCATGCTTCTTTGTATAAATTGGCCTGTGATGAACTTGGTTTAACGATTAATAAGGAAATTGATGCAGATCTTGCGCTTATTAAGGGGCAACAGCTAATTTTTTCGAGATTTATGAACTTAAATTAAAAAATGCCTGATGAAATTATTCATCAAGCATTTTTTCTAACTACCGCATTGAGATTTCTTTATTTTTGGCTTTGTTCAAAATTCACCAGCCATTGCACGCCAAATTTGTCTTTAAAACTTCCAAAATAAGCACCCCAGAAAGTATCTTCAAGAGGCATTTCAACGTTTCCACCTGCTGATAGTCCATTAAAAAGATGCTCTGTTTCTTCTCTGCTTTCTGGATGAAGTGATATTTGAACATTGTTACCTTCATTTAAAATATGTCCGCAAGAAGGAAGTATATCTGAAGCCATTAGTGTAGTATGTCCGTCAATTGGCAATGCAATATGCATTATTCCGTTTCTTTCATTCTCAGGAAGTTGCGAAGATTCAGGTGCTTCGGTCATTCTATGGACGGCACTAAATTCGCCTCCAAAAATAGATTTGTAAAAATTAAAAGCTTCTTCGGCTTTGCCGTTGAAGTTTAAGTAAGGATTCATTTTAGCCATGTTTTCTAAGTTATGTAAGTTTAAAAACTGTTGTTAAACAAATTTATAGATTAGACATGGGTGCAGGGAGGTGCGAAAAGGTCAATTTTAGGGGCTGTTTGCGACAAGTTTTTCTCTATATATTGATTAACGTTAAAATAACATTTTAGAACTACCTTTGGTTCTTAATTTCGCCTTGCTTCATGATTAGATTAAATAACGAAACACCATCGAGTGTATTACAAGATGTAAAAATTGGTAATCTGGTTACCGATACATTTAGTAAAACCGGCTTGGTTGAGAAAATAGAAATTACTGATGATGGCCTATACCGGATTTACAAGTTTATTCTTGTAACAGGAAGAAGCATTACCGTAAAGAAGTAAATTCTATTTGTCGATTAGCCGACTTATGGTATGATAAGACAGATCTTTATAATCATCGATGTATAAATTGCAAGGAGGAAGCTCCTCTTTAGTATGAGAGGTAAGCACGCCAACTACTTTCATCCCTGCATTTAAAGCGGCCGAGACTCCAGAAAAAGAATCCTCAAACACGATACATTGATCAGGTGATATACCAAGGTTTTTGGCTGAAGTAAGGTAAACCTCAGGATCAGGTTTATGGTTTTTCACATCTTCGCTGGCCATTATAGAACCTAGTATTTCTCTAATGGGCACTTTGTTGAGTATCAGTTCCAGATTGGCATATGGGGCCGAAGTAGCCACACCTAATTTTGCACCATTGTTTTTTAGGTTGGTTATAAACTCAACTAAACCTGAAATGGGTTCTACATTGGGTTCGTATATTTTTCTGAAAAGACCTTCTTTTTCCTGTTCTAATTCTAGTAGTTCTTCGCCTTCAATTTTTCTTTTTAAGAAGTGGCTGAGGATATAGCTATTCGATTTGCCAAACATGTGTTGCGCAAACTCTTCATCTGTAGGGGCTAGATCTCTTGTCGAAAAAAACTCACGGAAGGCAAGGGAATGGTAAGGGTTGGTATGGCAGATCACACCGTCCATGTCAAAAATGACAGCAATTTCTTTATTCATGCAACAAAGTTAAGAATTTTAAAAGAGCATATCGCTCTTAAAGCTACCGTCATCTCCTTTGGTTAGCCAAAGGAGATGACGGTAGCTTTATAACATGAAGTCATAAAGCAACTTTGTTATTATTCAGCTTTTTTTGGAGCTTCTTTTTTGTTTGCTTTCTTCTCTGCTTTAAACTCTTTGTAAGCTTTGCGCTGAGTGTCATTCAAGACTGCGTTTATTTTGTTATCTCTTTCATCTTTAGCGGCTTTAATAGCAGCTTTATCTTTCTTTTCGCCTTTAGGATTGCTATCCTTTACTTTTTTAAAGCTTTCGAGGTTTATTGCCTCAATTTTTGACTTTTGATCGGCAGTTAGCGATAGCTTTTTAGTCAACTCCTCTGTTGCATACTGAGCCTTTTGTTCAGGTGTTTTTTTTACCTTTTTATCACTTTGTGCAAATGCCATAGTACCCATACTAATGAATAATATCGCTGTGAAGATTAATTTTTTCATATACAATTTTTGTTATTCTAGAGCTATAGAGGGACAAAGATAGGAATGGTTTAATCAAATAAAGTAATTTGGTGTGTTTATTGCTATGCAGAAGTTTTAAAAGATTTTATATATTAAATACATGCTTAAAAAGATATCAATTGTTGTAATCGGTTTATTTGTTGTTTTATTCGCCGCTGCGGCTGCAATTCCTCTGTTCTTTAAAAAGGAGATTGATGCAAAGATTAAATCGTCGATTAATGAGAGTGTAAATGCTAAAGTAGATTTTAGGGATCTGGATTTAACTTTAATCCGTTCGTTCCCTAATCTGGGGATAAAGATCAATAACCTAACAGTTTTGGGTATTGATAGCTTTGCTAAAGATACTTTAGCGAACATTAAGCAACTTCAATTGAATGTGAACTTAATGAGTGTGATTAAGGGTGAAAAGTATGAGATAAAATCAATTAATCTTGATGAACCAAAGATTCTGGCCAAAGTATTGAAAAGTGGTCAGGCCAACTGGGATATTGTAAAGAAAGATAGTTCTGCCATTGAGAGAACAGATACTGCTAAAACTGCTTTTAAAGTAGCCTTACAAAAGTATGCAATTGAAAAAGGTAAAGTTGTTTATGATGATGCCTCTTTAGGTTTTTTCATGGAGATGGATAATTTAAACCATACAGGTACTGGTGATTTTACGCAAGATTTGTTTACCCTTAAAACCCAGTCTGACATAGAAAAATTAACAGTTAAATATGGCGGTATTCCTTACCTGAACAAGGTAAAACTTGATGCTGATCTTCCTATTGATATCGATATGAATAATATGAAGTTCACTTTTGCCGAGAATAGGATTAAACTTAATGAATTATTGTTGTCGGCCATGGGATACCTCGCCATGCCAAATGATAAGGATATAGTTATGGATTTTAAGTTTGATGCAAAGCAATCTGAACTTAAAAATTTCCTTTCTTTAATACCTGCAATCTATGCCAGTAATTTTAAGGACATGGATGCTACAGGTAAATTTGCAATGGACGGAAGTGCAAAAGGCACTTACAATGAGAAATCATTACCTGCATTTAATGTTAATCTTTCTATAGAAAATGGCAAGATAAAGTATCCTTCTTTGCCTTCTGCCATTAATAACATACAAGTGAAATCGCAAATCAGTAATCCCGATGGTGTAATGGATCATACCGTTGTAAATGTACCTGCATTTCACATGGAATTTGGTAATGCACCAATTGATGGAAGATTGTTGTTGAAAAATCCGACAACCGATCCATTTGTGGATATGGCACTTAAAGGAAAGCTCGATTTAAAACAGCTGACGACAATTTTCCCGATGAAGGACATGACCTTAAGTGGTATTCTGGATGCAGATGTGCAGGCGGCAGGACGTAAATCATCTATAGATAAAGGGCAGTATGAAGCGTTCAAAGCATCAGGACAAATGCTGGCAAGCAATTTCAATTATTCAGGTAAAAATGTGCCAATGTCTGTTAGCGTTCCCTCGGCAAAGATGTCTTTTAGCCCTAAAAATATCACTTTAAGTAACCTTACAGCTAAAGTTGGTAAAAGTGATTTCGCTGCAAATGGTACGGTAAATAACTACCTAAGCTACTTCTTTAAAAAGAACCAGGCCTTACAAGGAACATTCAACGTGGCTTCGAACTTAATTGATGTTAATGAGTTGATGGGGCCAAAAAGTACAGAGGAAACAGCGAAAAAAGGTGATTCGAAATTAACTGTATTTGAAGTGCCCGGAAATATCGATTTTGATATGACCGCAAAAGCGGGACGTGTGTTATATGATAATTATGATATCACTAATGCAAAGGGAGCTTTAGAAGTTAAAAACAAGACCATATACTTTAAGGATATGGGTATGAACATGCTTGATGGTACGGTGAAGATGAACGGATCGTACGCCACAATAGATCCTAAAAAGCCAAAAGTTGATGTTGATTTCGGAATAGAAAAAATGGATATCCAAAAGGCATTTACTGCTTTCAATACGGTAAAGTTATTGGCCCCGGTTGCCAAATTTGCAAAAGGAGTATTCTCTACTAATTTAAAGTTCAATTCTGATCTGGATCAAAACATGATGCCTGTTTACTCTTCTATAAATGCTGAGGGTTTAACTAACATTATTCAGGCAGTACTTGATGGATTTGAGCCATTAAATAAACTGGCTTCTGCTTTAAGTTCCGATAAATTTAAAAAGCTGGAATTAAACAATGTTCTTACTAAGTTCAAGATTAAAGACGGTCGTTTAAATGTTGCGCCTTTTGACATTAAAAAAGAAGGTATTTTGATGAATGTTCAGGGTTCAAACGGCTTGGATCAGAGCATGGATTATCAGCTTGGGCTAAATGTACCGAGAGCTATGCTTGGAGCAAAAGCAAATGAGACGGCAAATGCCTTTATTGCGAAGCTGAATAACAAGGCCGGAACTAATGTTGCTATGAGTGAAACTATAAAAGTAAATGCGGTATTAGGTGGTACAATTCTAAAACCTACTATTAACCTAAAATACGGCGCAGGAGATGCAAAAGCGGGAGCTAAGGAAGCCGTTAACCAGGTAGTTGCCGAGAAAAAAGAAGAGATTAAAGCGGTTGCTCAGGCTAAAGTTGATACCATCAAAGCACAAGCAACAGAAAAAGCTAAAAATGCGATTGCCGATAAGCTAAATGGCCTGTTTAAGAAGAAAAGCCAATAAGATATCATAAGGTATACAGTCGTCATGCTATAGACCTCACGTCTCGAAGATAGGAGGGATCTTTCCTATCTTCGAGACGACGAGAGTTTTCAGGATGACGGAATTATCCATTTTTCACATGTTTTCAGGAATTTAGGATCTACATCAGCTCCAATTCCAGGAGTATCAGGGACATCAACAAAATATCCGTTGTATGTAATGCCACCGGTTACGGGGTCAACGAGATGCCCAAGTAAACAGGAATCCAAATCGAAGAAAATCACATTAGGACTTGCCAAAGCAAAATGCATATTTGCACTGATCGCTATTCTACTTTCAAGCATTCCGCCTATCATACATTTTGTGCCGGTTTGTAAAGCAGTTTCGTGAATCTTTTGGGCCTCAAGTATTCCTCCGGATTTTGAAAACTTAATATTAAGGTAATCAACCGAGCCACTGTTTATCAGCTTTCGCGCGTCGTGATGGTTGTAGCAACTTTCATCTGCCATAATTTTGATAGGAGAGTTAGCTCTTAGTTCCGGCAGTTTATCATCAAACCAGGTACGCATGGGTTGTTCGCAAAATTGAATATCAAAATTCTCCAGTGCCCCCAGTGCATATAGTGCATCATCAAAGCTCCAGCCCTGATTTGCGTCGAGCCTCAGAATCATTTCGGTTCCAACTGCCTGCCTGATTAAGCCCACCCGTTCTATATCGCTATGCACATCTTTACCAAGCTTTATTTTGATGATACGGCAGCCTTTAGCTTTAAAACCTATTGCAGCAGTTGCCATGTTTTCAGGGGTATCGATACCTATGGTCATGTCGGTTTCTACAATACGCTTTTCTCCACCTAAATATTTATAAAGTGGCTGTTTACTATGCTTTGCGGCAATGTCAAACAAGGCCATGTCAAATGCACTTTTGATGGTGCTGTTGTGTGCAGCGTAACCCAGCAGCTCGTTCATTCTTTCAGGTATATCAAGAGGGTCTTTTCCAATAAGAATCCTGGCAAACTCTTTTGCCATTGCAAGGCAGGTTTCCTGACTTTCTCCAACAATCATAGGAAACGCTGAGCATTCCCCAAGCCCATAAATATTATTGCTGGTGTAAATTTTAATGAGCACATTCTGAGCGAAATACATAGTGCCAGTAGCAATTGCAAATGGTTCTGTTGGTATGCTGAAACGATAAATTTCGATATATGTAATCTTCATGTTATCAGAGCTATACTGTAAAAGTACAACTTATCTTTTTACCTTTATAGCATGAATTTAGAACCCAATAATTTAATTAAAGCCTCATCACCTTACTTATTGCAACATGCCCATAACCCCGTAAATTGGTATGAATGGGGAGAAGAAGCTTTGCAAAAGGCGAAGGAGGAAAATAAGTTAATATTGGTTAGTATAGGATATTCTGCATGCCATTGGTGCCATGTTATGGAGCGCGAAAGTTTTGAAAAACACGAAGTTGCCGAAGTAATGAATCAGCACTTTGTGTGTATTAAAGTGGATAGAGAAGAGCGGCCTGATATTGATCAGATTTACATGATGGCCATACAGTTAATGACTGGTAGTGGTGGCTGGCCTTTAAATTGTATTTGCCTGCCAGATCAAAGACCAATTTATGGTGGTACTTATTTTAAAAAGGACGATTGGATCAGCGTTTTATTGAGCGTTGCCAACTTATGGGCAAATGAACCTGATAAAGCAAAGCAGTACGCCGACAGGCTTACCGATGGAATTCGGAACTCTGAAAAGGTGATTCCTAATCTTAAGGTTGATGAATATACCAAAGCCCACTTAACAGAAATTATAGAGCCCTGGAAAAGATATTTTGATATGGCTGAGGGTGGTTACAATCGTGCCCCTAAATTTCCATTGCCAAATAACTGGCAGTTTATGCTAAGGTACAGTCACCTGCTGGAGGATGATGCTACTCACGTATCTGCTTTACTTACTTTAGAGAAAATGGCACTTGGAGGTATTTATGATCATGTTGGAGGAGGATTTGCCAGGTATTCTGTAGACGGTAAATGGCATGTTCCTCATTTCGAGAAAATGCTTTATGATAACGGACAGCTGATAAGCCTTTATGCTGAAGCTTACCAATATTCTAAATCTCTCCTGTTTAGGGATGTAGTAGTGGAAACTATTGATTGGCTTGAAAGAGAAATGACTTCGCCTGAGGGCTTATTTTACTCCGCTTTGGATGCCGATAGCGAAGGTGTTGAAGGTAAATTTTATGTTTGGAACAAGGAAGAATTTGATGCCGTAGTAGGAGAGGATGCCCACCTGCTGGCAAATTATTATAACGTTACGGATGATGGGAATTGGGAAGAAGAAGAAACCAATATACTTTTAAGGAAATTTGAAGAAGAGGAATATGCAGATGTAAAAGGAATAACGGTAATGGAGCTTCAGGAAAAGATAAGAGGAGCGAAGGTTAAATTATTACAGGCACGTAGCAAAAGGGTACGTCCGGGATTGGATGACAAATGTCTAACTGCATGGAATGCGATGGCTATTAAAGGCTTAGCTGAAAGCGCTGGTATACTTGGTATTTCACATTATTATGAATTGGCAAAAAAAGCTGCCGATTTTATTCTGGTAAATTTACGTACCCCTGATGGTGGCTTGTATCGTAACTTTAAAAGCGGAAAGGTAACCATTCCAGGGTTTTTAGATGACTATGCTTTCTTTATTGAAGCTTTGATTGCACTTTATCAATCAGATTCTGAGGAACGCTGGCTTACTGAAGCAAAGCAGTTAACTGATTATGTGTTGGCAAACTTTGAAGATCCGGATAGTCCAATGCTGTTTTATACCTCTGCTAGTGGCGAAACTCTGATTGCCCGTAAGCATGAAATAATGGATAATGTGATTCCATCTTCAAACTCAGCAATGGCACAGAATTTACATGTTTTGGGATTGTTATATGATAGTGAGCAATATTTGAACAAGGCTGCAGCAATGCTTACATCCGTCCATCCTCAAATAAAAACATACGGTTCAGCCTATTCTAACTGGGCTATTCAATTGCTTAATGAAGTATTCGGAATTAATGAGATTGCTATAACGGGTGATAAGGTATCAGAGATAAAAAGGGAACTGAATATGCATTACATCCCTAATAAAATTACATTGGCCGGAACAAATTCGAGCTTACCTTTGTTAAAAGATAAGCAAAGCATTGAAACAAAAATCTATATTTGCCGAAATAAAGCGTGCCAGTTGCCGGTAGCGACCGTTGATGAAGCATTACAATTGATAACTAAATAACATCATAATGAGTATTAAACCCAATACAGTAGTATCATTAACGTACGAATTGCATACGACTAATGAAGAAGGACAACAAGTTTTTGTAGAGAAAGCGGATGAGCAAAACGCATTAGTATTTCTTTATGGTACAGGAATGATGTTGCCAAAATTTGAAGAACATTTAGATGGTCTGAATGTTGGAGATGAATATAGCTTTGAACTTACCGCAGCTGATGGTTACGGTGAATTAGATCCGGGAGCTTTTGCAGACTTACCTAAAGACATGTTTAAAGATGTTGAATTACCTTCGGTAGGTGATGTTATCCCTTTACAAGATAATCAAGGTAACCACTTCAGAGCTGGCGTTACAGCTGTTCATGAGGATGTTATTTCTGTAGATTTAAACCACCCAATGGCTGGTAAAAATTTAATATTTGCTGGTAAAATTTTAACTGTACGTGAGGCTACTCAAGATGAATTGAGTCATGGTCATGCGCATGGTGCTGATGGTCATTCTGGTCATTAATAGCTAATTGCTTAAAAACCCTTGATTTTCGAAAAGAAGATCAGGGGTTTTTTATCAGTGAACCTCGCTGCTATTGCATTTTTCGCACACCCCAAAAGCTGTTGAGGTTATGGTTGTGGCTGTAAAACCTTGAGGCATTTTAATTCTTGGGACATTAACCTCTAAACAATAAATCTTAAAGCAGTTTGTACAGTTAAAATGTACATGCTCATCATGATGATGGTGTTCTGTACAAGAAGCTGAGCAGATTGCGTAATTAGCTGTTCCATTCATATCCATTATCCTATGAAGGATGCCCTTATCTTCATAGGTATTTAATATCCTGTATAGTGTAACCCTATCTATTTCTTTACCGAGCTTTTTCTCGAGTTCCGGTTGCGAAACAGCAGCTTTATCCAAAGCAATTTCTTCGAGTACGCGAACCCTTTGTTTGGTGTGTTTTAAATCGTGCGTTCTTAATATGTTGGCTGGATCTATCATTTTGATTGATTTATATAGGTTTGGCTGCAGTTAGCACAATTGGAGGGTTATCCATTGCATTGCCGGTATTTAACTTTAAAGTTCCCTTAACAGTTATGGTTTGATAAGTGAATTTTATAGGTTCAGCTAACTCTACCAACACCATAATAGGTACTCCGTTTTTACCGCAAAAATAACATTGATTAATGGGTAAGGTAGAAAGCATGAATTTAGTTTGTTTCATCCCATCTTTAATTGGAACAATATAGCCTTCGAGCTCAAACGGCTTATTTGCAAATTTCTTTATGTTGTTGTTGTAAACCGCAAACATCTCTGTATCCTTAACTATTTTGAAATCTACACTGCCAATAACATCCCAGTTATCAGACATTATCTGATCATCAGGATTGTGCTGTGCCTTAACAGCGAGACCAGTAAAAAGTAATAAGAAGAGAACAATATTTTTTATCATAAAAGTGTGTTTTAATTCTTTGATAATATTTTAGAGATATTTGATCTATACGCTTGTACAGCAGGTATTATAGCTGCAAATATACCAATAGCAAGTCCGGCTACAAATAAATATGCCTCATCACTAAGTAAAATCAACCCGGTTAATCGGGCCTGACTACTTTCCTGATTGCTTCCAATAAACTCTAATGCCAAATGCCCTAATGCTATTCCAATAATTGTACCCGCTAAAGTAAGCATAATCCCTTCTGCAATTACAATAAGAAACAGCTTAGCTCTGGAGGCTCCCAGTGTACGCATAATAGCTAAATCATAACTTCTTTCTTTTAATGAGTTGTACAGATTTACAAATACACTTATTGCTGCAATGAGCATAATAAGTAAGGCAAACCATTGCAAGGTATCCACACCAACGCCTATTAAAGAAAACAATCTGGTGCTTTCCTGAGCGGGAGAGGCAGCCTGCATATTTGTAGATTCATTTACCATACGAGGAAACATAACCACCGACATTGGTGAACGGTACTGGATCAGTAAAGAAGTAATTTCTTTATTCTGAATTTCAGGTGCTTCCTTTTCTTTGTGTTTTGAATCATGATCATGTTCTTCTTCTTCATGATCGTGCATCTTCCAGACGCTTGAAATGTTCGTTAATATTAGATTGTCTGTTACATTTCCTTGTGGTGTTAAAATGCCGGCAACTTTATAGGCATGGGTTTTATGAACATCAGTACTTCCCGTAAGACCATGTGCACCATAAAAAGTATCACCTATTTTAAGCTTTTGATTTTTAGCTACCGAGCTTCCAATAGTGGTTTCAAAATCGCCTTGCCAGAATTTACCTTCTTTAACCTTAAGTTTATAAATGCCAACAAAATTACTATCGGTGCCCACGATGCGGACGCCATTATAATTATCTCCAAGTGCTAATGGCACTGCTTTTTTAACAAAAGGACTTCTGGCTAGTTCCTGGGCCTCTTTTAAAGGGATATTGCCTGTGGGGAAATCAATGTAATAAATGCTGCTCAGTATAAGCTGCAAAGGACTGCCTTTGGCGCCCACTACCAGGTCAATATCCTTAGAGTTGTTTTCCAGCTTATCACTAATTTGCTTTGAGGCAAGTAGTAATATGGTTAATATACCAGTTCCAAAAGCAATCAGGATAATGTTCAATACTGATGATAATGGTTTAGACCAGATGCTTTTCCAGCTTATCTTTAAAGGACTCATGATAATTCGTAGGTGTTTGTAAATGCATCTTTAACTCTTTTGTCGTGCGTAGCTACAATAAGTGTAGCCTGATTGATGCTCGATTGGGTTATTAAAAGCTCCAGCACTGCTGCGGCATTTTTGTCATCTAAACTTGAGGTTGGTTCATCTGCGATCAGTAATGTTGGGCTGTTAATTACCGCCCTTGCAATAGATACACGCTGCAACTGTCCCTGACTCAGCTCACTTGGATAAGCATCCTTTTTATCGGCTATACCTAGAGAAGCTAAAACTTCCTGTACCCTGTTTAAGTTGGTTGGAAGATTTGCAAAACTCTGCGCCATGACAAGGTTCTCCTTTATCGTAAGACTTTTTATAAGGTGTGGACGCTGGAAAATGATTCCAATGTTTCTGCCTCTAAACTGATCCAGGTGCTTTGAAGACAAATCGTAAATAGAAGTGCCATTAATCACGACACTACCTTGCAAGGGCTTTAAAATTCCTGTTAAAATATGAAGCAGTGTGGTTTTACCACTTCCGGATGCACCAAGCAATAGCCATTGAGATCCATCATCTACCTGCCAGTCTTTAAAGCCTATTCTTTGGCCATTCTCATAGTTATGAGCTACCGCATTTAATGCAATCATACTTAATCCTAATTTTTAATGTGGCTTTTTAAATAGTTCATGTAAAGCTGCTTGCCATTTACTTTATCATGTTTGCAACCTGGGTTTATCATGCTTATAAAAAGCAAAAACGTACCAAATATTAATTTTCTGTTCATCACTTCCGTGGTTTGTAAAGTTAGCAAATGCAATTTTATTTATGCGCGCAGCTGCGGCTGTATTTCCAGTTTATATAATGGGCAAGGGCAATGGTAAAGCCTCCCATTGGGATTAATACGGCCTCTATGTTTTCTACCAGGTAATGCCCTGTTGCTATCATTGCAAAGCCCATTACCAGAATTATTATAGGTAGTAGTCTTTTATGTTTTGGATAGGAGGTACTTAGTGAATATACACCAATAAGGAGTGATAAGCCTATCATGCTCATCTCTACCCAGCTATGGGCTAAAAAACTAAGGCCAAATAATGGTAATGCAGTAAGCACAAAGGGCAACACTGCACAATGAATTGCACAGGCTAAGGAGGCGGTCATTCCTAACTGATCTAATTTTTCGGATTTAATAAAGTGCTTCATGTTGTTTAAATATATTTTTTGTGCCAGTTCCAACTGGTTTTGAATTGTGATTACAAATATAAACGCAATTTTGTTGCATTTGTAATAATAAATGAAATATATTTGCAACACAATTGCATTTATGAAACAGAGAAAATTACCCGTAACCGTACTTAGTGGCTTTCTTGGTAGCGGTAAAACCACTTTATTAAATCATATCCTTAATAATAAGCAGGATTTAAAAGTTGCATTGATAGTGAATGATATGAGCGGGATTAACATTGATGCGAGAACTGTTCAGAACGAACATAAACTATCGAGAACAGAAGAGCGGCTTGTGGAAATGAGTAATGGATGTATCTGCTGCACGCTAAGAGAAGACCTGATTACCGAAGTTGAAAAACTGGCTAAAGAGGATCGCTTTGATTACCTGATTATTGAAAGCACAGGCATTTCTGAACCAATTCCGGTTGCCCAGACCTTTAATTATGTGGATGAAAACCTGGGCATAGACCTCAATAAGTTTAGCAGACTAGATACAATGGTAACGTTGGTAGACTGCTATAATTTTAAAAAGGATTTTGGGACTGATGAACTTTTGCTGGATAGGGACTGGGTTGATGATCAGGTAGACCGCAGAACTATTGTAAACTTGCTAACAGATCAGATTGAGTTTGCAAACGTGATCATCCTTAATAAAACCGATCTGGTTAGTGAAGAAGATTTGAAGCTGATAAGGGCCGTGATCAGAAAGTTTAATCCCTCTGCAAAACAAATAGAAAGTGTATATAGTAAAATTGATCTTAAAGAAATCCTCAATACAGGATTGTTTGATTTTGAAACTTCATCGCAAGGCGCGGGTTGGATTAAGGAATTAAATACAATTCACGGGCCTGAAACGGAAGAATATGGTATAAGTAGTACTGTGTTTCGCTCATCAAGACCGTTTCATCCACAGCGTCTATGGAATTATCTAAATGTAGATTTTCCAAATAACATTCTAAGAACCAAAGGACTGTTCTGGATTGCGGCTCTGCCAGATTATGCACTCAACTTCTCGCAGGCAGGTGGCTCCCTTAAAATCGAAAGTGCAGGAAATTGGTGGGCAAGTATGTCTTTGCAAGAAAGACTCAGCTATACTGATTACCTGGAAAACCGGCAAGACATAGAAAGCAGATGGGATATGGGTTTTGGAGATCGTTTAAACGAGCTTGTTCTTATTGGACAAGATATGGATAAAGAACGGTTGAATAATGAACTAACCTCATGTTTATTGAACCATAAAGAGCTGATTTGCTTCTGGCAGGGAGAGAAATTTGAAAATCCCTTTGAAAGGGTCCTTTAAAGCCTGTTTTTTTATGCTGAGAAGATTACTCTTAATTCCTGCCTTTATCTTTCTGTTTGCCGGATATACACAAGCTCAAGTCCTAATTGATTCTATTAAACTAAAAGAGGTAAGTATTGTTGATAAGCTGAAGCCTGTAAGCAGAACCAGTATTTCTGTAACGCTATCTGAAAAGCAGCTTCAGCAAACTAAGGGTTCCGGACTGGCCGAAACCATTAAAGAGGTTCCGGGTGTAAGTATATTAAGAACAGGCTCAACCATTTCCAAGCCTGTAATAGAAGGAATGCACGGCAACAGAATACTGATCCTAAATAATGGAATCAGGCTCGAAGCTCAACAATGGGGCCTAGAACATGCTCCTGAAATAGATCCCTTTCTTGCCAGCAGGATTCATGTGATAAAAGGAGCAGAGTCAGTAAGGTATGGAGCTGAAGCAATTGGTGGAGTGATTATAGTAGAGCCTCCTTCTTTACCCAGTTCCGCCGGTATATCAGGAGGACTTAATCTTATAGGCGCATCAAATGGCAGATCGGGTACCACATCAGGAATGCTTAATGGTGGATTAAAATCATTACCAGGCTTCGGCTGGCGATTACAGGGAACACTTAAAAAATCGGGTAATGTACGCTCAGCCGAATATTACCTTGGGAATACCGGAGTTCAGGAGTCAAATTATTCAGCAGCAGCAGGGTATCATACAGGCAAGGCTTCATATGAAATTTATTATAGTCGATTTGGTACAGAGCTGGGTATTTTATATAGCGCGCATATAGGCACAAGGGAAGATATTGATGCCAGAATAGCAATAGGAAGACCACTGGAAAACTACGGATTTACCTATAACATTTCTGCTCCACGCCAAAAAGTTGTACATGATTTATTCAAAGCTAAAGCTCATTATAACTTTATTGATCGACAGTCTTTAGATATAACGTATGGCTTTCAAAAGAATCAGCGTAAAGAGTATGATTTCAGGAGGGGCGATAGGGAAGCGTTGCCTATTACAGATCTGATTTTGAATACCCATACGTTGGACTTGGTTTTTGAAAAGCAAAATCTGAACGGAGCAAAACGCTTATATGGCTTCAATGGGATTTTTCAGGTGAATAATAACATTCCCGGAACATTGGCAAATACATTTATACCAAACTATGATAGTTTTACCGGAGGTATTTTTCTGATTCAGCGCTGGTTAAAAAACGATTTTGAAATTGAAGCTGGACTGCGATACGACTTTAAACTATTTGATGCTGCGGGATACAGATACACTAACAATGGTGATGAAAGTTCTGAGATTACAGAACAATATTACGGAGGGCGGAGCAGGTTTCATAATGTTACCGGGTCGTTCGGTATGCTTTGGAAAATTAACGGATACTGGGAACTAGGGACCAACTTGGGTTTAGCCTGGAGAGCACCTACTGCAAATGAATTGTTTGGCAACGGATTACATCATGGTGCCGGATTATATGAAATAGGCGACCCTAATATTAAAACTGAGCAAGGGTACAAATGGATAAACGCTTTAAAATATTACAGAGAAAAACTAAATTTTACCCTTGATGCTTATGCTCAGTATATCAATAATTACATTTATTCTGAACCTGATAAAACTTTCAGACAAACCGTAAGTGGTACCTATCCAATATTCAGATATAAACAAACCAATGCATCATTTTTTGGTACAAACCTTTCAGGGGCTTATCGCTTTTCTGAGGTGCTGTCCTATAAAATCAATGCTGCATTAATCAGAGCGCGAGATCTTGGCAATCGTAAATATCTGCCTTACATCCCGTCGGACAGGGTAGATCAGCGTATTCATCTCGATTTTCAATTTAAAAACTTAAATAATGCCTGGATACAGGTAGGTCACAGCTTCATTCGTCGGCAAACCCGTTACGAGCCTGAAAGCGACTATGCCGCTCCCCCTGGAGCTTATCATCTTTTTCAGTTTTCGGGCGGAACAACCATTAAGCTTGGGGAGCAAGAGATGGACTTAAACCTCAGTGTAGACAATTTATTTAACACCCTTTATAAAGAGTATATGAATCGATACAGATACTATACTCATGATATGGGAAGGAATATTACCATACGATTTGCCTACAACTTTTAATCGAATAAATCTTATCAATTACATATAATAATTTACAATTATGAACAAATTACGCAATTACTCATTAGCAATTTTAGTCGCGATTATCGCACTCACATTTAATGCCTGTAAGAAGGATCCCAAGCCCGAAGTGCCAGAAGAAGAGATTGGCAAAGCAGAACTCGCTTTTCTTGAAGTTGAACGCGAGGAACATGGGGATCATTATCATTACAATCCTATTGCCGAAGCAAAGCCAACCATCATAACCTTTGATAGTAAAGGCTTGCCTCCTGTAGGTACGCACCTTCACCTTACAGAAGGTAAAACTTACAAACTAACACTTAAATCATTTGATTTTGCGAACCGCGAAATGCAGCAGGAATTCCTGGAAAAACACGACATCCACCAGGCGTTTATATTAGGTGCACCGGATGGGATTTTAACTTATGTTTATGCCGATAGGGATAAGGAGAATAAGAAAATAAATGTTGGAGTAACAGGATATTTAACGGTTGATGAGCATACAGAAACAGGCTTTACCTTCCGTTATGTACTTCGCCATCTTAATCCGGGAGTAAAGGCCAGCATCACGGCAGCGAACTGGAATGACATCAATTTTGCCTCAAAGTTTGCGGGGGCAAACGATTTGGATTTGAAATTCGAATTGCACCCAGTGCATGAAGGGGAACATGAACATTAAAAAATAAAATAACTATAATTCTCTTTTGCCCCCATTAACGTCCACAGAATTGGCAAGCACGATTTTTCGTCGCTTGCCAATTCTTTTCAAATTAATTTATTAATATTGAGTTTAAAACGAACTCGGATTCGAAAGGGGAGATAAGGATTTATGATCAATTACAGCACATGCTTTGACCAGGAGCTTGTCCTCTTATTAAAAGATGACGATGATGCTGCTTTTAAGGAGATCTATCTACGCTATGATAAACTTCTTTTGATCTATGCTTATAAGAAATTGCGGAATAGGGAAGAGGCAAAAGATCTTGTTCAAGATGTATTTACCTGGTTGTGGAATAGCCGCAAAGATTTCTCTTTAAACACAACCCTGTCGGGTTACCTTTATAAATCTGTACTTAATCGAATCTTCGACGTCGCTAAGCATAAGGGTATCATTAGAAAATATGTGGATAGCGGAAAACATTATGTTGAGATAAGTAATGAGGATACAGATTATTTAATCCGTGAAAAAGATATTACACTGCTAATAGAGAAGGAAATATTAGCGATGCCCCCCAAAATGCGTGAGATCTATACCCTGAAGAAGAAATACTTTCTAAGTACCAAAGAGATTGCTACCGAACTCAGCCTTTCAGAACATACCGTTTCAACCCAAATGAAGCGAGCACTTAAACACCTTAAAGTTAAACTTGGTATTATAGTTTTATTCGTAACTGTCGGTTTTTGATTTATTTTAAATCTTTTTTTTGTCAGTGTACCTAATGGCTTCTTTTAAATCGTCTTAGTCTTTAATAAGGGTTAAACCGAGAATAAAAAACAATGCAAAAAGACATACAAGCCATATTAGATAAAGTGAGTTCGGGAAATGGAACGGCTGAAGAACAGCAGATTGCCAAGTACTGGTTGCACCAACTTCACCAGGATGATGATTCGGAGTTTTCTGAAACGGACCTGGATGCGCTTAGCTCTGAAATGTGGAACGAAATTCAGAAGAAAAGAAAAGCAGAAAGCCCAAGAAGACGTTTTTTATGGCCGGCAGTTGCTGCTGCCTGCCTGATTTTAGCTTTCTGTTCTGTAATGTATTTTTATTACAATGGTACATCAGACGGCAATAAAATTGCACGAGTATTATTTCAGGATATTCCTGCTGGAGGAAATAAAGCTTATTTAACTCTTGCAAATGGCAAAAAAATTAGTTTAACCGATGCATCTAGCGGTACAATAGCTACGCAGGCAGGTATACAAATTACCAAAACATCGAGTGGACAACTTGTTTATACGATTGCCAATCAAAAAGCAATAGGAAAAAACGACTATTATAATCGTATCGAAACACCCAAAGGCGGACAATATCAGTTAAACCTTCCTGATGGTACTAAGATCTGGCTCAACTCAGCCTCCTCTTTAAAATACCTTGTCAATTTCTCTTCAAAGAAAGAGCGAATTGTTGAATTGACAGGGGAAGCTTATTTTGAAGTAGCAAAAGATAAAAACCATCCGTTCCTGGTACGCAGTGCAGGTCAGGAAGTTAAAGTTCTTGGTACTCATTTTAACATAAATGCATATGACGACGAGAAAGGAGTTAAAACTACATTGTTAGAAGGATCTGTAAAGGTGAATAACAATGTTGTTCTGGTTCCAGGGGAGCAATCTGTATTTATAGAAGGTAAGCTTAATGTAAAAGTTGTAAATGCCGGTGATGCGATAGACTGGAAAAATGACGAGTTTGTTTTTAATAAAGATCCGCTGACTGATATTTTAAGAAAGGTATCGAGATGGTATAATGTAGATATTGTCTATGTACGCAATCTCGGTTCACCACTGGATGTTCCTACTTTTAGTGGCTCCGTCTCCCGATTTGAAAATGTATCCGTCATATTGAAAATGCTTGAAGAAACCAGTAATGTGCGCTTTGCTATAGAAGGCAAGACGATAAAAGTAAAATAACCTAACCACAATCAACAACTAAACAAAACCAAAATGAAAAGAATCAAAGGCAAAGCAAGCTGATATTTCCGCACAGGTTTTTAAGAAAAAAGCTATGAAAGTGTTTCAGCACTTCCATAGCAATATCTGAGTTAACCATAAAAAACAAATTCCAGATCAGTTTAACGTATTAACCCAAGCTTCAAAGGTATGAAATTATATACTTTTAACCTAGGTGTGCCATGCCAATGGCTACCTCCAGAATTTTTATTAATTATGAATTCGGTTGTCCGGCAATTTGCTGCAGCCGAGAAAAGAAAATTACTAATGAGAATTAACTTGATCATAATTATAATGACCAGCTGTTTACTGCAAGTCAGTGCAACCAGTTTTGCGCAGCGATTTAGTTATAATAAACGACAGGTTGCCCTACGTCAGGTTTTTCAAGAAATCAAAAAACAGACCGGATATAAAGTGCTGTATTCAGATCAGAACGTCAACGGAAATCTTTTAATTAATGCGGAATTTAATAATGCAGAGTTAGAAACTGTACTGCAATCTTTGTTGAAGGACCTGCAATTGACATACAAGATAGATCAGAAAGTAATTCTTATCAAATCGTTGGCAAAGCCTGCGTTTAAACAAATAACAGCTTTGCCAGTTAGAGTTGATATCAGCGGAAAAGTGGTAGATAATAAAGGGAAGCCTCTTCCCGGAGCATCAGTAAGTGTAAAAGGAGGAGGTAAGGTTGTAAGTACAAACGACGAAGGCATATTCCTTTTAAAGGATGTACAGGAGCCTGCAACATTGATTGTTTCATTTATAGGTTACATCCGCAAAGAAGTTGAGGTTGTTAAAAACCAGCAATTAGTTATAACGCTAATGGAGGATGTTGGTCAGCTAAACAATGTCATCGTTGTTGGTTACGATAGTAAGAAGCAGAATGAACTGACAAGTGCTGTTGCTGTTGTCTCATCAGTAAAATTAAAAGATGTAACAGCTAATAATATAGGTACGATGCTCCAGGGTAAAGTGGCAGGTTTGCAAGTAGTAAACAGTTCCGGTGCACCAGGCTCTATTCCTGAAATAAGATTAAGAGGAGTGTCTTCTGTGAATGCCAATCAAAGTCCTCTTACAGTCGTAGATGGGATTATTGGAGGGAATTATGATCCTAATGACGTTGCTTCAATTACGGTGCTTAAAGACGCCGGAGCTACAGCTTTGTATGGTTCTCAGGCAAACGCAGGTGTTATTATTATAAATACAAAACGGGCTACGTCGGGAGAAACCAACTTTGAGTTTAAGGCTACATCTGGATTTAGGACAGCTGATTTTGGTAAACTGGATGTGATGAACAGCGCTGAGCTATATGACTCCCAAAAAGAATTTTACCGGGATTATATTGTTGGTGCCACAGATAATTCATATAAGATAGATCTAATTAAATTTTATAGTGAACGCCCATTATCACTCTTGAATCAGGATTATGACTGGTCAAAAGAATCCTTTAAACCTGCTCCGGTGAACGCATTTTATCTGTCGGCCAGTGGAAGTACAGAAAAGAATAATTATTATGTAGGAGCATCTTATTATAATGAGAAGGGAACTTTTCTGAACACAGGTTTTCAACGCATTAACCTTCGTGCCAATTCAACCTACACGTTCTCTAAGAAATTAAGTATTACCAATAATATCAACCTGAGTGCATCAATGGGTAAAAGTTATGATTACAACGATGTGTATTATTCCTTTTTAAATCTGCCGTGGGACAATCCATATGATGAAGATGGTACGCCTATATATGTAGATGGAAATTCGGCCTTTAAATGGTGGTCGCGGGATAAAATCAATCCAATCCATACGGTGAAGAATTCTGAACATCCTTACAAAGGGTTTGATGTAAATTATGATTTTGGATTAAACTATAACATTAGCAGTTGGTTAACTTTCTCTAGTACAAATAGAGGCTCTGCAGGTTTTAATAAGGGGAAAAATTATTTCTCTCCAATGGTAGCAGGCACTTATCATGGAACTGGCTTTATTGATGAGCTGAATACACTGAATTATGGTGTTATTTCCAATAATCTGTTTAAGTTTAATTTTCAATTTGGTGATCATTCTATTACAGGATTGGCGGGGATAGCCCTGGAAGCTGGACAAACAGAATACTCCGGGGCTTCGGGTAAGGGTTTGCCCGAAGGACTGAAGGTACTTAACGTTGTATCTAACAATCAACTTGTAAATGGGTTTACTGATAAGAGTTACCTGCAGTCTGGATTATCGCAGATCAACTACAACTATAAAAGCCGCTACTTTTTATCGGGTTCATTCCGTATAGATGGCTCCTCTGCCTTCCCGGAAGGAAATAGGTACGCTTCCTTTCCTTCGGTGTCAGGGGCCTGGTTAGCAAGTAATGAAGATTTCTTGAAAAACAGTACCCTCATTGATAATTTAAAGCTAAGGTTAAGTTATGGTATTACGGGAACGCAGGATATTGGTTCATCGAGATATCTTGGTCTGTATTCTTTAACCACGCAATACAATTCATTAACCGGAGCTGTGCCTTATCAGCTCGCGAGTCCTAATTTAACTTGGGAAAGTAAGCATCAAATTAATGCGGGCATTGATATCGGCTTATTTAAAAGAGTTAACCTTACCGTTGACGTGTACCGTAATAATACCAAAGATCTGCTTCTGCAAGTTTCGCAGCCTTTGTCTGTTGGCTTTGAAACGAAATGGGAAAATGCTGGAAATGTAATTAACAAAGGGATTGAATTAGGGATTAATACTACAAACATAAAAACAACGGATTTCGAATGGACTACAGATTTTACAATAAACCTTAACAGCAATAAATTATACGGTTTACCGGCCGACATTGTGAAGACAGGATCGTGGAGCATTTCCCAGATTTATCGCAATGGAGGTAATCTTTACGAATTTTATATGCCTAAATGGCTTGGAATAGATAGTCAGACCGGAGCACCTGTCTGGGAAAAACTGATTTATAATGAAGAGGGCAAAGCGGTTGCGAGTGAGAAAATACTAAATTATGCTGAAGCTACTACTCAGGAATCAGGATCGGCACTGCCCAAATATCAGGGCGGTTTCAATAATAGTTTAAGTTATAAAGGTTTTAATTTACGTGTAAGTACGTACTTTAACTATGGCAATAAGGTGTTTAGCAACAACCTTCGTTTTATGATGAACGATGGACACGAACCTTATTATAACCAGATCAGACTACCCGATGGCGCCAAGATCTGGTCTGGCCCTGGTGATACTGATGCTACTGAACCAAGCCCTCAGAATTCAGCAAATTCTACAGAAACATCTACCCGTTACCTTAAAGACGGCAGTTATTTTACGATCAGAAATATCTCATTTAGCTATGCATTGCCTGCGTCGTTGGTAAAGAAACTGCACTTTAAGGCAATCACCTTAGGGGTTACAGCCGATAATGTGGCTACATTTTCGAATTTCTTAGGTCAGGATCCGCAAACAACGATTAGTTCAGGAAGTTTTATAACACCAGGGGTGTCAGACTTCAAATATCCCAACAACAGGCAATATTTATTTACCGCTAACTTCAACTTTTAAGCATATGAAAAAGTATTTATTCTCCATAATTGTTCTCCTGCTCATCTTTGGGAACAGCTGCAAAAATCTTGATGTTGCACCAAGTGATGCCATTAGTACGGAAACATTGATTACTACTACTGACGGTTTAACCAATGCCTTAAATGGTGCTTATGCTTTATTTAAAGATCATATTGCATTTAACGGTACAATAGATCAGAACAATATGTATTTGCGTCAGTTTTATCATTTGTCTGACTTTGCCAGTGATGATATTGTATGTGGACAAGTCACTACCGACCCTCTGTTTTATAGCTTTAGTCTTGGTCATTCACCTTCACAAGGCAATACCAGGTATTTCTGGTACGTGTCTTACAAAATAATTACTGGTGTCAATACAGTAATTGAAGCTGTAGAGAAGTCGGGAACACAGGATCCGGCAAAGCTGCAGCTGCTTGGCGAATGTTATTTTCTAAGAGCGTTTTGTCATTTTAACCTGGTCAGGTTGTTTGGTAAACCTTATAGCGTTGACCCTAATGCTGATGGGGTTATCCTGCGGACGAACCTTACTGATCCATCTAAAAAGAAGCGGTCTACGGTGGCAGAAGTATATGCTGCTGTTATTGCCGATGCTGAGAAAGCGGCCTCTTTAATGACCCAGCCAAGAACAGTGCAGTATGCGTCAAAAGAAGCCGCTTGGGCATTGTTATCAAGAGTGAACTTATATAAAGAAGATAATCAGAAAGCTATTGAATATGCCAATATGGTGATCAATTCTAACCGGTTCAGTCTTGCGACTGCTGCAGCCTATCCTTCCTTGTTTGCAAATGCACAAACAAGTACCGAAACAATTTTTTGTATAGCCTTTACTCCAGTTGACGACTATGGTAAATTCGGATCTATCGCCTCGATGATCTACTCTGATGGGAATTCTGGATGGGGCGAGGAGTATGCTTCTTCTTCTTTGAGAGATGTGATGTTAAAACATCCTGAAGATGTTCGCTGGTCTTATATCGTCCCGCTGAAAGATGGCAATGGAATCATCCAGAAGAAAAATGGCATTGAAGTATATTATATAAGCAAGTTTTCTTTCCAGGGTGGTCTTCCAAATCTAAGTTCTCCAATTATGTTCCGTTTATCAGAAATGTATTTGAATAGGGCAGAAGCAGAAGCTAAGTTAAGCAATACTGGCGCCGCTCTTGACGATGTGGATCTGATTCGTAAAAATCGCGGGCTGGAAAATTCTTTATACAATAAAATATTGCCACCGGGGTATTCGGCATTAGACGTTGTTCTGGAAGAGAAACGTATAGAAATGGCTTTTGAGGGGCATAGAGCCTATGATATTTATCGCAATAAGAGGGCTATGAGTAAAGCCTACTGGGGTTATCATCTTGCCGGATTAAAAGAAACTGATATTGATTTGAGTAAAACACCAACTGGTTATGCTAACCTGTCTGTGAACTACTCTAACCCAAGGGTCATTTATTTTGTGCCTATTGATGAAGTGCTGAGTAATACGCTTGCTACTCAAAATCAATAATCCAATGTTAAAATGTCGATTATAAATATTTTATTGATATGAAGAAATTAAAAAATAACATATTCCGGTTGCTGATCATGATCGCAGCGGTTACCATATTATACGCCTGTAAAAAGGATACTACCCCCAAATTGACCGATTTGCTGTATGACCTTACAGTGGATGGTAATCAAGTTGCCTTTAAAACAATAACAACAGGTATTTCATCATACAGGTGGGACTTTGGTGATGGAGGTTCTTCTACTGATGCTAATCCTGTACACGAGTATTCAGGTAAAGGTAAATATGTAACAACACTTTATGCAACAATAAATGGGAGTGTAGCGGAGGCCTCTACCGTTATCAGAATTGCTAAAACTTCACCTGTTAAGCTTGATGACAATACCTTGAGTGACTGGGATAAAGTGACTACCAATATCCTTACAGCCGGTCCGGAGGGTGGTATTTTCCGATCAGCTAAATTTGATTACGATGGCAATTTTATTTACATATATGTAGAGATGAATTCTAGAAAAGCCAATGGCGATATCTTCGATTTCTATATTGACTCAGATAATAGTGCGGGCACGGGTTTATTAAGTGCCTATGCGGATGGTGGGTTTGATATTCTGCTGGAGGGGCAACTGTTGAACTCAGGTGTAGATATCTTCTATCATAATGGTGCACAAAATAGCTTTAGCTTTGTTCAACAGTCCATTTCAGAGGCTTATAATGTAGGTGCTATTATTGAAACGGCTGATGTTTTAAAATTTGAAATGCGTATTGCCCGTGGAAAGCTGAAGGGACTAACAGGCACTGGAATGCGAATAGGAATTATGGCCACAAAAAGTGATTGGTCGGTAACCCTTGGGAGTATTCCTGATGCGGGAGCTTCGGCATTTCTGCTTGATATGAGTGAGTAATTTTTAAATAATTTTTTATGGCTAAAAATACAACAAATCAATTTGTTGCCGGACGTGTGGTATCCCTTGATGTGATGAGGGGATTAATCATGTTGTTGCTTTGTGCAGAGAGTTGTCATTTATATGGGGCCCTGAAAGGTCTTAATCCGGTGCAGCCGGCAGCAATACTTATTGAGCAGTTTTTTCATCATCCATGGCATGGATTGCGGTTTTGGGATCTGGTACAACCGGCATTTATGTTTATGGCAGGAGCGGCCTTGTATATCTCCTATAGCCGCAAACTGGAAAAGGGCAGTACCTGGGAAAAGAACTGGGGTCATATCTTATTCCGGAGTTTTAAGCTTTTCCTTTTTGGTGTTGGACTTCACTGTGTGTATGCGGGGAAGCCAGTCTGGGAACTTTGGAACGTGCTTACTCAGTTGTCTTTTACCACTTTACTTGCCTATCTTATGATTGGCAAATCCTATACCTGGCAGATCATCTGCTCACTAGGATTGCTTTTGCTTACGGAAACAATGTACCGTTTGATACTGATGCCAGGTTTTGATCAGCCATTTGTAGCAGGCCATAATTTTGGATCGTATGTAGATACACTTCTCATGGGTAAGATCAATCCGGATGGTTGGGTAGCCATAAATGCAATGCCGACTGCCGTGCATACAATTTGGGGTGTGCTGGCAGGAAAACTTTTAATTTCAGCGCGATCAGCGTCTTATAAAATAAAGATGCTGATCGGGTTTGGCCTGCTGGCTCTGCTAATTGGATTCGGATTGGATGCTTTACAGATCAGCCCAATTATAAAAAGAATAAGTACCAGTTCTTTTGTGTTTGCATCGGGCGGCTGGGTATTGATCATGCTGGCTGCGGCGTACTGGTTGGTCGACGTAAAGCAATTTGTAAAATACGTATGGATATGTACTGTAATGGGAATGAATGCCATATTTATCTATATATTTTTCGAGACAATCGGTGTCCAATGGTTGAATGGAACTGCGGGAATCTTTACGGGTGGTATTCTAACAATGTTGTTTGGATTGCCGGCTAATGTTAGTGCCGTAGTTACCGCTTTAAGTACGCTTTTGGTTGAATGGGCCCTCTGCTACTGGCTCTACAAACGCAATATCTTTTTTAAGCTTTAAATAATTTCATAAAAAAGCTGCGGAAACCCACTTATCGTCTAAGCGCGTGTGGGGGGGAAGCATAGACCCGAGTACAGCATCTGTTTGGCTAATAACAATGTTTGGGGAGCTTCAACAGGTTACAATACACTTAATCATATTGTAACCATTAATTAGTTTCAGTCCCATATTATTCACCATGATAATCAATATCCAGGTTGTATTGGTAAAGCAGGCCAGAAAGGTTCAGTGCAGAAAATTTTGCCTGCTTTACTTTATTGACAGACGGATCCAGGCTGAAGTTCTTTGCCGTACGGAAATCTGTTTTCTCTAAAACAGACCTGACAAATGTTGCGCCTGAAAGATCACAGTTATGGAATACGCTTGAGGTTAAATCCGATTCTTCAAAATCAGTTTCTTTGAGTGAACAATCTGTGAATTTGGTTTTCCTAAGCTTTGTGCCATAAAAGGTTGAATAATCCAGATGGCTCCTTTCGAAATGGAAAGAAAACAAAAACTTATTGCATTTCGAAAAGTCAATTCCCAGTATTTTACAGCCGGTAAAAGTAACATCCTTAAATCCGGTACCTGTAACCACAGTAAGTGAGAAGTTGCATTGATTAAAATGACAATCCATAAAATCATTATGGCTTAAATCACTCTTAGAGAAATCACAGTTTACAAATTCACATTTGATAAATTCTCGGTTCTCCAGTCTCTTTTCTGCATAATTGATACTATTAAATGTTTTGCCTTCGTGGACTGTAGTCTCATTAGAATTGTTCATGAAATTAGTTTAAGTTGAGTAATTTGTTAACGATCTGCTCTTTCTTTTCGTCGCTGATGCCATAAAGGCCAAGGTTATCAGCGTACCAAAGTCCATCTGTAACAAGGATAATAATCAGGCCGTTTACATCCAGATTCGCTACTGATCCACCGGCAATATGCTTGGTAAGCCATTCATCCCACATTTCCTTGTAGTGCTCATTAATAAGTGCCGCTTGTAAGATGACTTTCATGGTTCTCCTGTAATGGAGATCACTGCTCTTTTTGATAACGAAGCGAAGAAAGGCAATGGGGGCGATGTCATTTCCTGAGGCCTTTTTTTCTTCAATGGTCCACTCGGTCAGTTCAACCAGGCTTTGGCGTACCAATTCTTCCATCAGCTCTTCTTTATTACGAAAATGATGGATAATGCCACCCTTGCTCAATCCGGTTTGATCGGAAATGGCTTGGAAAGTAACCTGATGCCAGCCAGCTGAAGCACCGATTTCGGCTGCTATATTAAGGATTAGCTGTTTACTGGCTTCCGGATCTTTCTTTCTTTTATATGGATTTTCCATTCTTCAAAGATACCGAACGATTGGTTTGTTTTCAAATTATTTTATACATTTGTTATCTCAATTAGTTAGTTCCCATGTCCAGATATGTTATTATTCTATCCCCTGTAATTAATACCCCAATTGATTTAAGGCATGTTTTCGAGGTTATCAATATTTTTTCTGATATTTCAGAATGGTCTGTTGATCTGGATGATTGCGATAAGATTCTCCGAGTTGTTTGCAGCGAGGATATTGGTCAGGAATTGGTCAAAAGTCTGGAACGAGTAGGAATCAGTTCGTCGGTATTAGAGATTTTTGATGAAAATGGGATTTCTATTATATAAATAGTGCATTAGCATCGTACCTTTATTGGATAAAAAAAAAGCAATATGAATACAGAAAAAGCCATTCTGGCGGGCGGTTGTTTTTGGGGGGTAGAAGAACTTATCAGACATCAGCCGGGTGTTATTTCAACGGTGGTTGGATACACTGGAGGCGATGTTCCCAATGCAACTTACCGGAATCATGGAACACATGCTGAAGCCATTGAAATCATATTTGATTCGGAACTTTTATCCTATCGTTCGCTCCTTGAATATTTCTTCCAGATCCATGATCCAACAACACGGAACAGGCAGGGAAACGACATAGGAACCTCTTATCGGTCAGCCATTTTTTTTATGGATGAAACACAAAGGGAAACTGCTAAGGCTTTAATCGCAGATATGGAGGCTTCTGGTAAATGGCCAGGACAAATTATAACGGAAGTTGTTCCTGTAGCCGATTTTTGGAATGCGGAAGAAGAACACCAAAATTACTTGCAAAAGCAGCCATACGGATATACCTGCCACTTTGAAAGACCCGAATGGAAACTAGATTAGTTGATTTAACTTTCTGTGTTTTGAACCCCAACTGCTCAAAGTTTCCCATATTGGAATAAGTTCAATACCTATTTCGGTTAATTCGTATTCTACTTTGGGTGGAACTGAGGAATGGAGTGTCCTGGAGATGAGCCCATGATATTCCAGTTCTTTTAGTTGCAAGCTTAAAATCCGTTCGGTAATTTTTGGCATTGCATTTTTAAGTTCAGTAAATCGCATTTTTCCTCCCTCAAGTTCTCGCAGAATAAGTACTTTCCATCGACCTCCAAATATTGCTATAGCATATACAAGATCAGAACAATCGCTGATGATTTTGTAATTAATGCTATTGGTTGAATTTTCTTTCCTTAATGCCATGGCTTACATTTTTGTTAGTTCCCTACATTGGGTTGTAAAGAAGGCAAATCTATTAGTTAAGATTTATTTTTGACCGAAAATAAAATCAATAATGAAGAAAATTGCATTTGTAGGATGTTTGGGGTTAATTGGAATTATTACAACCGAATTTGGGGTTATTGGCATTTTGCCTCAGATTGCCGACCACTACCATATTTCCATCGATAAAGCGGGTTTGCTACTTAGTGCATTTGCCCTTGTAATTGCATTAACAGGTCCTTTTATGACCTTGTTTACTTCTGGCTTCGACCGGAAAAAAATCATGATGATCAGTATTGCGATGTTTTTGCTTACCGGAATAGTATCTTCTTTTGCTCCGCCTTTTTGGTTGCTGATCATAGTGCGGATGTTGCCTGCATTTTTGCAGCCTGTATTTATTTCGAATGCTATAGCAGCAGCTGTTGCAAATGCGGATAAATCGCAGGAATATCGATTGGCAGGGATTGTTGTAGGTGGCATTGCAATAGCAATGGTGACTACTGTTCCGTTTGCTACTTATATGGCAAGTGCTTTCAACTGGCAGGCATCTTTTGGGGTACAAGCGGTAGTAACTGCAATTGCTTTATTGGGTATTTACAAGATTTTGCCTCCTATGCATCCGCAGGAAAAGAAATCGTATGGAACACAATTGAAGGTGCTAACCAATAGTCGTTTTTTGATTAGCTCTGCAATGAACTTTTTTATGATCGCGGCCTGGTTTTCTACTTATAGCTATTTTGCAGATTATTTGGGCAAGGTAAAAGGGATGGATACTCAAACCATCAGTTATATGATGTTCCTTTTTGGTATTACAGGGATAGTATCTAATTGGCTGGCGGGTAAAATGATGAGCAAAAATATTCCAGCAACGATCGCTTTGTTTCTAAGTGGGACGATATTGATTCCTGTGATGTTGTTTTATTCGGGTGCCAATACTTGGTCTACTGTATCGGTAATTGCGTTGTGGGGTTTTCTATACGCGCCTTGTTTTCTGAGTGGGTTTGCCTACATGACTTCTGCTGCCCCTCATGCTCCTGAGTTTGCTAATAGTTTGGCTATCTCATTTGGGAATCTTGGCGTAACGGCGGGTACTGTTGTAAGTGGTTGGTTCATCGCCTCTGTTGGGGTTTCTCAAAGTCCATGGGTGGGTATGGCATTTGGAATTCTGGCTTTTTTAATGATTATATGGAGGACTTTGCTGGAGCGCAGAAGTCAATTTATTAGTAAACCAAATCAATGTACGGCATAGCTCATTAGTCGAAATCTATACAATCATGATACGTTGTTCTTTCAAGTAGCTTGGTTATTATTCTAAAATTATTTATTAAGTCTACTATCGAAATCAACAGTTAAACCAATGAAACATAAAGCAATATCCATTAGGCCATTTATCGGGGCCAAAGATTTTGAACTTTCAAGGAGTTTCTACAGAGACCTTGGTTTTGATGAAACAGTTCTTACACCTGATATGTCTGTTTTTAAAACAGAGAAGATCGCATTCTACCTTCAGAACGCCTATGTAAAGGATTGGATAGATAACACTATGATTTTTTTAGAGGTTGAAGATGTTGACAAATATTGGCAAGAGCTTTTGGCTCTTGATCTCACCACTAAATATAAAAATGCAAAGCTCGTTCCGATGCGGATTGATCATTGGGGCAAAGAGTGTTTTTTGCATGATCCCTCCGGAATTCTCTGGCATTTTGGTGAATTTTTTAAAAGTTAATCACTCCCCCCTTAAAGAAAAATTTGTGACATAATTTATATTACTTACATTTGCATAACTGATTATGTAATTAATTATATATATGAAACTATTTGAGAAAACGGGGAAAATGGCTCTTGGCAGCCGGTTAAGATTACTGACTTCAAAAGTAACTGAAGACGCAGCTCAGATTTATGAATTATATAAAGTAGAATTTTCTCCAAAGTGGTTCCCCGTGTTTTTTGTTCTTTCAGAAGAGGGAGAAAAAACCATAACTGAAATTGCGACGGAGATAGGTCATTCACAGCCTTCAGTTAGTAAAATAATTCAGGAAATGACGGTTGTCGGCCTGGTTCAGGAAAATAGAGAGTCGTCTGATAAACGCAGAAACGTTGTCGCATTAACCACAAAAGGGATAGCGCTGTCCTATAAGATAAAGGTGCAATGTGTAGATGTAGATGCCGCTGTTGAAAGCGTTATTTTGGAGGCCAGGCACAACCTTTGGGAAGCGATAGAAGAGTGGGAATTCTTGTTGGAGCAAAAGTCATTGCTTAGAAGAGTGCAGGAACAAAAGAAACTTCGTGAAAGTAAAGATGTGCGGATTGTGGCCTATAAAGACCAGTATCAAGCTGCCTTTAGATCCCTTAACAAGGAATGGATCTCTACATATTTTCAAATGGAAGAGGCAGATTATAAGGCTTTAGATAATCCAAAGGAATACATTTTGAATAAGGGCGGAAAGATATTTGTGGCTCTATACGAAAATGAACCTGTGGGTGTTTGTGCACTTATCAAAATGAACGATCCAGATTATGATTTTGAATTGGCAAAAATGGCAGTTTCACCTAAAATCCAGGGAAAAAGTATTGGCTGGTTGCTTGGTCAAACAGTTATTAATGCCGCAAAGGAATTGGGGGCGTCGAAAATTTATCTTGAAAGCAATACTGTATTGAAACCTGCTATTAATCTGTATCATAAGTTAGGATTCAAGAAAGTAGTAAGCCGGGCAACACCCTATGAGCGATGCAATATTCAAATGGAATTACAGCTGAAATAACATATCAGTTTTAATTTAAATCCAATAGTATTTCTTCAAAATGGCCTGAACGTTGAAAAGATCTGGGTAATTAAGGGCTCTGCTGAAGAGCTATATGATATTGTTGAAACGCTAAATACAGCTGGTTTTTCTTTCCGATCCGAAGCTGATATCCAAACTGTTATCTGGAAAAAAGTGATCAGTAACTGTATATTTAATTCCGTTTGTCCCTTATTAGAAGTAGACAATGGAGTGTTTCACAGGAGCGATGCCGCATTGCAAATTGCGAAAACAGTAATTGAAGGGTGTTTAGCTGTTGCTAAAGAACATGATATTCAAATAACTACCGATGTGAACTGATAAAAATCAAGTCTGAATTATCTTACTAACATGGCTTTCATCTGTTAATCCAAATTCAGCTGCAATTTGTTTTAAGCTGTACTTTCCACTTGTCATTCTTTGTTTTATCAGTGTTCTTCGGTAATTTTGAATATACTCACGTAAGGTTGTTCCAGTGTTTCTTTTGAAATAAGGCCCCATATAGTCTGCTGTTATATTAAAATGCTCAGCCATAATTGTAGCCCTAAGCTGATCAGGTGAATAGATGTATTTATGTATATAGCAAAAAATCGCCTGCATATCCTTACTGCGGTTACCAAAGGACATTAGTTCTGGCATATTTCTTTTTAAAATATGTGATAATGCGAGAATCTGCATCCAGATCAGCTCTTCGTTATGAAGCGGTTCGCTTTTTAATGTGATCAGCACATCAAATAGAAGAGCTACCGTACGTCGGTCATTGTCGGACAATTTAAACCCTGCCAGATGCGTTTCTCTGCTTTTTATTAAGTATTCCAGGTTCTGTACGTAATTATTAATATTACTTACATCTTGGTGGAGATATAAATCGGTAAATTTTAAATAGACAAAATGACTAGGTATATCAATTTCAAAGTAATGAGCTTCCTCTGGACCTAATAAGAAGATGTCCCCAGCGTTATAGGGGATAGCCATCTGATTAATCACATGCCTTCCTGATCCTTTTTTAATATAGATTATTTCATAGTGATTATGATTATGCTCTGGATGTTGCCAATTAGAGGCTTCAAAATCAGAAATCAGTAAAGGTTCAAATTGCCTGTAACGATTCATGTAGGAAATATACAATATTATACCAGAATTATACCATTTTCTCCGACCTAATAAGGTGAACTTTGACTAGCGGTTGATTAAACTTAAATAATAGACAACTTAATATGAAAGCGAATAGAAAAACAGCACTAGTAGTTGGAGCCAATGGAGTAATTGGAACCAATCTAATAAATTACCTCGAAGAATTAGGAACCTGGGACATTATTGGTTTGTCCAGAAGAGGAGGGACAGACACCAAGAAAATCCGATATATAGCTGTTGATTTACTCGATCCTATATCATGCAACACGCAGCTTAGTTCATTATCTGAAGTTACTCACATATTTTACGCAGCCTATCAGGATAGGGCGAGTTGGGCAGAACTGGTTGAACCTAATCTGGCTATGTTAGTGAATGTATTGACAGCAATTGAACCTGTGGCAATCAATTTGGAACACGTTAGTCTGATGCAAGGATACAAAGTTTATGGTGCCCATCTAGGCCCTTTTAAAACTCCGGCAAAAGAAAGTGATGCAGGTCATATGCCACCTGAATTTAATGTAGATCAACAGAACTTCCTTGAAAAACAACAGAAGAACAAACGTTGGACCTGGTCTGCTATTAGGCCTTCAGTGGTTGGTGGAACCTCAACAGGTAATCCTATGAATCTTGCAATGGTAATTGCGGTGTTTGCTACTATTTCTAAGAAAATTGGGATTCCCTTACGTTTTCCCGGAAAATTGGGGGCCTATGATAAATTGATGGAAATGACAGATGCAGGACTTCTGGCCAAAGCCACCGTATGGGCTGCTACAAATCCACAATGTGCAAATCAGGCATTCAATATCAACAATGGCGACTTGTTTAGGTGGAATGAGCTTTGGCCCAAAATTGCTGCATATTTTAATATGGAAGTTGCGGCGCCTTTGCAAATGCCTCTACAAACAGTTATGGCGGACAAGGAAGAGCTCTGGAGGTCCTTACAGGAGGAACATGGATTGAATTATAGCTATAAAGATTTATCTTCATGGGCATTTGGTGACTTTGTGTTCTCCTGGGACTATGATTTTTTTGCTGATGGAACAAAGGCAAGAAGAATGGGTTTTCACGAGTTTATTGATACAGAAAAAATGTTTTACGATTTGTTTGATGAAATGCGGAGGAGAAAGATAATACCAGAAATAATATAATGGTTAAATCAGATTTTGTAGCGTAGCGTGTCTTATTAAATCGGCAACATTTTTGGCTTTGAGCTTTTGTAGTAAGTTTTTTCTGTGGTTTTCTACAGTAAACTTGCTTAAAAATAACATTTCAGCAATGTCATTGGTGGTTTTGCCATGTGCAATTAGCTTTAAAATTTCTTTTTCGCGTACTGTAAGTTTGGCAAAATCTTGAGATTCGCTTAACTGCGGTCGGGCGATAATTTCTTTAACTATGTTACTAAAAGTTATCTGACCATTTAAAGCTTCATTGATACAGACAACAATTTCTTCCATGGAGGATTCTTTAAGTAAATATCCGCTGGCGCCGTTGGCTAACATCTGCAAAATTGCGCTACGCTCGTAGTGGTTGCTAAATGCCAATACAACCGTATCCGGAGATATGGTTTTTATTGTTTTGCACAAATCCATCCCATTTATGTCAGGAAGCATAATATCGAGTAAAACAATTTCTGCCGATGCTTTTTTTAAAAACGAAATAAATTCCTCGCCTCGGGTAAAGCCACCGACAATTTCATATTCCGGTTTTTTACTTAAAAGCCTAATCAATCCCTCTATTACTATCGGATGATCATCAACAATGGCGATGGTGTTTTTATGCTGTAACATAAAGTTCTATATTGATGGAGGTGCCTCTTTTATTTCTTTCCGATAGGATTTCAATTTTGCCTTTTAGGTATTCTACCCGGCTTTTGATGTTGCTAAGGCCTATGCCTTCAACCTTATCCAAATGTGTCGCGTCAAAGCCTTTTCCGTCATCTTCAACGGTTATAAAAAACACATCTTCATTTTGTGAGCATTGAAGCAAAAGGTTTTGTGCCTGGGCATGTTTGGTTGCGTTGGTAATGGCCTCTTGTATAATGCGATAAATGTTTATCTGTTCTTGCGCAAGCAGGTTGTTTTTGATGCCAAGATATTGAAAATCCACTTTCAGTGCTGCAGAAGCTGCGGACTCGCATAAGTCTTTTAGCAGTGCCTTAAGGCCAAGTTTTAATAGCATTTCAGGCATCATGTTGTGGGATATACGTCTAAGTTCAGCTATGGAAGTATCCAATTGCGCAACGATATTTTGCAGCTCATGATTGTTATTGTTGCCCTGTTCCTGTATATAATCTGTCAGGTTTAATTTTATTATTGCGAGCATACACCCCAGTCCATCATGCAAATCGCGAGCAAGCCTGTTTTGCTCGTCTTCTTTAGCATTCAGCATTACCTGCACTAGTTTTATCTGCTGTTGCCTGTCAACATCTTTAAGTTCCTGTTGGTGGTTCAGATCTTTTTGTAAAGCTAATTTGTTGCTATTGCGGTAAAATAACCAGCCAAAAAATGCAACAATAAGTAAAAATACACTGGCCAGCCCCAATAGCCAGTTCACTAATCGACTATTTTTTGCGGCAAGTTTTGCCTTTTCATTCTCGGCGTTAAGCGCCACAATTTTCTTTTGGTTTTCTGCTGTTCTATATTTTACTTCGAGGAGGTTTGCAGTTTCTTTTAGTTTGCTGTTACTCAAACTGTCACTCAACCCGCTATAAAGTTTTAACCATTTGTAAGCACTTTGCTTATTTTTCATGCCCTCATAACTAGTTGCCAGCCCATGGTAAATCTGCAACTTGTTTGTTTCCCATGCCATAAATTGTTTGTCCTTAACCAAAGCCAGTGCTACATTCGTTGCTCCAGGGAAATCTTCTTTACTATGAAGAGCATAAAATTTTTGCAGTAATATACGTTTTTCGGCATAAGTACCTTTGAATCTTTTTGACAGGACTACCCCCTTTTCTACTACAGCCAGTGCGCTGTCGAACTGCAAGGCAGTATTAAGGCGTAAAGCTTCGCCGGCACAATATTCTAACCACATCTCGGACTGTGGATACGGCTTAAGTAAGGTCATCATGCTGTCTAAATTTGATTTGGCCTCTTCTAACTTACCTAATGAAATATAATTTTCTCCAATAGATTGATAAATCATGGCAAGATATTGAGGTGCATTAGCTTTTTTAAGTATTGAAACTGCTTTTGTTAAATAGATTTTTTCTTTAGTGTGCTGACCCAGATTTTTGAATCCCGCCGAAAGGAGAAAATAGTTTTTTCCTAAGAAACCCAGATCGCCTGATTGTATAGCCAATGGAATTGCCTTATGCAGTATAATTTCTATAGATTCTTTAATTTCGTTTCTAAGATGATGGCGAAATGCATAACTGTGCCAGCACATTGATCTAACCAGAAGAGCATCCTTTGTTTTGAAATTTTTTAGTGAGGCATCTGATTGCAAAAGCATTTTTTCAGCAAGTTCTGGATTTTTAGCCATCATCTGCAAAGCTTTATAATATAAAGAGACTGCTTCCATAAAGCTATTTCCTTCGCTGTATGCTAATCCTTGTTGCAAATACTGCTCAGCTTTTGCTGTATCTGTTCTTAAGTAAAATTCTGAAAGTAGAAAACTACTTTTTGCTTTTGTGGTATTCGGTAGCTCTTTTTTTAACTGCTGAGCAAGGCTGTCGGCATAATGGCCTCCATTTAATGGCATCTGCGAAAGCGCACTAAAAAAGGAAAATATCAAAAACAAGGTGTAACCGTATTTTTTCATTGTAGCGTAGATAATTAAGCTAATGTAGCTAGAATGCCTGCCTGTTATTAAGATAATATCAAAAATAGCTGAAAACAGCTATATAAAAAAGGCTGGTTATGGTTGAAGGACTTGATGATGGAGAAATATTGGTAAATATTAAAAAGTAGAATATTAAAGCTTAAATTTACAGCTTTAAATAGATTCATGATTAAATTATTTGTGGTGGGCTATCCACTTGATATACAGGAAGCTGAACTGATTGAGATATTCAGTGTCCATGGAATGTTGCACAGTGTGCATCTACTGACCGATAAAGTAACCCACAGACATAAAGGCTTTGGCTTTATAGAAATGGTGGACCAGGCAGGTGCCGATAGAGCAATTGCAGCCATAAATGGTATGGTTTTAAAAGGCAGAAAGATAAGTGTTAAACTGGCTGATGAGAATAGGGCAGAGAAACCAAGAACTTTTAAACCCAACCGGTTCCACTCTGAAGAAGGGCAAAGTAATGCAAGCGGTGGAGAGCAGCTTAAAAATAAGCGCCCTAGAAAATTAGTGTCCAATACATTCAGGGCCGAGAAGTAAACGATATTTCTTAAATTAGTAGGTATGGACTACCTGCAGAAAATAATCGGTGATATTGAATGCCATGATGTGGAGGGGATCAGATCATGTTTTCAGCATGGAGTTCACCCCAACGATATCTTCAATGGTTATCCCCTAATCTATGAACTCACCAGCGAATATGCCAGAACAGACCGCTTTAAAGAATGTGTCAGGGCATTCATCGATTATGGGCTGGAGTTTAATGACCCGGCGCTTCTAGCCGTCCTCTCAGATGATGCTCAGATTTTAGCGCAACATTTGACTACAGATCCTGGTGCACTTAACCGACCGGTTAGTTTGCGGTGTGCCTATACGCCTTTACATGAGGTTAGCCTGCTTCATGTCTGCGCTGAGTTTAATCATCTTTCCTGTGCAGAAGTTCTGGTGAGGAATGGAGCAGACGTAAATGCAAAAGCAGGAACTGATGAACATGGGTTTGGTGGACAAAGCCCTATTTTTCATACCGTCAATCAAAATTCCAACCATTCCGCTTCGCTATTGAACTATCTGCTGTCGGAATCTGCTGATCTTAACACTACAGTAAAAGGGTTGATATGGGGTAAAGGTTATCCCTGGGAGACACTTATTCCGGCAGTAAATCCAATCAGTTACGCTATGATGGGGCTTCTGCCTCAAATGCATAGGGATGAGAGAACCATCGCAGTTGTTGTATCCAAGTTAATGAAGGCTGCTTTTGGAATTGATTATGTGTCAGTAAACGTGCCATGTGCTTATCTGAAATAAAAAAATATAATTTTCCCGTTATCGGGATAATTAATACATTTGGTTTCTATGTAACCAACCTCATGACTAACAATAAATTATACGCTTCGCTATTTCTATTTTTCCTGATTACCACATTTAACCTTGCCCATGCGCAAACGAAAATAGGCGTAAGGACTGGTGTGAATTTTTCAAACGCAATTATGGAAGATGAACAAGGAAATAAGGGTGAAACCGAATTAATTCCAGGTTTTCACCTAGGGCTTACAGTTGACATTCCTATATCTGGTGCTTTTTATGTTCAGCCAGCCGCTTTGTATTCCTCTAAAGGATTTAGACAAAAAGGAGAAGGCCTTGGCTACAGTAATGACTTTAAAGTTAATGTTTCCTATATAGAAGTACCGGTTAATTTACTCTATAAACCCAAGTTGGGAACTGGGAATTTAATACTTGGTGCAGGGGGTTATTTAGGATATGGAACAGGAGGGAAGTGGAAGTCTGCCTCTGGTGTTTTAATTGGGGATATTCAAATTGGAGACAATGGAGAGGTGAACTTCAAAAACGATGCAGAAAAGGGTGAATTTGGAACTTATTTATATGGAAAGCCCCTGGATTATGGGGCTAGTTTTTTAGTAGGTTATGAGCTCTTTAATAAATACTCCATCCAATTCAATAGTGAAATAGGACTGGCAAATTTACAAACAGCGTATAGCGGGATAAAACGGAAAGGTAAAATGAAAAATACCGGCTTTAGTATTTCACTCGGTTATAAGTTCTGATAAAAGGTTTCCTATTATTTATGACTGGGTCCTATTACGGTAAGCGCATTCCAAAACCCGGCTTATCGCTTCTTTGACTCTTTTCATCCCTTCAGGTTTATTGATGTCAATTTCACAGAAAAGACTGTCGGTAGTTTTGGCGTGAAGTACCATATAATAAATACCCGCTACCAATAGACCAGATATCGCTCTAAGATCGACATCCTTTCCCTTCAATTCCTTATCTGCTAATGCAAAGAATATGGAACTAAGTTGTTCTCGTTCTTCGCATATCTGATACATGATCTGGCTTCTCTGGCTAATTTGCCAAAGTACAATCTTTTGCATCTCTTCATTCCCATAGAAATAATCTAATTGATTGAGCAGCAGATTTTCCAATATTTGTTTCGTGTCTTTCCCCTGGCTATTTTCGATCATGTTACCTGCATTACCCGCTGCAGCTACCCAATAGTCCTTGCTTTTTACATAAATTTCAATCAGGTTATCAACAGAACCAAAATAAAGTGTAATTAATTTACGGTCTAATCCTGCAGCTTTTGAAATGTTTGTAACGGTTAATCCGGTATACCCTTTGTCTTGGATTACAATTCCAACAGCCTGGATCAATTTCTGCTTTGATCTATCCTTATCGTTTAGTGCTCCCTGGTATCTTTTCTTCTCCATAGCAAACCTATTGTAGTAGCTAAATTATGGAGAAAGTCTGAGTTTCCAATCCTACTATTTCAACATGTTAGGAATGTTTATTGTAAAAAGTTAAATTACCTACAGAGATATCGTACATGGCAGGTATGATCTTTATTTCTCTGCTGTCCACGCGTTGTCGTATAATGCTGCTTTGCTCAAGTATCTGCTGCACAGAACGGTAAACATTAAGTAAAGAAACCTTATTTACAAAAGATTCATTGTGGCCTGTTCTGTCGCTTATTTCTGTAAGCTCTTGTGAGATGCAGACTTTTACTTCTCTTAGCAAACCTGAAAGATTTTCCATCATCACATCGTCGCAAGCACTCCTTACCGCCCCACAACTGGTGTGACCCATTACTACGATCAGTTTTGAACCTGCTGTAGCTATTGTATACTCCAACGAGCCTAACACATGTGGAGATATGACATTGCCTGCAATGCGAATGTTAAAAATATCACCAATACTCTGGTCAAGAATCAATTCAGTTGGAACCCTGGAATCCATGCAGCTCAATATTGCTGCAAACGGCTTTGGATTATCTTTTGCTTCCTGTACTTTCTGTAGCAAGTTGCGATGTTTACTGCGCTCATTAAGAAATCTTTCATGACCATCTTTTAATAATTGTAAGGCAATATCCGGAGTCATTTCAGTTTTGTAATTTATATTGGCATCCATAAGTTCAAGTGATTAGGGTTTATTATTCGCTGGCTTTCCCTTTGTCTTGCTGTATCATTTGCATCAATTGCAGGCCCATTAAGCCACTTAGGCTACCATCGCTGCCATTGCCGCCACTTACAATTAAATCTGGGATGATTTTAATTTTTCCTTTTCCAATTTCTTCGGTTATTTTAAACTTGGTAAAGTTGTCGCCTCCCATGGCTTTTACCTGCAAGTCGTAAGCATCAGCTGTAGATTTACCTATGGCCATAATTTTTTCTGCTTCGGCCAATCCGGTTTTGGCTATCTTCTCTGCGTCGGCAGTAGCATTAAGTTTGGTAGCTTCAGCTTGTGCACCGGCACGGGCTTTAGTTGCTTCAGCTTCTGCGTTTGCACGCATTTTAGTTGCAGTGGCTTCAGCATCAACCTGCAGTTTTAAACTATTGGCATCACCTTCTGCTTTTTTTACCGTTGCATCAGCTGTACGTTGAGCAATTTCAACACTTTGCTGTGCTTTTACAATTTCCTTTTGCATATCCGCAATGGCAGTCTCTTTCTCCATGCCCTGACGCTGTTCCTGTGCCATTTTCTGGGTCTGATAAGTTTTTTGTTCCTCTTCTGCAATCTTACGATCGGTCAGGGTTTTCATCAATGCTTCCGGTGGATGAATATCTCCTATTAAAGTATCTACAGCATTCACATTGTAATCGTCCAAGACAGCTTTAATGTGTTCTTTTGCTGATTGTTGTCTTTCTTTACGACTAATCAGAAAGCTGATTACATCGCTGTCTTGTGCGGAATTTCGAAAATAATTGCCAATAGTAGGCTCTAATACCTGACTTACTAAATTGCTCATGCTACCGAAACGGGCTATTACTTTGGGTGCCTCGGTTGCGGGAATATGAATGATCTGAGATACATCTAAATTGAAAGGGAAGCCATCTCTGGAGCGGACAGTGATAGTACTCAGATTCTTATCTAACTCATGAGATTCGTTCCTGGCGTTAGCCCAGTTCAATACCAGATTCGTGGTAGGCACCAGTTCCACCTTCATAATGTATTTGTTGAACGGATATTTGCCAGGGCCATAGGCTTCCATCCATACCCCACGTTGGCCTTTGCTTACAATATTACCATGCTTGAAGCTCTCTCCGGTTAAATCTTTGCCGTCTTCGCCAATGTAGCTGATCACAACACCCACAAAACCAATGGGTACGTCGGTCATAGGTATTTCTTCAATTTGAATGGCCCATGGATTAATGTTGTAACTGCCTGCTAAAATGATTGATGGCTGCAAACCACGATTACCATCATTTTTCAGAAAAACATCAATATCCTGAAAATTATTGTGACCAGTAATTTGCTTGCCGGCAATTTGCCCGCTTTCAATTGGATGCCCGTCAAGCGTGGTTACAATGCCTACCATATTTTCATGAATGATAACCATGTCGGCAATTGTAATGGTAAAGGCAAACAAGTTGATACGATAAGTACCTGCGGTGATATAAGAGGTTTGTCGACCTTTTTGTCCATTGTTGTTTAAGAATTTCTCTGCATCCTGAAAATTATCCGATTCCACTCTTCGGGCAAGGATCGCACCTGTTGGTATTTCTGCACCATCATTAGCCAGGATCAGTCCTATTTTACCTTCGGGTATAATGGTAAACCCGTGCATGTTCACATTGTATTGCCAAGGCCACATACCCCAGTAAAGTCCGGGAGCCAGTGCTTTTGCCTGAAAACCAGCTTCGCCTTTAGTCGCAATAATACGTCCGTCTGGTAATTCTTTATTGCTGCCAAAAAGCACAAATTTCTTGGTAACCAAGCCTATCTTGTTTTCGGGTACGATAACCATGCCTAGGAAAACTCTTAATATAAACTTGTAAAATAGGAGGGTGAACAGGATAGCGAATACCCACCAGTAGATGAAAAAGATTTGAGAATAGTCCATGATCAATTAGTTTTAGGTGTGAGATATAATTTGATATTTATGATATAATTCATGACTGCGTTTTGAACAAACTTCCAGAAACATGAAAATATAAAAGTCTTATATACGTATTATATGGTGTTATTTTTATCTTATATTCGTATTATGAATAAGGAAGACCTGCTGCATCTTGAGAAGCTAATGAATTTTTTAGCCAGTAATTTTCTAAAGAAAAAGACATGGAAAGATGTCTCTAAGTCTGAATGGACTTATATTGTAGAAGAATTAAACGGGTTATTGCTGGATCGTAACAGAAAGCAAAAAGTAAAAAAAGAAACCGATTTATTTGGAGCAAATTATTTGTATGAACATCTTATTATTAATAAACTAAAGGCATACGAAAATCGGAAAGACCTCACAGGATCCAGTAAACCGAACCTTAGCAAACTAAGTCGGATAGTGCAGGTGTTGGGCTATGATAACTACATCGATTTTATTAATTCGCACAGCGAGGCATTTAGTTTTAATGATTTAAAAATTGATATCCCTAGGGTTACGGTTAACTATAAGTTATTGGACGAATTGGTAGGGCTATGGTATTCTTTTAACCGTAATTTGCCTGATAACCCAGAAGAAATTAATGAAGAAAGAATCTGGCGTTCGTCTGTTGAAATCTATAAATCTGAATCTTCGGGCGAATACCTGATAGAGAGAAGTGGGGGAGATAATCATAAGTATTACGGAAAAGTAACTTCTTATGCAGATTACATTTTCATTATTATGAACAGCAATACTTTTATCAGACAGCGGCACTTTATTTCACGTTTAAAAGATATTAATGAGAAATTAAAGCAGTCAGACCATAGGATAGAGGAAATGCATTTTATTAGTACCTGCATTAGTTTCAATCAGGAACCAATTGCCTTATTTGAAATTTTTCAAAAAGCATCTAGTACAAAAAACTACGTTGCGGATTCTATTAGTTTCCCAATAGAGAGTGAAGAGCTTCCTGCAGGGGTTGTTGCTTATTTAAAGGACACTGAAAGGAATCGAATAAATTATAAGTAGAATCTAAACATAAGCGCTTATTGCTTGTTAATGATATATGGAAAATGTAGTTCAAAAGGAGTGGGATATTGTTGAAAATAAACTGCACAAAATATTAATATTCAAAGATTTTAGAGAAGCTTTCGCTTTTATGGTTAAGGTAGCATTTTTAGCAGAGAAGAATAATCATCATCCCAAATGGTGTAATGAATGGAATAAACTGGAATTTTGGCTAAGTACTCATGATGCCGGTGATACTATTACTGAAAAAGATAGGAACTTGGCTAAGCAGATTGATGAATTGTTATAGGTATAAACTGCAAAGAATGAATTTCAAAAAATCTGTCCTTCTGTTGCTCTTATCAGCTTGCTCCTTATTTTGCACTGCACAGGAATATATTTTTTTTCTTCACAATAAGTTTGCTGAAGACCATCCGCTTTCAGAAGCGCATCCTGAATATGGAAAAACGGAATATGTGGAGGTTTTAAATAAATTTAAACAAGCAGGATTTCAAGTGATAAGTGAAAGAAGGGCTTCCAATACAGATGTAGGGGCCTATACAAAAAAAGTTGTCCTGCAAATAGATAGTTTATTGAAATTAGGCATTAAATCAGATCACATTACAGTTATTGGTACTTCAAAAGGGGGATATATTGCGCAATATGTATCCAGTACCTTAAAAAATCCAAATCTTAATTTTGTATTTATTGGTTGTTACAGAGATAAGGATCTAACCTCTTTCCCCGGAATTAATTTCTGCGGAAATATTTTAACCATATACGAGCGATCAGATGAATATGGCGTTTCTGCGATTAAAAGGAAAGAAACATCTAATTTAAAGGTTTCAAATTATAAAGAAATAGAGCTAAACACGGGTCTAAAACATGGTTTTTTATTTAAGCCTATGCCAGAATGGATTGAACCATGTATTAAATGGGCCAGGCGTAATTATAAGTAGCTAAAATTTTAGCAAATAATCTGTTTATTTAGTATATTAGTATATCAAAAGTTTTTTATGAAAAAGCAGGATGTAACCGCTCTAAGTGAGACAGTTGAAATGATAAAAGACGAAGTGATTCTGACTACTGAAAGAGATATCGAAACATTCTTTAATGCATTGATGTATCCCCCAGATCCACTAAAAGATTTTTCAAAACTGGCAGACTATTATGAACAGATTCTTCATCAGGTTCATAAGAATTTGGTTATTCGATAGTTCAGAAGATATTCGTTTCTTGAAAAAATATTTATCTTTGTCGTATAAACGACTAATTACTCCATTGAGAACATTTATGTAAGATAATGGCAAATGCTATTTTATCTATGTTGGTGTAATTCACTAAGAAGAATGTAAGATCTTATAAACAGAGCAGTAGCTTTTCCTTTTTTGCTCAAATGCTAAACAGTACCGCTGTACTTGTCTAGCGTCTCGTGCTTGCGCATAATTTAAATCTTATTTTTTTACTTTTTACCAATGATGCTTTATGGGTGTTGTAGTTAAACAAATTTCATATGTGCATTCCAACAAGGAATGCCTGTTCCGCGATATAAATTTCTCTGTTTCTAAAGGGCAAAAGATCGCCTTAATAGGTGCCAATGGTTCTGGAAAATCTACTTTACTGCAGATTCTTGCAGGTCGAGTTGAGCCCGCCTCAGGGGATGTTGCATCAACAAGCAAACCTTTTTATGTCCCTCAACATTTTGGCCAGTACGACGATTTAACCATTGGCCAGGCCTTGGGTATTGACTGTAAAATGGGAGCATTGTACGCAATACTTAATGGCGATGCTTCTTTAACCAACTTCGCCCAATTAGATGACGACTGGAATGTTGAAGAGAGGGCTCTGGCAGCGCTTAGGTTGTGGAATATACAACACATTGAATTAGCTCAGCCGATGAGAACAATTAGTGGAGGAGAGAAAACCAAGGTGTTTTTATCAGGTATTGCAATTCATTCACCATCGGTTATACTTTTTGATGAACCATCAAATCATCTTGATGTAGAGAGCCGGGCACAATTATATAATCTGATACAGACAAGTAAAGCAACGACTATAGTTGTGAGTCATGATAGAACTTTACTTAACCTTCTTGATATTACTTTTGAACTGGATCAAAATGGGATAGCAACTTATGGAGGTAATTATGAGTTCTATAGAATGCAAAAAGAAGAGAAATTAATGGCATTAGGAGCTCAGGCAGATCACAAAGAGAAAGCCTTACGGCAAGCTAAGCAAGTGGCCAGAGAAGCAGCTGAACGCAAACAAAAGGAGAATTCAAGAGGGAATCAGAAACAGATAAAGAAGGGTGTTCCCCGGATTTTTATGAATACGATTAAAAACAGATCAGAGCAAAGTACATCCAAATTGCAGGAAGTACATTTTGATAAGGTAAACGGGATTTTTCAAAACCTTCAGCAGCTTAAGCAACAATTGCCTGAGGTAAAGGAATTGAAAATGATTTTTGAAAATTCAAATCTGCATACAGGGAAAATATTGGTAACGGCAAAGGATGTGAATTTTGGTTACAGTTCACAGTATTTATGGGAAAATCCATTGAACTTTCAGATTAGAAGTGGCGAAAGGATTGCCATTTCGGGCAGAAATGGCTCAGGGAAAACTACACTTTTGAAATTGATAATGGGGGAGATAAAACCATCAGCGGGCGCATTGACCATGGCTAATTTTAAACACCTTTATATCGATCAGGAGTATTCGCTGCTAGATAATAGACTAACAGTGTTTGAACAAGTGCAAGAATTTAATTCACATCACTTGCCAGAACACCGACTTAAAACATTGCTACATCAATTCCTGTTCAAAATTGATATGTGGGATAAGGCATCCAAACAACTTAGCGGAGGGGAGGTGATTAAATTAATTTTTTGTTGCCTAATGGTCAGCAATAGTTCTCCTGAACTCATTATTTTAGATGAGCCTACCAATAATCTCGACGTTCAAAGTCTGGAGGTTATAACCTCAGCAGTAAAAGATTACAAAGGAACTTTACTGGTGATTTCACATGACAAGTATTTCATTAATGAAATAGGAGTAAATGAAAGGATCGCACTTTAGGGTTTGGCACGGTTAAATACAAACAGGTCTTTGAATGCCCATTTGCCATCTTGCAGGTTGCCTCTGGCAATTACAAATTGATTAGCAGAACGTTTTTCATATAGAATACGTAAGCTTTCGCCCTCTTTTTCAAAGATAGCACGGTCTTTACTTGCCTCTACAAAATTGTAACGATCGTGTTTGTCTTTCTCTTCAAGGCCCAGAAGACCTGGTTTAAAATGTTTTACCATAGAGACCAATCCCTGTTCGGTTTGCTCATAAGCTAATATTTCGTAAAGATCAGCTTTACCGGCTTTCATCATACGCATAAAACCTAGTATGTTTTCACCTTCTGGTTGTAACCAAACTCCTTCAATTGATTGCCCTTGAGAAGTAGTTGCTTTCCAATGACCTTGAATAAAAGCAACATCGGCAACGGAACCTCCTTTGGGTTGGGTTTGAGCAAACGTTTTAGGCAAAAAGCCAACAAATAGCAAAAGCAGGGCGTAAGCGTGTTTCATAGGAGTTAATAATGATAATTTAAGGAATTTAAATATACATATTCATTTTAATTACCAGTAGAATTTGGTAATAATGACAAATACAATGAAACGAGATTTTCCCATTCTTTTTCCAGAGTAACATTCGGTCTCGATTGCCCTGCCCGGTTGTACCAGTAATCAGCATTCCATACATCTCCCTCTTTTCTGTGCAGATAGGCGTGTACGTGAGCAGATTGTTTATTGCTTAGGTGATCTACCAGATCGTGTGCTGTTTTCCAGTCTCCTTTTCCCTCATACCAAAGCGCCTGCAAATGTGCAGGTAAGTTTGAAGGTATCTTTCCGCTGGCTAAAGAATCTTTAAAATACTGAATACTGATCATATTATCTTCCCTGGTGCAGACTTAACCTATTACCATCAGGATCTTTTACGGCGGCAAAACGACCCCATGGGGTTTGGTCAATGTCTCCAACTGTGATTCCTTTTGCCGTTAGTTCTGCTTTGTCTTTATCAAGATCATCAGTTTTTATCACAAGACCATTAATGCAACCAGCAGGCATATTGTCAAACCAGGTAACCAGAGTAATGGAAACAGGGCTGCCGGGAAATCCCATCTGAATCCATTTTTTATTACCTTCAAAAGGGGCCTCTACAATCACTTCAAATCCCAATTGCAGATAAAATTCTTTTGACTGCAACTGGTCGGTGACGGGAATGGAAATAATTTCAATTGATTTCATAATTAGATCAATTTTGATGGCTTTATTTTATGATAGCAAATTAGCTTTGCTTCCGTACATATTTGGTAAGAATAACAATCAGCTGACCTTCAACACGGCCTTCTATCTGTTCCTTATTGTCATCAACTAATTTAATGTTTTTTACCACTGTTCCAAGTTTTGCGCTTATACTGGATCCTTTAACATCAAGTGTTTTTATAATCACCACTGTATCCCCGTTTTCCAATACATTATTATTAGAATCTTTATGGAATTCAACTGCCGAATCATTTTCATGATCACCGGTAGCTTTGGCCCAGGCCAAAGTTTCATCATCAAGATACATCATATCCAGATTGTCAATTGCCCAGCTTTCCTGCCTTAATCGGTTTAACATGCGCCAGCTCACTACCTGTACTCCGGGAACTTCACTCCACATACTTCCACTAAGATACTGCCAGTGTTTGCTGTCTAATAGCTCTTTTTTTTCAATCTGCGCTAAGCACTTTCCACATGTCACAACACATTCTTCGGCTGTATTTTGAGTTTGAGGAGGGACCTCATAAATGCTAAGATTGTCCTCAGATCCACATAATTCACACTTATTCTCACTTCTTTCAAGCAGCTGTTCTTCCAGTTTCATATTCATAGTTGACAAAACGCGAAGATAATCATTTTAATTTGCTGGGGCTCGGGTAACCTGCGATAAATATTGCCAATTGCCATAAAACAAGAAAGGCCATTTTGTATTACAAAATGGCCTTTCTTGTTCGAAATTAAATAGAATTTCTCTATTTAATTTTATATAATGAAGCACGCAAAGCTGCTACATCTTCACTTGAAATATATTCATCGTAGGTCATCATCTTATCAATTGTTCCGTTAGGGGTTAATTCAATGATTCGTGTTGCTACTGATTCTGTTAATGCATGATCTCGCGAGGTAAACAATGCTGTTCCTTTAAAATCTTTTAAACCATTGTTTAATGCAGTAATAGATTCAAGGTCAAGGTGATTGGTGGGCTCATCAAATAACAATAGATTCGCATGTCTTAACATCATTTGTGAGAACATACAACGCATTTTCTCACCACCTGATAACACCTTTACATTCTTAAGCACTTCTTCACCAGAGAAAAGCATTCTGCCAAGGAAACTTCTTACAAACTGCTCATCCTGATCCGTTCCTGAATATTCACGAAGCCAGTCAACCAAATTCTCATCCTTACCCGCAAAATATGGCGTGTTGTCATTAGGGATATCGGCAACGTTAATGGTTACTCCAAATTTAAACTCACCTGTGTAGTTTTTCTCACGTCCGGTTAACACATTGTAAAACGCAGTGGTAGCAAGACTGTTTTGAGAAAGAACGGCGATCTTATCACCTTTATTAACCATGAAGTTGATGTTTTTAAACATCACATCACCGTTTAAAGTGCAAGAAAGATTTTCTACCTGTAAAATCTGATCTCCAGCTTCTCTGCCAAGATTGTTAAATAGAATGGCAGGATATTTTCTACTTGAAGCTTTAATTTCAGAGATATCAATTTTATCTAAAGCTTTTTTACGTGAAGTTGCTTGTTTTGATTTAGAAGCATTGGCACTAAAGCGCTGAATAAATTCCTGAAGCTCTTTAACCTTCTCCTCTAATTTTTTATTCTGATCACTGCGTTGTTTTAAAGCAAGCTGACTTGATTCGTACCAGAAAGTATAGTTACCAGAGTAAATGCTCATTTTGCTGAAATCGATATCGACAATGTGCGTACAAACTGCATCTAAAAAGTGCCTGTCGTGGGACACAACTAACACAATGCTTTGGTAATCAGCTAGGAAGTTTTCCAACCATGCAATGGTGTCGATATCCAAATCGTTGGTAGGCTCATCAAGTAATAAGATGTCAGGATTTCCAAATAAAGCCTGTGCCAGTAACACACGTACTTTTTGGTTACCATCAAGTTCTTTTAATTGTTTATAATGGTGTTCTTCTTTAATACCCAAGTTACTAAGCATGGTAGCGGCATTACTTTCCATATTCCATCCATCCATCTCGGCAAATCTATTTTCCAGTTCACCTGCGCGCTCACCATCTTTATCAGAGAAGTCCTCTTTTAAATAGATCGCATCTTTTTCCTTCATGATTTCGTACAATTCCTTGTGACCCATCATTACAGTTTCAATAACACTAAAATCATCAAACTCATAGTGGTTTTGTTTTAAAACGGCCATTCGTTCTCCGGGAGTAAAAGCTACACTACCAGTAGTTTGGTTTACTTCGCCAGAAAGAATTTTAAGAAATGTTGATTTACCAGCCCCGTTGGCGCCAATTACACCATAGCAGTTGCCATGATTGAATTTTAGGTTAACATCTTCGAATAAAGTGCGTTTTCCGTAACGGAGTGATAAATTTGAAACTGAAATCATATTGCTGAAAAATAAGTTGCAAAGGTAGGCATTATTTATAAAATCATTAAGATTTTTAGCGATCTGCCGGATGCCTGGTGGTTTTATATAAGTTTAAAGTTCAAAATTTCTAAATTAGAAAATCAGATGCTGATTTAAAATAATTAATGTGGATAAGGAAGAGTTAATAGTAAGGCTTAGTACATCAATGGAGTTTCAGATGGTGACCAATTTAACCGGTATTATTGAAAGTAATGATCTAAAAATAAGTGACCTGCTGGGTATTAGTTTTCATAAGAAAAAAGAAGTTGCTTTTAGGGCTGCCTGGATGTTAGAGTATTTGATGACACATAAGCCTGATCTGTTTGTTGCTTATATACCAGAGCTTATATCATTATTGGCCAAACAAAAGAATCCTTCGGCGATGAGGCATTACGCTAAAATTATTGCTTTGCTAACTGATAGAAAGGCCCCCCATATATATAAAGATAAAGCTGCGACAACTGATTTTGAACTTGTGATTGATGTTTTGTTTACCTGGCTTGTAGATACAGAAGTGCTTGTGGCTACCAAAGTACACTGTATGCAAACCCTGGCAAACCTGGCACCCCGGTACGATTGGATTAAAGACGAGTTGCTTGATACTATAGATCACCTGGTTGATATTGAAAGTGTTGCTTTTTTTGGCAGAGCCAAGCAAATTAGAAAGCAATTAAAGAAGGTTCAGAAGAAAGTTTAATGCTAAAACTATTACACGGCACAAACATTTCCATTGGGTATAAGTTCTATTTTTGCCATTTACGTGCTATAATTAAAAAGTTAGCATAGCATTTGGAAGAGATATTGGAATGGAACAAGAAATAGAAATTTTAAGCAGGATTATTAAGCGCAGACGGAGTATTTTCCCGGTGAGTTATACTACTCAGGAGATACCTATTGCGGTAATACAGCAAATTTTGGAAAGTGCAAATTATGCACCTACTCATAAATTAACACAACCCTGGCGCTTCATCGTTTTCAGAAACGAGGGGAAAATTAAGCTTGGTAAAGAGCTCGCCCGCCTGTATAAGGAAACTACACCAGGTCATCAGTTTTTACAAAAAAAGTACGATAGCATTCTTGAAAAGACAGAACAAGCCAGTTGCATAATTACATTAAATGCCGAATTGCATTCAGATAAAGTGCCCGAATGGGAGGAACTTGCAGCCCTGGCCTGTGCAGTTCAGAATATGGCACTTACTGCCGAGGCCTTAAATGTGGGCGCTTACTGGAGTTCACCAGGAATGATTGCAGATCTGAAGGATTATCTTAACTTAGGGGAACAGGAAAAATGTTTTGGGCTTTTTTATATGGGATACCATAACGAAGAATCCCGAGACGCAATGCGTACTCCTATTGAAGAAAAGATTAAATGGATAGAATCATAATTTATGCAGGATATTAAAGAAACACTATATCGACTTTGTTTAAACTTTATAGAGCAAAGAATTCAGACCGCTGAAGTTGCATTGCAACAGGCACGCGAAGCGAGTAACGATGATACTAAAAGCAGCGCGGGTGATAAGTATGAAACCAGCAGAGAAATGATGCAGCAGGATATTGACAGAAACAAGCGCCTTCTTATAGATGCTCAGGAAAATTTAAGATTGCTAAAAAGTATTGAGATAAATCCTGAGTCCGAAATTGTAAGACATGGCAGTTTGGTGTATACCAACAACGGGAGCTTTTACATTAGTGTTAGCGCAGGTCAGCTAACTCTTAATGGTAAGGCTATTTTTGCTATTTCCCCTTCGTCTCCCATAGGCAAATTGCTTTTGGATAAGAAGAAAGGGGATGCGTTTAGCTTTAACGATAAGAAATTTGTTGTTGAGGCCGTTGCCTAAACTATTTAAAACTCTTATTTATACTATGATAAAGGTTCTTAGCAGTATAAGTTCCCGGATCAATAATGCGTCGGATGGTAAAAAGCGGATTAGTCTCATCTCTCTTTGTTGATAAGATGAATGCCGCTTTAAACCCGTGCTCTTTTAATTTATGTAAGGTTTCTGGTTTCCATACCCCATATGGATAGGCAAAATATTCAACCTTTTTGCCTGTAATTGTTTCCAGTGTTTTGGTCGGCTTATCTATTTGTACTTCCCAATCTTCATCAGTAAACTCAGTGAAGTTTTTGTGATTCCAGGTATGGCTTGCAATCGCATGGCCCTCATCTGCAAGGGTCTTTATTTGCGATTTGCTCATGTATCTTGGCCTTCCTATAGATACTGTCATGATAAAAAATACACCCTTAAAATCATATTTTTTTAACTCGGGTGCAGCAACAGTAAACTGATCTAAATCCGTATCATCAAAGCTAATGATGATTGGTTTTTCAGGAAGTTTAACCCCATAATTCAGATAATCATAAAGCTGGTCGGGCAAAATGGTATGATACCCGCTATCAGCAAGCATTTTAATATGCTGTTTGAAATTTGTAGGAGGAATAATGTCATCATGTGCCCGTTTCGAATCACTTGTTTTCCAATCTCTAATTTGATGATAACAAAGAACAGGAACTTCCTTTCGGCTTAAAACCTCGGCCGGGGGAGCGTCCTTTTTAGGTGTATTATTAGTTTGGGTAGTGTCTTTATCGGGATTAGCTGAAGCAGAACTAGTTCGACTTTGGCCGGCATTTGTGCAGGCTGAAGCTAATATCATTAAGCCGGCACCCAGACTTAAAAGTAGTTTCATTAGAAGCTTTTTACTATGCTGTTATGTAGGGTTTTAGGACTCCAGTAACCACTCGCAATAATCCTTCTTACCGTATACAACGGATAATTCTGATCGCGTTTATCAGCAAGAGAAAAGGCCATCCTAAATCCACGTTTTTTTAGCTCAGGGAAACCTTCAGCATTCCATAAACCAAAAGGATAAGCAAATTCAGTCATTTTTTTGCCGGTAATCTCTTCCAGTTTTTTAGTAGGCTTATCCAGTTGTTCTTCCCAGTCTTTTCCTTGGTATTTCTTGAAATTCTTATGATCATAAGTGTGACTTCCAATTATATTTCCATCATCAGAAAGTTGTTTTATCTGCTCTTTGGTCATGTAATCCACAAACTTGCCCTTACGGCCAATAGATACTGTCATGATAAAATAGACTGCTTTAAAACCATATTTTTTTAGAGTTGGGGCAGCAATTGTAAACTGATCCATGTCTGTATCATCAAAAGTAAACATGATCGGTTTGCTCGGTAATGGAGCGCCAGTATTTAAATAGGCATATAACTGATCAGGTAATATAGAGTGATAACCACTATCGGCAAGCATTTTAACCTGATCTTTAAAGTTTTGTATTTCAACAATGTAGTCTTTACCTACCTTGCCATCTGTTGGTTTCCAGTTACGAACCTGGTGGTAGCATAAAATAGGTACCTGTTTGCGGGCAAGTATGGTTTTAGCATCAGCAACTTTAATTTTGCTTGCATCAATTTTAGCGGCCTGTACTTCTTCCTTTGATGAGGTTTGCGTTAAAGTATCTTTAACATCCGCGTTATCGGTGTTAGTTTGTGATTTAGACTGGCAACTGGCAGTAAAAATTGCCGCTGCAGCTAATAAAGGTAGAAGATGCTGTTTCATTTATGATTATTTGTGGCAAAACTATGAAATCAACTGCTATTTTATTGTATTAACTATCATATTTATTACAAATAAAGATTCATTCTTCTTTAGTATTAATCAATAATTTAGCCGTTTTAATTAACAGTTCAAATGAAGAAACTTTACATTGTATTTTTATTGCTTATTAGTGCAGGTTTTAGTGCGGTTTCGCAAACCAAAACTTTTACAATAACAGAAGCCACCACCCAGGCACCGAAGGCAAATTATCAGCTTGCCTCCCGGTTTTCGCCCAACAAACTTAAAAAGATCATTTACTCAACAGCTGTTGATCCGCACTGGTTAAAATTAAGCAATCGTTTTTGGTATGAGTATGAAACACCAAACGGTAAGCTTTGGTATCTTGTTGATCCGGCAGCTAAAAGCAAAAAGAAGATTTTTGACAATGCAACGCTTGCTGCGGAAATTACCACCATCATTCGTGATCCTTTTGATGCCCAGCACCTGCCTTTAGAAAATTTTAAGTTTTCAAGTGATGAGAAGCAAATCAGTTTTGAAATAAAAAGTACTATTGATGAATTGAAGAAAGACCGAAAGGATAAGAAAGATGCAGATTCTATGCAGAAAAAGGTGTTCTACTTTAACTATGATATTGCAAATGCAAAGCTTAGCGAGGTGCCAAATTATACCAAGCCTAAAGCAAAACCCTCGTGGGGCTCAGTAGCACCAGATTCTTCGGCGATCATCTTTAGCAGAAATTACAACCTGTACTGGATGGATAAGGAAAACTATAAAAAGGCAGTAAAAAATGATGATGATAGTACCATTGTAGAACATCAGCTAACAAAAGATGGGATTAAGTTTTATTCTTATGGTAGTGATGGAGATGGCGAAAATAACGAAGAACAGGAGAAAAATAATAAGAAGAGACGTAGAGCTTACGTGCTATGGTCGCCAAATGCAAAATATTTTGTGATCGACAGAACAGATTCCCGTAAGGTAAAAGATCTCTGGGTGGTAAACAATATTACTGCCGGCAGGCCTACATTAGAAACCTATAAATATCAAATGCCAGGTGAGTCTGATGCCCCAATTGATGAACTTCTTTTATTCAATTTTGGAAGCAAAACTTTTAAGAAACTAAACACTGCCGCTTTTAAAGATCAGAGTGTATCTGTTTGGGCAGCGCCTTCTTTAAATAAAGACCGTGATAATGAATTCAGACCTTCAATATGGCTGGGTAATAACAGTAAAATTTATCTTTCACGAACCAGCAGAGATTTAAAACGAGTTGATGTGTGTACTGTTGATATCAATACCGATGTGGTAACTCCGGTAATTGATGAACGTTTTAATACTTATGTTGAAATTAACCGTCCGGGTTTGGTAAACGACGGAAAAGAAATTATCCATTGGTCTGAAAGAGATGGATGGGCACATTTTTATCTTTTTGATGGCAATGGCAAATTAAAGAACCAAATTACAAAAGGCGACTTCCATTGCGAAAGCATCGTGAACATCGATGAAAAAAACAGAGTATTGTATTTTACAGCAAATGGCCATGAGGCTAAAGAAGATCCGTATTACCTGCATTTATATCGCATTAATTTTGATGGGTCTGGAATGAAACTGCTAAATCCGGGAGATTTTGACCATGCCATAAACATGAACGACGAGAACAAGTTTTTTGTAAATAACTTCTCTAGAGTTAACACAGTCCCTAAATCTGTACTAATGGACAATACAGGTAAAAAGGTGATGGACCTTGAAACAGCCGATCTTTCTTTATTGATGGCTACCGGTTATAAATTTCCGGAACCCTTTAAAGTAAAGGCTGATGACGGTGTTACTGATATTTATGGGGTAATGTATAAACCTTTTAATTTTGATCCCACTAAAAAATATCCAATTATAGAATATGTATACCCCGGCCCTCAAACCGAAGCCGTAAATAAATCGTTTAGCAAAAGCATGGATAGAACTGATCGTTTAGCGCAGTTTGGTTATGTGGTAATTACTGTAGGCAATAGAGGAGGAAACCCAGCAAGATCTAAATGGTACCATACCTACGGTTATGGAAACTTACGTGACTATGGCTTGGCTGACAAAAAGGCTGCTGTAGAGCAACTGGCAGACAGGTATTCATTTATCGATGCCAGCAAGGTTGGTATTACCGGTCACTCGGGTGGTGGTTTTATGTCTACAGCTGCTATGCTTGTTTATCCTGACTTCTTTAAAGCTGCGGTATCAAATGCAGGAAACCACGACAACAGCATTTATAATAGGTGGTGGAGTGAAAAGCATCATGGCGTAAAAGAAATTGTTTCGGCCAAAGGCGATACTACATTTAAATATAGCATTGATAAAAATCCTGATCTTGCTAAAAATCTGAAAGGTCATTTAATGTTGATGACAGGCGATGTTGATAATAATGTGCATCCGGCAAATACCATTAGAGTAGCTAATGCCTTAATGAAAGCCGGCAAAAGATTTGAATTTGTCATCATACCGGGGCAACGCCATGCGTTTGGTGATTTAACCGAGTATGCTTTCTGGAAGCTGGCCGATCACTTTAATAAGTATTTGATTGGCGACTTTTCTCAATCTGATCATGTAAATGTACTGGAGATGGATAGGGAGGTCGAGCTGAAGAAATAAAATAAAAAGGGAGCAATTAGCTCAGTTATGGTCGGAAGAAATTCTGGCCATTTTTTTTGTTAAAGTGCTATCAACCCGAATAAGGCTATATTTCTCTCTTTCGGTTAGGGAGTACAATTCGGAAAACTGATCATAAATGCATTCATAGATCTGCTTGAAATAATCGGGGTCTATTTTGGAAAGCCGCTCTGAAATGAAACTTCTACGTATCCTTTCATCCTCATCAAGCTTGAAAAGCATTTTAAATACAGAATAATCATTAAAGGTATCCTCTAGTGTTCGCTGACTCAGCTTTTCGTTATCCAAAATGCCGTAAAGCAGTAATAAAACAACTTATTTCCGTGCAGCACTTTCGCGTAGTGATCGATCTTGGTTGTCAGAGACAAATTTGCTATTAGCGGTTCGGGGATGTATCCTGACAGCTGTTTTATGCTAGTGTTATGGTCTTTAAAAATGGCCAGATCTTATTGATTGTCAGCTGTTAAGATACAAATAAAAAGCAAGAAAATCAATATAGATATCTGATAATCAATTGTTTATTAAAATAAAATCAAACCACTTGACACAAAAAAGTCGGAAGAAAAATCTTCCGACCATGACTGAGCTAATTGCTCCCTTTTTTGTTTTATGAATTGGCATTATTTTATGCCTAACTTGCTTTTTAGTTCCTTTGTAAGTGCTGCTTTGGGTACTACAAGACTTACTGTGTTAATTGCAAAATAAGGTTCAGATACTTCTATGTAACCTTTAAAAGGTCCAACATCTCCCCATGAGTTTTTAACCTTAAAGAATAGTTTCCCATTTGCTGATTGCGCAAGACCAATTAAATGCATCAGGTGGTCATCCTGAGTGGTTAAGTTCTCGTACAATTGCTGACGTAGCTCCGGTGTATATGCCATCTCTTTTACATCAGGGTTTAATTCAGTTTGTTTCGCATCCGCTGTATCAGCGAATAACATAGCATACCCTTTTTTCTGCTGAAAGTTTCTGCTGCTCACATCGGCGTCCCACATAATGGTGTATCCATTTTTTACTGCAGTGGTTGTCATGTTTACCATTTCTGCCAGTGGAAGGTTGTAAAACGATCCGTTTGCGAAATTGTCCGGTGCTTCCAGAACAAACTGGCTATAGTAAGGGTGGTGAGTAAAAGAAGTGATGTTTACATAATCGTTAGCATCAAATTTTAATACCTCTTTAGCAAAGGTTTGTGCAGTGTAGCTTTTGCCTTTATAGTCAAAATTAGCTGGTGGAATTCCAACTTTCTGATCAAGAATTTGTTCGTAGCCTTTTAGCCATTCATTATCTAGCGGGCGTTTTTTAAGTACGCCATCAAGATATGTTTTTAATGCCGTTTCCAAGCCGGTGTGATCAGGTGTTTCACCGCTAACACCCTGAAAAGCTTCCTGAGGCATTGCACCATAAAGAGATATAGAGCGTACTAAATCATGACCAAGACCACCTTCACCAAACTGAGTTTTTCCCTGACGAAGAATGTAATTCTTAGCTTTTTCTATGTAAACGTTGCGTGCAGTAAACATTTCCGATAGGTTCAGTTCTCCTAAACCTTTGCGCAGTCCTTCTGATTCAATCAGGGATGTTGTAGAATAGTTCCAGCAAGTGCCAGACTGACCTTGATTTTTAACCGAAGTAGCAGCGTTTTCTTTTAAAGTTTTTAAAGTGCTATTCTGTGCTTGTGCAGATAAAATAAATCCGAACCCGATTGCAAATAATATAGTTTTTTTCATTTTGTTAAGCTAGTTTTCCAAAAATAGTAAACCATTATGAGTTTTTAATAAAAAAGATGGTCATAAAAAAAGCCCTCGCTAAAGCGAAGGGCTCTTTATCTAACCAAATGTAAAGTTTATTAAAAGTGGAATTGGATACCCAATTTAGGTTGGAAAAAGTTAGCTCCAAAGCTAAATGAATCGGAACCAGCACCTTTTATTTTATCGCCATCACCGTTTTCTAAACGGTAGTTGTTATAGCTTAATCCGTTTACTGCAAACTCGATACCGATTTTTTTAGTTGGGAAGAAAGCAAAACCCGGAGACAATGCTACACCAATTTCAGTACTAGAGCCAACTTTATCGCCTACTTTACCAGCAGCATCTACAGCTTTAGCAGTTCCGAACTCCATTGGTACAGATAACTGACCGAAGAATTTGAATGATTCAGATAAGTTAGCATAGTAACGGCCAAAAGGACTTACTACAAAGGCTTGGTTTTCTAGCTTACCAACTTGTTTGTCATAGCTATAACCTACGCCTGTACCCACTGCGATGTTATCGCTTACAAAGTATCCTACGCTAGGTACAATTGCAAAACTTGTATTTGATTTAGCACCATCTGCATCAGATTTGTTTGTGTCAAATGCTACGTTACCACCAACAATAATTTTTCCTTTTTCAGTTTGTGCTTGAGTAGTAAATGCTAATGCAGAAACTGCAACTAATGATAATAATAATTTTTTCATTTTCTTATTTTTTAATTTATAATCTGGTCGTCCGTTAGTTTTTATATTCTGACCATTTACGTTCTATAGTCAACAGCTGTGCCAAAACATAATCTGCTTTATTTCGCTGGAATCGTAATTTTTTGTAACTCGCTAATTGATAGTGAAATAAAATTAATGCGGGACTTCAATATTATTTTAGGCTGACAATTAACAATTAATTGTCATTTAATTAACATGGGTATGTATAGTCAATTTGACTATTATTGTATAATTGTCAGTAGTTGTAAGGGCATTCTGGCAGAATTTACATCAGTTTATTTTAAATGTGCCAAACCATAACGGCGCTTTCGTTAAAAAAAATTATATTCATAAAATCATTGTACCTACTAAAGTGTTATAACACTATGAGATTATTAATAGAACGAAAGCCCGTAAAGGTTTATCCCGATCCAAAGCGCGTAATTGCACGATTCTTTTTTAATGGTGATGAACGGGCAATAGAAGTTATCAAAAAGGTAATGGAGCTGACAGAAACTGAAGTTTTTGATATTATATCACCCTTACTTCAAGAGTATTCCAAAAGACATAGAAGCATTACCAAAATCCTGAATAGACATTGTAAAAAGGTAAAAGAATGCATCGAGAGTGCTGGATTCGATTACGAAGAACTTGATAAATACCACAAGCTGCTTATTGGTTCCTATTTTACTCATGAATATTCTATAGAATCTGCAGCTTTTTTTAATCCATCGGTTGTTGAAGATCCTGACCAGTCTGATTTGGTAGAAGGTGAAAGAAGAGTGATTATTAGTTTTAGGGCTGTAGGCGAGGGGCATATTTCCTCGGTGGTATTTAGAAGAGCACTGATCGATCGCAATCACGACATTACAGTAATCCCTGCGGGGAATTATATTGATGAGGCGGAAGTAGTAAAAAATGCCATTTATAATAAAAAGCTTTTCCTTAAAAAAGCGGCAGATTCCAAGATAGATCTTGAAGTGTTGGATGAGGTAGGTTTAAAACTAGAAGATAAGTTTGATTATGCTACGCTGCGAAGAATTATTCTGGATTCTAAAAGTCTGCAGGAAACGGATTTAAAAAAACTGGAATATGATAAGGTACTCTGGTTATCTGATACTTATCATGAGATTAGTTTTTCAAGAGATACTGATATTTCAGATCGTGTAATTTTTCCCATTTCTGAGTTCGAACGTAAAGGCATAGAAGATGCAAGGTTTGTTCGCTTTGTTAAGGAAGACGGCGCTGTAATTTACTATGCCACCTACACGGCGTTTGATGGAGCTATGATTATGCCTAAGCTGCTGCAGACTACAGATTTTTACGATTTTAAAATCAGCCCGCTCCATGGGATAGGAGCACAGAATAAAAATCTTGCGTTGTTTCCAAGAAAGATCAATGGTAAGTATGCAATGATGTCGCGTATTGATGGTTTTAATAATTATTTGATGTACTCCGATAGGCTTACCGTTTGGGATAATCCCGTTAAACTTCAGGAACCTAAATTCTCCTGGGAATTTATACAGATAGGGAATTGCGGCTCCCCAATTGAAACTGAAGCAGGCTGGTTGGTTATTACACATGGTGTTGGCCCAATGCGCAGGTATTGCTTAGGGGCAAGTCTTTTCAATTTAGATGATCCATCTATAGAAATTGGCAGGTTAAAGGAACCATTGGTAATTCCGAATAATGATGAGCGCGAAGGCTATGTACCCAATGTACTTTATTCGTGCGGTTCTATCATCCATAATGGAGAGCTGATTATTCCTTACGGATTGTCCGACTATTGTTCGTCATTTGCAGGCGTCAAAATAGATATTTTACTGGAAAAACTTAAAGGCTCCAAATAATAGAAGGAGTCTATAAAATCTGATGGTAAAGGCTGATGTAATCGGCCACCATCTTTTCCTGAGAAAAGTTCTCAATCGCCCATTTGTGGCATTTTGAGCGATCAATGATGGATAATTCTGAAACAGCTTCAATCGCTTCATTAACATTTTTTACCAGGAAACCTGTTTCCTGATCTTTTATCAATTCAGGCATTGCTCCTCTATGAAAAGCAATAACTGGCGTTCCACAAAGCATTGCCTCTGCAACACTTAACCCAAAAGGTTCTTCAAAGCTAATTGGATGCAGAAGTGCATATGCTTTTCGTAACAAATTATTTCTTTTTTCTGGACCGGCAGAGCCAATAAATTTAATATCGTCGCTTAAAAAAGGTTCAATCTTTTCTTTGTAATAGTTCTGGTCTTGTATAATGCCTGCAATAATCAGCCTGCGCTTTGTTTTTATCGCAATTTGTATGGCTTCGGAAGTCCCTTTGTCGGGATGTATCCGCCCGAAAAATAATAAATAGTCCTCTGGATTGGCATTGAAATCAAAATTATCAGTTTGAACGCCATTGTATACGGTAGCCAGGTATTTTAAAGAAGCATGCCTGTTGGTGTTGCTTATAGAAACATAATGACCCGAAGCATTGTACTTTTGATATACAGACAAGATTTTCTCTGAAGAGAAACCATGAATGGTTGTAATTAAAGGTGTTTTTATGAGTCCGGAATAGGTTAGGGGCAAAAAATCAAAGTGATTATGAATAAGGTCAAACTGATCCGCTTTTTCCATAAGGTTACTGATATGCAGGCACTCTGCAACCTTAGCATCTAAGGTTTTATCTTCCTCATATCCTTCGTTAATTACAGCATCTAACTTAGCAGTAGTAATTGAGTCGGCAGTAGCAAACAAAGTTACTTCTATGCCGGCTTTCACTAATCCTTCTGTTAAATTAGATGCCATTTGTTCCCATGGCCCGTAGTGCCTGGGCGGAGTTCTCCAGGCTACGGGTGCCAGAACCGCTATCCTCATAACTTAAAAAGTTTGTTTTTGAGCTGCAGTAAGGTCGCTGCTTTGAATAAACTCGTATTCAGATTCCAATGCTTTAAGGACAATAAGATGCGAAATCCAATAAGCTAGTGTACTTTCAGCACCTTGATTCCGGTTTACGCCATAAGTTTGTAAACCATCTGCGCAACCCTTGGTTTCATAGTCATACAATGGAATGTGTAAGGAGTTTTCTCCTAAAAACCACTGGTAGCTTAAGTACATCTGTTTAATATAAGTTAAATCGCGGGTAATCTCGTATGCTTTAAAATAGACCATTACCATTCCCATAGTTTCGATAGCCTGCTGATCATATATGGCCATTTCTCCGCCATCCTTATAAAGCCAGCCATCATTGCCAACCGGATTTAAATAACCCTTTATCAGCGTTTTTTGAGTTAGATATTCCAAACTTTCAAAAGCAATTTCTCTCGATTCAGGATCTTTGCTGATCTCGTAATGATACATCAAGGCAAGTGGAAGTATGGCATTATCGTAGGTTAACTTGTTCTCAAACCAGTTCCAATGACCCTCTTTATGGGTACGGTAAGCCGCCTTCAAAGGCTCAGCAAGCTGATCCAACTGACTTTTAATGTGTTCATCATAAGGATGGGCATTTATAAAATGAGTTAAGCCAATCATGGTGTTTGCAATTCCTCTTAAATGCGTTAGGTGTTTAAAATGCGGAATAGATTTAAGAAACAATTCTTTTGCAAATTCACGGTAGGAATTATTAGGTGCATTGTTAATTAAATATCCTAAAGACCAAATTGTTCTACCAAATGAATCTTCTGTGCCAACCTCATCCAGATATTCTCTTTTGAAACTTAAAAAGTTTCTAAAGTTCCCATCATCACATTGCATGTATTGAATGTAGCTTAAATAGATAGGCAATAAATCCAATGCGGCTTTACTCTTGTTTTGCTGATAGGCCAGGATGGTTAATATCAAAGCCCTGGAGTTGTCATCTAAACAATACCCTTCCTTAAGATTTGGTATCCCATATTTAGCATGCTGCACAATCCCGGTGTCATCTGTTAAACGTTGTATATGTGCCAGGCTAAAAGCAGGCATCATGTCTGGATCTATAATAGGTTTGTTGCCAATTTCTTTGTCTGAAAGAAATTTAGAAATGGCTTCTGTGAGTACATCAACAAAAACTGCTCCCGTTGTAGGCCAGCGCAGGTGTAAACCGTATTCATATGCATTAGACCTTAACTGATTGAGTTTCTGATCGCTCTCAAATAATTCATTTACAATTTCAGCAAGACCATCGGTATCTTTAAAGTCGAATAACCTGCCACGGTGGTCTGCAAGTAGTTCCTGTGCATGCCAGTAAGGGGTTGATAGTATAGCTGTACCTGCCCCAACAGCGTATGAAAGTGTTCCGCTCGTAATTTGTGCCTCATTTAAATAGGGAGTAATATACATGTCGCAGGCCGTCAGATAGTCGAACAGCTCTTCTTCTGATACAAACTTATTAATGAAGGTAAGATTATCTTCCACATTAAGTTTTCTTGCCAGTTTTTTTAGACCATCCCGATATTCTTCTCCTGAGCTACGTATAACCCCAGGGTGGGTTGTTCCTAAAATAACATACATCACATCCGGATTTTTAGCCACTATTTTCGGCAGCGCCTCTATTACCGTTTCCAGGCCTTTATTTCTACTAATAAGGCCAAAGGTGAATAATACCTTTTTGTTTTTGAATGCGAGGGTGTTTTTTACAGGATTAACTTGCTTAGGTTCCAAATCTGGAACTCCATGCTCAATCAGTTGAATCTTATCAAAAGGAATCCCGTAAATGCTGGTTAAAAAGCCTACCGCTCTATGGCTCATTACTATAATTCTGGATGAGTGCTTTGCGATCTCGCGCAAAACAGTAAGCTGCATATAATTAGGGTCTTTTAGTATGGTGTGGAAAATAGTGATAAGTGGTTTCTGGAGCCTGGCAATTAGTGGCAGAATATAAACCCCACTTTCTCCTCCATAAATGCCATATTCATGCTCTAAGATACAAACATCAGCAATACTGGTGTTTATGTAATCTGCAGCGCGTATATAGTCTTTCTGGTTTTCTTGTCTTATTACATATTTAACCTCTTTAGGGTATTCATATTCAGCTAAGGAATCTGAATCATTCATCGCTACCACGAAGCTGTCTTCCGATACCGTTTTTTTATTGGAGCCGATCGCCTTTAGTAGGTTGTTGTTGAAAGTGGCGATGCCACATTCACGGGGCGGATAAGAAGATATATAAGCAATTTTCATAATTACACAAGAGTTGTTGCTTGTATAACAATAGTTAGAGAGGAATGTTCTGTTGTTTTTTTATTTTATTTAGGAAAATAACGAAAATGTTAAACAAAATTTATGGGGAATAAATGAATTGTTTAACTTTTTTAAGAAAAAGTAATAAAGTTGAGTGCTTTATAAAAGAAAAAGAGTGAGATTAATACAATAGTCTCACTCTTTTTCATGTGCTTTTGTAATCCTTAATGATAGATTGTTTAAAGCTGTCGTCCTTTGGTTAACCAAAGGAGATGACGAAGAAAGAATGGCGGCGCACTTGCCCTTCATCACATACCTCTTATTTGTTGTTTAAAAAGACAAACTTATGATCGAACATATCCAGTTTAATTTTACTGTCTTTATCAATTTTGCCTGCAAGAATCTCTTTTGACAATTCATTCAATATACGTTTCTGGATTACGCGTTTTAACGGGCGTGCACCAAACTGAGGATCATATCCTAATTCCGAAAGCCAATCCAGTGCTTCAGGTGTTGCCTCTATCTCGATTCCCATTTCAGCAAGCGTATCTTGTACATGTTTAAACTGCAAGGTGACAATGTCTCTAAGTTCGTTGCGGTTGAGCGGCGTAAACATGATCAGTTCATCTATACGATTTAAAAACTCTGGCCTTATCGTTTGTTTTAGCAACTCAAACAATTCGCTTTTAGTTTTAGCAATCACCCCATCACGGTTCTCATCATTAAGATCTTTAAAGTTATCCTGTATTAAATGAGATCCAATGTTAGACGTCATGATAATGATGGTGTTTTTGAAGTTAACCACACGACCTTTATTATCGGTTAGTCTTCCATCATCCAATACCTGCAGCAATATATTAAACACATCAGGATGCGCTTTTTCAATCTCATCCAGCAATACCACCGAATAAGGTTTTCTACGCACAGCTTCAGTTAGCTGACCACCTTCATCATATCCTACATATCCCGGAGGAGCTCCAATTAATCGTGAAACCGCATGGCGTTCCTGGTATTCACTCATATCTATCCTGGTCATGGCATTTTCGTCGTTAAACAGAAACTCTGCTAACGCTTTTGCTAATTCTGTTTTACCAACACCTGTTGTTCCAAGGAATATGAATGATCCAATTGGTTTGCGCTTATCCTGTAAACCAGCTCTTGACCGACGGATTGCATCAGATATAGCTTCAATGGCCTCGTCTTGTCCTGCAACACGTTTATGCAGCTCGTTTTCAAGATTCAGTAACTTATCACGCTCACTTGAAATTAATTTAGTAACCGGAATACCGGTCCACCTACCCACAACGCCTGCAATATCATCGGCAGTTACCTCTTCTTTAAGCATTCTGCTTTCGCTTTGCATGCTTTCCAATTGCGCTTTTAACTTTTCAACGTTATCCTGCGATTCTTTTATTTTGCCATAACGGATCTCTGCTACTTTGCCATAGTCGCCGGCACGTTCTGCCTGTTCGGCTTCCAGCTTATAATTTTCTATCTGCTCTAGCTCATTGTTAATATTGTCGACCAGATCTTTTTCACCTTGCCATTTGGCTTTAATCTCATCGCGTTCGGCCGACATATTGGCAATTTCTTCGCCCAGAGCTTTAACTTTTTTACTGTCATTCTCTCTCTTAATTGCCTCACGCTCTATTTCCAGCTGCATGATCTTTCTGTTCAATTCATCAACCTCTTCTGGTACACTATCCATTTCCAAGCGTAATTTAGAAGCGGCTTCGTCCATTAAGTCGATGGCTTTATCCGGCAAGAAACGATCAGAGATATAGCGTTGCGATAGTTCTACCGCCGCAATAATGGCTTCATCTTTAATCCTCACTTTATGGTGGGTTTCATATCTTTCCTTTAATCCACGGAGGATAGAGATTGCATCCTGTGTATCAGGTTCATTAACCATTACCTTTTGGAAACGACGCTCAAGTGCCTTATCCTTTTCAAGATATTTTTGATACTCATCTAATGTAGTTGCACCAATTGCACGTAGTTCTCCACGGGCAAGGGCAGGCTTAAGGATGTTTGCTGCATCCATAGCGCCTTCACCACCACCGGCACCAACCAGGGTATGGATCTCATCTATGAATAAAATAATGTCGCCATCACTGTGTGTAACCTCCTTAACTACAGCTTTTAACCGTTCTTCAAATTCACCTTTATACTTCGCTCCGGCAATTAATGCACCCATATCAAGTGAGTAAACGGTTTTTGTTTTCAGGTTTGTAGGCACATCGCCTTTAATAATCCTGAAAGCAATACCTTCGGCAATTGCGGTTTTACCTACACCGGGCTCACCGATCAATATCGGATTGTTCTTGGTACGCCTGGAAAGGATTTGAATTACCCTCCGGATCTCTTCATCTCTACCAATAACCGGATCCAGCTTGCCTGATTCGGCATATTCATTCAGGTTGCGTGCATATTTATTCAGCGCATTGTAAGTCGCTTCGGCATTCTGATCAGTAACATGACTGTCGCCTCTTAAAGAAATGATCGCTTTTTTAAGGTCTTTCTCATTTACACCCTGATCTTTTAAAAGTTTTGAAGTATTGTCGTTAACAGATAGAATACCCAACAAAAGATGTTCTACAGAAACAAACTCGTCTTTAAATTCTTTAAGGTATGATTGCGCTTTTTGCAAAGCAGAGTTGGTTCCTGATGTTAAATAGGGATTACTACCGCTAACTTTAGGGAATTTCTCAATTTGAGCATCTAACTGCTGACCGAGAACATTCAGATTTACATTTAATTTTTTTAAAACGTACGAAACTACGTTTTCATCAACAGTAAGCAAACCCTTTAATAGATGTGCTGTTTCAATAGCCTGTTGCTGATTGCCTTGGGCTATTTCAGAAGCCTGTTGAATTGCTTCCTGGGCCTTTATAGTAAAGTTGTTGAAGTTCATGTCAGCAATTAAACAAAGCAAATGCCATCTTGGTTTTTAGTTGTTAATCGGAAATTTTGTCGGTACTTTTTATTTTAAACTGCATAATTGTCTGATAAATAGTGTCTTATGATGAAAAAATGTCTGGCTCTAAGATTTCTGATTTAATTTTCCGTCCTTTGTAGCACCTCCCTAAATGAAAGAATTTATACAATTATACTTAGATGCTTACCGAGGGTTATCTACCCCGGCATGGATGCTTGCGTTGGTTATGCTTATAAACAGGAGTGGAGCAATGGTTATTCCTTTTTTAGGAGTTTACATGATCAATCACCTTCATTTCTCATTAGCAGATACCGGTACGGTGTTAAGTTGCTTTGGATTAGGGGCGGTTTCCGGAAACTTCTTAGGTGGCTGGCTTACCGATAAATCCGGACATTTTAAAGTTCAGCTGATCAGTTTAATTTTAACTGTACCCATGTTTGTTTTGTTACCTCAGTTAGATACCGTGGTTAAGCTTGCTGTAGGTGTTTTTACTTTAAGTCTTGTTTCTGAGACATTTAGGCCTGCAAATTCCGTTTCTATTGCCTATTATTCTAAACCGGATAATATCATAAGGTCATTTTCACTAAACAGGATGGCTATGAATCTTGGGTTTTCAATTGGCCCCGCCTTAGGCGGTTTTTTAGCTGCCATATCTTATGCGTTTTTATTTTACGGTAATGCAATAGCAGCCCTTTTATCGGCCACGCTATTTTTCATCTATTTCCGCAATCGTAAAGGCAACGAGAAGAAGAAAGACGAAGTGGTAGAAGAAGAGGGGGACCAAGCCAATTTGTCGCCCTATAGGGACGTACCGTTTATGTTTTTTAGTGCACTTTCCTGCATTTTTGCCATATGCTTTTTACAATTGTTAAGTACACTTCCTTTGTATTACAGAAATGTTTACAAAATGACAGAGGCCGAGATAGGAGTTATACTTGCCTTTAGTGGATTAGTTGTGTTCTCGCTGGAGATGCTGGTGGTTCATGTCGCCGAAAAGAGATTTACTGCCCGAACCGTAATTGTAGCCGGTACAGTATTGTGTGCTGTATCATTTCTGGTTTTAAATCTTGCTAAGGGTATTCCTGTACTTTACCTTTCTATGTTTATAATATGTTTGGCAGAGATCCTGGCTATGCCTTTTATGGCCACAGTTACGCTTCAAAGATCATCATTAAAAAAGAGAGGTGCATACATGGGTATTAATGCCTTGTCCTTTTCTGTAGCCCATATATTTTCTCCTCTGGTAGGTACAAGAGTTGCCGCCGAATTTGGATTCGAAACTTTATGGTGGGGTACGGTAGCTGCACTAACCCTTGCTTCAATAGGGTTCTTCTTTGTAATGAAACAAATGAAGTTATCAGCATAATGTCATTCTTTTATTGTTAATAGGAATATCGGGAAAAGTCGATATATCTTTGTGCCATGGATCAGTTAGAGATTTTTAAAGCACTATCAAATAAAACACGACTGCAGATTTTACAGTGGCTCAAAGAGCCGGAAAAACATTTTCCGCCACAGGAGCATGCCGCGTTTGATGAGGTAGGGGTTTGTGTGGGACAAATACAACAAAAGGCAGGTTTAACCCAGTCTACCGTTTCAGAATACCTATCTATACTCCAAAAATCAGGACTGCTGGAATCAACCAGGCTTGGGCAATGGACTTATTACAAGCGTAATGAGGAAGCCTTCGCTGCACTAAGCAATATCATTAAATCAGAAATATAGCATTTATTAAAATACAATTATATGAGTACAGAAACCTTGTTCAGACCATTTAGTTTGAAATCATTAAATATAAAAAACAGAATCGTGATGGCACCGATGACACGCTCATTCTCGCCAGCAGGAGTGCCAACGGCTGATGTTGCTGCATATTATTCTAGAAGGGCAGCCGGAGAAGTAGGCTTAATCCTTTCAGAAGGAACGGTCATTGATCGCGTTTCATCATCAAATGATGCCAATATTCCACATTTTTATGGCGATGCAGCTTTAGCAGGATGGAAAGATGTAATCAATAGTGTTCACCATGCCGGTGGAAGCATGGGGCCGCAAATATGGCATATGGGTGTAATGGACAACCATCATTCAGGATGGGTTCCTTCGGCACCTTTTGAAGGACCATCGGATTTAAACAGACCTGGATTTTCAAATGGTGTGGCCATGACTCAGGATGATATTGAAGCCGCAATTAAGGCTTATGGAAGCGCTGCGGCAGATGCTAAAAGATTAGGTTTTGATTGTGTTGAACTTCATGGTGCTCATGGTTATTTAATTGATCAGTTTTTCTGGGAAGGTACTAATAACCGTACCGATAGCTATGGCGGTAAAACATTAAGAGAGCGTACCAAATTTGCTGTAGAAGTAGTAAAAGAAGTGAGAAGACAAGTTGGTGAAGATTTTACGATTATTCTAAGATTATCACAATGGAAACCGTCGGATTACAATTTACAATTAGCTAAAACACCAGAGGAAATGGAACAATGGCTGCAACCTTTGGTTGATGCCGGAGTAGATATTTTTCATTGTTCACAACGCCGTTTCTGGGAGCCTGAATTTGAAGGTTCAGATCTTAACTTTGCAGGCTGGGCTAAAAAAATTACAGGAAAAGCAACCATTACTGTGGGATCTGTTGGCTTATCAGGAGAATTCCTTGCCGCATTTAAAGGTGAAAGCTCTGAGCCAAGTTCATTAGAAGAATTGCTAAGAAGAATGGACAGAGGAGATTTTGATTTAGTTGCTGTAGGTAGGCCATTGCTTGCTGATGCTAAATGGGTTCAGAAAATCCGTGATGAACGTACTGCTGAATTAAAAGGATTTTCCAGAGAAGCATTAATGCAGTTATTGTAAGGGTATTCTGCTTAATTGAATATACCTCTGCATATACCAAGTGACTTGTGGGTTTGGTGTGAAGGAGGTGTGAACAATGAATGAAGAAATATCAAAAAAAAGCTGGCCATAGGGCCAGCTTTCGGACGATTATTAAGGGTATACTACTTACAACAAGTGTAAGTATGTATTATTTTAATACTTCTGTTAACCTTTGAGTCTGATGATCAGCAAGGTTTTGCAAAGGCTTTACAGCAAGCATTTTCATCATCATATTAAGATCTGCAGAGATAATATGTTTTGCAGTAGTTCCGCCGTTACCATTATCAGTCACTGTCCATTTTAATTCAACATCAAAAGGAGGTTTTTCTGTTGGTATAGCAGTTAGTTCCTTGTTTTCTACGCGATCAGATATCTTGATTGCTAGTTTCGCCATGTTCTGGATGGTAAAGCTAGCTTCATCTGTTGTAGAAGACCAGTTGTAAATGTTCTCTGGCATTAATTGCTGATGATTGTTCATGTCAGCCAAAAATGAATATACCTTTTCAACCGGTAGGTTTAACTCTACGGAGCTTTCAATAACTGTCATTATAATTTTAAGTTAATTGTTCTAATTCTTTTCCCCAGTCGGCTGGGTTGCTACGCCATTTAGTAAGCAAATCAACATCATTTTGTGCAATGAAGCTGTGCTCAGCAGCATATTCTATTAGTGTATTATAGTTAGAAAGGGTTGAGAAACGACATTTTGCTTCTTTGAAGTTTTCTTCGGCCTGATCAAAACCATAGGTAAAGATTGCAACTAATCCTGCTACAGAAAGGCCTGCATTTCTTAAAGCATCAACAGCCTGAAGACTGCTTTTTCCCGTTGAAATTAAATCTTCTATAACAACAACGCGTTGTCCTTCAACTATTTCTCCTTCAATTAAACTTCCTGTTCCATGCTCTTTTGCTTTCGATCTAACATAAGCAAAAGGCAAACCAAGTTCTTGAGCAACCAATGCACCTTGAGGTATACCAGCAGTGGCAACACCAGCTATTAAATCTACAGAACCATATTCTTCCTGTATTAATTGCGTAAGCTTTTGTCTGATATAAGTTCTAACAGAAGGATGGGAAAGTGTGATCCTATTGTCACAGTAAATAGGAGATTTCCAACCTGACGCCCACGTAAACGGATTGTTAGGTTGTAATTTTATTGCTTTTATTTGTAATAAAAATTCAGCTACTTTTAATTCAATATCACTTTTATTATACATGTCTCAAAATTACGGAATTTCTGGCGTTTTGCCTGTAAGCGTAATAAAATTTTTATCCATCGCTTATGAGAAAAATGCTGAAAACTCTTGTTTAATTCATTCTAGAACTGGCAAATATCCGTAATAAAAATCAATGCTGAAAGTCTTTTCTGTGATCGCCTGTGAATCAGTAGTATCTGAGATTTATTTTTTGTTTTTGCTATAAATATAAGAGCAGTATGTTATAATTCTGTATTTTTAAACCTCGATTTTATTACGGTAACAACCGGATTAAAAAGGACGCTTTAATAGTATTGCTGCGGAGAACTAAATGATAACGAAAACGACCACCTTCTGATGAAGAATTACAGAATTTATATTAACGATAATACTTTGTTTATTGCGGACTTGATGCCTAAACAGATAAAGAAAGTTCAACAGCTTGATAAGCAGGATTTTGATTTCGAACTCTTCTATAAAAATTTAGAAAAGGTATCAGGAAAAGACTATATCCTACTTGATCCAGATCCCAAACAATTATTCAAAAAGATAAAAAAAAGCTGTGAACTTATAAAGGCCGCTGGTGGTTTAGTGAAAAATGCGAAAGGCAAATATCTCTTTATTTTTAGAAATAAGAAATGGGATTTGCCCAAAGGTAAGGTAGAAAAAGATGAGAAAATGAAGGAAGCTGCTCTTCGCGAGGTTGAAGAGGAGTGTGGGGTAAAGATTTTTACAAACGATGAAAAGCTATGTAAAACTTATCATGTTTATACGCTTGGGAGTAGGTTGGTGCTTAAAAAAACCAACTGGTACAGCATGACGGTAAAGGGAGAGCCTAAACTGATCCCTCAAAAAGAAGAAGGAATAACCAAAGCAAGCTGGCTAAGCAAACTGGAACTCAATCAGGTATTAAAGAATACCTACCCTTCAATTGTTCAGGTAATGGAAGTTGGAGGCCTTTTAGAAGATAATATTGTAGTAAAACCAGTTTTACAGGCTATAAAAAAGGTATAGCCTGTGTCGGTAAAAACTTACTTACATCACCATTGTTGCGCAAAATATCGCGCACAATGGTTGAACTTATAGCCGAATATTCTGGTTTGCTCAGGATAATTATGGTTTCTACTTCAGGCATCATCGTCTGATTGATCTGCGCAATTGCTTTCTCGTATTCAAAATCAGAAACTGAACGCACCCCTCTAACCATGTATTGAGCATTGATCAGTCTGCAGAAATCAACTGTAAGCCCTTCGTATAGTTCTACTTCCACTTTTGGCTCATGTTCAAAAACCTTTCTTACAATTTCTTCGCGTTTATCGGCCGACAGGAACCCTTGTTTGGAACTGTTTAAGCCAATACCCACTACAATCTTATCAAATAAAGGTAAAGCGCGCTTTAAAATATCTACGTGAGCTATGGTAATTGGGTCAAATGAGCCAGGAAATAATGCAATTTTCATGGTTAAATATACTAATTGGAGGGCTTTTCAAAAAAACTAAATGAAGAGTTGCCATATCTTCTGGTTTCGGTGTATCCCTGCTGATTGTTTAATTTTAATAGCGATGGATGTTCTACTATAAGCAAACCATTATCTGTTAAAAGGTTATTTTTCATTATCAGCTCCGGAATTAATGGAATGGTTGACAAATCATAAGGTGGATCTGCAAAAATGATCTGATAGGATTTGGTGTGACTTTGCAAAAACTTAAATACATCGGCTTTTTGCACATCAATTTCATTTAACTGATATTTTTCTACAACAGATTTTACCCAGTAAATGCAACCAGAGTGTTTATCAACCGCTGTTACCTGTTTAATGCCTCTTGAGGCAAATTCAAAACTGATGTTTCCTGTTCCACAAAATAGATCAAGAACGGTACAGCTATCAAAGTCGTAAGTGTTATAAAGAATATTGAAAAGGGCCTCTTTGGCCATATCTGTTGTTGGCCTTACTGGCAAGCTTTCGGGTGCATTAAAGCGAATGCCCTTTAATTTTCCACCAATTATCCGCATTGATCAAGGGCTAATAGACTGCTGTAATAATGAGCAGGCATGTCATCTAAAATTTTGTTGTCAACTTCATTACCGGTTGTCGGAATGAAATTGATGGTTTTGAAATACTTTTCAATGCATTTGTATTGACTATCTCCGTTGTTGATGATTCCACTAAGGTAGATGTCAGTTTTTGAGGTGTCTATATTAAGCTGATTGATAATGAAAAGCAGGTAGTAGTTAAATTCCTCAGCGTTTTCGATTTGAAAATAGTTTTGGAATATCAGTTTACCACCATCGGTATATATTACATTAAATGAACCAACAGTAAAATCAAGTATCAGGCTAAGCTTTTCATTGTCTTTGGAAAGCGCTAAAACAGGAGCTGCATGATCAAATAGTCTGCAGTTTGACAGCGAAACATTTAAGGTTTCTTCTAAAAACTTATTTAGTGTAAAGATGGACGTGAAACCAAAATTGGCAAAAGGTTGGGTGTAAAGATTATTAGATTGTTCTTCGGTAAAGAATTTTGCGTAGTCGTTTAAATTCTGTTCATTGAACAAATCATTAGGTATGGCTATTGAATTTTCAGTATGTACCGAAGCCTTAATCTCTTTAAATGGCAAACTTAAATAGCTGTCTATTCTTAGTTTTTCGGAAAGCGCCTTGCTTACATTCTGGCACTCCTGCTGGTCGTAAACTGCCTTTAACTGATTGTTGCTCTTGTCTATAATGGCATACGAAAAACTATCGGTAGTAATTTTTATTAACAGGTTGCAGTTTGCCGCTGTATTCGGGTCAAACTCCGGATCAACTAATAATATGCTATTTTTGCTGTTCATATGAACAAAATTAATCCTTTTTTCTATAACATCACCATCGCATATTTGTTAAATGGATAAAGCGACCCTAATAGCCCAGTCTTATCAATTTACTCCTACCGCAGAACAGTTTACTTTTTGCAGTGAAATGGCCTCTTTTTTATCACGTCAATTAGATGGTCAGTGTTTCATACTAAGAGGGTACGCGGGTACAGGTAAAACTACCTCGGTAGCCGCGCTGGTAAAGGCTTTGCCCAAGTTTACTTTACGTGCTGTTTTGTTGGCTCCGACAGGAAGAGCTGCAAAGGTTATGAGCAACTATACCGGCAGAAAAGCATTAACCATCCATAAAAAGATCTACAGAAAGAAAACTGCAGTATCTACGGATATGTCATTCCAGTTGGCCCCGAACATGGCAGAGCATACTTTATTTATCATTGATGAGGCATCTATGATTGCCGACGAGTGGAATACGCAAACAGGTTCATCGTTTTTAAAAGACCTGATGGAGTTTGTGTATAATGGAAAAAATTGTGCAGTTGTTTTTGTCGGAGATACTGCCCAGTTGCCACCGGTTGGAAGTCTGGATAGTCCGGCATTAAATAAAGAATACATTGCCTCAAATTTTGGGATGCGGGTAACGGCTGTGGAGCTAAAAGAAGTTGTGCGTCAGGAAAAGAAATCGGGGATATTGGCCAATGCTACTATGCTTAGAAAACGGATTAATGATGATAGTGAAACAGAAAAGGTTGAGCTGCCAAAGTTCATTACTAAAAACTATAAAGATATTTTTAGAATGACAGGTGTAAAACTGGTTGAGGGATTGGAGTATGCCTATAACAAGTTCGGTATAGAAAATTCACTTGTAGTTTGCAGGTCTAACAAATCTGCGAATGTTTATAATCAGCAGATCAGGGCCAGACTATTGTACCGTGAAGAAGAGCTGACAGGGGGGGATCAGATCATGGTAGTTCGGAATAACTATTTCTGGTTGCCGGAGAATGAGTCGACCGCTTTTATTGCAAACGGAGACATGGCCAGGATACGCAGGGTAAGGGGTATTGAAGAACGCTATGGTTTTCGGTTTTGCGAAGTTCAGCTGGAATTTCTTGATTTCCCGGAAGCAGGTGAGGTTACCTGCAAAGTTATATTGGATACACTGACTGCAGAAACACCAAACCTTTCTTATGAGCAAAGCAATAAGCTTTTTGAGGGTCTTAACCTTGATTATGATCATATAAGTAACAAAAGAGATCGTTTAAATAAAATTAAAGAAGATCCATACTATAATGCACTACAAATTAAATTCGCTTATGCGGTAACCTGCCATAAGGCTCAGGGCGGGCAATGGGATGCTGTGTTTGTGGATCAGGGTTATTTAACAGAAGAGATGATCGATATGGATTTTTTAAGATGGCTTTATACTGGGGTAACAAGAGCGAAAAAAGAATTATTTTTAGTAAATTTTGCACAAAACCTATTCTCTTCTCCTGCTGAAGAACAATTTTAGATGCTAACCTGAACGTACTGATATGAGATTTGCTTACTCTATTAAACAAAAAATGAAAATTGCAGTGCTGTTATTCTGTATAATGGCGTGCACAATACTGATCAGGTTTCTGGAAGATAAAAGTGTTAAAAGCATGAATGAGTCATTTGTTTCTATGTATAACGACCGCCTTATTCCGGCTACAGATCTATTTTACGTTGCCGAGAATGCCTATGCAAAGAAATCGATGATCGAGGATTTTTTGAATACTGCTTATGAGCAATCTTTTAACCCTGCTGTTTTTAAAGCCCAACTTGCTTCGTACAACAGGGCAATAGATTCTTTAATTAAAAAGTATGAGAAAACTTTTCTGGTTAAGCAGGAAAAGGAAAAGCTGATTGTTTTAAAAGATGGCCTTGAAAGTACCGGGAAGATTGAAGATCAAATTATGACATTTGCTGATAAAAGAGATATTTCAAGTGCCAGGAAACTTTATGCGCAAGAGGGAAGAGCTTCGTCAAAAGGCACAATTCAAAAATTATCTGAGTTAATGAGGATCCAGACCCAGGTTGGTGAGGAACTAATTAAAGATTCAGCGTTTATGGTTTCGGGTAGCAAACTGTATTCGACTTTACAAGTCGCATTGGCTATTCTTATTGGTGTTTTAATAGTTGGAATTGTTTTTACATCGAATGTTGTAAAGATCAATAATGATAAATTTAACCTTAATTAATCATTTATTACAGGCTTTTCCATAACAGATTATTATGTTTGTTTCTGCAAAAAGTAACAACATGACACCAATAGCGGCCATTGAATTTAATAGTGCTTTCTTTTTCAAGTTTTTAAAATTCGGGTTGGTAGGTTTCTCAGGTCTTATTGTTGATTTTGGTATTACTTATCTTTGTAAAGAAAAATTAAAGATCCATAAGTATATATCCAATTCATTGGGTTTTATAGTAGCAACAGGATCAAACTATACACTTAACAGGTATTGGACTTTTGATAATCATAATCCCGCTAGCATTATTCAGTTTGGTAAATTCTTTGTGATTTCATTAGTGGGATTGGCGATTAGTAATATGATTATTTATTTGCTGAACGATAAGTTGAAATGGAATTTTTATGTTGCCAAAGCCTGTGCAATAGTATTGGTTTCATTGTGGAACTTTTTTGCGAACTATCTTTACACATTTACCGGATAAACCCTACTGCTAATGCTGCAAACAAAAAAAAGTTCTGAACAGATATTGTTTATATTTCTGGGGGTATGGACCGTACTTAATATCATTCAGGCAGGTTTTGTAGATGTTCATGCGGATGAGGCTTATTACTGGGTTTATTCGAGATTTTTAGACTGGGGGTATTTTGACCATCCTCCAATGGTTGCCCTGTTTATTAAAATAGGCGATGCACTGTTGCCTTCTACCCTTGGATTGAGGATGTTAACGGTTATTACAAGTACGCTCTCTGTTTATTTGCTGTGGCAAATTGTAGGTCGTTATGCCCAAAATATAAAGCTCTTCATTCTGCTGTTTTCAGCAATAGTACTATTCCATGTTTATGGGTTTATCACCACACCAGATTCTCCTTTGTTCTTTTTTACGGTACTGTTCTTTTATGTATATCAGCGTTACGAAGCTGAGAATAAGATTAAGTGGGCCTTACTATTGGCCCTGGTTATAGCCTGCTTACTTTATAGTAAGTACCATGGCATACTGGTCTTATTTTTTACCATATTGTCTAATCTTAAATTATTAAAAAGGCCATCTTTTTGGCTTATTGTAGTCATATCTGTAGTTGCTTATCTGCCGCACATAATGTGGCAGGTTCATAATAATTACCCGTCGTTTTATTACCATGTTATAGATCGTTCTGCGGCCATTTATACGTTTAATTTTACTTCAGAATACTTCCTTGCACAGCTGGCACTTGCGGGCCCGCTTATCGGCTGGTTTTTATATAAATCGGCCGTAGCTCTAAAGTCTTCAGATACTTTTTTAAGAGCAGTTAAATTTAATTTTTACGGGATATTTATATTCTTTTTGTTTAGTACACTAAAGGGAAGAGTAGAGGCACACTGGACATTGCCTGCCATGTTATGCCTGTTTATTCTGGCCTATATCGCTATGGCCAGAAGGCCTGTGCCTAAATGGTTTGAGAAACTTGCTATCGTTAATATTGCATTAATTGTTTTGGTACGGCTGGTACTGGTCATTCCAACAGATGCTTTAATGAAGGTAAATGTTGTTGCATATTATTTTGGAACGGAGAAGTGGGCTAAACAAATCCATGAAAAGGCAGGTGATTATCCTGTGATATTTTATAACTCATTTCAAACCCCATCGAGATATAATTATTATAACCGGAGCACAAAGGGTTTTAGTTATGATTCAAGATATTACAGGAAAAACCAATACGATATATGGCCTTTGGAAGATAGCCTTAGAAACAAGAAGGTTTATTTTGTGATACCTGATAGCCATGGCGATCAGGCTAAACAAGATACGATTAACACAAGTAAAGGCGTGTTTTATGGATCTTGGATAGATAAGGTAAGGATGTATCAGAAGGTATCTGTGAATCCGGTTATAGCCCCAGGAGATTGGAAGAGTGGAGAGGTTAAGACTTTTAAATTGAAAATAACTAATCCTTACAATGAGCTTATTTCATTGGGCAATACAGGGGAAACCTGGAAGTGTTACCTGGAATACGGATTTAAAAAGGATGATACTCTAAGTGAGTTTAAACCTGTTGTAGCGGATTTGGAGCATGTTCGTATTGGAGCTGGTGAGTCTATAGAAATAGAGGGAGCGATAAAAGCGCCAACTGAAGTGGGTAAATATAAGTTGATTTTGTCACTAAGGACAGAGCCTTTTTTAGGAGGCAGAAACAGCAATATGATTGGTGTTGAAGTGAGATAGATTACCCAGTTGAAGACAAGCGGCTTATTGAGAGGTCGTTTTTAAAGCGATCGTTTTTAAGCTATCGTCTCGATAGGAGAACCTTTTGGTTATGCCTATTCAAAAGATCTCTCCTATCGAGATGATGACACATGTTTAGATGACGGCGCGTGTCGGGATTATGGCATGTACTGCGATGACGCAGTATTATCACACACGGTCATTACCACTTCTTTGAATTGCTGTGCATCGAATTACTGTGCGTCGTATATGATTACTTTTTCAAAAAGACTGCGGAATTCATCTAAAAAGGCGGTGTGCAAGTGGTGTACCTGATAAACATCGTGTCCGGCAAGATCCTCAAAGAAGATGCTAAGTGAAAAGGTATAAGTAATATCAACAACTGCGCGTTCAATAGGTGCAGGTGTGCCGATATGTAGTGTTTTAACAGATTCAACACCCTTAAGGGTTTCCAGGCTTTTTCTGAAAGCAACTTTTTGTTCTTCGGTAGTGTCGGCTTTAAGCCAGAATAAAACGTGATGAGCTAGCATATGATATTTTTTTCGGTAAATATAAAAAAGAATCGGAGATAGGTCCTAAGATCTATCCCCGAAATCTAACTAGCGTGCACAATAGAAACGGGATAAGATACTGAAACGCTACAGTGCCTATAAACTAAAATTAACGAGGTTAAATATGAGTTTTAACATATTTTAACAATAAACAGGTGTTTAGGGGCTTGCGAAAGGGTTAAGGTTTGTCTAATTTTCGCAGTGAAAATAAATGGTCTAAATGGAAGAAGTAAATAATACCACTGAAAGCTTGGCGTATGGGACTGATATCCGTGCGCTGAACGAAATGATACAAAAGGAAAGCGCATTTATCGATCTGCTTTTTATGGAGATGGATAAAGTGATTGTTGGCCAAAGATATATGGTAGAGCGCTTAATGATCGGTCTGCTTGCAGACGGACATATTTTGTTAGAAGGTGTACCCGGACTTGCAAAAACGCTTGCAATCAATACCTTATCTAAAACTATTGATGCAGGCTTCAGCAGAATCCAGTTTACACCAGATCTTTTACCGGCCGATTTGGTAGGTACTATGATCTATAATCAGAAAAAAGAAGAATTTATAGTTAGAAAAGGTCCTTTGTTCTCTAATTTCATCCTTGCCGATGAGATCAACAGGGCACCGGCAAAAGTGCAGAGCGCTTTATTAGAGGCTATGCAGGAGCGGCAGGTGACTATTGGAGATACTACCTTTGAATTACCTAAACCCTTCCTGGTTTTAGCAACCCAGAACCCAATAGAACAAGAAGGAACTTATCCGTTACCAGAGGCGCAAGTTGATAGGTTTATGCTTAAAGTAGTGATCGGCTATCCTAAAAAGGAAGATGAAAAACTGATCATGAGAGCAAATATTGCCCCTCAGGGAATGCCAAAACCTAAAGCTATCCTGCATCCTGATGATATCATCAGAGCTAGAAAGGTTGTAAGGGAAGTGTATATGGATGAAAAGATTGAGCAATATATTATCGATATCGTTTTTGCTACCCGCTACCCGGATCAATATAAACTGGCAGATTATAAAAACCTGATCAGTTTTGGAGCTTCACCAAGGGCAAGCATAAATCTTGCTTTAGCTTCAAAAGCCTATGCTTTTATAAAAAGAAGAGGATATGTGATTCCAGAAGATGTAAGAGCTGTTTGTCATGATGTTTTAAGACATAGAATAGGTTTAACCTATGAGGCTGAGGCGGAAGATATTAATACAGAAACTATCATTACAGGAATATTGAATGCAGTAGAAGTACCATAGCTTATGGATACCAAAGATCTCTTAAAAAAAGTAAGAAAGATTGAAATTAAAACCCGTGGGTTAAGTAACCAGATCTTCTCGGGAGAATATCAATCGGCATTTAAAGGCCGGGGCATGGCCTTTAGTGAAGTCAGGGAATACCAGATGGGTGACGAGATTCGTACCATCGATTGGAATGTTACTGCCCGCTTTAACCACCCTTATGTAAAGGTGTTTGATGAAGAAAGGGAAATGACCGTGATGTTGCTTGTTGATGTTAGCGGGTCTAAGAATTTTGGAACGCAGACCCAGCAAAAACAAGAACTGGCGACTGAAGTATGCGCTGTACTGGCATTTTCTGCTATACAGAACAATGATAAGGTAGGTGTATTGTTTTTTAGCGATAAGGTAGAAAAGTTCATCCCCCCTAAAAAGGGAAGAAGTCATATTTTGATGATCATCAGGGAACTGATAGATTTTAAACCTCAGAACAGGGGTACAAATGTAGCTGAAGCTTTAAGGTACTTTACCAGCGCGATTAACAAAAGATGCACTTCCTTTCTGATTTCTGATTTTATGAGTAATTCTTTTGAGAATGAGCTTAAAATAGCCAATAGAAAACACGATCTTATCGCACTTAGGTTATATGACTTACACGAGGAAGAATTTCCAAATCTGGGACTTATCCCTGTTAGGGACGAAGAAACCGGTGAATATGAGTGGGTAAATACTGGGGATAAACGTGTTAGACAGGCTTATAAAGTAGCAGCAATGGAGAGAAATGGGAAACTAGAAGATCTTTTTAAGAGATCAGGAGTAGATTTTACGAAAATTGGAACCCATCAGTCATATATTAAACCATTAATGACATTATTTAAAAAACGCGAAGCCAGAAGGTAGAAATATGAAGCAATATTTTAATTTTAGCTGGTGTTTAATACTATGCCTGGCTTGCTTTACTTATAAAAGTAATGCCCAAGACATAAAGGTAGAGGCTAAACTAGATAAATCGACCATTGTTTTGGGAGACCAGACAATTTTGCGCTTAAGTGCCCGGTTGCCAGTAAATGAGAAAATCAGTTTTCCTGCATTAGCAGATACCATTTCATCTAAAATACAGATTGTAGAGGTAGGAAAAACAGATACTATAGCTGATAAGACTAATCCTAAAGTAATTACAATTAGTCGCCAATATACAATCACTTCTTTTGACGCAGGATTACAGGCCATTCCTGCTTTCTTATTCCAGGTAAACGCGCAAAGTCTTAAAACAGATCCTTTGCCCTTACAGGTTACTGCTGTTGCTGTTGATACTACAAAGGCCATTTATGATATTAAGCAGCCACTTGCCGTAAAATATTCTTTTTTAGATTGGCTAAGGGACCATTGGCAGTGGGTAGTATTGTCGTTGTTGGTGATTTTACTGATTGCAGGGGTGATCTATTACCTATGGCAAAAAAGGAAGAACAAGCCGGTTAAGGTGGAGGTTAAACCATTGGTGCCTGCAGATGTAACCGCATTAAATAAGCTTGCCGTTTTAAGGGATAAAAAATTATGGCAGCAGGATGAAGTTAAACAATACCATATCGAACTTACCGATATATTGAGAGAGTATCTTGAAAAACGCTATTATGTTAAGGCACTTGAGCAAACCTCTGAAGAGATTTTTGCGGGTTTAAGACATATGGAAATTACGGATCAAAACAGAAGTAAATTGCGTCAGATATTAATGCTGGCCGATCTTGTGAAGTTTGCTAAAGGGATACCTTTAAATGTAGAAAACGAGCAAAGTATCGAGAATGCCATCAGTTTTATAACCAACACTAAAGATATTAATCAATTACCCGATAATAAAGCGCAAAATGAAACTGTTTAGTGGAATCGAATTTGCTAACCCAGGGTTTTTCTGGTTATTACTGCTGGTACCTTTAATGATTGCCTGGTACATTTGGCGCAATAAGAAGCTTCAGGGTACAATGCGCATATCATCTGTTAAGGCCTTTATGGGTGTTAAGAAAAGCGGCTATGGTGTTTTAAGGCATTATAGTATTGCATTGAAATCATTAGCCCTTATTGCAATAATTATAGGCTTGGCCAGACCCCAAAGTGCATTAAGTTGGCAAAATACAACAACAGAAGGAATAGATATCGTTATTGCTACTGATATTTCCGGAAGTATGCTTTCGGAGGATTTAAAGCCAAACAGACTGGAGGCAGGAAAGAATATTGCCATAGACTTTATAAAAGATAGACCGGATGATCGGATAGGTCTTGTCGTATTTAGTGGCGAAAGTTTTACTCAGTGCCCGCTTACAATTGACCATGATGTATTAATTAACTTATTTAAAGGAATTAATAATGGAATGATTGAAGATGGTACGGCGATAGGAATGGGGCTTGCAACAGCTGTTAATCGCTTAAAAGATAGCGAGGCAAAAAGTAAGGTAGTCATTTTACTTACGGATGGGTCCAATACGGGTGGTTCAATACCTCCGGTTACTGCTGCCGAAATTGCCAAACAAATGAACGTGCGTGTTTATACAGTTGGAGTGGGTACTAAAGGATATGCACCTTATCCTGTAAAGACACCTTTTGGTATACAGTATCAGCAAGTTCCTGTAACCATTGATGAAGGAACGCTTTCAAGTATCGCAAAAATTACCGGAGGTAAGTACTTCCGTGCTACAAATAACGATAAGCTAAAAGAGATTTATCAGCAAATTGATCAACTGGAAAAAGCAAAGATCGCTGTTACACAGTATCATAAGAAAACAGAACGTTTTCTGCCTTTTGCATTGATTGCGCTGGCCCTTTTGCTGGTTGAATTTGGATTAAGAAATACATTGTTTAAAGGAGCTTTAACTTAATATATGTTACGTTTTGAACACATAGCGTTTTTATGGGGGCTAGCTGCCATTCCATTGTTTATCCTGATTTTTTTTCTGGTGCGCCGGTGGAAAAAAAAGGCGCTGGCCAGTCTTGGTGATAAAGCTACAGTCAGGAAAATGATCCCAGAGGTTTCTTTTACCAGACCTGGATTAAAGTTTATCTTTTTTACCGTTGCTTTTGCATCTTTAGTTATTGGTGCTGCCAATCCGCAGATTGGAACTAAGGTGGAAGAGGGTAAAAAGAACGGCGCTGATTTAATGATTCTGCTGGATGTTTCCAATAGTATGCTTGCGGGAGATCTTTCTCCGAACAGACTTGAGAATGCGAAAAGAGCGATATCACAATTAATTGATAACCTGCATAACGACAGGATAGGGATTATCATTTTTGCAGGAGAGGCTTATGTTCAGTTGCCCATAACAACCGATTATTCTGCTGCTAAATTGTTCCTAAATAACATTAGTACAGATATCGTTCCGACACAAGGAACTGCAATTGGTGCTGCAATTGATATGGGGATGAAATCTTTTGATTTTGTGAATGGAACAAGTAAAGCAATGGTATTGATGACCGATGGAGAGAATTTTGAGGATGATGCTATTGCCGCTGCAAAAAGAGCAACCGAAAAAAATGTTGCAATACATGTTATTGGCCTCGGTTCTGTTGAAGGGGCTCCGGTTCCGATTTATCAGAATGGCAATCCAACGGGTTTTAGAAAAGATGAAAAGGGCCAGACAGTTATCACCAAGCTAAATGAGCAAATGTGTAAGGAGATTTCTGAAACTGGTAACGGTGTTTATGTCAGGGCCTCGAATGCTAATAGTGGATTGGGAATTGTGATGAATCAGATCAGTAAAATGGAACAAAAGACATTTGACAGTAAAGTGTTTAAGAATTATGAAGACAGGTTCCAGTTTTTCCTGGGGTTTGCTTTAATACTATTGGTTATAGAATTCTTTATCTCAAGTAAGAAGAACCTGAAATTAAGTGAGTTGAATTTGTTTGAAGTAAGAAAATAATGAAGCAGTTTATCATCATCATATTTATATTATTACAAGGTACTTTGCTTTTTGCTCAGAAAGAGAAGAAGTACATCCATAAGGGGAATCAGTTGTATCAGGAAAAGAAATATGCTGAGGCCGAGGCAAACTACAGGGAATCGGTAGAGAAATCGAAGGCATCTGTAGAGGGAAACTTTAATCTTGGTGATGCTTTGTATAAGCAGAAGAAATTTGATAATGCCGCTCAGAAGTTTACAGATATTGCATCCTCATCTGAGAATAAAGCGGTTAAGGCCAAGGCATATCACAATCTCGGCAATTCATTATTAGAGTCTAAAAAGCTGGAAGAAAGTATCGAAGCCTATAAAAAATCATTGATCAATAATCCTAAAGATGATGAGACAAGGTATAATCTCGCTTATGCTCAGGAAAAGTTGAAACAGCAGCAGCAACAGAATAAGGATAAAAACAAGGATAAAAATAAAAAGGACCAGGATAAAAAAGACCAAAACAAAGATCAAAATAAGGATAATAAGGATCAGCAAAATAAAGATCAGCAGAACAAGGATAAGGACAAGCAGGGTCAGGATAAAAAGGACCAGAAAGATGGGCAACAGCCACAACCTGATAAATTGTCGAAAGAAGATGCTGAAAGAATGCTTGAAGCCCTAAAAAATGAGGAAAAGAACACGCAGGATAAGCTGAAAAATAAAAAAGCAAAAGGTGTAAAAGGCCGTATTGTTAAAGACTGGTAGACTGAGTATTTTTGCGCTAAAATGAAAATGAAACACTATATATTGTCGATGTTACTGCTGTGGACAGGCTCCTTGTTTGCCAATGGAATTAAACCCCAGGATGTAAAAGTTACTGCAACGGTAAGTAAAAATGTGGTGGGTACAGGAGAAGCATTTGAAATTAGTTTTTCTGTAAATGGAAATATAGAGTCGTTTAACCCACCAGCCCTTAGTGGCTTTCAGGTTGTAGGGGGACCAAATCAATCTTCAAGTTATTCCTCTATTAATGGGAACACAACGGCTAGTATGTCTATTAGTTATGACCTGGTTGGTGTTAAAGAGGGTGAATATGTTATAGGGCCGGCAGCCGTTGTGGTAAATGGAAAACAGGTTAAATCAAATTCTGTTAAAATAAAAGTGGTAAAGGGTAAGGCTGTACCTCAGGGGAATCAGCGAAATGCGGCACCTCAGGGAGATAAGGTTGCGGAAGGAAACAGTACAGATATTTCAAAACGATTATTCCTTAGAGCGGTTGCAAATAAAACCAATGTTTATATAGGGGAGCAGTTTTCGGTTTCTTATAAATTGTACACCAATATTGATCTGGTAGACAATGCACTTGATAAATTGCCGGATTTTAATGGTTTCTGGAGTCAGGAGATAAAAAACAATAGCCAGAATGTACAGTGGGAGATTGAAAGTTATAATGGCGAAAAATATCATGTTGCAACCCTTAAACAGATCATTCTTTTTCCGGAGCGGTTTGGCAAGCTCACGCTTGATCCGTTGGCAATGACTTTCGTGGTAAGGCAAGCTGCACCTTCAAATGACCCTATTGAACAGTTCTTTGGAGGTTCTTATAAGGATACAAAATACAAGATTAAAAGTACACCAATTACCATTAATGTGAAACCTTTGCCGGAAGCAGGCAAACCAGAAGGTTTTAATGGTGCTGTCGGAAACTTTTCCATTGGGGCTAACTTAGATAAATCATCAGTTAAAGCCAATGAAGCGTTAAATTATACGCTTAAAATTACCGGGTCTGGTAATTTAAAGTTGTTAAAAGCCCCGGAATTGACCCTTCCGGCGGATATAGAAAAGTATGATCCAAAGGTAAATGACGATATTAAAGAGACTATGGGCGGAGTTTCGGGTAGTAGAGAATATAGCTTCCTGCTTATTCCAAGACACGAAGGGAATTATACCATTGAGCCTTTAAAGTTCTCTTACTTTAATCCGGTTACAGGAAGATATGTGAGCCTAACATCCGGATCATTTCCCGTAAAGGTTGCAAAAGGTGATCCGGGTTCGAATGTTACAGCTTATGCAACAGGCGGGCAGCAGGATGTTAAAATGCTGGCAAAAGATATTGCTTATATTAAAACAGGAAACCCTGGTTTAACAAAAGACGGAGAAGGTTTTTATGGCTCGGCTTTATATTATGTGCTCCTTTGCACAGGACCTGTTTTGTTTTTAGTGGCATTTGGGTATAGGAAATGGTATAGAGAAAATAACAGTGATGTTGTGAAAGTTAAGGGAAGAAATGCCAATAAGATCGCTGCAAAACATTTGGCAAATGCCCAGAAGCAATTGATCAGTGGAGATAAAAAAGTTTTTTATGAAGATGTTTACAGAGGGCTCTATGGCTATTTAAGCGATAAATTAAATATCTCGGCTGCGGATTTAAATAAGGAAAACATTAGGGAGCAACTTAAATCAAGGGCTGTTAATGAATCCATAATTGATCAATTAACGGAAACACTGGACCTTTGTGAAATGGCGAGATATGCACCTGTTTCGGGTATATCTGAGCGGGAAGTATTTGATAAGGCGAAAACTATTATTAACGATATAGAAGACAATGCATAATCGCTTGAACCACTTTTTTTATAGTTTTATACTGCTGGTAATATCACCTTTGTTTTTATGTGCCAAGGGGAATCCTGAGGCGCTGTTTGCGAAGGGGAACAGCCAGTATGCGAAAGGACAATATAAAGAAGCAGCACAATCTTATCAGGAGGTATTAAATGATGGGTATAAATCAGCAGAGGTATATTTCAACCTTGGTAATACCTATTATAAAATGGCAGAAATGGCCCCTGCTATTCTTTATTACGAAAAGGCATACAAGATTACGCCAGGTGATCAGGAAATCAGCTTAAATCTTCAGTTGGCCAATTTAAAGATTGCTGATAAAATAGAAGCAGTACCAGAATTTTTCCTGACAAAGTGGTGGAAATCTTTTGTCCTGTTTTTTTCTGCGGAAGCATTGTCTGTATTTGCGGTTGTATTTTTAATGCTGGGTTTTGCTTTATTGATTGTATATCTTTTTGCCATTTCGATCTCAATTAAAAAACCGGCGTTCTACGCTGGTATTACCTTACTTGTTTTGGGGTTGTTTTCTGTTTTTATAGCAGGTACACAAAGTGATTACCTTAACAGTAGCAGTCAGGCTATTGTATTTAATGGCACTGTGAATGTAAAGAGTGGTCCTGATGATAAGTTAAAGACGCTTTTCGTTATTCATGAAGGAACCAAGGTTACCATTAAGCAAAACGACGACAACTGGATTAAAGTAGAGTTGCCTAATGGAAACATCGGTTGGATTGAGGCTATTGCCGTAAAGGAAATTTAAACCCTTCTGAAAATCAAAATTGATTGATCCTATTTTGTTTCCGGATGTTCCTTTCCATTATGGCACGTAATGCAGGAAATGGCTAATAATGCCTTCCCTTCTTTGTCTTTGCTGCCAATTGGGTGAAAATATTTTTTGTTAATCTTCATCGTCATACGCATCATATCTCTTGCAGTTTCTTTTTCAGGTTTTTCATCGCTGGCAAAATCAAGTTTTTTAGGATCGTCTTTTCTTGCAGCATGGCAGAAGTTACATTTTACTCCTAAAGCTGTTTTAAAGCCATCCATAACTTCCTTAAGTTGATCACGACTGATGTCTTTAGGAAGAACCTTTAGGTTTGTAGGCTTTTCGTCTGCCTGCGGCATAAATGCACTTAGCACAAGAACTGTACTTAACAATACAGATAATGTGATGGTTTTTTTGTAGGTCATTTTAAGAAGTTTGATAAACTAATATACTAAAGATCAATTAAAATATATTCGGGTTGAAGGGTTGAGAAGTATAATCGTTACAAAGAATTATATTTACATCTTCTGATTACAACGGGACTATACAGTTAGATAAAATGAAATATAAAAAACGCCTCTACTATTCCGCTATATTAATTTTACTTGTGCTTTTTGGTAGTTTTCTATATTTCAAACCGGTAATCAAAACAATGGTTGTCAATGAATTTAGAGATAGGTCGTATGAGAAATTAGTTGGCGTATATGATGAACAGAAAGAGGTTCCGTCTGATATCATAGACAACATTAAACATATCTCGATCAAATGGAAATCTTTTGCATTAAGCTCTAATAAGCAAGCTTTGCAAAATGCAATAGTAGAAAATAAGAACATTCTAATCACTGTTGAAACATGGCCAAGTTTCAAAAACGAAAATACTTCTGTTCTGGATGAGGTTCTGAAAGGCAGTTATGATGAGGAGATCAAAGCATTAGCGAATGTAGTGAACCTGAGTAAAGGATCTGTTTTTGTACGGTGGAACCCAGAAATGGAAGTGCCTGTAAAACAATATCCCTGGCAGTACCAATCCCCATCAACCTATATAGATGCATTTAACTACTTTTCGGATCATTTAAAAATACTTGCCCCCAAGGTTAAGATTGTCTGGGCTCCTAAAGGATATCCCGGTGATTCAGAATTCTGGCCTGGAAAAAGTAATGTTGATTTAATTAGTGTATTATTATCCGATTTAGATGATCTAAGATTAAAGCTTCATAGGCTGCGCTTCATGGATAAGCCGGTATTTATATTGTCGACAGATGGTATGGGTAATATTAAAAGAACAGATTCTCTTCTTAAAAAGATTGAAATAGAAAGAAGTTTATATAGGAATACCATTTATTCGAAAGAGAATTTAAATGAGCCGTTCATTAACAATCAAATCAGGAATCACTTAGCCTTAGGAGTGTTCGATCCTATGAAGAGATTGATTTATGAACCTGAAATAAACGTAGAACATATATTTACCGACTGGGGCGAAATACAGAGGGATGAGCTTCCAAAGAAATTTATGGATGCTATAGACCGAAAGCATGATGTTATTTTAACAATGGAGCCATGGAAAGATACAAGTAAGATTGTGGATCCAAATGTGCTTCAGAGCACTTTAAACGGGAAATATGATAATGAAATCTCCAAACTTTATAGCATCATTTCCAATGTTAAACAAACCGTATACCTGCGCTGGGCGCATGAAATGGAAATACCTATCCATCGTTATACCTGGCAGAGTCAGGACCCTGTTGTATACATAAATTCATTCCGGTATTTTATGAATTTCTTAAAGGAGAAACCTAAAAATATTCAGCGGGTATGGGGGCCAGCGGGAGACAGAGGTTCAGCAGATTGGTATCCTGGTAATGATGTTGTAGATTATATCAGTATTGCTATATATGGTTTACCCGATAAAAATATTACCGATGAAAACATGCAGGAGTCTTTTAGTGCCATATTTCATCGCAAAAGTTATAGGATGAGGTTTTTCAATAAGCCAATATTTATAACGGAATTTGGTGTAAAGGGCTCAGAAAAATATCAGGATAAATGGTTAATAGATGCGGCAAAAATCATTCAAAATAACAAACAGATTTTCGGTGCATGTTACTTTAATTTATACGACAATCCAAAAGCGTGGGGTCACATAGAAGCTCCGGATTGGAGTATAAGTAAAAGATCATTAAATAAATTCAATTCTGAATTAAAATAAACTTTTGCTTTAAGATAATTAAAGTTTCAAGTGTTTATGTGGATTTGTTATATTTAGCATGTTATTAATTAGGGATGCTCTTAGCTATAAGAAATTACTTCTTTTTTTTGCTCTTCTTAAGCACTTTATATGCTTGTTCTAACAACCAATCAAAACGATCTGGTAAGGTTTTTATTGAGCAAAAAGAAGGGAATTTCACATTATTTAGAAACGGAAAACCCTTTGAGGTCAAAGGGGCCGCTGGTTCTGCACATTTAGACTTATTGTCTGAACTTGGGGGAAATACGATTAGAACATGGGATACAACTCACATCGATTCCGTCTTAAGAAAGGCCAACGAGGGAAATATTGCAGTCATAATTGGTTTGCCAATACCCGAAAGTAAGCATATGTATTTTTATAACGATGATGCAAAGGTCGCTAAGCAGTTTAAGTCGATACAAACCCTGGTGAATAGGGTTAAAAATAATCCTTCCGTATTAATGTGGTGCGTAGGCAATGAGCTTGTTTTTCCTCATAAACTGTCTTATAATAAGTTTTATAAGGCATTTAATGATATTGTTGATATGATCCATAGTGATGATCCGGATCATCCGGTTACAACTACAATGATAAACTTCCAACGGAAAACCATTTTTAATCTTAAAATGCGTACGAATGTAGATATTGTATCCTTCAATATTTTTGGCCGAATCGGATCTTTAAGTCAGGAGTTAAAGGACTTTTCCTGGTTTTGGAAAGGACCTTATCTGTTAACTGAATGGGGCATTGATGGTCCATGGGACGGGACACCAGAAACGGCCTGGGGTGCCAAAATAGAACCAACAAGTACAAAAAAGGCTGAGCAATATTATTCTAGATATAAAGAAAAAATGCCTTTAAATGACGGAAGAATGTTGGGCTCATTTATTTTTTACTGGGGACAGAAACAAGAAACCACGCATACCTGGTTTAGTATTTTTGATGATGCAGGAAACAAGACTGAAGTAGTAGATGCTGCCGAAGCTATCTGGAAAGGAAAACAATTGAACAGCACAGCACCGAAAATAAATTATATGCTCCTGAACAGTAAGGGGGCAAAAGATGATATATTTCTAAAGCCAAATGAAAAAAACACAGCAGAAGTATTAATGTTAAATGGTGATGCAAATGTTAAAAGAATTGTTTGGGGAATTTATCCTGAAGATTGGTATAAAATCAACAATGTAAATAACACTAAAAAACCTTTACTTATTAAGGGGCTTATTGAGCACACTCAGGATTTGAAGATTATCTTTAATACTCCAGTCAAAGAGGGGCCATATAGAATATTTGCAACAGTATATGACGATAAAGGTTATGTGGCAACATGCAATACACCATTCTACGTATTAAAAACAGATGAAGATAGTAGCGCCAGTAATTAATCCAACGAGAAAACAGACTTTCACTTTACGCCTAATGATTGTCATTGGCATGATTTGCATGTTTTTGTTTCTTAGGGAACTTCTGCTAACTGATGCTGAGAATATTCCATTGTACTGGATGTTGATGGCCACGCTAATTTTCATGTGCCTTAAAATTATGCATGAATGGATACACTACTTTTATATAACTGTACCGGATACCCCTAAAGAAGAAAAAATATATACTGTAGATATATTTACGACGTTCTGTGCTGGCGAGCCCTATGAAATGATTAATGAAACATTAATCGCTATAAAAGCAATAAAATATCCTCATAATACCTTTTTATGTGATGAAGCTGATGATCCTTATTTAAGGAGAATATGTGAGGATCTCGGTGTAATTCACGTTACCAGAATAAAAAAAATCGATGCAAAGGCAGGGAATATCAATAATGCATTAAAACATTCATCAGCAGAACTTTGCGTGGTATTGGATCCTGACCACGTACCTTTTCCGGATTTTCTGGATCCAATAGTAAGTCATTTTAATAATCCTGAGGTTGGGTTTGTACAAATAGTACAATCTTATAAAAACTATGATCAGAGTTTAATAGCTAAAGGGGCGGCTCAGCAGACATTTCAATTTTATGGCCCGATAATGATGACCATGAATAAATACGGAACTGTGCTTGCTATTGGAGCAAATTGCACTTTTAGACGTTCCGCATTGGATTCTATTGGTGGACATGCAGCTGGATTGGCAGAAGATATGCACACTGCAATGCAGTTACATGCGAAGGGGTGGAAATCAGTATATGTTCCCGCAGTATTAGCGCGAGGCTTGGTGCCAAGTACTTTATCTGCATATTATAGCCAGCAATTAAAGTGGTCGAGAGGTGTTTTTGAACTATTAGTTACTTCTTATCCAAAGTTATTTTGGAATTTTACCTGGCAGCAAAAGTTACACTACGGTATCATACCAATGCATTACTTATCGGGAGTCATTTTCCTTATTAATTTTTTAATACCAATATTTTCTTTGGTTTTTAATACCAGTCCAATAAACATTGTTTTCTTTAATTTCATAACAATCAGTTTTCCATTGGTTATGTCAATAATCCTGATAAGGCATTTTGTACAACGATGGGTAATGGAAGAAGAAGAGCGTGGATTCCATGTAGTTGGGGGACTGTTGATGATCGGGACATGGTGGATATTTATTATTGGGTTATTCTATACCATTTTACGTAAAAAGGTTCCTTATAACCCGACACCTAAAGACGGAAGAGATGAAAATAACTGGGGTCTAAATATTCCAAATGCAGCTGTAATTGCAATTTCTCTCTTTTCAATAATATTTGGATTGTATAAAGATTGGAACCCCTACAATTTAATTATGGCGGGGTTTGCAGCAATTAATTGCATTATATTGTCATTTACAATTGTTGCAAGCAGGCAAAGCCAATTTAGGAGGTTAAAGCGGAAAGTGCCAGTGCTAAATTCCACAATGAGTTATGTTTCAGAATTTAAAGCGCGCTTCTGGAAACTTCGGAGAAAAATATATAGTGGAGTTAGGAGTACTGCCTTAATGATTACTACCCTTATTGTTTGTGGGGCAGTCTATTTTGTGAATACACGCTCTGGTAATGATATAGAAACACCTCCTGATAACTATAATAAAGACATATTTATTTCAGGGATATTTGCTCCTGAGAAAAGCAATGGGATAACTTCCTTAAAGCTTGTTAAGGAATATGAGGGTCAAAGTAAATTACATTTTGGTATAGTTTCTCTTTACATTCCGTGGGGCGACCATGCTGAATCCCAACTGCCCATTGCACTGATGGATTCAATTTATCAATCCAATGCTATTCCGATGATTAGCTGGGAACCCTGGCAGAGTTTGTTTGATAAATTGAAAGATATTGAAGTGGGACAAAGAGAAGAAAAAGTATTCTCACGTATCCTTAAAGGCGATTACGATGGTTATTTAAAAGCGTTTTCTGAGCAAATAAAATCGCTTAAACGCCCTGTTTTTATCCGGTTTGCCCATGAGGCAGACAATCCGCAATATCCATGGTCAGCTAAAGGCGGGAATAGTGCGGAAGACTTTAAAGAAGGTTGGAAGTATGTTCATGACTATTTTAGCAAAAATGGTGTTTATAATGGAATATGGGTTTGGAATCCATGGAAACCCGATGCTGTGTCTGGTTATTTTCCCGGCAGGGAATATGTAGACTGGATAGGAGTTACTAATCTAAATTACGGCACTAGAAATGGCAGTAAGGATTGGTATAGCATGGAACAACTTTATCAACCATTCCACAAAAATCCAGTGTTTAAGACTGACTTACCTGTGATGCTTGCAGAGATGGGTTCGTTGCCATCCGAAGGTAAACAGGATCAATGGTTTCAAAATGCATTTAAAAGTATTAGAAATAAATTTCCAGAAATTAAAGCTGCTGTATTTTTTAACAGTAGCCTTGATAGAAACATAGTTGATACGGCCATAGGTAAACCTTTAAATTGGAAAATTGAAGATTTTACCAAAGTAGGTGTCGCAATAAAAAAATATAACAAAAAAAGAAGCTGGATAGATTATACAAAGGCTGTTGGAATTCCGGTCGACAAAATAGAGAATTCTGTTAATAATAGAAATATTCAGATTCTGCCAGAGATAAGAGGGGTTAATTATGCAAAAGGCCAAAACTGGTCTACCAATTATCATGCTTTAAAGAAGAAAGAAACTGTAGCTGATATATTGGAAATGAAAAGCATAGGCTTTAATACTATAAAGTATTTTGGACCAAGCATATATGACCGGAATTTACTAAATGTTGCTGAAGACAATGGATTTAAAATAGCCTACAGCTATTGGCTACCGGATAATGGCGACTTTATCGCCGACAGAAAAGCTCTAAATAGCTACGCTGATAAAGTATTAAATACTGTAGCGGACTTAAAGGGTAGAAAGGAAATCATTTTATGGAATATTGCAAATACTCCTCTACGTAAACTGGAACAAGATTACTATATGCCCGATCTGTTTTTCCCCAGAGAAGCATATATTTCATGGCTACATAAGTTAGTAAAGGATATTAAAAAAATAGATCCGAATAGGCCGGTTACCGTAGATCTGTATGCAAACAATAATTTGAGTAAGAATATAGCCATGCTTCATAGCCGGATTCCTGATATAGACTATTTTGGTCTGGTTGCAGATAAGCATTCTGACTCTCTGGCTATGACAGAAATAAAGAATTTTAAAGAACCTTATTTCTTTAGTAGGGTAAATACTTCAGACTATTTAAAACACAAGAATAACAAAGCTGGAGTATTTATAGCTAACTGGCAAGATGAAATGACTAATCAATTCGTAACATTTGATGGTCTTAAAGATTACTCCGGAAAGAATAAATTTGAATTTTATGAGCTGTCAAATCAATGGACAGGTTCAAAGTTGCCTTCAAAGATGCCAATGATAAAGGTATTGTTACCTTCGGTAACCATATTTGCGAATACACCTGTAACATACCGCGCTTTGGTGTTTAATTCAAATGAGTGGAGTTTACCAAAGCCTGAGGCAAACTTGAGGTTTAAATGGAATCTTGTGAAAACTGACTCCTATGGGAACCCTGTTAACGTGATAGAACTAGGAGAGGGGAGTAGTATGACCTTAACTATTCCAGAGAGTCCCTCAAGTTATAAATTATACCTCTATGCAATGAATGATAGTGAGGTCCAGATTGTAAGCACTAAACTTAATATTCCATTGAATTAGAGATAAAACATAAAAGGCTACCGTTACAGTAGCCTTCCACCCCAGATTATATAACTACAGCAGATTTGCAATCTGCGGACAAAACAAAAGAGCCTCGGCTATGTCGATAAAAGTTAAGACTTTGTCAACAAATTTCGAACTAAAAATGACCAGACTGTAGCTCACACGGGGTTGGATCTGAACTATTTCATGGATGAGTTGAAATTGATTGCCTCATTAATAGTGCAGTGATAACTGTGTATTTCGCCAAAAAAGTGGTTCTTCGGCACTTTTGGTCTGCGATCCGTTAACACTTTCCTGCTGAGACAGCAGGAAAGTGTTAAACGCAGTGATGCGTTTAACTATAGTTCTGTATTGCCTGTTTGATAAATAGTCGTTGATTTCTTTCTCCACTAACTCTGGCTCTATATCAAACTGTCTTTTTATATTCAATTTTAGTTTGATATATTATCGTCGTTGGTATTTGATCATATGTCTATAGTTTTTGTTGATAATATGGATCTAATGAAACACGGCCTAGATCTTCTTATTTACCAATAATCACTTTACGATGTTCTATTCCCCATTCTGCCAGGTTGTTTATGATGGTCTTTAACGTCAAACCATATTCTGTTAATTGATATTGAACAGATATAGGTTGAGTATCCAATACAGTTCGTTTTAACAGTTTATTGAGCTCCAGCTCCTTTAATTCTTTACTCAGCATTTTATTTGATATTCCTTCTACATCATTCAGAATGTCAGAAAATCTTCTTTTGTTATAATAGCAAATGGAAGAAATAATGGATATTTTCCATTTCCCGTTCAAAACGTCCATAGCATCGTGGACGGCCATAATCTCTCTTTTGTGCCCTAATTGGCATTCATTTTCAGTCATAAGTTACTTGGTTACGCAAAAGTTACTGTTACTTTTGGTTACAAAGTAACCTAAATAAATTTAGCTATTCTAACTTTGTACCATAAAGATTTAAAAAAATAATCATGGATTTTACAAATAAAAACGTCGTCATTACAGGTGGAACAACCGGAATAGGCCTTGCAACAGCAAAAGCATTTATTATCGCAGATGCAAACGTATGGATTACAGGTAGAAATGCCAGCAATCTGCAGAAAGCAGCCGCAGAAATAAACAATCCGAAATTGTTTACTGTAGTATCAGACACTTCAAAACTCGAAGACATTTCGATCCTGGAAAAAGCAGTAGCAGAAACTGGAAACAAATTAGATGTTCTGTTCCTGAATGCGGGAATTGCGACCTTTGAGCCAATAGAAAAAGTAACTGAGGCAAATTTTGACGCACAATTCAATACCAATGTCAAAGGCCATTTCTTCACATTGCAAAAACTACTTCCCTATCTGGCAGATGGAGCAGCGGTAATTTTCACTTCTTCAACGGTTGCTACAGCTACTAATTTGGGAGCCAGCGTATATTCTGCAACCAAAGGAGCATTGAATAAAATTGCCCAAATTGCAGCAAATGAACTGGCGGGAAGAAAAATACGTGTAAACATCGTTAGCCCAGGCCCCATTTTAACCCCTGGTTTGGAAGGCGCCGTACCTGCAGAGGCAAAAGAGTATTTGGCTGGTGCTACAGCGCTACAACGGATTGGTGATCCTGATGAAATTGCAAAAACAGTATTGTTCCTGTCTTCCAGTGACGCAAGTTTTATTACAGGAACAGAGGTTGTTGTGGATGGTGGCTACCTTAATTACGCATTAAAATAATCGGTAATCCCATTATTCAACACTAGTAACAGAAAGCGGCATTCGTCGCTTTTTTCTTTTTTTACATCATGCAAAAGCGTATATATATCCTGTACTATCATAGAAAAATGTTTCCATCAATTCTTTGCCTCTTAGGTCTCTTGCGAGGATTTTACCTTTAGGTCCAATCAGGAAATTGGATGGAACTTGCTCTAGCCCATATTTCTTATAAATCAGTTTTGCATCATCTAGAATTTGAGTCCAGTCTAGCTTATCATTGTTTACGGCTTCAATCCATTGCTCTCGTTTGTCATCAATCGAAATACTAACAACCTTCTCGTGTCCGAAGAGTTCACATTCGATGAGGTTTGCCGGAAGCAATGTACAGTCAACTACAATCAGTGGACGGTTTGACCGACCAGATAATCTGTGGATACTTTTAGCAACCTTTTCCTTCCCCGTAAGTTTTATGGGATTAAAAATGGCCTACCATCAAGGGTTGTTCAGCTTCCGGTTCTCTTGCTGAAGTGTTTTTAGCTCCTAGTTGGCAAATTACGGTATAGGCATTTCCTATATCTAGTCCAACCGCCTGAAAGGGGCTAGCTGGACCAGACCATTGTGCAGAACGTATCGCATAACCGATACTTGCCATATTTTCAGCCTGTTCAGGTACGATGATGTTTAGAATTCCGTCAAATTCCTGCTTAAAACAATCCACCAAATCTGCATAACGAGCACCACCACCAACCAGGTAAAGCGTGTCGGTTTTCTCAAAATCATTGTCGGTAAAGGCTTTTTTTAATGTCGGCGAAATGACTTCGTCATAGTAATTAGCTAGGTGGTTACGTCTGATCTCGGCGAGGTCTTTACGTTTGCGCTCTACTACAATTTTCCCGTGCTGAAAGCTCTGGTTCACCATGTGTTCATTTTTCATACCCAGGTTATGACTTTTGCTCAGTTCCACATGGAGGTTATTGACTGCATAACGCAAGCCCGATGCGCTCATACAGGTACGGGTTACCAGGCCTGTATCCAAACTCAATGCGGTTTCACAGGTGCCATAACCCAGGCTGACTATAAAGAAATTACCTTGCTGGGCCAACCCTTTACGAATGGCGGTGATACAACCCAGTATCTCTGGCATAATTTCCAGATGCTTAATGGTCAGCTGTATCCGTTTATGACTGTTGGTCGCATTGGTGTCTGAGTTGAATTCAATAAAAATATCCTTTGGACTAAAAAAATCAATTGCCTGTTGTTTGTAAAGTTCGTAGGTGGTGTAGGGGAAACCGGTAGTCAACACCAGTTCTCCTGATTTTCCGCCCGAGGCAATCAGCAGTCCGGCTTTGGCAAGTAATTGGTAATCCAGATCAGCAGGGGAGCTGTTGAGGTTACGATAAGGGGCATGGCCCTGGCTGAGTGCGAGCTCGCCGATCAGATAGCCTACACCAGTTTCATACAGCTGAATACATTTTTCAGGATCAGCGGATACCTGCATTAAAGATTGGCTATAGCGTTCAACAACACTTGGAATACTGGTGGATTGAAAATTCATACCTGATATTTTAAACCACAAGGTAATCCCTGTCGATTAGTAAAGTGTTAAATTAGCAAAAATTAAATGTTATTATATTTAGCGTTTAAACTCTGTTGAAAACCGTATGACAGAATACCTTTTGTGTACTAAGGCTATTCGAAATCGAACACAGAACTGTGTTTTTCCTGATATTCCTGAAATACAAACCGGTTTTATCATTGCAGGAGCGGTATAAGCCAAGGTATGATATCAGAACCCATCGGTTTGGAGGATATTGCGCCTAACGCTGCGAAAATTTTAGGAATAAAATTTAGTGCCCCTGATGGAAAGGTTATCACCGGATTGATAAAATCCAAATAAGGTTGATTTATAAACTCAAGGTTGAGAAACAAGAAGAGGGTAAAATGATCACCCTCTTCTTTTGTGGTGGGAACTTTACAAATCTCGAACTATTTCCTGTTTGATTTGCGTTTAATCGTTGATTTAAATTTATGATCAAGCTACACTCGGCTGTAGCACTCGCTTACTGCCCATACACCTGAGCTCCGGCTGGGGCAGCGGTAATCAACACGATAGTGATTGTGTTTTTAATCATGCTCAAAAATTTAATGATGTGCGATTATACGTCGGGGTTTTATAAGTTCTTTGTGTTTTGTAAGTTCTGCAAAATCAGTGTGTTATTGCAATCCAAATTGCATAAATTTGCCATACAGTTTAAATGATTATTCTGTTAAATTTATCATTGGATTAGCCTGTTTGCGGCATCAATTACCGCTAAAGCCGGAAGTGTTAGTCGCGCTTCCGGCTTTTTTGCTTATGCTGTTACAGGGAATCCATGATTGGAGAACTTACTGTATGGACCATCCGGACCTTGGAGCATAGTACTGCAGGCCATACCATAGTAGATCCGGAGTTCCTTCGTTATAAGGATTTTCCGCACCTATTTTCACGGCAACGTTTATGATGGGATAAAAAGCCCAATCGGTACCGCCGTCGGCCCTACCAAGCATATTTCTATGCTGCAGGGTCTCTTTGCCATCTACAAAATGCGTAATCCAGTCGGCTTCAATCACGCAGGCATAATCGTGGGGTTTAGCATTCAGGTCTACGTTAAGCTCGAAGCCCGGGACACGGTCCAATTCACTTTTCAATCCATTTACCATATCGCGCTGATTGGAGCCATGCACACCTATGTGTTGTGCCGAACTTGTAGAGCGGGGCGTGTAGGCTGCCCCGTAAGCTCCGTTGAAGCTCTCGAAGAAGTCAATCTCTGGCGGCCATTGGCTAACGCCTGTACTGAGATTGCTTCCTATAGCCCAAAAAGCAGACCATGCTCCACGACGGCTTGGGGTTTGTATTTGAGCTCGATAAACGCCTAGGCGATGCTTCCAGTCTGGAAGGTACGAGGCCTGCAATACAGACGCCTGAAAAGGAAATATTTTACCGCCAAAGGCAACGGGCTCTTCAAACTTTATCGTATGCAACCGAACAAATGGTCTCCCTTCGCCATCTACCTCTCGTGTCTGGGGATTCACCGCGTCTTCCGGAAATGCTTCAACATTTGTATACAGGCCGGTCTCACTATTACCGGACTGCGAATAACCATGAGATAGCCGGGAACGCCAGACTGGCTTACCATCAGCGTCATAACCACTATCCGACCATTTAATGGCAGCCATATCCAAGTTCATGGTTGGGGTTACCCCGTCTGCATGCAACACAAGAGGATTACGGTGGAAGGGCATTTTATCCGGAAGCTCATTGACTGCGCCTTCCTGGATCTGGAAAATACAAGCAACAGGGCCGGCGGTGCCTTCGCCGGGAAAAGTTATCTTGAATTGATCACCAAGGGTGTGCCTCGGATTAATAATATCAACCGTAATCCAAAGGTTAGCACTGTCACCAGGACGCCAATATTGATATTTGAAAGGAGTGGATATGTCTCGATTGACATTAAAGCCCTTTGCTCCACCTGTACTCGTATTGACCTGTACATAAGCAGTGCTCATAATCGCACCAGCTAGCGTCAGCCGGACGTGAGCCTTGGTAGCACCGGGAGGGATGCCAATTGGTTCTTCCAACGTGGTGTTTGGATTAAGTTCAACGCCGTTGATTGACAAACGTCGATCTGCTATTACAGGTATATCCTCCAACGGAATCTCTGGATTAGGATTCTCAATATACTTGCCACAACTTACCGTTAAACTGATCACAAACATTGTGATGACCAATCCAATATTACGCATACTTTTTTTCATAGCAATAAATATTACAGTTCTTATAAAATGATTATTCTGTTAATTTTTGTCAATTGGCACTTACCAACTAACCATTGGATTAGCTTTTTGCGGCAACATTTCAACTCCGGCCGAAAGCATTAGCCGCACTTCCGGCTTTTTATGGCTAATCTGGGTAAAGATTCAGGTTACAATATCATCCGAACCTCCTTTCCATTGCGTTCAAATTTAACATTGCTGACCAATTCCAAGTTGGCCAGCAGTTCATCGATTCCAGCGGTGATCGGAAAACATCCTCCAAAGCGCTTTTTGGGGAGATTTGCTTCGACGACTATTTGTACATCATACCACCTCGCCGGGCTGCGCATGTCCAAAACGACATCCATATTGTCAAACAGAAAGTAACCATTTTTCCAAGCCATTGCCTGCTCCAAATTGCCCTGTTGCTTGACTAACTTCTCATCCGCCGAGGAAACAGCCTCAAAACCAGGAGTTAACGAATGTGTCTTGCCTTGATAGCGCACATCTAGACCACCTTCCAGTAACGTAATGTGACCTCACCATCTAATGCATATCCAGAAACCTTGAAATCCGTACCCGTCACCTTGATTTCTCCGCCGTGAGTCATCACCTTGAACGGCTTAGACTGGTCAGGCATTACTTCAAAATAGACCTCCCCTTTTTCCGAATCATCAATCAGTTTGTTGCTGTAAAATACGGTAAGGCCTGTTTGATTTTTAATGTTTCGGAATATAGAGGCGAAAGTGATGTTTCTAGCTTCAATGCTGATTTTTCCTGTGGCCTGAGCACTCGCTCCGGTAGCCAAAATGAAAAGCTGCATGAATACAACCGGCAAGGAATGCCGACCCGTTCGGGTAAGATTTTTTCTCATAACAGTTAAAGTTTATATTGGTTTTCCTTAAGACGCAACTTTAACCTAAATGGGTGAACGGCACTTAAAAAAATTACCTGAAAGTCAGTGTGCCGTTTGTCAGTTTGGCCTTTATTCCTGAAGTTAACTCCACATCAGTCCGGAAACTGCTAGTAATGAAGCTGCAACACCTCCATACCATAGCCTTATAGATCTGGCAGACCTACTTACATGATGCCGCTTATCAAAGATAATTGACATCATCTGCTACATATACAAGGCAAGGCCGTCCGTATGGTTTGCCAGGTCGAGAAGGGTAAACTCATATTTAATATATCCCATACATTGAGAAGAACTGCATCATCTTCAATCTACAAAGGCAGGAGTATTGGTAATAGATATTCTGATTTTGGCAGTACCAGTTTCCTTAACTGTCTCGTCCGGCGTACAGTTCTTAAACTCGAAATGCTCTAGTGTAAAATCCGGTAAAAATAATTTGAGTAAAGATGCGGTATCTGAAGCCTTAAATGTAAGTCTTTAAAAACCGCATAGTTAAATTTTTAATCCCTGCTCCACAACATTTGGCATTGAACCCTTTTTATGGCGAATAATTGAATAATCTGGTAAAGTCTTTAAACGAAAAAACCCCTCAAATTTATCATTTTAGGGGTTTTTAAACATTTTTACATCGATTTTGTGGACCCGAAGGGAGTCGAACCCTTGTCCAGTTGTGTGATAAATTATGCTTTCTTCATGCTTATTTTCCAATTAATTGTAGGGATCTGGCGGGCTGGAAACCGACCTAACCTTTCACCTTAGGTACTTTATCTCACAAATGTAGCATACCTTACAAATGCCAGCTTCGTTATTTCGATGCTCCGGATTCTAACCTAACGATGCAGCAGCTAGAGGAACAAAAGCTTATCTAATTCTAAATTAGGCAGCTAAGGCGTAGTTATTTTCGCCAATTATAGTTTGAACGTTATCTTTTAAGTGCTCTCCGTACAACGCACTGCATGCTTACATACTCAGCGCCACCCTGTCAAATCCAGAACGAGCCCATTATATGCGCTAATGGTGTTTGGTTAACTATTCCTTTCCAACCATCAGCTAGATACAAAAGTACTAAAATTATGCCATAGTTCTACCAGGATATTGTTTTAATGCAATATCCAGACAATCCATAGCACTGTTAAGGTCGGCAGTATTTAAAACATAAGCCATTCTAACCTCGTTTTTTCCATAACCTTCAGTCGAATAAAATCCGGTAGCAGGAGCCATCATAACGGTTGTGCCATTATGAGTAAAGCTTTCCAGTATCCACTGACAGAATTGATCAGCATCATCTATAGGTAATTTGGCAACTACATAAAAAGCACCACCAGGATTAGGGCAGAACACACCTTCTATAGCATTTAACCTTTTCACCAATGTATCTCTTCTTAAGGTATATTCTTTGTTTACCTCTTCAAAATAGCTATCAGGGGTATCAACTGCTGCGGTTCCGGCAATTTGTTCAACCATACCCGGACTTAATCTAGCCTGAGCAAATTTTAATGCCGATTGGATTACCTCTTTATTCTTAGTGATGATGCAACCTAATCTTGCACCACAAGCACTGTAGCGTTTAGAAACGGTATCTATTACCACAACATTTTCATCTATACCATCCAGGTATAAAGGAGAGATAAATTCTCTGCCATCATAGCAAAACTCTCTGTATGCCTCGTCAGAAAACAAGAAAAGGTCATATTTCAAGCAAAGCGCTTTAAGAGCTTCAAGCTCTTCTCTTGAGTATAAATAACCGGTAGGATTATTAGGATTGCAAATAATAATACCCCTGGTTTTGTCAGTTATTAATTTTTCAAAATCAGCTACAGGAGGAAGTGCAAAACCATTTTCAATATGTGATAATATTGGTTTTACCACCACATTGCTCATACATGCAAAGCCATTATAGTTGGCATAAAAGGGCTCAGGAACAATAATTTCGTCGCCTTCGTTAATGCAGGTTTGCATGGCTATAGTGATGGCCTCAGATCCACCTACAGTTACCAGAATGTCTTCGGGGGTAATGTTGTACCCAAGTTTATTATAGTATTCGGCAAGTTTAGTTCTATAAGTGAGTGTACCCTCAGAAGGAGTGTAAGCCCAAACATTAAATGTAATATTTTTGATGGCATTTAACATCACCTCCGGCGTCGCTATGTCAGGTTGTCCAATATTTAAATGGTACACCTTTTTTCCGTCCCTCTTTGCCTGATCAGCAAATGGGGTTAATTTTCTAATTGGCGAAGCGGGCATTTGTACCCCTTTCTCTGAAATCCTTGGCATGGTACAAAAGTAAAAAACCTCGTTGATTAACGAGGTTTTTTATTAGAAATATCTTTATTAGATTCTATTTAGTGCTTCCAGCTACAGTTTCGCCTTTAATGTAAAGAACTTTAGTAGTCGTTTTAGCATTAGAAGTTATAGTAATGCTTTTGCTAAATGGAAGTGCTGCAGTAGGGTTATAAGTAACTTTGATTGTTCCTGTTTCTCCTTTTTTGATTGGAGTTTTGGTGTATTCAGGTACTGTACAGCCACAAGTTGTTTCAACTTTGCTAAGGATCAATGGTTGATCTCCTATATTAGTGAATTTAAAATCTACAGAAGCAGGTTTGTTCAAAGGGATTTTTCCAAAGTCATAAGTCTCTTTGTCAAATTTAAACTCCGCTGGTTTAGATTGAGCATTTGAGGCAACACTTATTCCTAAAATTAATGTAAATAGTAATAATAACTTTTTCATCTTATGTGGGTTTTAAAACAAATTTAATGTTTTAAACGATAATTCAAAAAGTATTCCAATATATAAATTAACTCACACCGTTAAGTCATACTTTAGAATTTATGTATCTTTGCCCCATAACTGATTTGCTTATGACGCCAAATAGTAAACTTACAACGAACCCAATTGATGCTTCAGAGTTAAGTTTTGATGATTTCAAAACGATTGTTATTAACGACTATAAAATAGCTTACGAGAGTAGACAGGCTAGTTTATTAGGACGTAAAGAAGTGTTGACGGGTAAGGCGAAGTTTGGGATATTTGGTGATGGTAAGGAGATTCCTCAGATCGCAATGGCCAAAGCTTTTAAGAATGGCGATTGGCGATCTGGATACTATAGAGATCAGACTTTTGCATTTGCAACCGGAATTTGTACACTAAAAGAGTTTTTTGCTCAGTTATACGCAAATCCAAGTGTTGAGGCTGATCCTGCATCCGCAGGGCGACAAATGAATTGTCACTTTGCAACCCGCTCACTTAATGAAGACGGTAGCTGGAAAGACCTGACGGAGATGAAAAACTCTTCGTCTGATATTGCGCCTACTGGTGGACAAATGGCCCGTTTAGTAGGTTTAGCCTATGCTTCTAAATTATACAGACAAAATCCTGAATTAAGTTACCTTAAAAATTTCTCGGTTAACGGTAATGAAGTCGCGTTTGGTACCATAGGTAATGCATCTACTTCAGAAGGTGTGTTTTTTGAAGCCATTAATGCTGCAGGTGTTCTACAAATCCCAATGGCTATGTCTATCTGGGATGATGCTTATGGAATCTCAGTTCCTGCCAAGTATCAAACCACTAAAGAAGATATTTCCGAAATTCTGAAAGGATTTCAAAGAGATGAAGATTCGGCCGGTTACGAAATATTTAAAGTAAGAGGCTGGGATTATCCGGCACTGTGCGAAACTTATCAGCGTGCTGTAGATGTATGCAGAACAGAGCATGTTCCCGTTTTGATACATGTTACAGAGGTCACTCAACCACAAGGACATTCTACTTCTGGTTCTCATGAACGTTATAAAGATAAAGATCGTTTGGAGTGGGAGCGTGAATACGATTGTAATCTGCAAATGCGTAAGTGGATGCTTGAATCGGCTATTATTTCCGAAGAAGAAATAACTGAACTTGAGGCAAACGCAAAGAAACTTGTACGTGAAACGCAGAGAGAGGCGTGGAATGAATTCCTGGCGACTATTAAAGTTGAAAAGGAGCAGGTAATAGATATGATCAGCAGAATTGGCAATGGCAATCCTGTTATCAGTAAAATAGCTTCGCTACTTGCAGGTACACCTGATGCATTACGTAAGGAAGTTGTTTCTTCGGCAAGAAAAGCATTGCGTCTTAGCATCCATAACCCCTCTCCTGAAAGAGACAATCTGATAAACTGGTATAATAGCCAGGCTTCATTAAATGACGACAGGTACAATTCTAAGCTGTTTACTGATGGCATAGAAAGTCCATTCTTAGTTAAACAGGTCGCGGCAGAATATACCGAAGAAAGTAAAATGGTAGATGGCCGTGAGCTGCTGAATGCCTGCTTTGATGCTAATTTTGCACGCGATGAGCGCTTAGTTGCCTTTGGTGAAGATCTGGGCGCAATCGGCGACGTAAACCAAGGCTTTGCAGGCTTGCAAGCTAAGTATGGTGATTTAAGGATCACGGATACCGGCATTAGAGAAATGACAATTATTGGTCAGGGTATTGGTTTGGCTCTGCGCGGTTTAAAACCAATTGCAGAGATTCAGTACCTTGATTATTTACTATATGCACTTAATATTTTAAGTGATGATCTGGCCAGTTTATCTTATAGGACTAAGGCTGGTCAGAAGGCTCCTGTTATCATCAGGACCCGCGGACATAGGTTAGAAGGAGTATGGCATTCCGGATCTCCAATGTCAATGATTCTGGGGTCATTAAGAGGTTTGCATATATGCGTTCCACGTAATATGACACAGGCTGCAGGTATTTACAATACGTTATTCAGATCTGATGAACCTGCTCTGGTTATTGAGTGCCTGAACGGTTATAGGTTAAAGGAAAAACTACCGGAAAATGTTGGCGAATACACTGTTCCTCTTGGAGAGGCAGAGATCGTAAGAACAGGAACTGATGTTACAATTGTATCTTATGGGGCTACTTTAAGGGTTGTTGAAGAAGCAGCAGACGAATTGGCCCAATTAGGAATTTCAGTTGAAATAATAGATCCTCAAACATTACTTCCTTTCGATACAAAACAGATTTGTGCAGAATCGTTAAAGAAAACAAATAAGCTATTAGTAGTTGATGAAGATGTTCCCGGTGGTGGTGCTGCATTTATTTTACAGCAGGTACTGGAAGCGCAAAACGGTTATTACCATTTAGATGGGCAGCCAAGAACACTTACCGCTAAAGCTCATCGTCCGCCGTATGGATCAGATGGTGACTATTTTAGTAAGCCCTCTGTTGATGATATTATTGAAACTGTGTACCAAATTATGCATGATAACAACGCATCAAAATATCCTTCGATATTTTAGATGTTCAATATTCTAAATGAAAAGAGGGCGTTCATGCCCTCTTTTTTATGCTAATTTGCTTGACCTGTTTCGAAGTAAATGATCGGCTAGCACTAATGCTGCCATTGCCTCAACAATCACAACTGCACGAGGCACAACACATGGATCGTGTCTGCCTTTTCCTTTAATCTCCGCGGCTTCGCCTGCAGCATTTATGGTTTGCTGATTGTGCATGATCGTTGCAACCGGTTTAAAGGCTACTGTGAAATTGATTTCCATTCCATTGGAAATACCTCCCTGGATTCCGCCAGAGAAATTGGTAAGCGTTTTAGGCTGACCTTCATTTGCTAAAAAGATATCATTGTGCTCTGATCCCCTCATTTCGCTTCCGCTAAATCCAGATCCGTATTCAAAACCATGAACCGCATTAATGCTTAACATGGCTTTACCCAAATCCGCATGAAGCTTATCAAATACAGGTTCACCTAAGCCAACAGGACAGTTTTTAACAATACAATTGATCTTTCCGCCTACTGTATCACCATCCTTGCGAACACCATCAATAAATTCGATCATTTGATTTGCTATAGCCGGATCTGCGCAGCGAACGATGTTTTCTTCGCGGATAGCTAGCAAATCAGCTATGTTTTTACTTTCAAGATTAGGTGCTTCGATTTTACCTACTGAAGACACGTGAGCAAAAACTTCAATGCCGTGGTGTTTTAACAACAACTTAGCAATGGCTCCCGCTGCAACGCGGGCAGCTGTTTCACGAGCTGATGAGCGTCCGCCGCCACGGTGATCACGAATGCCATATTTAGCGTCATAAGTATAATCAGCATGGGAGGGGCGATAAACATCAGTATTATGACTATAATCTTTACTGCGCTGATCTTCGTTTGGAATAAGCATCGCAATTGGCGTACCTGTACTTTTTCCTTCAAATGTTCCTGAAAGGATTTGCACAGTATCGCTCTCTTTGCGTTGGGTAGTAATCTTAGATTGCCCTGGTTTGCGTTTATCTAACTCTGATTGTATAAAATCAAGATCGATGGGCAATTGCGCAGGACATCCATCTAGAATAACACCAATGGCCACACCATGTGATTCCCCAAAGGTAGTGATGCGAAATAATTGCCCGAATGTGTTGCCTGCCATTTTAGAATTATTTTATGTTTTTAATTAAATCTCTGTAACTGTAAATCCTGCTTTTACTAAATCTTTCCAGAAATCAGGATAAGACTTTTCTACAACATCCATTTCTTCCAGAACAACTTCGTTTATAACCAAACTTAGCGGGGCAAAAGCCATCGCCATTCTATGGTCTTCGTAAGTTGCAAAAGACACCCTTTCAGGGAAGCTTAGCTGGTCGCAGTTCAGTGTATAAATAAAGTTGTCTTCATTTAAAGTTACACCAATCTTTGAAAGTTCATTTTGTAAAGCCAAAACACGATCAGTTTCTTTGATCTTTAAGGTTTCCAGACCAGTGAATTTAAGGTTTTTTCTTAAAGCAGCGGCACATACAATAATGGTTTGTGCTAAATCCGGACAATCTTTTAGATCAAGAATATCATCATTAAAGTTTGTCTCAGTGGTTGTCAGGTTAATTCCTTTATCAGTTTTAGCTGTTTTTACCCCAAAGGAAGTCATAATTTCTCTGATACGACTATCGCCTTGCAGGCTTTTATCTTTTAGATAAGGCAAACCGATCTGAGCATTTTGAGCAAGCGCAGCAATGCTATACCAATATGAAGCTGCACTCCAATCGGGTTCTACTGCAAGTGTAGCCGGTTTAAAAGTTTGCGGCTTAATGGTGATGTTGTTCCCAGACCATTCATGCCTAATGCCAGCTTCCTGAAGCATGTCTAACGTCATTTTAACATAAGGAAGAGAGGTTAACTCACCTTCAATCTGTAGCGTTAAACCTTGCAGTAAAGTAGGCGCAATCATCAATAAAGCTGAGATGTACTGACTACTTATATCACCTTTAATTTTAACGGTGTCAGCACTTTGCTTTAAAGGACCATTGATGTTTAATGGAGGGAATCCATCTTGTTCAAGGTAAGTAATATCAGCACCGATGTTTTTTAATGCTTCAGCAAGAATGCCAATAGGGCGTTGTTTCATTCTTTCTGTTCCTGTTAATAAAAAACTACCAGGTAGGGTAGAGAGCATGGCTGTTAAAAAACGCATTGCAGTACCCGCAGGGCCCACATCAACGGCTTGTTGATGTGGGTTGTTTTGCGAGATATTATTTAATATACTGTTTAAAGTAACAGTATCGGCAGCATTAGACATGTTATCAACCTTTACAGTCCCCTTACTCAAAGAGCTGATAATTAATGCTCTGTTACACTCACTCTTAGAGCCTGTAAGTGTAATTTCTGTATCTATTTGTTTGTTTCCTTTAAAAGAAACAAGCGCATGTTTACTCATTATTAAGACTTAACTTCTGTGTGTGCTTCTGCTGCAATTCCTTTTTCGGCTTTGCCTGCGTTCATGATCTCAGTTTGTTTACGGATAGATTCACCATGAACAAGTTCTAAAAATTTCTCAGTAAAGTTTAAATCTAATTTTAGTGCTTTTGCAAACGAGATACCTTTTTGAATGATGGCATCCCAACGGTTAACCTGTAAAATTGTAACCTGATTATCGCGTTTGTACTCACCGATTTTAGCAACGATAGACATACGCTCACCTAATTTTTGCAATAAGATGTCGTCAATTTTATCGATTTGCTTACGGAATTCAGCTAATTGATCAGAGATCGCTTCATTTTTAGTTTCTGGTTCGCGAACGGTTAAGCGGTCAACCAACTCAGCTAAAGCAGCTGGAGTTACTTGTTGCTTAGCATCAGTCCATGCAACAGAAGGATCAACATGTGACTCGATCATTAAACCCTGCATATCTAAATCTAATGCTTTTTGAGAGATGTAAGGAATTAACTCTCTGTTACCACAGATGTGACTTGGATCGTTAATGATTGGCAACTCAGGACATAATGTTTTCAACTGGATAGCAAGTTCCCACATTGGTTCGTTACGGAACGAGCTTTTCTCGAATGAAGAGAAACCACGGTGAATTGCGCCTAATTTAGTGATACCAGCGCCATTGATACGTTCTAAAGCACCAACCCATAGCTGTAAATCAGGGTTTACAGGGTTTTTAACTAATACCGGAATGTCAACACCTTTTAAAGCGTCAGCAATTTCCTGAACTGTGAATGGGTTTACTGTTGAACGTGCACCAATCCAAAGGATATCTACGCCAGCAGCTAAAGCTTCTTCAACGTGTTTAGCATTTGCAACCTCTACAGCTGTTGGTAAACCAGTTTCTAATTTAGCTCTTTTTAACCACTCTAAACCTATACTTCCAATTCCTTCGAATTCTCCCGGACGAGTACGTGGTTTCCAGATACCTGCTCTTAAAACAGATACTTTTCCAGTAGCAGCCAATAAATGAGCTGTAGTTAATAATTGTTCTTCAGTTTCTGCACTACAAGGTCCTGAGATGATCAAAGGCTCATTGTTGATGTTAAGCCAGGTGTTAAGCGGTTGAATGTTTAATTGTAATTTCATTGTTTTGGGGTTATATGTGTTAATATTTTATTTTAATTGGAGTATTTATGCTAATTATACTTTATCGTTTTTCTGATACTCGCCCATGATATTAAAGTTCACGGTGTATTTAAGGGCCTGACGGACAGCTTTATCATAAGCCTCCATGTTTTTCCATTCCATATCTACATAGAAGTAATATTCATTTCTTTTTCCAAGTACAGGCATGCTTTGTATTTTACTTAAGTTAACCTGCTGATCAGCAAAGATGTTTAACACCTTAACCAGTGCACCAACATGGTTACTTACCTGGAAGCAAATAGATGCTTTATTGATTGGAGTGCCTTCATCCGCTGTACCTTTTTTAAGAATCAGAAAACGGGTAAAGTTTTTCTTGTTAGATTCAATTCTTCTTTCAATGATATTTAGTCCGTACAGTTCGGCCGCAAGCGTATTTGCTATAGCAACTGTATCTGTAAGCTGTTCTTCTTTAATGCGCTTAGCACAAGCCGCAGTATCATTACTCTCTATGATTTGGATCTGTGGGTAATCTTCAAAAAAATCAACACATTGGCGAATAGCAATAGGGTGGGAAGTAGCATATTTAACATCCTCAAACTTTACACCTGGCAGTGCCATCAGGTGTAGCTGAATAGCTAGGTAAACTTCACCAACTACAGCGAAATTGTATTCACGTATTAAGGTGTAGTTGGGTAGAAGACTTCCAGCTATTGAATTTTCAATTGCCATTACCACGAAGTCTGCGCCGTCGTTTTCTAAAACCTCGCAGGTGTGCTTAAAGGAAGTACATTCAATGGTTTGAATGTCTTTTCCGAAAAACTTGAATGCGGCCTCTTCGTGAAATGAAGCTTTAATGCCTTGAATTGCTACTCTTGTTCCTTTTTTCATTAGAATATTTTCCCTTTTTAATGGTTATGAAATTATCATAACTGTTATTTTCTCTAAACGAAAAAAGTCCCGGCTTTGGACCGGGACTTTTCGTATACATTTATCTTATTAGATTCTAGTGCATATTAGTCCCGGCTCTTACTAAAGTAGTAGAAGTAACCAAACCAATATGTAGTGCTATTTTTCAAAATTTTCTTTTCGTTTTGCCAAATGTACTAACAAAATTTAATTTGTCAATAGTTAATTTAAAAAAATTATTTATTGTTTGTTATAAGGTTCTTGTAGCGGTTCAAAATATTAGGCATTTTGTGGCTTGGAAGTTAAGGTGTTCAGGTAAGCAAAACTATCCAAAATGTCGGTTTTTGATACTCTACAGTTAAAATCACAGCCTCCAATGCGGCTCAATAAAGAGAACATAATCTGTCCGTTTTCATTCTTTTTATCGCTTTGCATAAATTCCAATAACTGGTCAAAGCTTTCCTCCTTAATGTGGTATTTGGGATATAGCTTTAAAATATAGGTACTGATATCGTTAAGTTCATCCTTGCTAAGCGTGTTGTTTTTGGTAGATAAGTAGCCTTCGCAAATCATACCTATGGCTATTGCCTCGCCGTGTGTTAAAGGGTTTTTGTCGTTTATTAAAGAATAGGTTTCAACCGCATGGCCGATGGTATGCCCGTAGTTTAATATTTTTCTTAATCCTTTTTCATGAGGGTCTTCTGTTACAACCTCATTTTTTATCTCTACCGAACGGTAAATGGCACTTGCCTCTATTTGCTCGTAATTACTGTTTTGCAATTCTGCATAATAGCCTTTGTCTACAATTAAACCATGTTTAATCATTTCAGCAAAACCAGAAAGCAGTTCTCTTTTAGGTAAGGTTTTAAGGAAAGAAGTTTCAATAAATACAGCTTGAGGAAGGGTAAATGTTCCAACCATATTTTTTACATTATCCACATCAATACCAGTTTTACCACCTACCGATGCATCAACCTGAGAAAGAAGGGTAGTAGGGATATTAATAAAATCAATTCCACGTTTGTATGTCGAAGCTACAAAGCCACCCATATCAGTAATCACGCCTCCACCTAGATTTATCATCAGGCATTTGCGGTCTGCTTCAAAATCCAATAGCGTTTTCCAGATGCCAATACAAAAATCAATGTTTTTGTTTTCTTCGCCGGGATCTGTTTCAATCAGATCAAATCCTGTAAAATCTCCCAGCATTTCCTGGAACTGGGGTAAACACAATTCTGCGGTATTGCTATCTACAAATACAAAGATCTTGCTGTATTTGTTGCTTTCTATAATTTCTACCAGAGGGGCAAGATTCGTTTCAAAATGGATGGTATGTCCGGCACTGTTTAATTTGTTCATTAAATGATTGTTATTTTCTGCCCCATAAAATCAATTACATCTCCAACCCGCACCTTCAATCGCTTGCGGTAATCAACCTTGCCGTTATATTTTACAAGACCGTCTTCAACAACAGTTTGGGCTTCGCCACCGCTTTGTACAAGTGCAGTTGCTTTTAACAACTGAATAAGGGGAATGAATTCGCCTTCTAATTTAAATTGTATCATTATAAGACAAACTTAGATAAAATTTTTTACTGCCGAAATTACAATTATTTATCGTGTGTTCTACCAGTGGTAGCTATGGAATTTATACTTTTGCAAGCGATTTGACTAACTGACATTCACTAATGGAGACATTCCCCAAAAAATCATTGAATTTTGATGATACTGAAGTTGCTTTCCGCAACAAATCTAACTCTGAATTAAACGCCGCCTATTGGCTTTTTAAAATAATAAGCAGTAATTTTTTAACTAAAGTTGGCCCTCCGGTTACCAATCTATTTTTAAATATTGGCTTACCAATTAAGGGTATTATTAAAGCTACCATTTTTAAACACTTTTGCGGAGGCGAAACCATTGCCGAATGCGCAGAAACAATTACGCAACTTCATTCAGGTAAAGTAGGCACCATTCTGGATTATTCTGTTGAGGGTGAAGATGAAGAAGCTGTTTTTGATTTTACCTGCGAGGAGATTATCAGAACTATAGATGAGGCTGCTAAAGACAAACGTATTCCAATTACTGTATTTAAAGTTACAGGTATTGGTCGTTTTACTTTGCTTGAAAAGTTAGATGCAAAACAAGCGTTAACAACAGCACAAGAAGCTGAATACGAAAAGGTAAAGCAACGTTGCGAAAAGATCTGCAGAACTGCCTTTGATAAAAAGGTGCCTGTAATGATTGATGCTGAAGAAACATGGATTCAGAAAACAATTGATGAGCTTGCAGTAGATATGATGCGTTTGTTTAATAAAGAAACCATTATTGTTTACAATACTTACCAGATGTACCGTCATGATAAACTTGCTGATTTAAAAGCGGATCACCTAATTGCAAAGGCTGCCGGTTATATTTTAGGGGTTAAAATGGTTAGAGGTGCTTACATGGAAAAGGAACGCAAAAGAGCTGAAGAAATGGGTTACCCATCGCCAATACAACCTACCAAAGAAGCATCTGATATTGATTACAACGAGTCGTTGAGGTATTGCATGGCTCATATTGATGAAATCGCTTTTGTTTGCGGAACTCACAATGAAGAAAGCAGCAGGTTATTAGCTGAGTTGCTTGATGAAAATCAGATCGCCCATAATCATCCTCATGTTTATTTTGCTCAGTTATTGGGAATGAGTGATAATTTAAGCTTTAACTTATCGGATGCTGGTTATAACGTAGCCAAATACGTGCCTTATGGCCCGGTTAAAGCGGTAATGCCGTATCTTTTCAGAAGAGCTCAGGAAAATACTTCCATAGCCGGACAAACGAGCCGCGAGCTTGGGTTAATTATGAAGGAAAAGAAAAGAAGAAGGTTGTAAGGCGTCATTGTAGTACATGTCTTCGGGACACGGCCTTTCACAGGGTACTTTGTTAAGCACATCCCGTCCTGAGTAATCCGTCATCTTAAGGATAGGAGATCTCTTGCTTAGACATGATGCGAGAGATCTCCTGTCGTTGAGACGGATTGTGCTGCAATGACCGAGTCTGCTGCAATGACGGAGTGAAATAAAATTCACTTCTTTACTTTAAAAGGCTGGCTCCCGGTTAGTAAGTCCCAAAATAAAATGAAATCGCAGGCCAAACTATAGGCTGGATATTGAAAAGTAGCAGGTTTATTTTTTTCGAAAAAGAAATGCCCTACCCAGGCAAAGCCATATCCAACTATTGGAATGCCAATCATAAAGCGTAAGTCGTGAAACAATACTGCCGTAAACAATAGCAATACGGCAAGCAGGCTTCCGATAAAGTGTAATATTCGACTAGTAAGATTACTATGTTCGCTCAGGTAGAAAGGATAAAATTCCTTAAGAGATTTAAATCTTTTTTCAGTCATGCCACAAATTTAACTATAAGATATGATGATCAGTTAAAAATTGCTCGAGATCTTTAGGGTGTTTATCCATTAGAAGTGTATTAAGTCCTGCCAGTTTAGCTCCAACAAGATGCTGCGGACTATCGTCAATAAACAAAGTTTCCTCTGGAATAAGGTTGTTTTCTTTGATGACCTGTTCAAATATCTCAACATTTGGTTTGCGAAGGAACATTTGCTGAGAGTAATATGTTTTTTCAAACAGGTGGTTATTATCGTCAACATTATATTCCCGTTTCAGGTAATCCACAATCCAGTTGTAATGAATTTCGTTATTGTTGCTAAGTAGAAAAGTGCGGTATTTTTCTTTTACTTTAAGCAGTGTGTTGTGTACTGCTGGAGAGGGAACTCCAATCAACAAACTGTTCCATGCGCTGTCAATTTGTTCGTCGGCCAGCCCTGGATTGTTGGCTGCTTCACGTATTTTACTGCGAAACTGAGCCGGAGAGATAGATCCTGTTTCAAAATCATTAAAAATTTCATTATGATTTTTATGGGCAAAGAACTGTTGAACATCGGTTATACCTAATTGTAAAAGAGCATTTTGAGTCCTTACAAAGTCTATTTCGAATATAACATTGCCATAATCGAAAATAATATTTTTTATTTTTTGTGCTAAAACTGTTTCCATAATTGGATACAAATATGTAACATTGCACTCGCAAAATCTAATAAGATTTTCAGGGCCTATAGCTCAGTTGGTTAGAGTAGAAGACTCATAATCTTTTGGTCGCTGGTTCGAGCCCAGCTGGGCCCACAAACCCTCTTTACAACCCGTAAAGAGGGTTTTGTTTTTTTATTGGAAAATTAATCGGCTTTAATATTAGTGTAAAGGCCGTTTTTTGATTCGAGCCCACTTGGGTTTTTTCTCTTTTAATAGATCAGTTCAATTGCTGAGTAAATATCGGTACCAGGTATATTTACGGACGTCTGGAAGAGAACAATCAGATATAAGCGATTCTTTTTAAAAGTTTAGTATCTGAAATTAATACAAAGGTGCATTTTAGAAAACGACCGTTATTTGAGTATATGATGAGATGGGTTTTTGATATGAATTGCATTTCACCCACAATACCTTCTTTACTAGCGCTACTCATAGTCATAGGTGCCATCACAACTCTTGCATTGAAATAACAATCTTACAGGTGTTAAAGATTACCTTTGTTATGGATTACAGTAACCTAATTTAGGATGAATAGTTCGGAAATTAATATATTTTATGATCAGTATGTTGATAGCCACCGTCCTCCTGAGGATGGCTTCCTAGGACATTTTGATTTCTTATTATGGAGAGATCTCCAAAAAGACCTTTCAGCTTGTGAGCGGCTTCAAAGGAAACCTTTTTATAAGATTGCCCTTGTCAGTGGAAATGCAATTTACCAATCAAAGTCAGCACAAATCCCTATCTCAGGATACAATATCATCTTTAGTGACCCCTTGTCAAGATTTTCATTTACAACAAATGATGAACAATTTGAAGGGCAATATTGTGTCTGTAGCGAGACGTTTCTTAGGGGAACGAGTCAGTTCAGTTTAGCTACACTCCCTATTTTCCAAAGCAGAGACCTCTACGTCAAGCCACTATCTGACGTCCGATATGATGATTTGCTGATCCTGTTTGAACAAATTCAAAATGAGCACATATCAGTCTATCCATATAGGGAACAATTAATCAGAAATCGGATTTTGGATGTTATTCATTATGTGCAGAAGTTGGATAAGAAATTTTATAAAGTTGAAACAACCAGCGAGGAAAGCCTTGAAGAACGTTTTCTGAAAATGCTGGAAAATGCTTTCTTTAACATCAATAAGGATAAGTTACTTGAAAGTAAATCTCCTTCCTATTATGCAGGGCTACTGAACACCACGGTGGACAATCTTAATAGAGTACTAAAAGCTTCAAGGGGTAAGACTACGCAAGCCATCATTCAGGAAAGGATCATAGAGGAAGCCAATGTGCTCCTAAGATATACTAGTCTGAGTGTCAAGGAAATTGGCTGGTGTATGCATTTTCTAGAGACCTCTCATTTCCAAAACTTCTATAAAAGACTAACGGGATTTACCCCTATTGAATACAGAACCAGATAAGTTTTTTTGCAATTATTAGCCGTTTTTTTGCACGGAAATAGCTCTGCCGCCACCATAGCTTTGTGAAAAATTTAATATGGCTATGAAAAAATCATTTTTAGTTATCGGTACTGGCGAGGTAGGAATCGCCATGTTAGACAGTCTTTATAAATATATGGCAACAAGTACACAACAGTTCACTGTTGGAGCATTAGTTCAACCTTCGAGTGCCAGCAATAAAAGCGCGCCACATTCAATATATGCGGGTCTTGCCATCGAAGCGGTGGATTTGGTGTCGGAAAGCATTGAAAACCTGGCAGGCATTTTAAGAAAATATGATACGGTAATATGTTGCAGTGGGTTTTCAATCGGGGTTGGTATGCAGGTAAAGATTACAAAAGCTGTCTTGGAGGCTGGAGTAAGAAGATATGTGCCTTGGCAATTTGGCGCTGATTACGATAAGATCGGCCGCGGCAGTGCACAGCCGGTTTTTGATGAACAGCTTGATGTTCGGGATCTGCTTCGCGCACAAAATAAAACACATTGGATTATTGTGTCTACAGGCATGATCACAAGTTTCTTGTTTCGTGAAGACTTCGGTGTTATTAACTTATCTGAAAAGGTCATACATGCGCTCGGTGACTGGCAACATTCTTTAACCTTAACCTCGTGTGAGGATATCGGTGCTGTTACAGTTGAGGTCTTATTCCATCAACCAGAAATACTGGACCAAGTCGTATTTGTTTCTGGTGATTCGGTAACCTTTCAAGAAATCGCAGATAAAATGGAGGGCTTGTTTGAGGAAAAATTTGAGCGTGCATTATGGGATCGCACTTACCTTGAACAAAAACTGAATGATGAACCCGATGATATATTCAACCGTTATCGGTTAGTATTTACACATCCTGGCGTAACTTGGCCTATGAACGAGACGTTTAACCAGCGTAACAACATCCCGACAACTGGAATTGTAGAGTGGGCTAAAACTCATATTGCAGCTATCTAAATCTCAAAATATTTTATGAAAGCTCATTTAGAATCTTGAAGAGTTGGTGATAATTAAGCGGTTTAGCACTATGAGTATGTAATCGTTAAAGCATTTATCTAAAATTCAAGGCCTGGTTCTTGGTTAATCCAGGCCTTGAATTTTAACATCACTTTGTGGCTAGACAAACTCTAAACCTGTAACATTGATGGCTATTCCAATATGGAGCAAAGCATACTAAATACACGTATCTCCAGAGGGCCAAAAATTATCATTATTCCCTCATTTTTTAATAAAAGCATTACTTGAGAGATAATTGAATTTAATTCGCCTTATAAGTCCTGCAGCATTGTTGTTTTAATTATGGATTACCATAAACTCATTCCATTAATCAAATCTAATTTTTCGTTGAAGGGCAATGGGCCTGATACTGGACTCAATTGAGTTATTATCTATATTTAGCAACTCATTTTCAATTTTTGTAGGATCTTGGGATATTTTTGAATATTATTAAAATATTTTTTTGGCATTAAGTGTAAGCGTATGAGGCAAGAGAAGTTGCTATAAGCTACCGCACGCTCGTCTTTGCTTCAAAAATGGCTGGACCATTCATTTATCTAATTAAACAAAGCCCTGAAAGCCATAGGCGATTGATCGGTTTTTTGTTTAAATAATTTACTGAAAGACTGTGAATGTTCAAAACCGAGTTCGTAGGCAATTTCACTTACGGACAAATCTGTGGTGGAAAGTTTTTCCTTTGCTTTTTCTATCAGTTTGTAATGAATATATTGTTTGGCATTCTGACCGATTAATGAACGCAACAAATCACTTAAATATCCGGCAGAAATGTTTAGTTGGTCTGAGATATACATAACAGTAGGCACGCCCAAATCAAATGTTTTTAGTTGATTGAAATATTCGTCCAAAATGGATTCCGTTTTTTGAAGGATATCTTCGTTGACCATTTTTCTGGTGATAAACTGACGCTTATAGAATCGGTTTACATAACTCAATAACAATTCCAACTGTGCCACAATGACTTCCTGACTAAACTCATCGATTCGATTACCCAATTCCTTTTCAATAATATCGAACATAGCAACCATCGTTTGCCGTTCTTCATCCGACAAATGTAAGGCTTCATTTACTGCGTAAGAGAAATAACTATACTCCTTAATTTTTTGCGCCAATGGATAGCCCTGAAAAAAATCGGGATGAATTAACAGCAGATATGCGTAGGTCTCTCTATTGTATTCCGTTGTTCCAACTAGCTGATTGGGTGCGATGAAAAGCATGCTTCCTTCATTGAAATCGTAGTAATCTTGTCCGTATTTCAGCTGACCGCTATTATGGGTGATAAAGGTAATCTTATAAAAATCCAAAACATCGTAGATGGCAACCATATCCGTATTAAATGGATTTTTCTCATTAAAATGTACCAAACTGATCAACGGATGTTGTGGTTTTGGCAATCCAAACGCTTGATGGCTTTCTGAAATAGACCGAAACCGAACGAGATTTTCTTTCTTGTTTTTCATTAGTTATTATCTTGTAGGCTGATACTATTTTCGAATAGAACCTATTAACATATATCTCCTTATTGCTGAGGAATTATAACAACCATTTCATTGTTTAAAATTACAAAAAAAAACTACGACAATTGGTTTGCCGTAAGTTTTTATACTTAACAAGATCACCACGCGATGATATGGTCGGGTCCTGCAAAGTCAGCTGGCCCTGTAAAACTACCAGTAGGCAGATCCTCTGCCAATGCCACACGAATAGGTTCTAGTGAGCCATACTCCACCGTATCTGTTCCCTGAAAATTATTGAGTGCCGTTGCCGTAAAACCAGGACTCACCAGGTGCACTTTGATATTCGTTTTTTCTAGTTCAATGGCCAAAGAAAGAAAAATTCCGTTCAGAGCGGTCTTGGAAGCACCATAAACTGCATCAAATCCGGAGCGGTATGGGTTTGCAGGATTTGCATTGATAGTCAATGAACCCAAAGCACTCGAAACGGTAACAATACGGGCTGAACCGGAATTTTTCAGTAAAGGCAAAAACGCTTGTGTTACCGCCAATGTGCTGAAAACATTGGTATCCCAAACCATACGCAATTCGTCAATGGGTACAATGCTTGGCATTTGTGATCCCAGTACCTGTTCCATGGTTTGACCTTCTTTCCCAATATTAGAAATCGCAGCATTGTTCACCAAAAGGGAAAGATAGCCGTACGTTTCTTGAATCTTCTTTACCCCAGATTGAATCTGCGCCGAATCAGTTATATCCAGTTGGATAGCTATGGCATTTTTACCCAATTTGGCTGCCGCCTTTTCTCCTTTTTCGATATTTCTTGCACCTACAAAAACCGTGTAATGGTTTTCTACCAAGGCTTTTGCAATTTGAAATCCAATTCCTGTATTGGCACCTGTCACTAAGGCTATTTTCTTTTGTTCTGCTTGCATAATACTTATTATTTTTTTGTCGAACAAAGATCATCAGGAGCCATTTAGCATTTGTAGCGAAAATGAGAAATTATGTAGCCAAATTGAGGAATATTTATTTTTTCAATTAAAACTTGCCCGAAACTCTAAAGGCGTTTGCTGGGTTTTGGTTTTGAATAGTTTGCTGAAAGATTGCGGATGCTCAAAGCCGAGTTCGTAAGCAATTTCGCTAACAGATAATGTGGTTGTGCTTAGTTTTTCTTTTGCAGATTCTATGACTTTGCTTTGAATATGTTGCTGCGTATTCTGTATGACCTAATCATTAGTTCTATATTTAATTTACCGGGGTCCATAAGAGAGTAACGCTACAAAAGAGATTCTAGTTGAAATTTTATTATTAGAACGAATACAAAAGTACATGTCACAGAACGACCGTTTTTGATGGAGGACGAAACGCCTGGGGCTTCATTGGTAGGACTATAGAACGGTATGCCTTTAACAGCCTTGCTTGGCTTTGTGAAGCGTATTATAAACAATCAGTCAATATAATTTTTGCACGTAGATTCCCAAAAGGAGGTAAAGTTTGAACTTTAATGCGAAAAGCTTAATTTAGAGAATATTACGGCTTCTTTCGTTATCAAGAACTTAGATCAACTTAAATGATTAATGAACGTTTCGAATGTGAAATTTTAAGAGCTAGCAGAACTAGGCTATTGCAATTAATGGAAACGAGTAATTACGAAATATTATTTAAAATTCCAGAGGGTTTCAACAATAATATAATTTGGCAAATTGGTCATTGTATTACTTCTCAACAGAGACATATGTATATGCGTAGCGGATTACCAATGTATATATCTAAAGAATTCATGGAGTCCTTCAAAATTGGATCGTCTCCAGGTTCTTGGAAAATTACTCCAGATGTTAATGAGGTGAAACATTTATTGATTGATACAGTTAATCACCTTGAATCAGATCTGGAATCCAGATTATTTGTCAACTATGACCCCTTTGAGTTACCCATAGGATTTCAAGTGAAAAATCATGTTCAGGCACTACAAGCCGCTAACTATCACGAAGCGGAGCACAGTGGGAAGATTTTTACGTATTTGAAGCTGCTATTCAAAGAATGAAGTACATCAGTGAAGAATCACATCCTAAAATCAGGTAAACCACTGCCATGCTTACAAAGGACACAGCCTATCAAATTCAAATGGGGTAATATTAATTTCATTATTCCCTCATTTTTTAATAAGAACCTGGCTTACGAGATAATTGGATTTAAATGGTCTTATAAGTCCTCCTGCATTGTGTTTTAATTATAGATTATCATAAACTCATTCCATTAATCAAATCAATTTTTTCGTTTTGATGATGAGTATTTGATAAGTTGAATGCTTTTAAATTATCCACTCTTAAGTTTCCTTTAGACACTATATGCAAGATCACTCGTAGTAAGGTCTATACAATTTTTTTTGCTAAATCGGCTATTAAACATAAATCAGATAGGAAATGGTTCGAGAAGCACCCACTTGGGGCCACTATAAAACCGTCTTACAAAGAAATTTGGAGATGGTTTTTTGCTTTTTATGATGCTGATTGCCGTCAGCAACTATGCCTTTCGGAAGCCTCTTAAAGGCAGGTGGATGCTGTTTCTTTATCGAATAAGAAAGCGATAAGAGGCAATAAGTGTGACCTAGTTCTTTTATTCACTGGTGTACTCGGTAAGCTTGCTCATATTTTGTAAATTTGATTTGCTGGCGATAAATTAAATATGGAAAGAAACAATAAAGAGGTAGGCTCACTTTATGACTTATATCTCCAATTAAATGTGAGTGGAAACCTCCTGCCAAATCCGGATGTTTTTACAATTCTTAATCTTGTAGATGTTGGCTTTGATCTTCCTTACCAATCGGAACCCTTCAGGCCAAATTACTTTTCATTTCTATTCGTGAAAAATGGTATAGGGGCCTATACAATTGATGAGCAGACTTTTCAGGTGGATCCGTATTCCATTTACTTCACTAACCCTTCAAACTACCGCACATTTGGATGGAAAAAAATAGAAGAGGTTTATCTCATCACGTTTGACGAAGAATTCCTCAGGAAATATGTAAATGAAAATGTATTTGACAATTTCCCGTTTCTATTAACTGAAACTTTGAGCCCGAAAAAGGCCAGCACATCTTTTTATAAAAAAGTGGAGGAGATTTATTTACTGATCTATCGGGAATACAATTCCGATGGCAAACATAAATACAAAATCATTGGCAATCTCATTTCTATATTATTATTTTATATAAAAGAATATTTTTGGGAGGAATATAATCCTTTTTATGAAGGGAACAGAAAATCACAGATCGTGAAATCTTTTAAGCAACTGCTTGAAAAGCACTATCGTGAATTAAGTGCCGGTAAGGTAGAACTTGTGTATCGTGTCCAGGATTACGCAAGTGCTCAACAGTTAAATTCAAGCTACCTCAGTAATGTGATCAAGAGTAAAACAGGTAGACCGATAGCATCCTGGATTGCAGATAAAACAACATCGGTCGCGAAAGCCTTGCTTCAAAACTCTCATGTGCCCATAAAAGAAATAACATATAAGTTAGGCTTTTCAGAAACTGCACATTTCAGTAATCATTTCAAAAAACACACCGGATTTTCTCCCTCTCAGTATAGGGAAAACCATCAGCAAGAGAAATTTACTTAATATTTACAACGTAAACTGTAAAATACGCAACAATCAGAAGGACGTTGCCCGCTAATTTTGTTCTGTACAAATTAAAGATACAGAAAATGGAAATTTTAGAAAACAAAACTGCGTTAATTACCGGCTCAGCCAGAGGTTTGGGTAAGGCTATTGCTGAAAGATATGCTGCCCTGGGTGCAAACATTGTCATCAATTATTCCAGGGATAAAAGTTCAGCCGATCAGGTGGTTTCAAACATTCAGGCTATGGGTGCAAATGTTATTGCCATCCAGGCAGACGTCAGCAAAGTAGCTGAAATAAAGCGTTTATTCGATGAAGCAAAAAAAGCATTCGGAAAAATAGACATTGTTGTCGCCAATGCTGGCGTTGAGATGGTAGAAACACCAGTAACCGAATTTACTGAAGAGCAGTTTGATAAATTGTTCGCTATCAACACCAAAGGTTCATACTTTACCATGCAGATGGCTGCCAAAACAGTGGAAGATAATGGTCGTATCATTTACATTGCTTCCAGCACTACTGCTTTTCCGATACCAGGTATGGCTGTTTATGGAGGAAGTAAAACCACACCTCGCTATATGGTTGATGTACTGTCAAAAGAGATCGGCCACAGAGGTGTTACGGTTAACTCTATCATCCCATATGCCGTTGACCACTCCGGTATTTTTGTTGACGCAGATAGCTATCCAGAACTTCGCAGATCATTGCTGGAAAGTTGCCCAATGGGACGACTTGCAGAAGTTGAGGATGTAGCCAATATTGCTGAATTCTTTGCAAGTAACCTTTCCTCATTTGTCAATGGCCAGCATTTACTGGTTAACGGAGGTGCAACGTTATAGAGATATCTCTAATCGTTAACCACTTATTGAATATTTTCAAGCTTAACATATAATTAAACAAAAAAATGAATAAACAAAATAAAATTGCCCTTGTAACCGGAGGTAGCCGCGGTTTAGGGAAAAATGCAGCACTAAAAATTGCAGCTAAAGGAATTGATATTATCTTAACTTATCAATCGAAGAAAGAGGAAGCAGAAAACACTGTTGAAGAGATCAAAAAGCTAGGTGTCAATGCCGTAGCTTTACAGTTAAACGTTGCAGATGCAAAAAGCTTTGATGCTTTTTTTATAGAAATTGCTTCAGTGCTTCAATCGGCTTTTAAAGCAGATAAGTTTGATTTCTTAATTAACAATGCGGGCATAGGTATTTACGCTCCTTTCGCAGAAACCAGCGAAGAACAATTTGACACCCTGGTTAATATTCATTTAAAAGGAGCATTCTTTTTAACACAAAAAGCCTTACCCTTATTAAATGACGGGAGCGGGATCATCAACGTCTCTTCAGGCCTGGCTCGTTTTGCTACTCCTGGACATTCTGCTTATGCAGCTATGAAAGGCGCTATGGAAGTTTTAACAAGATATCAAGCTAAAGAACTAGGTGAAAGAGGAATTAGGTCAAATATTATTGCTCCTGGAGCAATTGAAACTGATTTTGGGGCTGGTATTGTTCGTGATAACGAACAAGTTAATGCAGGTGTCGCATCGGTAACAGCACTAGGCAGAGTTGGTTTACCCGATGATATTGGCGGTGTGGTTGCCTTTTTATGTACCGAAGATGCGAGATGGATTAATGCACAACGTATTGAAATATCAGGCGGCATGTTTTTATAAAGTATTGAAATAATTAGGGTGTATTACTGCAACAAAGGTAAGCTGATGGTTTCGGATACTGGCTTACTTTAATCACGCTTAGCTTTTACTTATTCGGGGCTTAGATATTTAAGTAAAGGTTGGGTTGAAATCGTAATATTTCACCTTTTACTACTAGAGGGGGCGATTCTCTTTGCTGAGGATGTCTTCAAACCATTGAATATATAAAAACCATAACACCTATGAAGATATCCATTGTATTGGCCGGGTCAATGATAAATCAAATATATTGAGCCAATGCGGATGTTGGAGCACACCTACATTTAGTTACATTTATGGTTTTAGAATTTGTTATGTTCATCTGGCAAATGGCACGCTAATGTTACCGGCCAAAGGATAAACATAGAGGCTGGTATTGCTTATTACTATTTCTATTAGTTCTTTTCAATATAACAGGCGGCTTTTTTCCCGACCCCGAGTTACCCATATCCCTACGTTACAGTATATGATCGCCAACGGGACTGGTTTTTTGATAGCATCCTACTTTCCTTTTTATTTTTACAAGGAATTTGAATTGGCATCACTTCGTTTGCATGCTACTACTGGTATTCTCATATTTCTATTGTTGCCCTTTCTAATTTTTTTGTAATCTTAACAATTAGTGGTGACGCCGTACTTGATGGACGATCACAAATAGCAGTTTGAGATTTCTTTGACAAAATGCCGCTTAAAATGTAACTTTATGATATAAGCAGAATATTCCATATTGAACTCCTTCTGATTGAGCTTTATTCGTAGCAGTTCTCTATTCCCCCCAACAATTCCGCTCCAATTCAACCTCTGAGCTTCTAAGATTAAATGACAAAGCAAAGGTTGTATCATACGTTTGATAACAACCTTTGCTTTATTCACATATCTGGTAACGTTTCATAAAATCTTAAGACTTATTCACCATAAGTGACTTTCAGGAATTCCCTTAATTCCATTGGTTTTCTTCCCAATAAATTTTCAAGATCACTGCGGTTGGTATCGAATTCACCATTTCTTATTGCTGTGGAGAACGCGCCTAAGAATCCAACAACCTCTTTGGGAACGCCGGCATTGATAAGCGCATCGTTGTAAGTATCAAGATCAGGCTTCAAATAGGTTACCTTTTTACCGGTAATGTCTGTCAGCAAGCCTGCTATATCTTCAAACGAATAAGCGTTGCTGCCGGTTATCGCGTAGGTCTTATACTCATGTCCGGGAGTGGTAAGCACCACGGCTGCGGCTTCTCCAATATCCGTCCTGGGAACAAAGGGAACCTTGCCATTACCGGCTGGAAAGAAAATACCGTTTTCCAAAAATGCTTCCCCGGAAAACTTTCCTATCGAATCAGCGTAAAGCGAGTCGTTAAAGATGGTATAAGCAATTCCGGTTTCTTTGATATATTCAGCTGTTGCTCTATGAACCTGAATTACGAATGGAATGGCTGTAGTCTCATCATCATTAATTTCCTGACTGATATAAACGATGTGCTGAATACCATTCTCTTTAGCGGCGTTGATCACGTTCTTATGTTGCAAAAGCGTATCTGCCGTCACATCATTGGAAGAGATCAGAAAGAGCTTATCTACACCTTGAAGTGCCTTTTTAAGAGAATCATAATCATTATAATTCCCGATTTTGATCTGAATACCCTGATCCTTTAAATGAACTGCTTTGTTTTCGTCTCTCACCAAAGCCGTAATTTCATTAGCCGGAACACCTTTTTCTAAAAGTGATTGGATTGCTGCATTTCCTAAATGCCCTGTTGCACCTGTTACTAAAATCATAATTTGTCTACTTTAAATTTAATATTTACTTTTGTTACGTAAAGTTACTAATGATAATTTCAAAAAGTAACTGTTACCTTTTGGTAACAATGGAAAATAGTGGTAACCTAAAAGTGACTAATGGAAAATAAAGTTCAAAATCCCCCTTGCCCGGTTACGGCTACGATAACTTTGATCGGTGGAAGATGGAAACCAATCATTCTTTTTCATCTTTCAGACCATACCAGGCGCTTTGGTGAAATAGCCGTACGGATTCCGCCCATTTCCCGAAAAGTGTTAAGCGAACAATTGAAGGAACTGGAAGCGGACGGATTAATCAACCGTCAACAATTCAAAGAAATCCCGCCGCGCGTAGAGTATTCTTTAACTGAGCTGGGGAAAAGCGTCAGGCCATTATTAATACATATGGCAACCTGGGGCCAGGAGATGGTATTGAATGCGCAACCGGTTAACGTTGGATAATCGATTATTAGATTAGGCCGTTAAGTGATGATCATTTGACAGACAAAGATGACCCTCTTTGGTCATCGGCGGCAGCATCAATTTGTGCGTCCAGTTCTTCTACTGCACGCGACAGCGCGTAATAGATCATGTATATTTCTAGAGTCTAAAAAGAGACTCATTTCCGTCTTGTCGCTTAGTTGAAGTTTTTCAGTCAGATCGGTTATGACTATAGTTTTTTTCTGGCTGTTTCTTTGGATGATCGAATTCCTAAGTAAGCCGCTTCCTATAATACCGTCAGCATTCCAGCATTTAAAAAAGTTGGGAACTCCGACAATCGCTGGTATACCCTGAAGTTAAGGTTACCTAAGTGAATATCCTTAATGATGACTGTCGGGCTAGATGTATTGTTGCCATTTACATCTTTTACCTGATCATTCTGAACTTTATCTGCATTTACTGCCGTTAAAATTTTTGGAGTTAGGCACATCGGAGCGCCTGTATCAAACAGCAAGTTGTAATCGATCCCATTGATCCAGAACTCGAATTCTCGGAAGCAGGACATATTAATGGTTTGCCCAATTATGAAGGAACAGATAAATATAAAACGATTGTGCAGCTAGTAACTTCTCCCAGAACTGGATAAGAAAAATACTTCATGTACGAGAAAAGTTGTTAAAGTGGTGATCGGATAAGACTTTGTTTTGACGATCGTATAGCAGGATGGGAAGTTTGATCTGATCTTCATTTTTGAACGCTTGAAATTCGATCATGAGTCCGTCTCCTATAAGCGTTATTGGACATTCGTTAAGCCGAATTTGTTGCCCTAGTAATGGTTACTATACTATATTTTTAGAAGGAGTTGTTGACAAATTCCCCCTTTTCTGATATTATCTGATTCCCCCACTTAGTAATTGTTTCTAAGACCGGTATAAATGTTTTTCCAAAATCCGTTAAACTGTAAACAACTTTAATAGGGGGCTTTTTGCCGTATACTTTCCTCAATACTAAGCCATCGTTTTCTAATTGTTTCAACTGTAAACTCAATGTCATTTCGGTAATATTTGGCACTTCTTTCCGAAGCTCACTATAACGTTTTTCAGTATCTTTTAAATGATACAGAATCACCGCTTTCCATTTGCCACCTACCAAATCCATCGCGAGGCTTATCGTACAGGGATAGACTTTCCCTTTTAGTTTTACGTAATCACCAATACATTCTGTCTTCATCCTGCAACTTTTTAACCTATCTGTTTGGATAGTTATTGCAAATGTAATATACTAAAAATAGTTTTGCAACTATAATTTTTATAGTTTAAAAATTCACTTACATAATAAAGAAAGAATGGTATCGAATTCAAAAACAAATAAGGCAATGAAACAAAAAGATAAGCCGCTCATCACTATCGTCGGGATTTTGGGCAAGCAGGGACTCAGTTCTGCTCGTACGCTATTACAGAGCGGGCGTTATCGTGTACGCGGCATTACTCGACGCGTTGACTCACCAGAGGCGCTTAGTTTGGCTGAACAAGGAGCTGAACTTGTGAGTTTGCCGCTTAATCTGGGATATAAAAAAGATTTCGTGGAAGCATTCCGAGGCTCGGACGGTATTTTCATGATGACGCCAAGTATTGTCCCTCCCCAAACTCACGAGATGGAGTTGGGTAAACAGTTGGCGGACGCGGCGGTTGAAGCAGGAGTTCAGCACATTATCTTCAGCAGTTTGGAGAACGTAAATAAAATTACAGAGGGGAAAAAGTTTGCTCCTCATTTTACGGATAAGGCCATGATCGAAGAATATATTCGCACGCTTCCAATCACAAGCTCGTTTATCTACATGGCTTTTTTTTACACTAATCTTATGGAGTTTTATCCTCCTGTTATAGAGGGCGATACACTTGTGTTTCCGATTTATTTGCCAAAGGATCTTCGTGCGCCGTTTGTTGATCCCCTTACTGCCACAGGGCCGGCTGTTTTGGAAATTTTTTCGAATCCAGGTCAATATTCCGGTAAGTCCTTGCCAGTAATTGGCGATATTATTTCACCCCAGGAAATGGTAGATACTTTTGTCTTGGTCACAGGCAAGAAGGCTGTGTATAGTTCCGCATTCACACGGGAGAACATGCTTCATCATTTTCCGGAATTTAGATCAAACGAGCTTTTAGTGAGTGAGGTTTTGGGGATGGCAGAGTACGCAGTTGAATATGGTTATTTCAGGAAAGATCGTGATTTGCTTTGGAGCCGCCAAGCAAACCAGAATAGCCTTACTTGGGAACAATTTCTGCGCACTACTGGTTGGCAAGGTGAAAAACTTTCATATTGATTGGTTTTGAAGGCTTTTGTAGAGCATGAGTATGGTGATATTTATTTAAAAATTCGATGTTATGCTGTTTCTTTAGCCAAATCAGCAAGTAAACGCAAATCAGATAGGAAATGATTCGAGAAAGGCCCAGTTAGGCACCCGAGTGGGTAAACACGTTTCGACGATGTTTGCTCATTTTTTTTTGCTCTGTAATTCACTGAAAATCATGCGGATAATGGCAGTATTTAGCCCGAAGGAAAAATCCTGAGCTTGCACATTAGCCACATATATAGATATGATGGCAGCAATACCGATCTGCTGACTAATCCGCAAAACCCCAGATGCTACACCGGCGTCCTGATCATCAACATCATCAAAAATCACGATGCTTCCTGGTAAAAATATTAAAACAATGCCTATACTGTGCACGAGTAAAGGGGAAAAGCACTGGAGTTAGCTAAAAAAGTTCTTAAAAATGGAAGCCTGGAACCATTAGGGATTGCACGGTTACAGAATATGAAACCAAATCGAAAAGTTATCACACTATGGTTAATAGGGAAAACAACGTTATATTTATCATTGGGAATGGGAGTTTTTTTGAGCGTTTACGACACTATAGTTAAACAAGTAATCAATGACAACGCATAATACCTTTTTTAAATATTTGAATATTAGTGAAAGGGAAGAAAGGTGGGGGATGTACATCACGTCGGTTGGCTACTCAAAAGTTGAACCCAACGAAAATTATCCTAATCAACCCCATCCTCAAAGCCATGAACTGACTTGGAATAAAGGACGCATCTTGAATGACTTTTATATTGTCTTTATTTCCAGAGGTAAAGGGATGTATGGCTCCAAAAGTACACCTCCCAAAGATATCAATGAAGGTACTTGCTTTTTTCTTTTTCCAAAGATCTGGCACCGCTATAAACCTGATATTAAATCAGGCTGGGAAGAATACTGGGTTGGTTTCAATGGTTCATATGCCCAACAGCTTATGGCAGATTTTTTCAGTGCTAATGACCCTCTAGTAAACATTAAACTTAATAGAGATATCCTTGTCCTCTTTAGGCGCTTACTAGATACTGCAAAGGAATCGTTAACAGGATACCCACAGCAGCTTGCGGGTATAACCATGCAGCTTCTTGGTTTGGTAAATACTATTTCTCAGCATATCGAGTTTGACAATGACCCTGTTGGCCGCCTGATTTCGAAAGCGAAATTCTTGCTAGAAGAATCCTTTGAAAATCAACTGGACATGGAACATCTGGCAAATCAGTTGCCTATGGGTTATTCATCGTTCAGAAAAGCATTCAAAAAAATCACGGGCGAGTCTCCAAATCAATATCACCTTAACCTAAGACTAAACCGTGCAAAAGATCTCCTGTCATCTACAGCTTTGAATATAAATGAAATAGCAGATCAAACAGGATTCGAAAATGTCTTTTATTTTTCAAAGCTATTTAAAAAAAAGAATGGAGTATCACCGAATTCATTCCGTAAAACGAATCATCAATCTGATTATCAGGTTCTGTAACGTCCAATAAGAAAGTTTTTAATAAAGAGATTTAGTTTGTCTTGTCCGCAGATTCTGCTGCCAGATCAACGCGTATTGTATGTCCTCGCAAGGTGAAATGATCATGCTCCGTATGTGAATCAATAAGGTTTCCAAACTCAAAGCTATAACCTTCCAGTAGAGCTAAATAGTAAACAAATGACAACATTTTGTACTTTTTGATATTTCTGTTGTACAAGATACAGTTTGCTCCGAGGTCTCGGATTTCTAAAACATGATTTATCAAAAAGTATAAAAAAAAGTCAATTTAAGATATACGGCAGATTTTAACTGTCAATACTTTTGATGTATTCAAAGCAGTGTTCAAAACATAGGTAATAACCAAACCTATGTGTTTTTATACATCTTGTCAAATTGCAAACTATTGCTAACCAAATATTAAACCTAATGATGATGAAAAAAAGATTTCTACAAATCACTGATTGGCGGAAGGTTCTGCTACTTGGAATGGCTTTCTTCTATGGGAATGTAGCTATTTCCAATACATTGACCGGAGCACATTCTGTCGGAAAGCTAATACGTTCTGCCTACCAATTGATAACGATCAAAGGGAAAGTGACGGACGAGCAGGGGATGCCAATTCCGGGGGTCACGGTACGTCACAAAGAAACTGGGGCAGCCACAGCAACAAATACTGATGGTGAATATAATATTAATGTGCCTCAAACCTCTGGTACCTTGATCTTCTCTATTGTTGGCTACCAAACAAAAGAAGTAGCGCTTAAATCTAATACAATTCTTAACATTTCCATGGAGGCGGTTGCGGGAAACCTGAATGAAATAGTGGTTGTTGGTTATGGTACGCAGAAAAAAGTAACTGTTACCGGTTCCGTAGTAGCGGTTAAGGGCAGTGAGATTGTTAAAAGTCCTTCCATTAATGTGGCAAATTCATTAGCTGGCCGTTTACCGGGTGTTATCGTTAATAATCGTTCGGGTGAACCAGGACGCGATAATCCGTCAATCAGTATCCGCGGACGAAGTACAACGGGGAATTCATCTGCACTGGTTATTGTAGATGGTGTGGAGCGGAGTGGTTTGGGGCAAATCAACCCGAATGATATTGAAAGCATTTCGGTACTTAAAGATGCGTCAGCGGCAATCTACGGAGCGCGCGCAGCTAACGGAGTGATATTGGTGACTACTAAGCGCGGAAGTGCTAATGCTGCACCTTCGGTTAATTTATCATTTAATCAGGGTTTCACAGGGCCTACAAGAAATCCTGTAATGGCAGATTCTTATACCTTTTTTAATGTTTACAATGAAATTGAAGAGGGGGAGGGTCGTCCTGCAAAGTATAGTGCAGAGGATCTGGGGAAATTTAAAGCCGGAACAGATCCCGATTATGCAAATTTTAACTGGTATGACTTCATTGTGAAAAAATGGACTCCTCAGCACAGAACTGATCTTTCTGTTTCTGGAGGTAGTAATGGTACACAATATTTTCTTTCATTTGGTGAAGTGATGCAGGATGGGCAGTATAAGTTTGGATCAACTAAAGTAAAGCAGTATAATTTGCGGTCAAATATAGATGTACAAGTCAACGATAATTTAAAAGTTGGAATGAATTTGGCCGCGCGCTTTGATGACAATCATTTCCCTTACAGGAGTATGAATGAGCTCAATAGTCATATCTTTCTGTACCAGCCCAATTGGGTGCCATATTGGCCCGGAACAGATTTTATAACGCCCAATCGTGCCAATGATAATATCATCAATTTCGTTAGCGATGATAACGGCTATCAGCGTGTTAAAACAACCACTGTCCAAACAACTTTATTTGCTAAATGGACATTGCCCTGGGTTAAAGGTCTATCTTTAAGTGGAAGTGGAAGCTATGATCCTAATACGCAATTTAGAAAAACATGGCAGCTACCTACTTATGTTTATTACAAGAACTCAACGGGTGACGGTTATACCCGGGCAAGATCAGGTTTTGGTGTGGATAACGCAGACCTGCTGGATCGTACAGACATGGGCTCATTGTTTTACTTAACCGGAAGGTTAAATTATGACCGTAAGTTTGGTAAGCACAATTTTGCCGGCTTGTTGGGTTATGAACAGCAAACAACTAAAAGTAATTATGTAGCTGCCTATCGTAGTGATTTCGTGTCAACGGCCCTGCCAGAGATTTTTGCCGGTAGCAGTGATAAGTCTAAACAAGGCAATGACGGATCAGCAGGGCAGGGAGCACGCAAAAATTATTTTGGAAGGATTACCTATGATTATGACAGCAAATACCTCGCTGAATTTACGATGCGTCGGGATGGTTCGCCCAATTTTCCATCTGCTAAAAGATGGGGTAATTTTCCAAGTGCATCAATCGGATATAGGATATCTGAAGAAGCTTTCTTAAAAAAATACGAATTTATTAATGATTTGAAAATCAGAGCTTCCTATGGTGTTTTAGGGAACGATCTGGTCAACTCTTTCCAGTATCTTCAAACATATGGATACGGTAATAATTTTGTTATCGGCAATAATGACGTTACTGGTCTAATTCAAACGGGTGTTCCAAACCCGAATATCACATGGGAAACTGCGAAAACGGGAAACATCGGCCTGGACGCAAACCTTTGGAATGGGAAATTAGGTATTACGTTTGAATATTTTAAAACCAGAAGGGCTGATATCCTGACGAAACGTTCAGCCATTATTCCTGGCTACACAGGATTGGTATTACCCGATGAAAATATTGGTATTGTGGACAATAAGGGCTTTGAATTGGTGCTAACCCATGTGAATAATGATCACGCATTTAAATATGACTTTTCCGGAAATATAGCCTTTGCCAGAAATAAGGTGGTTTTTAGTGACGAGCAACCAGCGGCTGAGCAATACCAACTGGCTACGGGACGCCCAATCGGCGCCGGGCTTTACTACAACGCCATAGGCGTATTTAAAGACGAAGCAGAGGTAGATGCCTATCCTCATTTTGTGAGTGCAAGGCCCGGAGATTTGAAATATGAAGATGTTAATAAGGATGGTGAATTGAATTCCAGGGACCAGATTCGTGTGAATCAAACCAATGTTCCCGAGATTACTTTTGGTTTTAGTGCAAATTTCCGTTACAAAGGCCTCGACCTTTCTATATTGTTGCAAGGCCAGGAAAATGCAAAATCCTACTTCGGGGGCTATTTTCCTGTTATGAGTTATTCCCTGGGGAATTTTCTCTCATGGCGAGCAGAGGACCGATGGACACCGCAAAATGCCAATGCGACTATGCCCAGAGCGTCGTATGAGCTTTTTAATAATAACACCAACAACTCTACTCAATGGCTGCTGAATGCTGGTTTTTTAAAGGTAAGAAATGTCGAATTGGGATATAATCTTCCAAAAGACCTGTTGGCAAAAATTAAAGTGAAAAATGTACGGGTATCCGTTAGCGGAAGCAACCTGTTTATCATCTATGACCATATGAAGGATCTGGGATTTGATCCGGAAACAACCGACTATTGGTATTATCCTCCACAACGGGTAATTAACTTTGGTATCAATGTTACATTATAAACCTAACGAAATGAAAAAGATAATCTATATAATATTGATATTAATTACTGGTAGCTCCTGTAATAAACTCGAGTTAAAACCTTTGGATAAACTATCAGAAGCAGACATATGGAACGATCAGTTACTGATCACCTTATACGTAAATGCCACCTATAATACGCTTAAACATGGTTTTCAGCAAGATTTACTTTCAGCAACTACCGATGAAGCATATAATATCCATAATTGGGAAGATTTGCGAACAGTTCAAACTGGAGCAGTTACTGCTGATAACATCGGTGGCATTGGTGGCAAAGTCAATTACTTTAATTTTGCCTATAACAATATCCGGAATATCAATGTATTCTTTGCCAGGATTGATGGGGCACCCGGCGATGATACTTTTAAAAATGGTGTAAAAGGTGAAATGAGGTTCTTGCGCGCTAATTTGTACGCCAATCTTATCTGGCGTTACGGAGGTGTACCTTTGATAACCAAAGTATTTGAACTTAATGACGACTTTAAAGTCTCCCGGGCAAGTTATGATGACTGTGTGAAGTATATTGTTAGTGAACTAGACAATGCTGCGGGTTTGTTGCCACCCGATCAGCCCAATGATCAGCAGGGGCGTGCATCTGCCAATGCCTGTAAAGCATTAAAGAGCCGTGTGCTTTTATATAGTGCTAGTGCGCTAAATAACCCGACACATGACCAGAGTAAATGGAAGGCGGCGGCCGATGCGAGCGAAGCATTGCTGAATGCAGGTTATAGCCTTAATGCTGATTACCAGGGTACATTTCTGGCTAACAATAAAGAAATAATCTTTGCCCGATACTTTACCCAGGCCAATAGTACCAATTTTAATTTGGAGCAAGGACGCAATGGGTCAGATGGTTGGGGTGCCCACAATCCAACCCAGAATCTCGTTAATGCTTATGAAATGAAGGCTACAGGAGAATTGCCCTATATCGAACAGCCCGACGGTTCTTTGTTATTAAATCCGGCTTCTGGTTATGATCCAAATAGGCCGTATGAAGGAAGAGACCCACGCTTTGATGCATCCATTTTACATGACGGATCTGTTTGGGCCGGCAGGGAAACAGAAAGTTATCATGGTGGAAAAGACTCGCCCGAAGGTAATCAAGGCTTCAATGCATCTCTTACTTCCTATTATCTGAAGAAGTTTCTAATAGAAAGTATACCGCCGTCCGGCTCTACAGTCAAACCTACAAATCCCTGGATATTTTTCAGGTATGCCGAAATTTTACTAAATTATGCAGAAGCCAAATTTGAACTGGGTGATGAGGCCACTGCCCGTGAATATTTAAATAAGGTCCGTTCGCGCCCAAGTATTAATATGCCAGCTGTAAATGATAGCGGTGAAAAATTGAAGAAACGCATTCAGAATGAAAGACGTATAGAATTGGCCTTTGAAGAACACCGCTTTTTTGATGTTCGTCGCTGGAAAATTGCCAGTTCTACAGAAAGTAAAGCTCTACAGGGAATGAATATACAAAAGAACGGTCCGGTTAAAACCTATACATTTGTCAAAATAACCGATAGAGTATTTAAAGATGCCAATTATCTGTTGCCTATTCCACGTGCGGAAGTTGATAAAAGTCAAGGTTCACTACCACAAAATCCGGGCTATGAATAGATTGAAATATGCGCTTATAATCAGGAATATCCTGATGTTAATTCCCTTATTGATAAATATGCAGGTATTTGCTCAGGAATTAAAGTCCGGCACGATTAACCGAAAGGTATTGGTTCAAAGGCATAACATAAAGCTTACTGATCTGGAAGCCGCAGGGCCAACACAGGTGGGTAACGGGAATTTTGCCTATGGCTTTGATGTCACCGGGATGCAAACCTTTAATGATAAGTTCACGACCATGTCGCATTGGAGCTGGCACAATACTGAACCTCCAAAGGGTCTTACATCTGCTGATTTCATTAAAACAGAGAAAGACACACATGGTCGTATGGTGGCTTACGATTTACCGAATCCGAAACAACCCGAACTTACCAAATGGCTGGCCAGTAATCCCCATCGTTTTAACCTGGGGCGTGTCGGTCTTTGGGTAAAGAAAAAGAATGGGGATATGGTCAATAAATCTGATATCAGGCAGCCAGTTCAATATTTCGACTTATGGACAGCAATGGCCGAAAGCAACTTTACCATAGAGGGAATACCGGTTAAAGTAATTACTGTGGGCGACCCGCAAAAGGATATAGTTGCGTTTAGGATAGAGTCGCCGCTTATCGCCGCCGGGCGACTTGGTATCTTCATAGAGTTTCCATATGCGAGTCTTGAATATTTTAGTACGGGATCGGATTATCGAAATCAGAATGCACATCAAACAACGATACATACTGAGGGGCATAATCAGGTTAGTTTTAACAGACAACTGGATAGTACGACATACCAGGTAAAGGCGCAGTGGACAGGAGTAGGGAAAGTAGAAAAAGAAAAGGAACATTATTTTAAATTCAGTCCTAAAGGGTCGAATTCTGTTGAATACGTGTTTTGTTTTTCACCTGACAGCATTACTTACGCTATACCGACTTTCAAACAGCTTTGTTTAAACAGTGCTGCGGCATGGCCGGAGTTTTGGAAAAGTGGTGCTGCCATTGATCTGTCCAGGAGTAAAGATAGCCGATGGATGGAGTTAGAGCGACGAATTGTGTTGTCACAATACCTGATGAAAATAAATGCATCGGGGAAATACCCGCCACAGGAAACGGGCCTGGTTAACAACAGTTGGTATGGTCGTTTTCATTATGAAATGTACTGGTGGCATTCGGCTCATTACGCGTTATGGGATCGTTGGTCTTTACTGGAAAATAGTTTGAATGTTTATGCCGATAACTTATCCGCATCGCTGAAAAGAGCTAAATTACAAGGGTATGAAGGTGCCAGGTGGCCCAAATGTACAGGTCCTGACGGGCGGGAATGGCCAGACCAGACACATGCCTTTTTAATCTGGCAGCAACCTCATCCCATTTTCTTTGCTGAATTGGATTACCGTGCACATCCTACTTTGCAAACGCTAAAGAAATGGGACAATATCATACAAGGGACAGCGGATTTTATGGCCTCCTATGCCTATTTAGACAAAACCAGGAATGAATATATACTAGGCCCGCCTATAAAATCAGTTCCGGAGAACAATACTTCATATACTACACAAAACCCTGCTTTCGAAATGTCGTATTGGCGATTTGGCCTGCAGACAGCACTGCAGTGGAAACACCGGTTAAAGGTAACGCCAAAGCCTGACTGGGAAAGGGTATTGAATGGATTGGCTCCAATACCGACAAAAGACGGCCTGTATGAACAATGGGAAGGCATAGACAGCATGTGGACAAAATTTAACTTTGAACACCCGGCGATGACAGGAGTGTTTGGCGTTTTGCCCGGTAATGGCGTTGATCTGAAGGTAATGGAAAAGACTTACCAAAAAGTACAGTCTGTATGGAAATATGATACAGGTTGGGGCTGGGATTTTCCTATGGTAGCAATGTGTGCGGCCAGACTTGGACATCCAAAAGATGCGGTGGATATGCTTTTACATCCATCTAAAAAATTCGGGTTTGATCGTCATGGCTTTGTAGGAGGCGGCAATCCTTATCCTTATATTCCTTCTAACGGGGGCCTGTTATATGCAGTAGCTATGATGACCGCCGGTTGGGATGGCGACAAAAATATTCAACAACCCGGATGGCCAAAAGATGGTTCCTGGGTAGTAAGATGGGAGAATTTCAAAAAAGCGCCATGAAATAATGTATTTTTAAAAGAAAAATATTACAAAACCTATGAACTTTAGAGAAGCAAAAATTGAAGATATAGAACAAATTCATAGTGTCCGAAATTCTGTAACTGAAAATACACTATCCAATCCTGATTTAATCACTTATAATGATTATGTAGCATTTTTAACTATAAGAGGGAAGGGTTGGGTATGTGAAATTGATAATAAGATAGTTGGGTTCTCTATAGCTGATTTAACAGAAGAGAACATCTGGGCCCTGTTTTTATTGCCAGATTTTGAAGGGAAAGGCATCGGAAGACAATTACATGATCTAATGTTGAACTGGTATTTTTCTAACCAAAAAGATCATATTTGGTTAGGAACCAGTCCTAAAACAAGGGCAGCAGAATTTTATCGGAGAGCTGGCTGGACAGAAACCGGAAAGAATGGCGAGAAGGAAATTAAATTTGAAATGAAGAGAGCGGAATGGATGAAAAGTAAAATTATATAAAATGATACAGGAATACCACATTCCCCGTATAAGCTGGTTTTGGTTGGTCTTTAATGATAAGCGTAGCTTCAATAACAACTTTGGTAACACCTCTTAAGTTTGCTATGGAATTAAGCTTAGCCTTTAGTTGTACTTCACTGTCAACTAAAACAGCCTGGCCAAACCTGAAAGACTCTATACCGTAGTTTATTTCCATTTTAATGTTGCGAACATCGGCAATCTGCTTCCATAAGTATGGAATTAATGATAAGGTTAAATACCCATGTGCTATTGTAGCCTTAAATGGGCCTTCACTTTCCGCTTTTTCTTTATCAACATGGATCCATTGGTGATCCAGCGTTGCATCAGCGAATTTATTAATCTGTTCCTGATCTATTTTATGCCAATTAGAAATGCCTAACTCTTTGCCTAAATGCGATTTATATTCTTCAAAACTATTGATTATTAACATATATGTATTTATTTATCAATTAAGAGCCATTTCTATACCTTAGACAAAAGCATCAACACTGCCAAGTTAACAATAAGTTGATTTGAACAAAACTTCTTTCTAAGAATATTTTACTGTTTGACTTTCTTCAGGATAATTTAGCTAAATAAATGCACTTCTGAATTCTAAAGGCGAAAGATTAGTTTTCTTTTTAAATAACTTGCTAAATGACTGTGAATGCTCAAAACCTAAGGTGTAGGCAATTTCACTTACAGATAAAGTTGTGGTAGATAACCTTTCTTTTGCTTTTTCAATCAGCTTTTCATGTATATGTTGCTGGGTACTTTGACCTGTTAATGTTTTAAGCAACCCGCTTAAATAACTTGGCGACACGTTTAATGTTTGCGCAATATATGCTACAGTAGGCAGGCCTCTTTTTATCAGGTCATCGCTGTTAAAATATACGGTAAGTAGGTCCTCCAGTTTATTTAGGGTTTTATGGCTGCTTATTTTTCTGGTAAGGAACTGCCGGTGGTAAAACCTTCCTGCATAGGTTAGTAATAACTCAAGTTGAGCTGCAATGAGGTCCTGACTGAACTTGTCAATATTGGCACGATACTCCTGCTCAATGTTTAGCATAATGGCGGCAATCATTTCCTCTTCTTTTTCAGATAGAAACAGTGCCTCATGTACTGAATAATCAAAGTATTCATATTCCTTTATTTTTCTGGCCAGTGGGGTGTTCCAAAGAAAATCGGGATGGATATAAAGTATCCATCCCGAATGTTTCAATTTCTCGTTATTGTTCACCTCAATACTAAAAACCTGGCCCGGCGACATAAAAGTCATAATGCCCTCATCAAAATCATAAGCTTGCTGGCCATATTTCATTTTGCCATTAAAATTTCTTTTTAGCGCAATACAGTAAAAATCCAGTACCAGACTAACCGGTTCACTGTCTTGCAAACGCGATATAGCCTCTACGTTAATTACACTAATCAGCGGATGTTCGGGCTTTGGTAGCTCCCTGAACTTATGAAATTCACTGATCGTTTTAAACCTATGGGGTGCCGTACTTGCCATATCACAAATTAATCATTTTTAGTTAAAGGCTGCGGCAAATTCCTTTGCAAAATCACTCAGTTTTACTTTTCCCATAACTGCCGGTTTATTGCGGTTATAGTCTTCTGCCAGCAGACCATTATGCAGACTTGCATACATTTCAACCAGGCCGGCCGCAATACGGGGGTTCATTCCAATTGACTCCAAACTGTTTTGCGTTTCTTCATCAGAAATGATCACCCATTTCAACTCAGGCTTGCCTATAGCACTTCCTAAAATACGTGCAGTTTCGTCGCCTGTAAGTTCTTCGCTGGCTACATAGCGTACTTTTCTGCCGGTAAATGGTGTCACTAGTTCCTCAGCAACCGCGACAGCAATGTCTATTGGCGAAACCCATGGAATCATACTTTCTGCACCGTAATTTGCTGCTATAAAGCCGCCGTTTTTGATCATATCTGTATAGCCGTATAGGTTATAAAAGAAAGATGTAGGGCGGATGTGGGTAATTGCTACTTCTGGCGACAACCCATTAAGGATACCTTCAACGTTGTGTGCACCAATCAGAATTCCTGAACCTTTCTCCAAATGGGCGCCAATAGTACTCAGGTTAACTACTCGCCTTACACCAGATCTTTCAATGGCATCGGCATAATTTTGTCCAAGTTGGCGATAGTAAGCCAGAAGATCAAGGCTATGGTCAAAGTAATTGTTGGGTGGTACCATTGTGTACACCGCATCTGCGCCGGTAAAAGTTTCAGTTAAAAAATTAACGGCTTCTAATGAGCCTATAGCAGGTATTGCACCTAAAGTCGCTATCTCAGTTTTTTTGTCTGGCTTACTGCTTATTACGGTAACCTCATGACCTTGTTGTACTAATGTTTTGGTTAGTGGCCTGCTAATGTGACCTAACGAACCTGTGATTGTTATTTTCATCGGAGTATAATTTTATTGATACTCCAAAGGTCTGCAGGATAAAGCGTGGGTATGTAGCCGAATCTACTTTTGTTGTAGTCAGATTTAAGTACCCTTCTTCCTCAATTCGTTTGCTAAACCTTTAATAAACAAATAATTGATAGTTCCGCCAATCACGCCACCTGCAACCGGTACTAAACGTCTGCTTAATTTAGATCCTAAATTCATCAGGATTTTCTCCGCAACCTCTTCCATAATGTTTTTGCTGATGGCCAATTTGGCATCGGCCTTAACAGATGAAGCTACAATCTTAAAAAAGTCATCAAAACTGATTTTATATTTACCGGTATTGTGGTAGGAAATGGCCAGTGTAACCCTAAATTGCTGAGTGATAATGTTAATCACATCCAAGGGCGTGCCAATAAGCATGGTTCCAACGCCACCTACTCCGGTAATTAATCCAGAGCCTGCTGCCAATAAAGCGCATTGATTGGTAAACTTATCGATCCCCATGGCGTCAACACCTTTTTTGATGTTCAGCTGGTCAATCTGATTAAAAATCTGCTTAAAGCCACCTGCTGCAAGTTGTTTAAAACTTCCATGGATGTCGGTTTTTACTTTTTTAAAATTGATCCGCTTAAACGATGGTAAATTCATTCCTTTTTAGTTTAGTACAAATGATAGTGCCACTTTCATGCCAGAGCAGAAATTCAAAAAAAGTAAATAGATTTGTTTTCCTTCAAAAACCTGTTTTCATAATGAATAGCGCTTTAAAGCAACATATAGAAAAAATCACTCCATTAACTGATGTCGAATTCGAATATGTTTCTTCGATGTTCAGCAGTAAAAGGCTTAAGAAACATCAATTTCTGGTACAGGAAGACAGCGAAGTTCATAACGAGTATTGGGTGGTGAAGGGATTGCTCAAAGCCTACCATACAGATGAAGACGGGAAGATACACATCCTTCAGTTTGCCATGGAAGATTGGTGGATCACTGATTTTCAGGCTTACATGAATTGCACTCCAGCAACAATAGCCATAGATTGTATAGAAGATTGTGAATTACTTGTGCTATCAAGAGATAATAAGGAAAAGCTCTGCAACGAATTACATAGCATTGCCAATTTCTTTCGTAAAAAATCCAATGTTGGGTATGTAGCACTGCAACAACGTATCCTGCTGCTGCTCAATAAAAATCCTCAGGAAAGATATAACCGTCTTTTTAAACTGAATCCAAAATTGCTCCAACGCCTTCCTAAAACTTTATTGGCATCTTATTTAGGGGTGTCAAGAGAAACCCTAAGTCGGTTAAGCCACCCATAGTGTGCGTGTAATCACACCTATTTTGTGATTAGCATCCTTTTTGCTGTTGTATTATTGCTCCAACTTTGCATCATTATATTTTATCTCATATAGAATGAATTTGATCAAAAAAGGAATAATGGCGCTTGCCGCGTGCGCTATTTTAATACCCCTAACCTTGTCAGCAGCGGCACAGTCAAAAATTAAAACAACTACTATGAAAAAGAAAATTCTGTTTGTGGTTACCAGCCACGATAAAAAAGGAAGCACTGGTGAGCCTACAGGTTATTATCTGGGCGAAGTAACTCATGCCTGGAAAGTATTGAAAGATGCCGGCTATGAAATAGATTTTGTTAGTCCAAAGGGAGGTCAACCTCCGGTTGATGGTCTGGATTTAAGTGATGCAGTAAATAAGGAATTCTGGGACGACCAATACTATCACAATAAAATCAATCATAGTTTAAAACCTGCTGAGGTAAAACCTAAAGAATATGCAGCTATTTATTATGCAGGCGGACACGGAGCGGTTTGGGATTTTCCAGATAATGAAGAAATTTCGGCAATAGCCACTAAAATATATGAAAATAACGGTATTGTCAGCGCAGTTTGTCATGGTCCGGCAGGGATCGTGAACATCAAATTGAGCGATGGCAAGTACCTGATCGCTGGTAAGAAAGTGAACGGCTTTACCAACGAGGAAGAGGTAGCCGTTAAATTGGATAAAGTTGTTCCTTTTTTATTGGAAGATAAGCTGATTGAGCGGGGTGGTATTTACGAAAAATCAGCACCCTGGCAAGAGCATGTTGTAACTGATCTGCGATTGGTTACCGGACAAAACCCTCAGTCTGCACATGCAGTTGGTAAAGCGGTTTTGGCATTACTTTCAAAATAAATCCAAAGCTAATGCAGCTATGACGGCAGGAGCATAGTTGCATTAAAACTCCTTGCATATCAATTATTTTTAGTAATTTCAACTCACTGATAATATAGGGATTAGCTCGTTACGGTAACCTCGTAGCAGGCATTTATCAGGACCAAACGAACCACTATATTTTAATTTATTAGCATAGCTATGTTTATATCGATTATCACTCCTGCCTATAATCGTGCTGAAACGCTTCATCGTTGTTATGAATCGTTGAGCAAACAATCCTTTAAAAATTTTGAGTGGATTATTGTTGATGATGGTTCTACAGATGATACCGCAGAAACCGTATCAGCATGGCAGCGTGAGTCGCCTTTAAATATTAATTATTATCAAAAGCCCAACGGAGGCAAGCCCTCTGCCGTGAATCAGGGGGTAAAGCTTGCAAGTGGCGAAATGTGTGCGATACTTGATTCCGATGATGCCCTTTGTCACGATGGCCTTAAAACTCTGGTTGATGAGTGGGAAAGCCTCTCGCCAGATGTAAGGGACAAGTATTGGTGTGTATGTGCTTTGGTAGAGGATTCGGTTACAAAACAGATTGTCGGCGACTTATTTCCATCAGATCACATCACCATTACAGGAGGGGAATTTCAGTTTAAATATAAAATACAAGGCGATAAATTTGGCTTAATGCGTACCGCATTGCTGAAAAAGAATCCATATCCCGAAGCCGAGGGCTATAAATTTGTACCCGAAAGTTATATCTGGAACAGGTTGGGCCGACAATACAAGTACATCTGCATCAATACTGTAGCGTTAACTTATTTTATGCCAACTGGCTCTGGTTTTGGCAATCTGAGTGGCAAAGCAAATAGAATCCGAAATGCCAAAGGCTTAATTATGTGTGATGTTGATGTAATGAATGAAGACCTGCCACATTGGTTTTTCAGTTCGCCTGTATTCTTTTTTAAAAGAGCTGCTCAGCTCTCCCGTTATGGAATGCATTCTGCATCCTTTTTGCGTCAATATAATAGTATAGGAACCGGATGGGGTAAGGCGCTTGTTTTACTCTCGTTTCCGCTTGGCTTTACACTTTATTTAGGAGATAAGCTATGGTTTAAATATTATTACGCCCCAGCCAAGGCTAAATTATTAAGAGATACCGTTTCCTAAAAGAAAATTATAAACATAATTGCCCAATAGTACAGACAATACTTATATTCGTTTTCATCACCAATATAAAATTAAATGTACCGTAGTATTAATGATTTTCTGACCGACTGGAAATACGAGTCAGAAGGCACAGCTAAGATTTTTTCCTTAGTTACCTTAGAAACTAGTAAAGAAAAGATCCATGAAAATGTACGTTCCCTGCAAAGACTTGCCTGGCACTTAACGCAAACCATTACTGAGATGGGTACCCGTGCGGGTTTACTGGAACAGGATACCCTGGAGCATGAACAAGCGCCAGAAAGTATGGATACTTTGATAGAAGTTTACAACAATTTCAGCACTTTGCTTAGCAGGGCAGTTCATTTAAAATGGACAGATTCATCATTATCAGAAAAAGTAACTATGTATGGCGAATCCTGGGAGAAGGGCAAAATCTTAAGGGTATTGGTTTCGCATCAGAGTCATCACCGTGGCCAAATGACCGTAATTATGCGGATACTGGGTTTGCCGGTTTCCGGATTATATGGTCCATCAAAAGAGGAGTGGGTTGAGATGGGTATGCCGGCTATGGATTAAACAGAGAACGTTTCTAAATTAAAATGATCTTGCCGGGTCTGTCTACTTTGTTTTAGCTTTGGCCAAAATTAAAAATAGATGTCAAAAACGAAGCTTACAATTAATAATAACGGGTCGGTAAAGATAGAAGGTGATTTTGAAATCGTTGATAGGAATGGCGAAGTGTACGGATTACAGGGTAGAACTACACTTTCAATTTGTCGCTGTGGACTTTCAAAAAATAAACCATTTTGCGATGGCTCCCATAATGGTCATTTTGAGCATGAGGCCGTAGCATTTGATCTTCCTCCTAAAAAGGTTTAATTATCCGCAGAAAGGGTATAGACGTATAAAAAAGAGGGCAGGGCAACCTCTTTTTTTGCCCATATTACTTTACTTCTTTCACCAGCAAGTTGTCAATGCTTGCCAGCGAATCGAATGCCCTAACACCAATCATACCGCTTTTAAATTCTGAATCTGTTACAGCTATCAATGGCTCTGCTGCTCCGTTAAAGTATACTTTAATGTCACTGCCTTTGGCTTCTATTTTAATCTTGTACGGCTTTCCTATCTCTAATTTTTGCTGTTCTGATGCAAGTGTCACCCATTTCTGATCAGATGATTTACCCAATTGGATCGTACCTGTTTCTGCATCAATTCCCAGGTAATAGCCCTTATACATATCTGCGCCAAGCACCGCATCGGTAACCCTGAAAACCAGGCCGGCGTTGCCTTTTGAGTTTAGCTGTACGGTTGCTTCGTAGCTCAGGTCCTTAAACATGGTGCTGCTTGCAATGGCTTTTGAACCATGTATTCCATATCCCCATGAGCCTTTGTTAGATGCAGCGTGGATTGCTCCATCTTTAATAAACCAGCTGCCACCATACAACAGCCAGTCTTTAACTGTAGCATTGTCAAAGTTTTCTTTAAACAGCTTGCGCGGACTTTCAGGCGTGCCAATTACAGGGAAATTACTGATCCTGATGTTTTCACTTCCAAAAGGGGTAAGGGTTATTTCTTCGGTCTGTTCCGAGGAAGCAACCGGACTCCTTGGTACTTCAAAAGCATGCATCTTATTATAAGCCATGGTCCACGAAGGTATTTTCTTTGCCGAAACTTTCAGTTTAACAGGCGTAGTGGCCTGAATAAACGGATTCTCCGGCATTGCTGTGTTTTGAACTTTTACAGAGGCTGCAAGGTTCTTACGATCTATAACCAATCCATAGTTCCAAGGCGAAGTTGAAGATACCTCATAATCAAAAAAGCCCTCTACGGGATGTTTTTTGCGGATGCTGTATTTAGCATCCATCTGCAATCCATATACCAACGGACCGCGTTCCACAGTAACCGATTGGTTTACCTGATCTGATACTTTTACCTCCATTGGGAAATTAAGTACGACCTCGTCGTTGCTGCTCCATGACCTATTGATGGTATAAATCTGACCGGTTTTAACATTCGATAACGCCTTGCCATTCACCGCTATCTGTGGTTTTTTACACCATTCGGGTATTCTTAGCTTTAACGGGAAGGTGGCGGTTTTTGCCAGATCTATTTTAATTCTGATCTGCTCTTCAAAAGGGTAATTGGTTACCACATTCAATTTAACGGGAACTGCATCGGCTACAAAAGTATTCAGCTCAACCGGTGCATAGGCAATTACTGCCAAACCCTTATCGGGTGTTGCTGCCCAACTGTTTTTCACAAAATAGGGCCATCCCATGTGCATGTTATACCTGCAGCAACCCATGCCAGAGTACGGACTTAAAAGTATTCCGCCGTCGTAATCCTCATCAAAACCAGAGTTACCATGCTTACATACCACCTGATTGGGCTGGGTATAATATAAATGAGATTTAATGTCTCTGCTAAATTGCGATGGTAAAGTGTTAAAAGCAATTTTCTCTAACCTGTCGCCAATCTGTGCGTTATGAACTATTCTGGCAGTGGTTTCCAGACTTTGCATCCATTCTACCACCGTGCAGGTCTCCGTTCCCTGAAATGAGCTTCTGCCGGCCAGGAATTCTGTTCCCGATGCTATGCCTGATGCCTGTCCATGGTCCCTCATCAAATTGCTGATTCCTTTTTCAGTTGCATCTCTGTAAAATGGCGTGTTGTTCAACTGTGAGTAAATTGCCGGAAGTTTAAGCGCCTGGCCAACGCTAACGCTGTGCTTGGTATGGAAATCATCTCCATAATGGTAGAACTGGTTATTTGTATAGATATCTGCCCATGGATAGGCCTGCGATTTTAGTTTTTCGGCTAAGACTAGCAAAGACCTTTCACCAGTTCTGTTGTACAACCACAATACCAATTCTATGTTGTCGCCGGTCCTTGATTTGCTCCATTCGGTTAACGGTTTTTTAGCAAGGTTTTCTAGCTGATATTTAAAATATTTGGTGAAAAAGCCAAGTACGCGTTCATCGCCAGTAGCCTCATAATAACTTTGTATGGCATACATCATTGGCATTCTTGGCCACCAGTCGTTCATTTTTGCAGGGCCAAAAGCTCCATTAGCTTGTTGATGATCCAATGTCCAGTTTATCCATTTCTGCGATTTTGCTTTTAATTCAGGATTATCCAATGTATAAGCCAGAGCTATAAGTCCTTTTACGTAATAAGGAACCCGTTCCCAACCTTCACCATTGCCACCCAGCCAATCAGACTCAGGACCAAGGTTTGATGCTTCCGGATAAAGTTCTTCGGCATGTCCGGTTGCTCCATCTTTTTGCAATTCCAATTGTTTCAGCAACCAGCCTTTGGCTTTTATACTGCCAAGGGGAAGCTGTATGTACGTGTCGGCCGTCAATGGTGCACGGTTGTATACATATTGCTTTCCATGGCTGTTTTGCGCAAATAGCAATGACGGAATCGAGGCAAATGCTAAGATGAGTGATTTCTTAACGTCCATGTTTATAAATGGCTTTGTGTGTTTAAAGAACAAGTTTATTATAAAATATTTACTGTTTTAGTTATTATTCGCAAATTGATACAATCTGAAGAATTTTTGAAACGTATAGGCGAGTATTATCACTGAATGTTAATATTGCTTAATGACTGGATAAAAAATCAAAATTGCGAGCTTTAGAATGTGCTTTATTTGTTGCCAAACCTAGCTGATCTCATGAAATGAAAAAGTACCTGTTTATTCACCTCATCCTTTGTGTTTTCTTTTTTACACCCTGCACGCTTATTGCCCAAATCGCGGAAAGGCCACGTCCTGTGGAATGGGATCAGCTGGTAGCGGGCGGACGGTTTAAAGACCGTTTGTTACCTATGCCAAAAGGCAAGCTAAGCAGCGATACCTGGGGTGCCAAAGATGTACTGCCCCGTTATGTAGATAATGGTATTGAAGACCGTATAAGATCTTATTGGGGAGGGAAAATAATTTTAGGATCGGATAAGCTGTATCATCTTTATGTAGCCGGCTGGCTCGAAAGCTCAGCGAAAGGCCATGCAGAGTGGCCCAATTCAATCGTTTACCATACGGTAAGCGATAACTCAATTGGCCCTTTTGTGGTAAAAGATACTGTTGGCCCAGGCCATAATCCTGAAGTTTTTCAGATCAAAGACGGCAGATATGTGATTTACATTATTGATGGATATTACATTTCAAATAGTTTAAACGGACCGTGGGAATTAAAGCATTTTGATTTTGATAAAAGGGACCGTCCGATTATCGAAGGCCTGTCTAATTTAACCTTTGCGCAAAGAGAAGATGGTTCTTGCCTTATGGTTTGCAGAGGGGGAGGTGTGTGGATCAGTAAAACAGGTGTATCTGCTTATAACCAAATTACCGACAGAAGGGTGTATCCGAATGTAAAGGGTGAGTTTGAGGATCCGGTGGTGTGGCGCGATAACGTTCAATATCATTTAATTGTTAACGACTGGTTAGGGCGAATTGCCTTTTACCAACGCTCAAAAGATGGGGTTAACTGGGTTACCGATACCGGAGAGGCATATACCATTGGGGTTGCAAAACATGAAAACGGACAAGTAGAAGACTGGTATAAATTTGAGCGTATTAAAGTGCTTCAGGATAATTACGGAAGGGCTATTCAGGCGAACTTTGCCGTAATAGATACTTCGAAAGCAGATGATAAGGCCAGCGATCGTCATAGTTCCAAAAATATTAGCGTTCCGTTGAATCCTGGCGTTTTATTAACCCTGCTGAATAAGGAAATGCCAACAACTAAAACCAATGTGATCAGCGTTAAAATTGTAGCCGAAAAAGGATTTAATCCACAAACAGATGTAGATGTTAAATCCCTACGTTTTGGGGCGTCAACTGAAGTTAACTTTGGCAGAGGGGGCAAGGTTTTAAGTGTAACAAAATCAAACAAAGACCTTATTGTAAATTTTGATGCCAAAGGCAGTGGCATCAAAAAAGAAGAATTTGCACCAAAACTAATCGGAAAATCTACCGCAGGTAAACTGCTTTATGGATATACCCGCGTACCATGGTTAAACTACAATGAGGCCATTCTTTCGGCCCGCAAACCGGTGTTTAATACAGAGGATAATAAAACCAACTTAAAAATAGTGGTGGAAAACTTTGGTCAGGTGGTTTCGAAAAAAAGTGCGTTGGAGGTTACTTGTCTTGTTGGTAACGTGAAGAAAGCTTTGGGCGTTTCAGCGGTTCCGGTGCTACAGCCATATGGTAAAACAGAAGTTAGTTTGCTTACAGGTCAGGTATTCGAAAAAGGGAAGGAGTATGCGTTTTCTGTAACTGTGAGTACCAATAATACAAAAGTTTCCTTATTCGAGTTTAAGGCCGTTCCGGTTAAATAGTTATCAGAAGGTTTCTTCAGTATTCAGGTCGGTTATGTGTAGGTTATCGAAATAACCTATCCCTGCTATTGTCAATCTGATTCCCATGATCTTACCAATTGATTTGTTGTATTGCGTTTTAAATGCTTCTTTATCATTGATAAATAATTTAACCTGTTTGTTTTCAATTCGGAGCTTTAAATCGGCACCGCGACTCAGGTCATGTCCAAGTGCCCTGAGGTCGTATTTATCACCGCTTCTGGTGTTTTCAGAGAATTGATAACTTGCCCAGGCTACACATTCAGGTTTAATGATACCGAACATATGTTTATTTCTTTCTCCGTAAATAAACAGATCTGCTTGCGAGCACCTTACACCGGCCCTGTTTTCTGAAGAAGCAACATGCATCGTGAGTTCAAAATTGTCTCCGTTAATGGCTGTAGGTTTTATATTTGAGAAAGCAACAAAGAAAGTGCGATTGGTATCCACGCCGGCACTATAAACTTCTTTTGCTGATACGCTTATCGGTTTTCGAAGGCCCAAATTCTTTACTAAAACGGGGTATACCCTGGTGGTATCCTTCATCACAGAAGTAATGGCGCTCCAATCTTTACTTTGCAAATAAACATATCCGGTATCAATGGGCTTGTTCTTATACAACAGCACCGGGTAATACCTTCCCGGAATCTCATAGTAATGATTAAAAAGGCTGTCAGAAAGGTTAATTCGCCTTATCCGGCCATCTCCAAAATCAACAGAAAAATTAGAAGATGAATCAGACAATGGTCCGGCTGCGTCCAGTTTAAATATGGCCGAATGGGGGGTAAGTCCTTCGGGGTTTATGCAGTTCAGTTTTATGTTTTGAGCAAATAAATCACTGTCTTTATTTAGTTTTCTTAATAATACTATCGCGATAAACGTAGTTAGTACTATAAAAGCTATAAAGTAAAACATTTTCTTGTTGCTTTCCTGCCTATACATCTCAGGAGTTTTAGCAGGAGCCTTCTGTACTAGTCCGGTTTTTACATCTATAATGGGGTTCTTAAACTCAAATTCGTACCAGTCTCTATAGCCTATAAATTTTGCAAGGGCATCGCGTGTTGCCTTTTGAGGATAATATCGGGTAGGTGTTTTAGATTTTCCAAAGATTCTTTTAAGGGTGCTTTCGCTTAAATGAATGGATGTTTTACGTGATAACAAACCACTCAACCTTACATAGTCGCTGTTCGTCCAATCAGAAATTGGTTTTTCACCAATCTGGTCAGCTACTTTCTGACAGCATATATCCAGCTGTTGAAAAAATATTGAATTTTCAGCTTGTTCAGAATGCCTGTTCATCTGGTGTAAGTGGTTGTTTTATAGTTGGTTAGGTTGTTTAAAATATTGACCAATATTTTGGATATGGTATTGGCGGCTCATTCTGTAAAACGGGATATAAATTTACTAAACCAATCAAAACTAAATCAGATTGACAAATAACAATCTTTTTTAAAACTTAACCAAATATAAATGAAAAGAAAATTATTACTTCTGGCGATGTTTTTGGGCCTGCAATATGCAGCCATCGCACAAACCAAAAAAGTATCGGGTAAGGTTATCGATGCCACCACAAAACAACCTCTGGCGGGTGTTAGTATTACTGTTTCAGACACCAAACAGGGAACAAGTACCAATGCGGAAGGCGCGTTTACCTTAAACGCCCCCTCCGACGCAAAAACCATCCTCTTAACTTTCGTCGGCTACCAGGACCAAATTGTTGAACTTACGGGTAAACCACTTCAAATTGGTCTGTTGGTTGATAATAAAGACCTCAACGAAGTTGTAGTAGTTGGTTATGGTACGCAAAGAAAAAAGGACCTGACTGGCGCAGTAACCTCAATAGGATCAAAGGATATAGGCGGACGACAAACCCTTCAGGTTTCTGAAGCCCTGCAAGGCAGTGTTGGAGGTGTTTCTGTAACCCGTAGCAGCAGTGCACCTGGCGCGGGATCCAGTATTTCGATAAGAGGGATTACTACCATCGGAACAAACAGCCCACTAATTATTGTGGATGGGGTGCCTGTAGGTAATATTGATAATGTAAACCCAAATGATGTTGAAAACATTACGGTGCTAAAAGATGCGGCCTCAGCTGCAATTTATGGATCAAGGGGAGCGGCAGGTGTAATCTTAGTGACCACTAAAAGAGCGAAGGAGGGCCAGAGCAGCCTGGAGTATAACTACGAGTATGGTGTGCAAAGGGCAACCGCATTACCTGAATATGCAGACGTACAAGATTATATGCGCTATTTTAATGAACAGGCTACAAACGACGGCGCTTCTACGGGCCCTTTTCCGCAAGCAAGTATAGATAAGTACTTAGAAAACAACCTGGCAGATCCGGATAAGTTTCCTAATACCAATTGGCAGGAAACGGTAATGACCAATAAATCCGCTCCACGCCAGCGTCACGATCTGGTATTTACCATGGGAACTGATAAAATTAAAACCAAAGCCTCACTAGGTTATTCAGATGCAGGAGCGTTTTACGACAACCGATCTTACAACAGATACCTGTTTCGCATCAATAATGACCTGCAGTTGAACAGCAAAATGAATATCAACTTAGATGTTGCCTATAAAAGAACAACCAATAAAGGCAATGGGAATGAATTAAATAACAGCTACAATCCCATTTATGAGGCACGTATAATGCCGCCAATTTATGATGATTTCTATTCCAATGGACTTTCAGCTTTTGGGAAAGATGGCAGAAATCCAATTGCTCAGATCAACGAGGGAGGATTTAGTAAAACCCTGGCAAATCAGATCAGCGGTCGCATTATGTTTAATTACAAACCTCTTCAGGGACTTACCTTAACCATGCAGGTAGCGCCAACTTTTGATCTGGATAAGGACAAGTATTTCTCTAAACAAATAAAGTTTACCAATGCCGATGGCAGCATAAGTACCATTGTGAACCAGCCTAAAACTATCCTGAGCGAAGGCAGGAACGAAGCCTTTAGTGTTAACGGGCAGTTGCTGGCTAACTATACCAGAGAGATCGCAAAAGACCATACCATTGATGTGCTTGTGGGTTATGAAGAAAACTACAGGTCACTTGAATCTTTGGGGGCTTCCAGAACCGGTTTTGCCCTTGTTGATTTTCCTTATTTAAATGCCGGAAGTACAGAACTGAGAGATAACTCGGGCAGTGCAAATGAATCAGGATTACATTCCCTTTTCAGCCGTTTGCAATACAATTACAAAAATAAATATTACATCCAGGGAAATATCCGTTCAGACAGGTCCTCCAGATTTGCGGAAAAATTCAGAAATGCAATATACCCATCGGTTTCTGCAGGCTGGACAGTTACCGAAGAGAGCTTTATGAAAAATATGAACTGGCTTTCTTTCCTTAAATTAAGAGGCTCATGGGGGCGTGCAGGTAATGAGCGATTGTTAGACCGAAACAATAACCCTGCTTATTATCCTTACCAGGCAACTATAGACTTTACAAACGCTTTGTTTTATCAAAATGGTGTTGTTACCCCATTAACCGGTGGCGGGCAGCAAGTATATGCCGTAGAGAACATCAGCTGGGAAACCAGTCAGACCACAGATGTTGGACTAGACGCAGCTTTTCTTGACAACAGGTTAACTGTTTCTGCTGATTACTATAAAAAGAAAACTTATGATATCCTGTTGCCGCTCGATATTCCGCTTTATTTAGGATACGACAAGCCTAACCAAAATGCAGGTGTATTAAATGTGAAGGGCTGGGAGCTGGAAATGGGCTGGAAAGATAAAATCGGGAACGTGAATTACTCCGTTGCTGCCAATGTTTCAGATGCGAAATCAAAAATCGGAGATCTGAAAGGAACAGAATTCAGAGGCGATCAGATTATCCGTAATGGCAGTGAATACAATGAATGGTTTGGATATAAGGCCAATGGAATATTCCAGACAGCGGCAGAAGTTGCCGGAGCACCGGTGCTAAATGCAAACACTAAACCAGGAGATATTCGCTACCAGGACCTGAATAACGATGGAAAGATCACTACCGACGATAAGGTGCTGTTGGGTGGAGCATTACCGCGCTATCAATATGGAGGGAATATAAGACTCGATTATATGGGTTTTGATTTCGGTGCCGTATTTCAGGGTGTCGGTAAAAAGTTAAGCCGTTTAAATGACGAAGTTACTCAGCCATTTGCCGAAGCGTTTGGAAATGTACCGATTGAAATGGTCGGGAAATTCTGGAGCCCAAATAATACTGCAGAACAAAACCTACAAGCCACTTATCCTAGGCTATCACGTACCTCTACATCGAACAACTATACCTTGTCAGATTTCTGGTTAATCGACGGCTCTTACTTTCGTGTAAAAAATCTTACACTCGGGTATACCTTAAAGGAAAGCTGGATAAAAAAGGCAGGCATTCAATCGTTCCGTTTCTATATCTCAGCTAACGATCTGTTTTCATCCAGTAAGTTTCCGAAATACCTGGATCCCGAAGCCGGAAACTATGCTTACCCAATTGTGACTACAATACTGGCCGGTGCAACCCTAAAATTTTAATCATGAAAAAGTTCTATTTAATTATCATCATATCTGTAGGCCTATCTGCCTGCAATAAACTCGACCTCAATCCACTTTCTGAGGCCTCAACCGGGAATTTTTATTCTAACCAAACCGAACTGGAACTGGCTGTTAATGACCTTTACCGACTGGTTTTCTGGGGGAATGATAACGAATTGTTTGGCGACAATGAGTGGCACCGCGGCCAGTTAACAAATGCAGTGATCGGCGGCACTATGAATGCCGACGATGCTGCGGTGCAAACTTATTGGCTGAACTGTTACAAAGCCATAGCAAGGGCAAATTCCTTTTTAGCCAATAAAGATAAAGCGGCGGGCAACACCACAACCGCCGTGATGTTGAGGCTGGAAGCAGAGATGCGCCTGATCAGGGCGAATCAATATGCTAAACTGGTCACCCATTTCGGCGATGTTCCTTTGCTGACCACTACTTTAACTTTAGAAGAATCTTATGGGATCACCAGAACCAGTAAGGATCAGGTACTTGATTTTGTTTTTAAAGAGCTTGATTTTGCAATAACAAATTTACCGGAAACCTATGCCCAGGCGGAAGTGAAAAGGCTAACCAAAGGAGCTGCATTGGCTATAAAAGCGCGTGCCGCTTTATATATGGGGAAATATGATGTGGCCCGAGATGCAGCAAAGAGAGTCTTGGATTTAGGTGCGGCCAATGTATATAGCCTTAATGCCAGCTATTCTCAATTGTTTCTAAAATCAGGTGAAACCAGCAAAGAGCTTATTATTAGTATTCCAAGAGACCAGGCTCAGCAGGTTTTTAACGGGGCAGCTTATGTGCAGGACAATGTCTCCAGGAATGCAGGGGGCTTTGGTGCCCAATTGCCAACACGGGATATTGTGGATGCTTATGAATGTACCGATGGAAAGCCCATTGACGAGTCGTCATTATATGACCCTAAACAGCCTTTCAAAAACCGTGATCCTCGTCTCACGGCTACAGTGGTAGAGTTCAACACCCAATGGCTTGGGTATAATTATACCCCACATCCTGATTCTTTAACTGTGTATAGTTCAAAGCAGAATAAAAGTGTATCCAATAAAGATTCACGTGCGGTTGCAGCATTTGCAAGTTTTACAGGTTTTCTATGGAAAAAAGGGATTGATCAAACCTGGGCCGACCGACTTGCCGAAGATAACGATGCCATCGTTATCAGATATGCCGAGATGCTACTCACTTATGCAGAAGCAAAGGTAGAACTGGGAGAAGCTGACGTTACCGTTTTAGATGCCATTAATCAGGTTAGGGCAAGAGCTTATGGTGTTACTGCTGCGCAAACCACATTGTACCCGGCTGTGACTACAACAGATCTAACAGCACTTAAAAAGATTGTACGAAGAGAAAGAAGGATAGAATTTGTAAAAGAAGGGCTTCGCTATATGGACCTGATCCGCTGGCATCTGGCCGAAAAGGTATTGACAAAACCGGTTATTGGCTTGCCCGACCCGGCAAATCAAAACCGATCAAAATGGCCTTTTCCGGGTGTTACCCCGCTTGACAACGATGGTCTGGCCGATTATTCTGGTTTTGGATCTGATGTTAAGGTGCTTATTGAAAGGAAGTTTGATAAAAGCAGACAATACCTGTGGCCTATACCGGCTGTAGAAAGAAGGGTAAATCCTAGCATCAGTCAAAACTTAAACTATTAATATAACACACACATAAATGAATATTAACCCTAATTTCAAAAGTTGTGCTGCCCTGGCGGCACTACTTTTCTCTTTGAACACATTCGGTCAGAAGACAATAAAACCACTGCAGGTAAGTGGTGTATATCCACATTTAGCAACATTTAATGAGGGCTGGCCAAAAACAGAAAAAAGCACAGTAGGATTTGGTGAGGGATTCGAAAATGGTATCGGTGCAATTATTCCTTGGGCAAACAAGCTATGGATGGTTACTTATTCCCCTCATACGCCTAATGGAAGTGCAGATAAGCTTTATAGTGTAGATGCAGATCTTAATGTAACCATACATCCCGAAAGTATCGGCGGTACTCCTGCCAACAGGATGATCCATAAAGAATCGAATCAGCTGATTACCAGTAGTTATTTTATTGATAAAAATGGAAAAGTAAGAGTGATTCCCTTTTCTGTAATGCCAGGCAGGATGACGGCAACCGCAAGGCACCTGATTGATCCGGCCAACAAAGTGTACTTCTATGATATGGAGGGTAAGGTGTATGAGGTTGATGTAAATAGTCTGGCTGTTAAGAAACTATTTGAAAAACCTGTACCAGGTTGGCATGGAAAAGGTGCTTATACAGGACAAAACCTATTTGTAGTTGCTAATAATGGTGAGGAAGCCGTTTTTAACTTAAAGAAGGAATCACTTGAAGCGGGCGACTTGCCTAAGGGACCTGAAGAAATGGGTGTTTTGGCCAGCTGGGATGGTAAGACCTGGAAGATCATAGAACGGAAACAATTTACGGATATCACAGGACCTGGAGGTATTTATGGTTCACCAGACGATAAAAGTCCGCTATGGGCAATAGGCTGGGATAAGCGATCGGTAATTTTGAAATTGCTTGATGATGGACAGTGGTACACCTATCGATTGCCAAAAGCCGCACGTACATATGATCATAGGGGCGGATGGTATACTGAATGGCCGCGCATCAGAGAAGTGGGCAATGGAAAAATGCTGATGGATATGCATGGCATGATGTACGATTTTCCAAAAACCTTTTCCAGAAACAACAGTGCAGGCATTTCTCCTGTAAGCAGCCATTTGCGTTATATTCCTGATTTTTGCAGCTGGAACAATCAGCTTGTAATTGCCACAGATGAAACTACTGTACTCCAAAATTCAATGGCAGGCCGGTCTCAATCTAACCTTTGGTTTGGGCAATGGAGCGATTTAAAAACATGGGGCGGTGCAACAGGTTGGGGTGGCCCATGGGATAACGATGCGGTAAAAGCAAATATGCCTTCGGATGCCTTTCTGGTTAATGATTTCAATAAAAAAGTACTGCATTTAACTCAGACATCAGATCAGGCCGTTAGCTTTACCCTACAGGTTGATAAAACAGGGAATAATAAATGGGTAGACTATAAGGTAATTAAAGTGCCGAAAAATGGTTACGAGAATTTTATTTTTCCGGCCGATTTTAAAGCTACCTGGATAAGGTTTAAAACTGATAAGGATTGTACTGCTTCTGCCTTCTTCCATTTTACAGGAACGATGCACGAAAAGCAAGATCCCATGTTTAATACCTTAAGCGATATTACCGACAAAGATGTAGTTAGTTCTACGGTTATTCGCCCTGCAAACTTCAACAAAAACCTGCAGGTATTGTCAACCAGCAACGGCAAATGTCAGTACGCAGAAGTCAATGAAAAATTGACCTTTTCTGCAGGGGCAGTAGACAGTACCTCCCAAATGAAACGTTTACTGGCCTTGGGGAAAGCTTATTCTGTTGATGAAGCATCGGTTATTATAAAAGATAAGACGGGAACTTTCCGTGTGCCAAAAACATCGGATGCCTACGAGACTTTTCTTTATCGCGACCGTCGTGAAGTTGAGTCGGAGCGCTTTATGCTAAACATACAAGGAACCTTTTATGAGGTAGGGCGCGAGGCCGGATTTATAGCCCTTCGTCCTGTTACCACACACCATAAAAAGATCATAGATTTTTGTACCTGGAGAGGTTTACTGGTACTAAGCGGAACCAAACCGGAAGCAAAGGCCGATGGCCATTACTTTGCTAATGAAAAAAACACCGATGGACTTTGGTTCGGAGGAATTGATGACCTATGGAAAATGGGCAAACCTAGAGGGCATGGAGGCGTTTGGAAAAATGCTTCGGTTAAGACCGGCACGCCATCTCTGCCATTTCTTATGACGGGATATGATAAGAAGAAGGTTTCCTTAAGTGCTGATAAGGATGTGAAGATCACCCTAGAAGTAGATTTTGACCTTTCCGGCTTTCATACCTATAAAACCTTTACGGTGCCTGCCGGTAAAATCATCAACTACGAGTTCCCGCAAGGATTTAGTGCACATTGGATAAGGGCAATTTCAGATAAAGACTGTACTGCAACAGTTGAGTTTACCTATCAATAAACAAAATGGATCTAATTAAAGACAAAACGGCAACTCAGTATCTCCTGAGTGCGCCCGTAATTGTGGCTGCGCTTGGGTATTTTGTGGATATTTATGACCTGCTGCTTTTTGGTATTGTGCGTATACCCAGCCTTACAGAGCTTGGGCTGAATGAAGCAGAACGCTCGGTTCAGGGGGCAAGTATTTTAAACTGGCAGATGAGTGGTTTACTGATCGGGGGAATACTCTGGGGAGTTCTTGGCGATAAGAAAGGGCGTTTGTCAGTTTTATTCGGCTCCATAATTACATACTCTATAGCAAATTTTGCCTGCGGATTTGTACACGATGTGAGCATTTATAAGCTATTCCGTTTTGTAGCCGGGATAGGATTGGCAGGAGAACTTGGAGCAGGCATTACGCTTGTTTCAGAAAGTTTGCCTAAAAGACTCAGGGCTATTGGTGCTTCGGTAGTGGCAGGAGTAGGACTTCTTGGCGCTGTTGCCGCCTATTTTACAGTAGAACTCTTTAGCTGGCGATATGCCTATTTCACCGGTGGTGGATTAGGCATATTGTTGTTGTTTCTGCGGATCGGTGTTTTTGAATCGGGCATGTTCAAATCTATGCAGGACTTTGATGAGCTTAAAAGAGGTTCACTGCTTTCCTTCTTTACTGATAAGAGCAGGCTTAAGCTCTATTTGAAATGTATAGGCATTGGATTACCCACCTGGTATGTGATTGGTATTCTGGCCACGTTTAGCAATGAATTTGGTAAGGCATTGCACATTACCGAAAACGTGAAACCCGGGTTGGCAGTCATGTGGTGCTATGTAGGACTAGCATCAGGCGATTTGCTGAGCGGTGTAATCAGTTATTATCTGGAATCTAGGCGTAAAGCGGTGGGATTATTTATGTTATTTACTTTAATCGGAACTATCATTTATCTATACGCCGGCATAAGCAGTGCCACAGGCATATATATGATGCTCTTGTGGCTTGGATTTGGTATTGGTTACTGGGCGATGTTTGTAACCATTGGCGCGGAACAATTCGGTACAAATATACGGGCAACTGCTGCTACCACTATCCCTAATATGGTAAGAGGGACAGTGGTAGGGATGACCACCTTATACGGTTTTTTGAAACCAACAGTATTAGAGCTGCACGCTGCGGCAATTGTTGGTTTCATCTGTTTTGCAATTGGCTTTTACTCGATTTTAACCATTCCTGAGACTCACGAAAGAGATCTTGATTTTGTAGAGCCGGAGTAAAACCCGGTCTGCATACTTTATAAGGCCTTGTAATTCAGTCATTAAAAATATTCTGTGAATTAATTTGGAAATGTAAATACTATATCTACATTTGTACTGTACTACATAAGTATTACAGTTCTACTTTACTCACAACGCTATGATCGAATTAACAAACCTTAGTTTCGGATACAGGAAAAAAGAACTTCTGTTTTGGAATCTGAACCTTAATCTGGAGACTGGCCATATTTATGGCTTGTTAGGGAAAAATGGGGCAGGTAAATCAACTTTACTTAAAAACATTGCGGGTCTGGTTTTCCCAACAGAGGGTACCTGCAAGGTTAATGGCCTTAGTGCCGCCAAGCGACTTCCTTCTTTTTTACAGGAATTGTTTTTTATTCCGGAAGAGATGGAACTGCCGTCGCTTTCAGGGAATGAATATGTTCGCCGTACTGCTCATTTTTATCCAAAGTTTGATCACGCGCAATTCTATAAAGTACTTGCTGAATTCAATGTGAATCCCGATGATAATTTAAACCAATTGTCTTTTGGTCAGCAGAAAAAAGTTATGATCACTTTTGGTCTGTCCACCAACACCTCATTGCTGATTATGGACGAGCCTACAAACGGGCTTGATATTCCTTCAAAAGTCCAGTTCAGAAGAATCATGGCCTCTTCAATTACAGAAGATCGCTGTATGATCATATCTACCCACCAGGTAAGAGATCTGGACAGTCTGATCGATACCTTACTTGTTCTTCACAAAAAAGAAATTGTGTTGAACAAGAGCCTGGATGAAATTGGCGACCGCTTACTTTTCAGTACTGCAGGTAGTTCCAATAAAGATGGAATACTATACTCTGCGTCTAATGCTATCGGTAATAATACCATTAGCCTCAATAACCAGCAACACAACAATAAGGTTGATATGGAGCTGCTCTTTAATGCGATAATTGACGATCACACTGCTGTAATTGAATCTTTAAAATAACGCTATCATGAACGAAACTTTCAACTTTACCCGCTTTCTTAACCTTTTTAAGAAACACACTGCTGAGCAATACAAAACTTATTTAATGTCGGCAGGTGTATTAATTGGGGTGTTAATCTTAGTCCTGGGTTTTATAAGTTATAGTACCCATGGGCATATGGGGCCTGTTATACAAGGAGCTATGTTTGTAAATTTCCTGTTTTTTTCAGGAACTATTTTTACCAGCTTGATCTTTACCGATCTGGGCGACAGAAAAAAGTCTATTCCGGCGTTGTCTCTGCCTGCTTCTCATTTCGAAAAATACCTGGTGTCCTGGCTATACTCTTATGTGATATTTCAACTGGTCTTTCTGGGCTGTTTTTATGCCATTGATTACCTGGTGATCAGTATCGGGAATGCAAACTCGCCAGACAAAATTGAGGTTATAAATGTATTTTCTACTGATAGGAAAGTCTGGGTGTCATTTTTAGTCTTCGCTATTTTACATTCCATCTGTTTTTTTGGCGCAGTATTTTTTGAGAAGCTTCATTTTATAAAAACGGTATTTAGTTTTTTCATTTTTATTGCGGTGTTGTGCCTGTTAAACCCGGTTTTACTTCATACTATATTTCAGGAGGAGATTGATAACGGGATTCCCTTTAACATGGTTGGCTTGGTCATAAATAAAGAATATATATATATTGAGCCAACACAAACAAGCTATATTATTGCAGCAACAATAGCCATTTTGATTTCGGTTATCCTTTGGATAAGTACCTATTTCAGGCTAAAAGAAAAACAAGTGTAAGATGGAATTTAGAGAGAATGAAGCGATATACATGCAGATTGCAGGTTATGTAACTGAAAATATCATGTTGGAAAAATGGTTGCCGGAAGAAAAACTGCCGTCGGTACGTGAACTGGCTGCCGATCTGCAGGTGAACCCGCTAACTGTGGTAAGGGCATATGAGTTTCTGCAAGGCAAAGAGGTAATTGCCAACAAAAGGGGTATAGGTTTCTTTATTGCTGCGGATGCCGTACAGAAAGTAAAGAACTACAGCAAAGAGCGCTTTCTGGGGCAGGAGCTACCAGAGTTATTCAAAAGTATGTATCTGCTTGGCATTAGCGTAGAAGATATTGCTGAGCGATTTGAGATTTTTAAAGCACAAAACTACCAAACTAAATAGTTATGAAAACCAGCACAATGTTTATACTAGCAGCAGTGGTTGCCACATTTATTGGCCTTACAGCTTATAATTTTAGCCTTAAAGCATCCTTTTTAAAAGGAGACTATAAAAATCCGTTTAATGGTTTAACGTTTAGTTCTGTTAAAGATGTAAACCAAGTCGAATTGCAATCGGCCAACAGAATTACCATCCGCATTGAGAAGGGCAAAACTCCGGGCCTATGGCTAAGAGACAGACTTAAGGGGAACCTGGTATGGACAAAAAATGGGAATACCATAAAAATTGACCTGACAAAGGCAGCAAAAGACGGCGGGTTTCAGATATGGGACAATGAATTGATCCTGATCATGCCAAGCACTGTGAAGCTAACCAGCCGTGCCTATCACAGAAATAAGGAAGAAGAAAAAAGAGCTCATATTTCTGGCGGCATTAATATTTCCGGTTTCGAGCAAGACGTGATGCAATTGGATTTGGGTAAATATACCACCACATTTTTAGACAAATTAAAGATAGGAACATTAAATGCAGTGATAGGGAATAAGGACAAGGGGAATGCCAGCCTGGTTATTTCTTCGGCAAACCAGATCAATACAGCGGCTTTTGATATTCCGGGTGAGGGAAGTCTTGACTTGATGGACCCAACCATTACTAAAACGCATTATACCATCTCTGATAAGGCAACGGTTTCTTTGAACGGCAAAGCCTTACAAGCTATTAAAACAGAATAGGTGTTGATGCCATAATCAATATTACCATAATCCGGAAACGGCAGCCATCATATTTTCAGATAATTTATAAATTAACAGAAAATATTTCCTGTATGACTATTAGTAAAAAGCATCTTTTGGGATTGCTGACTGTTTCCGGATTACTATAAAAAGTATTGCCATGATACATGGAGAGTTATTATTTATTCATCCATTTAGAGAAGGTAATGGAAGAACCGTGAAGATGTTAGCTAACCTAATGGCTAGGAAGCAAGGGTATGATGCATTGTTGTTTGAAAAGACAAATGATGGAAACTTTTTTGTATATGTGAAGGCAATACAAAAATCTGCTGAAAAAGACTGTCGATTAATGATAGAATTCATCAGTTCTATTTTTCCAAGCTAAGAGAAATCTTTTTTAGTGAAGCAGATGCAACATCATCTGGAATATTGATTCCTTCTATTTTAAAAGAAGCTATCATGGATTTAAGATTTTCTCTCTCATGGAGGTAGTACCCTTAGCTGAGGTTTTAGCTTTCTTAAGCACATCACAAAATACGGAAACATTTAAACAAATGCTGTAGCAAAATAGTGTTCTGTAGTTGGAGTTATCTAAAAGACAAGTTTATTTGTCTTTTAGATAAATAAACTGTATATTTAGACTTCTTTACTAATCCTTTGGTTATGAAAACGCTTATTAGATTCCCTAAGTACATCGGTTTATTCTTAATTGTGATCGGAATTCCTATCCTATTGACCTCCAGATTATCAACTGCTGAAATTCCCTTGCTGAGTGGTTTATTTATTTTATTTATATCTAGCCAGGGCAGGGAAGATGAAAGGTCGGGTGCTATCAGAACCTCTTCAGCTTTCTTGGCGTTAATCCTTGGATACTCGATTAAGCTGGTGATCAGTAATCTTTATGACCATCAGATCATTGCGTTCGATCTGATTTCAATTAATTACTTTCTGATTATGGTATTCGCTCTCGCAAATATTATCCGCTTCTCGAGATTATACTTCTTTATGGCCTAATCGGAATTAAATGAAAAACACTATAAAGGTAGAGCGTGCCAGGCATAACCTTACCCAAGCTGCGCTTGCAGATAAAGTAAATGTTTCGCGGCAAACCATTAATTCAATTGAGATTGGAAAGTTTGTCCCGTCTAGCGTACTGGTATTGAAGATTGCCGCTGTATTTAATGTTGCTGTAGAAGAGATTTTTGAGCTGGAAGAGCAGGACTGGAAATAGTAAAAAGCAGGGGTGATGAAAGGGATATGAAGTGCCTCTATTAGCTTGGTTTTTGAACGTCCTTTAAAGCGATCGTCTCGACCAAAGGAGTGGTCTACGAAGCAAATTGATGGCGTAACCAAGAGATCTCTCGGTTTCTCGGGACGAGGAAGGGTGATGAAAGGCAAACAAGGACGATGACGGGGGTGTTTTAGAGGTGCGAGTTATATCATGATGAAGAAGGAGTGTCTTAGGATCGTGAAACGGTTTCCATAACGGTTTTTAATTGGGGGGCGAACTCCAATCCCCATTTATCAACAGCAGAGATCAGCGGCAGAAGGGATTTTCCGGTTTCGCTGAGCTGGTATTCAACACGCAAAGGAACTTCGGCATAGCTTGTCTTTCCAACCATTCCATGAAATTCCAGTTCCCTCAGTTGTTGTTGTAATACGCGTCTGGTGATGCCGGTTATCGCATTTAGGAGATCTCTGGGGCGAGTTTTTCCTTTTGAAATTTCATCGAGTATGCAAAATTTCCATTTGGAGCCTACAACTTCCATTGCTACAATAAGACCGCAATTATAATCGATGGGAATTTTTCGCTGATACATATGACTTTTTTTAAATTCAAAAGTACTAAACTGATGGTTTAAGTCAATAGGGATTAATTAACCCCGTATTTCAGCGGCGCTTTATAAGCCTGATCTTTGTGGCACAAATTTAAACACATAACTTTTAATAATTATAGCATGAAAACTTTGGTAATTGTGATACATCCGGATCTCGAAAATTCGGCAATCAACAAGCGATGGATTCAAGAATTAAATAAATACCCTGAAAAGTATACCGTACATGATCTGCACGCCCTCTATCCGGATGAACAAATTGATGTTGCGCATGAACAAGAACTGGTTGCAGCACATGATAAAATCATATTTCAGTTTCCATTTTACTGGTTTAATTGTCCGCCGTTTTTAAAAAGATGGTTGGATCTGGTATTGACGCATGGTTGGGCATATGGCAAAGGCAGTGGGTATAAACTGGCCGGTAAGAAAATTGCTTTGAGTATTGCTGCGGGTATAAATGAAGAGGATTACCATTCGGGAGGAAGGTATAAATATACACTCAAACAACTCACCGCTCCGTTTGAGATAACGTTTGATTATATCAAGGCAGATTACAAACCGCTTTTTGCTTTTTACGGAGCGGAGCATAATGCTACTGAAGCAAGAATTGAAGAGAGTGCGAAGGATTATATTTCTTTTTTGGACGAAATGTAAAAAAGTGCTGTTGCTTGACTTTAACTCTGATATTGTGTATTATTTGATTAATAACTCAGCAACTAGGGCCGCTACAGCAATTAGGGACAGACTATATGATTATATCCGTTATGCCGATGAAAAGAAGGTGAAAGCGATATATACAATGGTTGAAGAAGAAATTAATGAGCAGATCGATTTATGGGAAGACAAAGATTGTTTAAAGGAAATTGATACGCGTCTTGATGAGCATGAGTCAGGCAATGTTAAAACTTCGACTTGGGAAGAGGTAAAACAGAGGGTTAAATTGGCAGTGAAGGGTTAATGAGCTATAATATTAGTTTCCATCCTGCTGCTGAAAAGGAGTACATTGAAGTTTATCAATGGTACGAAGAGCACTTAGAGGGGTTGGGCGATCGTTTTAGTCGGTCAGTTGAAAGAGAGATTAAACTCATTTCCAAAAACCCAGAGCACTATCAAATTAAAAAGCTAACTGTAGGGAAAGTAAAGTAGACGTTTTTCCATATATTATTGTGTACAAGATTTATCAGAAAACCAATGATATTTTAATCGTAGCTGTATTTCCCACAAGTAGGAAGCCGGGCAAAAAATATCGTAAATAGGATTTATTTTAAAAGATTTTCCGTTTTTGTAAGGAAATTGCCCAGGGCTTCTTTAATGTCAACATCCATACGGTCGGCTAAAACGATGAGCCACCAGATGCTTTCCCCTAGTTTGTGTTCCAGTTCGGTATCTGTGTTGGCTTTTGGCCAGCGCTGCTGTTGCGACATGGTGTGGCGGCCAACCAATCCTGCATCGGTTAAAAACGCTAAGGCATCTTCTTCTACAGTCCATTCGGCACCGTGGTGAGAAAGCTCAAGTTCGTGGTATTTTTTTCTAAGCGCTAACGCGCGTTCTATGATTTGGTCGAAATTATTGTTGTCCATTTTTTAATTGAATGAGGCTCTGAATTCCAGAGGGGTGATATTGGTTTTCTTTTTAAAGATTTTACTGAACGATTGGGGATGTTCGAAGCCTAATTGATAAGCTATTTCTGCTACTGTTAAATGGGATGTTGACAGAAATTCCTTGGCTTTTTCAATCAGTTTTTCGTGTATATGCTGCTGGGCATTTTGTCCGGTAAGCGAACGGAGCATATCACTTAAATACCTTGGAGAAACATTTAAATGCTGTGCCAGGTATTCTACAGTAAGGAGCCCGTTATCCAGCGGTTGCTCTTTGTCAAAGTAGCTGCTCAACACATCTTCCATTTTCACGAGCAGATCATTGTTTACGGCTTTACGGGTAATGAATTGTCGTTTATAAAAGCGATTGCTGTAATTCAGCAGTACTTCGATATAAGAAATCATGAGGTCCTGACTGAAATCGTCGATGGTGCCGTTTAATTCTTGCTGGATGTTATCCAGAACGCCTAAAATAATTGTCTTTTCTTTATCTGAAAGGTGCAACGCCTCATTGGCTTCGTAAGAGAAAAATCCGTAAGATTTTATGTTTTTGCCCAGGGGGTAATTTCTGATAAAATCGGGGTGGACAAGCAATGAGAAACCTTCATACTCTTTATCGTCGCCGATAATTGAGATCAGTTGATTGGGAGAGGTAAATATCATACCACCCTCGTCAAAATCATAATATCCCTGACCATAACCGAATATCCCTTTCAGTGTCTTTTTGAACGATATTTTGTAGAAATTGAACAAAAAAGAACTTTTGATATAGGCCTCGTTCATTACCATTGTGGAATTATCTACAAGGCTGATCAACGGATGCAGGGGTTTAGGCAAGCCCAGCATCCGGTGCAGTTCTGAAATAGAATTTATCTTCAAAAGGTTGTCTGCTTCTTTCTTCATAAAAAAGCTGCGGAAACCCACTCATCGCCTAAGCGTGGGTGGGGGGAAAGCAGCTACCCCCTAATTTTAAAATTAAAATATTACTTTTTTTTAGTTATATCGGCTATTATTTTTAGTTGTTCAATTAATTCTGTACATTAATATTCTGAAATTAGTATTGAAAATAAAATTGCTTCCAACTGCTGAACAAGCAGCGTTGCTTCTGGAAACTTTTCGGGAAGCAAGTGTGGTTGGGTAGTTTGCTGTGCTAATTTACTAATTCTCCGAACACCATTTTGTTCATCTCCTTTACAGATGCTTCAGCACCAATTTCGAGACGTCTGGCATATAGTTGATTGGCAAATTCTCCAGCTACATATCTAAGTTGATCTTTACCATCGGTAGCGGCTTCATACACCACTTTGGCGATTAATTCTACCGGCTCAAAATTGTCGGGATTCATTAAACCGAATAATTTTTCTAATCCTTCTTCGTAGGCAGGGTGGTGAGCAACAGCTAAAGATTCTCCTGCAAAATTGGTTTTAATTCCGCCTGGTGCGATGGTTTTGATGCCAATGTTGTGAAGGCCTAATTCAAATGACATGCTTTCGCTCCAGCCTTCCAAAGCCCATTTTGTGGCGTGATAAATACAATCCAAAGGGAAAGTTACGAGGCCGCCGATAGAGGTAGTAGTCAGGAATAGTCCGCTTTTCTTTTCCCTGAAATAAGGCACAAAAGCCTGGGTAACGCGGATTACACCTAATAGGTTGGTGTCAATTTGTTTTACCAGCTGCTCATCTGAGATTGCTTCGAGTGCACCGATTAATCCGTAGCCGGCGTTGTTTAATACCACATCGATGTCGTGTTTTGCTATTGCTTCTTTTACTGTGTGCTGGATTTGTTCTACATTGGTAACGTCTAATGGCAGTAAGGTTACATTTTCCAGTGTATTCAATTCGGTTTCTTTGTCGGGATTGCGCATGGTGGCGATAACGTTCCATCCGTTACTTTGAAATAGTTTGGCAGCGGCTTTTCCTAAGCCTGAAGATGCTCCTGTAATAAAAATTGTCTTTTTCATTTTGTAATTGTTTAAATGTGATATGCAAAAGTCAGCAGAAGTTAAGTGGTGGATGTGACCATATTGAGGAATGTAGTAGCCAAAATGACGAAGGGTTGTCTGATTTCGGACAGTGGTGTTCATATTCGCACAAGTGATTGGCGATGAAATTGCTGTTTTTGGCTCAGAAAAGGGTGTTTTGCCTTATGGCTATGTTGTTGCAATGTTGATTTTGATTAAAAATATAGTTATGCTGAAAAATTACTTCAAGATCGCGTTCCGGAATTTGAAGCGCAATAAATCATATACACTGACTAATGTACTTGGTCTGGCGCTGGGGATCGCCTCTGCGGTTCTGATATTTGCATTGGTGAAATACCACCTGAGTTTTGATGCTTATCATTCTAAGGCTGACCGGGTTTACCGGATCACTACGGAATTTCATGGTGAAGAGACAACTTACAACACCGGGGTAACCTCGCCACTTGCGGAAACTTTTAGAAGTGATTATCCCCTTGCTGAAAAGGTTGCCAGCGTGGCTGCTCTTCCAGATAGGGTTGTCGCTGTTCCTTCGGCCAATGGGTCAGAAGCAAAGTTTGAAGAGCGTGTGGCATTTGCTGAGCCGGAGTTCCTTGATATCCTTGACCTACCATTGATCCGCGGAAATAAGCAATCGGCTTTGCGTGTACCAAATACCGCACTGATTACAGAACGCATTGCCAGGAAATACTTTGGCGGAGCAGATCCTATTGGTAAAACCTTTCGTGTAGACAATACATTTAGTTTCACGGTTTCGGGCATTCTAAAAAATCTCCCTGTAAATACTGACCGGCCTGAGGAAATCTATGTGCCTTTTGAGCATTTAAAACAGCATAGCCCCTGGATGGTTGAAAAAGACTGGTGGTTTAGTGTAAACAGAAACTTGCAGTGTTTTATACTGGTTAAGTCGGGGGTGACGCCTGCCAGAATAAAAGAGGCACTTATTGCCATGTCTGACAGTCATTACAACGCGAAAGATGCCAAGTATTTTCAATTCAGGGCACAATCACTTTCTGATATCCACTTTAACCCTAATCTGCATGGCCCGGTTGAGAAGAAGAATCTCTGGGCACTGTCGTTAATTGGCGTTTTTCTGATCATCACCGCTTGTGTGAACTTTATTAATCTGGCTACTGCGCAGGCGCTGAAACGTTCTATTGAAATTGGGATTAAGAAAGTTCTGGGGGTTCAGCGTTGGCAGTTGTTCTGGCAGTTTATGGTAGAGACTGCGGCTATTACTACGCTGGCTATGGTATTGGCTTTGATTATGGCGGAGTTAAGTTTGCCTTATGTAAACCAGCTTTTTGGCGTGCAGGTAAAACTTCATCTTTTCAGCGATGTGTATATGCTCCTGTTTTTACCAGCATTGTTCCTTGTTATGATTGTGCTTTCGGGTTCTTATCCGGCTTTGATACTGGCCGGCCTGCAACCTGTGCTTGCTTTAAAGGGGAAATTGTCTCAAAAGGACGCGGGTGGTATTTCAATGAGGAGGGGGCTAGTGGTTACGCAGTTTGCTATTTGTCAGTTACTGATCATCGGTACGCTTGTGGTTGCTGGTCAGGTGCGTTATTCGAGGCAGGCAGATATGGGGTTCCGCAGGGATGCCATGGTGATGCTTCCTGTTCCGAATAATGAGGTTGCTAAAATCAGTGCACTTAAAGCCGGACTTTCGGGGATAGTGGGAGTAGAAAACCTGACGTTTTGCGGTGATGCACCGGCTTCTGAATTTGCTCCAAGTACCAGTATTCTGTTTGGTTCTCGTCCGAAGGCGGAGGAGTTTGGTATATCAACCAAAGCTGGAGATGCGAATTATGCCTCGATGTTTAATTTGCAAATCCTTGCAGGGCGTAACTTGATGCCTTCGGATACAGTTCGTGAGTTTCTGATTAATGAAACTACTGTGAGGAAACTTGGTTTGGCCAAAAATGAGGATGCTCTTGGCCAAACTGCGGTGATGAATGGTTATAAGGGTACTGTGGTAGGTGTGGTGAAGGATTTTCATAATAAGTCCTTCCATCAGGGTATTGATGCACTTTATATTACCACTTTGCGCGATAATTATGGCGCTTGTGCGGTAAAAGTGGATATGGCCAATATGAAGTCTACGCTTGCTGCGATGAAGGATGTTTGGGCAAAGACATATCCGAATAATGTATATAAGTACGATTTTCTGGATGATAGGATCGCTAAGTTTTATGAGCGCGATCGTATTATATTGAATCTTATACAGGTTTTTGCCGGTATTGCGATACTGATCGGTTGTCTGGGTTTGTATGGATTGATCTCATTTATGGCTGCTCAAAAAACAAGGGAAGTGGGTGTCCGCAAGGTACTGGGTGCGAGTGTGCAGAGTATTGTATGGCTTTTTGGCAAAGAGTTTACCCGTTTGCTGCTGATTGCTTTTTTAGTTGCAGCGCCTCTGGGCTGGTGGGTGATGAATAACTGGCTAGAGAATTTTCCTTACCGGATCAGTATTGGGGCAGGGATTTTTGTGCTGGCAATTCTGGTAAATATGACTGTGGCGGTTTTGACGGTGGGGTATAGGTCTGTGAAGGCTGCAATGATGAATCCCGCGACGAGTTTAAGGTCGCAGTGAGGTGTTAATTAGGAAACCTTACTTGCTTATTAACTTAACATACACCACCGTTTTAAGTAGGTCTTCTTTTCTGTGGCGTGAGATAGGAAGCTGTTTTCCGTCGATGAAAACCCGGCCTCCTGAAATGGCGTCAATTTTACGGATGTTAATCAGATAGGATACATGTATTCTGAAGAACGAATCTTTAGGGAGCATTTCCTCTAATGAGGTCATTGTTTGGTGAATGACAAAGGTTTTATCTTTGAAGTGTAGTTTCAGGTAATTCTGCATTCCTTCGACAAATAAGATATCTTCCCAAATTATTCGTCGAAAAGTATCGCCTTGTCTGATATACATATCTGAGTCGGATCCTTCCTTACTATTTTGTAATACGATACGTGATTGAAATAGGTCCAATGCCTTGTTTGCTGCCTGAAAGAAGCGCTGAAATTCCAATGGCTTTAACAAATAATCTACAACGTTCAATCTAAAGCCTTCCAGTGCATGCGCTGAATAAGCCGTGGTCAATATGGTGAGCGGGGATTTGTCTAATGACTCCAAAAATTCAAGTCCGGACAGCATGGGCATGTTAATGTCCAGAAACATCAAGTCGATATCCTTTACTTTCAGTATCTCTGTTGCCTTCATTGCGGAGGTGCAAGTATCTGAGACCTCAAGAAAATCCAACTGGTTAATGAAGTTGACTACCCCTTTAATTGCAACTGGCTCATCATCCACAATTAAGCATTTAAGCGGCTGACTATTTGTTTGTTTCGATAGTATCTCTGTCATAATTCTATATTTTGATCACCAGTTTTGTATAATAAGTTGTTCCCGAATCTTTGATTGTTAAGCGATAATCATCGGCATAAAGAATATCTAGACGTTTCTTAATGTTCTCTAGTCCTAAGCCCGAAACGCTGTCTTTTTCCTGCTGAATATTCGATTTGGAGTTTTCGATTTCCAGGCAAATCGAGTTAGCTACCTGCTCAAAATCTATGTTTACATAAGCCTTTTCTGATATGCCACGAGACACATGTTTAAAGGCATTTTCTATAAATGTGATTAATAACAAAGGGGGGAATTCCCTGACGTTATCTTCGACCTTCCAGGAACAATTTATGGTCAGCTCGTTTCCCCATCTTACTTTTTCTATATCAATAAAGTCTTTCAGGAACAGAACTTCCTGCTCTATGCTTACTTTTCTGTTTTTCTCACTGTTAAGCTGATGACGAAGTATTTTAGAATATTTTATTAATAATGAAGAGGCCAGATCTACATCTTCCAACATTAGTATATTGATGTGATTCAATACATTAAACATGAAATGAGGATTGATCTGCTGATGAAGTATTTGTAGCTGGGACTCAACCAACGCTTCATGCAGTTTCATGTTTTCCTCATAGAACCTCAATCCGCAAAATCCAAAATTAACGAATAAGGCCACGAGTAATGCATTGATGTACATTATGCCAAACAGACTCCTCCCCAATAATAACTCGGAGGGAGGAAAAACGCCACTGTCTTCTAAATAGAGAAAACCATAAAGAATTGCAGGTATACATACGGCAGATATAGCTGACACAAGAAAAAACTGCCCAACGAATAAAAGCATCTTTTTTTGTCTCATTGCTTTTTGCAGCAGGTTTTTGCTTAAGTATGTTGTAAATGGGTATACACATGACATGACGCATAATGCTAACAAACCTCCTTCCAGAATAGACGAGTCGGGTATGTATCGAAAGCCAAAGACAATGGTTAGGAATATCCATATGAGGATAACAAACCGATCGTAATTTTTCAAAAGTGTCATGCCACAAAGTTAAGGGTATTAATCTATAGTCGATTACCAGGCGTCAAAGCGAAATGCCCATCGGTCAAAACTATTTTTGTCGCGCCGGGATCCCCTGGATATTTGTCTCAACAGACGTAAAAAACGTCTTGTATATATTAAAATTATGAGATTATTATTGATTTGTGTTTTTATAAGTGTGACTTGTACAAACATCAGCGCACAGGTTTTTTTTAAGACTGAATATTTCGGAACATCAAAGTATCAGGTAACAGAAGGTGATTCTAGTCAGACGATAGGAAACAGTAAAGGTTCAGCAATGGTGTATCAGGGTGGAATAAACATTCCTCTATCGATGAAGCTGAATGAGAAAAATCGTCCAACAATGTGGTCTATTAGCGGAGGCGGGGCATATGTTAAGCTTAGCAATAGAAATTTTACTGAACCATTGGTTATTGATGAGATTTTGAATCTTGGTGTAAGCCTTAATTATCAACGACCATTAAATGATAGGTGGTCACTGAAGGCGGGGATAGGTGGCGGAATTTTTATGCCAAGCACTAAATTGTCGCAAATCAGGTATAAAAATACATTGGCTAGTGCTAGTGTTGTTTTCATTCGTCATTTGAGGCCGAATCTGGATTTGGGAGGTGGTCTTGCTATCAATAACTCTTTCGGATTTCCGATGCTATTTCCGGCTTTTTACCTCAACTGGACCACATCTGGGCGGTATGGGATTAAGGTTTCGCTGAAGGATGGTCTTGAAATGTCGGCAGGCTATAATGTCAATAAAAACTTGAGGCTAAGTTTTGTAGCGGAGATTAACGGACAGATGGCTTTATTGGAACAGGAGGGGGAGGATAAAATGTTTACTCATCAATACTTTGTTATAGGGTTACGGCCGGAAATAAAGATAGGTAAACGTGTTTCTATACCGCTCACTTTTGGGTTAAATGCCACGCGTACGGCACAAATAACCAATAGAAGTTTAAAGACGATTTTTCAGGATAAAGGTTATTCTTTTAAGGCGTCTGCTTATGCTTCGGCAGGCTTGCAAATTGGGTTTTAAGGCGGTGTTTGCATAATCAAGAGATCTCTTGGTTCCTCGGGACGGGTTAGGGTTGCAGGCGACTAGTTAAGGATGATGAGCAACCGCAGATTAACCAGCAGTCAATACATAGCCGCAATTGGTCAAACTATTTTGAGTAGCGCTGCAGGATTTATCTCTTTTGTGGAAAATAAAAACAAATGAAAATGGAATTAAAATTGAAAAATCTGATAATGCTACTCTTGATAGGTACTGCATTTATCACTAATGAAACAAAATCACAAAGCAAAAGCCCGGTACATATCGGCTTTAAAGGGGGCGCAAATTTCTCTAATCTTTCCTTGTCTAAGAGTAACCTTGACGCTAAGTATTCACTGGGTTATCATGGAGGGATTTTTACAAGGGTAGACATTTCACAATTTTACCTACAAGGCGAGGTATTGTACTCCCAAAAAAAATCAAAGATTGAAAATGGTAGCTTTGGTGCTCAAAAAGCCAAATGGAACAGCATTGAAGTTCCAGTATTGGTTGGTTACAAGCTATTAAATTCCGAAGATCTAACCTTCAGAATTTTTGGTGGAGGCGTTTATTCTTATGTATTGAACGACAAAGCTTCAATTTTGAAACAGGCATCCGAATCCTTTCGGAAATTCGACAAATCCAACATTGGTTATCAGGCAGGAGCGGGTGTGGATATTGGCAGGTTTACTCTTGATTTGAAATATGAAGGAGCTTTGACCAATATGAGTAAGGAATTTAAAGTAAGGCCGAGTTCCTTTCAGGCGAGTATTGGCTTCATGATCTTCTAAAATTCTTTTTACGTGTATACTTTGGTATATCCAGTAGTAGAAAAACCTTGCAATAATTTGATTGCAGGGTTTTATTTTTATGACGATTATTTTTCCCCCGTTCTCTCAAGTACCAGATTGACTAAAGATGTGGAGATTCTAAAGTTGGTAGCTTGAATTTTTTCAATGTAAGGTTTAACAGATGAGATAACTCCATATTCTTTAGCCTTCGCTAATAGACCAATATCACAGATCAACCTGCTATGATCAACGAATTGCGGCAGTTGGGTAACAGCAAAGCTATTTTGGTTACAACAACTGGCAAGGGGTTCCGGAAACCGAATAACCTGAGGCATCCGCATTCCTGGAGTATTGCGAATGAAATAGAAGTGGTGAAATGGCTAACAAGCCAGTAGAAAGGGTATAAATTTCTTATTTATCAAGGAAGCGTTCAATCATTGGAATAACATATTCTTCTTCTTTGGAATTGGATTTTAGGGTTGTTATTTCGCCGATGTACTCACCGTGTACACCTGGTATTATGGCTAATTTTGAGTTGGCAATCAGTCTGTTCATTTCTATAGCATGCTCGGGTTTTACAGCATCTTTATCACCTATTATGATTAGCGTTTTGGCTTTAATAGATTTGATCTGTTCGTCTGGTATGTCTTTAAAATTTACCATGCGCTTTGCGTCTCTGTCGTGCATTATTTGAAGGCCTTTAGGATCAGGTGTTACGGCCAGGTAAGCATCTTTTAGCTCCTGGGGCATATTTGATAAGTTCGCCTGTTTCATGAAATCCCAAAATTGCGCAGGCATTCCATTTCGTTTGCAAAGTGCAGAGCCCAGAACGATTTTATCTACAATTTGTGGGTGACGAATGGCTATCTGTATAGTGGTTGTTCCTCCGTTACTGAAACCAAAGAAGTCGGCCTTGTCAATATTTAGATTTTTTAAAAGTGCTGCAGCATCGTCTGCGTCTTGTTCAAAGGTTGCATCCTTACCTCGATCACTGGTTCTTCCATGGGCCTGCAATTCAACAGCAATAATCTTTCTGTATTTAGCCAGCATTGGAATAACCCTTCCAAATGTTGTTTGAATGGTAGAACCCCCACCGTGAAGTAAAACAAGTGGCTTGCCCTCTCCATAAATTTCGTAGTACATCTTAATTCCGTTGACTTCTGAGTAGCCGTGAGTTTTTGTTTGTTCTGAGTGGTTTGTATTGTTACAAGATGATAATATCAGAGCTGTTAAAACAAGATGTACAATTGTCTTTTTCATTTTATAAGGGATTTATTATAATGCAACCATTTGGTTGCCAAATATAAGAACCACTAAATAGTTGAGCAAATGTTTTTGAAAAAAGGTTTTGTAAAGGGACGGCATTTAAAACTGCTATTTGCCTATTATTGATTGTAGTTGTGCGGGGTAGCGGGCGCCGGAAATTTTGATTGCTGTTAATGCCGCGGTTATTCTGCTGAGGGCATCATCAGTTAGCAAAAGGTTTGCACCACCAATGTTTTCTACAAGGCGATTTAATTTTGTTGTGCCGGGTATAGGAACAATCCAGGGTTTTTGAGCCAGGAGCCAGGCCAATGCTATTTGTGCAGATGTAGCGTTGTTGTCTTTTGCAATTGAAAGAATCAGATCGAGTAATGCCTGGTTGGCTTCTCTGTTTTCTTTGCTGAAACGGGGCGACATACTTCTGCCATCGGTTTTATCAAATTCTGTGTCGGGGTTTATTGTTCCGGTAAGAAATCCTTTGCCTAATGGGCTGAACGGAACAAAGCCAATACCCAATTCTTCTAAGGTTGGTATGATTTTTTTTTCGGGGTCGCGGTAAAACATAGAATATTCACTTTGCAACGCTGCAACAGGCTGAACTGCGTGTGCTTTACGGATGGTTTCTGCGCTTGCTTCTGATAAACCGAAGTGTTTTACTTTACCTTCCTGTATTAAGTCTTTTACTGTGCCTGCAACCTCTTCAATAGGCACATTGGAGTCAACTCTGTGCTGGTAAAACAGATCAATATAATCGGTTTTTAATCGATGCAAAGAGGCTTCGGCAACGGCTCTAATGTTTTCAGGGCGGCTGTCCATTCCCAACATTGTTTTGCCTTCCCTGAAACCAAATTTGGTTGCAATGACTACTTGCTTGCGAAATGAAGAAAGGGCCTGACCCAGTAATTCTTCATTGTCGCCATAAGCTTGCGCTGTATCAAAAAAAGTAATACCTTCTTCAAACGCGGATCGTAATAATTTAACGACTTCGTCTTTTCCAGGTGCCTCGGGAAAGCTTAATCCCATACAACCTAAACCTAACGCAGATACTTCTAATCCGCTATTTCCTAATTTTCTTGTTTTCATTTTTTATTGGTTTTGAAATTACTGTAGCAAAGTTGGTTCAATAAAAAATGGAATCATTTGCCATTTGGCAAAAAGTGATTTAGCGAATGTTTTTTCTTATTCTGCTCAATGAAGATTGGGTGATGCCTAAATAAGAAGCCACATATGATAGTGGTATACGATTTACTAAGGTTTGGAATTTTTCGAGAAATTCAAGGTAGCGTGTGGCGGCATCCTGGGAGATTAGCTGACTTCTTCTTTCTAATTTTTTCCTAAGATACGTTGCCGTTATTTTTTGAATGATGCTATTCCAACCAACAATAGTATCGGAAATTTCTTTCCAATCCTTTTTTGAAAATACAACGAGTTTGGTGTCGGTAATAGCTTGCAAATATTCGGAGGGGGTGTAGTTTGTTTCCCCATCATGGCCATCCAGAATCAAATGGTTTTCTTCGATAAAGTAGCGTGTATGTTCTTCGCCTTCATTATTATGATAGAAAACCCGAAGAATGCCGTGTGTAATAAAGCCAATCTTTGCCACAACTTTTCCTGCTTCCCAGAAATGTTCGTCTTTACGAAGTGCTATCTCGTGCGCTTTGTTTGAAATAAAGTCAATTTGTTGTGGGGTCAAATTGCCGAATTGTAAAACATATTCTAGAAAGTTTTTCATAGGGTATCTAAAGTAAACTTAATCTTGTTGAAATAAAACTGGAGAGATTAATGATTGTAACATCATGAGCGGCAATATAAGTATCACTTTGAGGTGTAATGATAAAGCTACTTTTAGGCTCCAAATCCTGTATACAATTTAAGAAACCTCTGGATATAGTTGGAGCATTTGATAATTTAATCTCTATACATGCTATTGGAGTAATGCCTTGAACAAGCAGTAGATCACATTCGGCTCCTGCCTGAGTACGGTAAAAAAATAAATCCAGATGATCAGGTTTGGCTTGAAAAATCTGTTCCACAACATAGCCTTCCCAGGAGCCACCTACCGCTGGGTGTCCAAACAGATCATTTAAGTCGGATATATTTAACAATCGATGAAGTATTCCGGTATCTCGTATATAAGTTTTAGGTGACTTAATTAATCGCTTCTTTGCATTCACAAACCATGGCTGCAAACGTCTCACCATATAGCCTCCTTCTAAAAAATCAAGATATTTCATCACGGTTGTAGCACTTACACCAAGTGATCTTGCAAAAACCTCTGCATTTAATAAATTTCCATTTGAATGCGCAAGCATACTCCAAAAATTACGCAACGTAACAGATGAAAGCGTAACGCCAAACAGCATTGCTAAATCCCGTTCGACGTAGCTTCTTATAAAATCATTAAGCCATTCAATTGTATAATCATCATCGGTAGCTAAGAGTGCTTCTGGAAAGCCACCTCTGAACCAATTCATTTTATAGTCCAACTGTTCAGTTAGCTCAGTAATCCCGATAGGAGTTAATTCAGTATAGGCTATACGTCCAGCAAGAGACTCCGATACTCCCTTCACCAAAATAGGGGAAGCTGATCCAAGCAAAATAAACCTTCCCGCTTTCCGATTTGCATCAATTAGGGGTCTTAGAACAGCAAACAATTGGGGCATTAGCTGAATTTCGTCTATAATTATCCTACTGTTTTCATATAAAGTCAGGTAGCTAAAAGCATCTTGCAATTTGTTTTGATCGTTAGGATTTTCCATATCTAGATACAAACTCTCTTGCTGGTCAGATTTCAATTGTTTAGCAAGTGTAGTTTTACCGACCTGTCGAGGTCCTAATATGGCAACTGCGGGTGACCTTTTAAGTTTTTGCAAGAGTATTGGCTCCAGATTCCTTTTTATCATACCCAAATTTACAAATTAACCTAGTAAATCCAAATTTAAAGTTTGGATTTACTAGGTTAATGGTGTTTGATGTGTGTTTGGAATGGGGGAGCTGTTCCAGATGACGGGGAGTAGAGAATCGGGGGTGAGGGATGAGCCTGTTATTTGATGCAAGTTTTTTAAATTGCTTGTCTCATTGGTTAGCTAAAAAACTCCACATGAAAAACTTGCTCAATATAACAAAGACCTTGAAAAAGATGACGCTGAAATTGAGCACGGTGAGTTCACTACTGTTACGGATTTAAAGGCTGAAGCTAGTAAGTGGTAGTAGTTTGGAGTAATAGTATCTAGGACCAGACTCGGATAATCCGAATGAGGCATACAAGCAAGTCCCCTCTAAATTATTGATCATAACGTTCCTCTTGAGCGCAGGAGTAAGGATGAGGTGGTTAAGCATGTTTTTTTGTCTTACCCAATTAGTGCGACACTGTCGCACCAATTAAATTGCAACCTATATGGAATATGAGTGGATGCTTAAAATAGATTGATAAAGTTGTCGTCATCTCCTGGTTAACCAAAGGAGATGACGATCGCTTTAGATTGCTAAGTATGCTGATTGGCTGTAGCACAGGTTTGTGAACGCTAAAAAAATGTTTTTTTGATAATTTTATTTTGAAATATTGCTAAAAATATTAGTAAATTCGTTTATTCAATTTTACTGATATGAGCAACAGACCTCAACGAGAACACAGACCGTTATTTGAATATTCAGGTAAGTATGAGCAAACAGTTAGAACAATAGATTTGATCAGAAAAATATTTAATAATGCGCTTAAGCAAAGGCTATGGGTATTTGAGCCATCAGTGAAAAGGTGGTTCAGTCCGGAAGAGTTCATGGAAATGTATGAACGATACGACAATCTGGATCCGAAATGGATTGCAAAGATTGAAGTTCGTGATCCGATGGAGGGGCTGGAAGCTGCGGATACGCAGGTTGAAAGTATACTTGCTAGGAAAGCAATATTGACGAAGAAGATTATTGACTATGAGCGGGCTAAACAGAAAAGGATCGAGGACTCGATAAAGGTAAGGCCAAAGGTTAAACAAATATAACCCTGATATTTTCTCATTCATTGCTGATTTTGCCCGCTCTAGCGATTAATTTAATGTTAAAGATGCTCTAATCAGTAACTTTGGGTATATGCAAGAGAAATTACCTGTAAAAAGAATGAACCGGCTAACCTGGTTGCTATCTGTGATCATAGGTATTATCTTTTACATTATCATTTCGCATGGCTCCCGCCAGGAGGACATTTATCCTTTTACCGGTTTTACGATATTTGGGATACTGATGATCGGCCATATTGATGTTCTTGTAATGGTCATTTTAGCAAGGCGTTTTGATGTGAAATCGAACCCGTTTATGTGGTATAGGTGCCTGATTGGTTATCCGTTGAGTATATTGGTGTACTTTGTTACCTGGCCTTTTGTAGCCCGAATGGCAAATGTAAGCTGGACGTATACGGACTTAAATTTGTTCCTGGCATTTATAGGTTCGGGGTTTGTTATCAATACCATGATCATTTTAATGCACGATTCGGTATTGCTGTATGAACATAAACTGCACAGTGAACTGGAGCTTTCGAAGTTAAAAGCGGCTAATGCGGAAGCAACTAATCTTCTGTTAAAACAACAGATTCATCCCCACTTTCTGTTTAATGCTTTGAATACGTTAAAAGCATTGTACCACAAGGACGCTCATATTGCCGACGAGTATATTGTTCACATGGCAGGCTTTTTAAGGGCTTCCATTTATTATCATACTGATAATATTGCCAAATTGAAAGATGAGGTTCATGTATTAAATGACTATCTGGAAATGCAGCGGATAAGGTTTGGTACAGCGCTGGATTGCAGTATTGATGTGCCTGTTGAAACCCTAGAGCGTTATTACCTGCCTTCGTTTTCTTTGCAGCCTTTGTTAGAGAATGCGATTAAACACAATAACTTCACTTTGCTGGCTCCGCTAAAGGTTAGCATTACCCAGGATGGTGACCGTTTGCTGATCAGCAATAACGTGCAAAAGAGGAACATCATCGTTGCATCTACCAATTATGGGTTGGCTAATCTTGCGGAAAGGTACAAGCTATGCTCTGGCGACGAGATTAAGATTATAGAAACAGACAACATCTTTTCAGTCAGTATAAAATTATTAAATTATGAAGATCGTAATCATTGAGGATGAAGTGGTTGTTGCAGACGACCTTGAAATGAATATCATGAAGCTGATTGACGAACCTTTGGAGATCGTGAAGTTGAGCTCAGTAAAAGAAAGTATTACTTATTTTAAAGACAATGAGGCTCCGAATCTGATCTTTAGCGACATACAGCTAGGTGACGGATTGAGTTTTGAGATCTTTGTAGCTGAGCCGGTTTCGGCCCCTATAATTTTTTGTACAGCCTACGATGAATATGCCCTGGATGCGATTAAGGCCAATGGCATCGATTATATATTAAAGCCGTTTACACGACAAATGCTGAATACCGCTCTGCAGAAATACATGCAGCTGAAGAAGATATTTTCGGCAGATCAAACCCCGCAGTATGAAACTTTGCTAAAGTTACTTTCGGGGAAAGAGGCTCAAAAAGCGGCTTCTATACTGGTATATCATCAGGATAAGATCATTCCTGTTAATCTGGATGACATTGCCATGTTCTATCTGGATAGTGAGTTAACGCATTTGCTGACCTTTTCGGGAAAAACTTATTATCCTAATAAAAATCTGGATGAGCTCGAGCGTTTAGCTGGTAGTGCTTTTTTTAGGGCTAACCGGCAATATCTGGTGTGCAGGAAGGCCATTATTGATATTTCGAGTTTCTTTTCGAGGAAGTTATCCTTAAACTTAAATATTCCCTTTGCAGAAAAGGTAATTGTGAGCAAGGGGAAAGCTCCTGTATTCTTGAAATGGCTGGCTAAAGGTACTAGTTAGATACACTTTGGTAAGTCCGATTTCGAGTAGCTCTCTGATGTTCAGGGGGCTACTGCTGTTTTTGGGCTTTTCTTTCAGTCGGGTATATGCCATTTCCGGTATGACTTTGCCCGCTTCGGTCACATTTTGCTTAAAAGGGGTTCCTGTTAACCTCACCTTTGATGTAAATAACCCGCTGGTGTGGTGGGGAGTAATGAAAAAGACTTCAAAAATCAATAATTAAAAAACAGATGAAAAAGTTAGTATTAGTGTTAGTTGTTTTGGTTGTAGTAAGCACAAAAGGTTTTAGTCAGACCGCCGAAAACGCTGGTTTTGTTCAGAAATTGATGAAAAAGTTAGAATTCGGTATTACCGCAGGAGGTAATTACAGCAATTTTAGTGGTGCCAATTTTGATACAGAGGCGCTTCCAGGTTTCCATGCGGGACTGACTGTTTCTTACAAGTTCACAGACAATTTCCTGGTAACAGAGGAATTTCTTTACTCGCTGCAAGGGGCTAAAGTAAAGGCAGGGAAGTTTGCCGGACAGGATATAAAGCTATCGTATGCTTCCGTGCCAATCCTTTTTAAATACAGCACAAATTCGGGGTTCTATATTGAGGCTGGCCCGCAGGCAAGTTTTAAGGTAAAGGAAGACATTGGTGGGGTTACAGATGCTAAGTTCGCTAAGAAGATTGATTTTGGAGTGGCAGGAGGGCTAGGGTTCCAGTCAAAAATGGGCGTAGGGATTGGTGCAAGATATGTTTATGGTATGCAGAAAGTTCAGGAAACGCCATCGGTGGCTTTAGGTGATTTGAAGAATAATAGCATACAGGCTAGTATATTTTATACTTTTTAAACATTTGTTTATATATGTAGAGCTGTGTCGCCTTGGTTATGTGACACAGCTTTTTTGTTATTTTACTACGGTAGCTTCGAGTTCTACTTTTAATGTTTCAAAGAGGCTTGTTACTTCCAGTAGGGTTGTTGCCTGTTTGATGTTATGTTTGGCGATCCATTCTTGAAGAATAGGGAAGTTGGGCCAAAGTTCTGCTGTTGCAGTGGTGTAGATGTTTAGCTTTACGATGTTTTTGAGTTCATAGCCGGCTTGGGTGATTACTTGTTCCAGATTCTGTATGGCCTGGATTAACTGGGATTTCATGTCTTCGTTGCTAGATATGCCATCTTTATTGATTGCTGCTTGTCCGGAGACGTAGAGTGTACTTTGAGCTTGTTTTACTTCAATAGCCTGTGAGTAGCTGCGTTCGTCCTGCCATTTCCAGGGATTGATATTTTTTAATTCCATTGTATTTGCGTTTTGATTTGCATTACAAAGGTGGGGATAGCTGGGGCTGTTGGGAGTTGATGTTTCTCACTATTATGATGTGAGGTATGTCACACTTATTAGGATAGTCTGCTTAGTGTTTCCCTTGAAATGCCAAGGTAGGCAGCGATGAGGCTTTTGGGTACGCGTTGAATAAGAGATGGATATTGTTTGATTAGCTGTTCGTAACGTTCTTTAGAGTTGGAGGTTAGCCAGGAGATGATGCGTTTTTGGGATCCAAGAAAGCCGAAGTTTGCTTTTTGAAGTAAGAAACGTTCCATCTTTTGGAGGTTATCGCATAGGTCCTGGTAGCCTTTTAGTGTGAGGCATAGGACTTCGGTATCTTCTAAGCACTCTAAGGACATGGTGGCTTTGGTTTCCGTGAAAAAGGCATAGTAATCGCTTTCCCACCAGTCTTCCATAGCGAAAGAGACGATGTGTTGTTTGCCGGTTTCTTCTGTGTAGACTAGTTTTAGGAGCCCGGAGATTACAAAGTAGGAATATTTGACGGCTTCGCCTTCTTGAATGAGGAATTGGTTTTTTTTGAATTTTTTAGTGGTGAAATGGGATAGGATGAAGCCGTATTCTTCATCGGTTAGGGGGACTATTTTTTCTATATGGGTTCTGAGGAATTCCTGCATGGGTTAAAAGGGGGGCTGGAGGTGAGGAGTTTGTATAGGGGCTAATATCTGAAATTAAATTGGGATGGGGGGATGGGTAGTAGGATGGCTAGATTGCAAATATAAATTAGATTTTGTTTTAAGGCTTTTGCATATTTGAACTGGCCGTATCGTAAACTAATAGTCGGACATGATAATTGAAGCAGAAATCATTAACCAGCCGTCTTCTGGAGAATATGACGAAAGAATCTATGACAATGAAAGTCCCTGGAATTCTCAAGGCTGGACATGGATAAAGTTTACAAATGACGACTATAGTGAGTGGTGTGGGGAGTTTCGAGGTTTTCCAAGAAGGGTGGCAATTTCGACGGTTTCTAATCTGATTTTGGTATTAACCTCAGACTACTTATTTCTACTGGATAGATTTAAAGGAAATATAATTGAATTAGAAGACCAGCCGCAGTATCATAATTTAATTGTAGCACCAAGTGGAAGTTTTTTTATTTCAGGTTATTATAGATTCGAAAAAATCACAACAAGTCTAAAGGCTAAAATCAAAATTGAGAGTCCTATTGATATGGACATGATAGAATTTAAAGGTTGGAATGGTGATAAATTAGAGTTTACTTGTGATGAATTTCTGAATTGGGATAGGCATCTGAAAATGGTGTATGATGATCAGACCGATAGGATAGAGATAGTGAGTGGATAAAAGGTTCTATTTATTAAACTTTATTAGGGTGTCATCGATTTGACTCCGGCACTCGTACTCATGTCTTGTGTTACTTTAAAGGGAAACCCGTATCAGACCAACTGTAAAGCTATAGGCGGATAAGACCGTGTAGTAATCCAACAATTTTCTTTACCTGTAGATCATCACACATCTATTTAAAATCTTTTCATTAATATTACTTCAATTAGTTCATCTGAATTATCCGATAACAAATTAAGCTTTCAAATATGATCCTATTTAAAAATAAACTCCGCTTACTCACTTCTGTTTTTTTCTTTCTTGCGATTTATTCCACTAACCTTTTCGCTCAAGAGGTAACAGATACAACATCAAAAGAAACTCGGGCTACGCTAGATGGACCACCAAGACTAACTGGTGACCCTTTAATTTTCTTTGATGGAAAGGAAATGCTCATGTCTGAAATGATGAATGTAAATCCAAATGAAATCGCCATGGTTACTGTATTGAAGAAAGATACTTTTGAAAAATATGGCGAAAAGGCTAAACATGGAGTGCTACTGATCCAAACTAAGGTTTATTGCACAAAACTTTTTCAGCAGTACTTATCGGGAAAGTCGGCCGAATACAAGAAAATACTTAGTGATGATTCAAATGATCAAAACGTAAAGTATATTTTAAATGAAAAGGTTTTAAAAGACAATTACGAGGGTGATTTGGCAAGTATTGCAGATAGCACATTTATTAGTATTAGTGTAGTGGGGGCGAAAGAGCTTAAAGCTTATGAGGTTACCGATAAGAAGTACGGAGTGGTAATTAAGACAAAGCCTAAGGATAAAAAGCAGATTGAAGAGTAGTTATGCCTAGTTGGAAATTAGAGAATGCTAATGAAGTTCGAAAGGAAGCACCATATACTTTCTATAAACCGTCTGATGAAATAATTGATCGGCTAATACCTGGAGAAGCAACAGTTAAGCTGATATTTTCATTTGAATCTGATGACCCAGATGCTGTTAGCGCAGAACGAATGTGGGTTATCATGGAGTCTGTTGATGAGTATGGTAATTATTCTGGTATTTTAGATAACGACCCTTTTTATATTAAAGATTTAAAGGCTGGCGATTCTATCACCTTTAGAAGGGAACACATTATTCAGTATAACACACTTGATGAGTTGGATTTTGAAGATCCAATGGGTGAGATGATCGAAAAATGTAGGCGAAAATGCTTTGTATCTAATCATATTCTTGAAGAAGGATTTAAGGTTGGTAGATTATACCGTGAGGAAGGGGATTATGAAGATTATTCGGGATGGACAATTATGAGTGATTATGAAACTCAGGAGTATATTGATGATTCGACAAATCTCCAATATGTTTCAATAGGGAAGGTATTAAATCTTGATGATAGCTTTATTCACTTACTTGAAGAACCTATAGGATCGGATTTCGCGAGAGATGAAGTAACAGGGCAATATTTCTCAATTGAATAGAAAGCACTAAGCATATGCCACGGCTATCTATTCAATTGAAACAGTTCTAAATAAAACTAGTAGCTAAAAACGAGTTTAATAAACCGACTTCCAGATCTTAAATGTATTCTGGTGGTTCCCGTCTATTTGTCTTATGACAAGGCAAAGGTGTTCTTCCCTCTGAGGGAAATACTTGTCAATGATTTGCTGAGTTTGCTGAATTAATTGTCCGAGGTGCTGTTCAAAATCAATGTTTTTAACATCTAAAATAACCTGATTCATTCTTGCTGAAATTGTGCATTCGAAGGTAAATTCTCTTTTGAGCGCTTTTACTACTTTTGACCTCAGTTTTTTCATTGAATTCTGATTTTGGGTTATTAAAAAGGGTTTCCCCATTAATTATTATCAGTCTAAACGTTAGCTGCCTGTAATAATTGTGCAGGAAAATGTCATTATTTTATTCTCCTGTTTTTATTTGGCAACATTCTAAATTAGCAAAAATAGTATAAGGGCCAACCTTTTCTGTGTTGTTTTATTGTAACAAATTTGGGTGATACCAGGTGGCTCTCTTATAGTGATCTGGATCACATAAAACAAGCTTTATTTTAATGGTGATGTAGGTCACACAACTTCTGGGCAAATCCTTTAGAACTTTGATGTACAATTAAAAACAAAAGTTATGAAAATTCAAAAATTTGAAATCTTAGCTGCCCAAAGTAATATTGATTGGGTAGGCAAAAAAGTAACCGGAGTACACAATGGTACCATTGGTATTAAAGAAGGTGAAATTATTCTGAACGACGGTAAACTGGAAGGTGGTAAATTCATTATCGATACTACTTCTATTAAAATACTGGACGTTGCTGATCCCGGAACGAATGCACAATTTGCCGGTCACCTGGCTTCTGACGATTTCTTTGCGATTGAAAAATATCCTGAAGCAACATTGGAAATCACCTCAGTTTCTGGAAATGATGTTGAAGCCGACCTGACTATTAAAGGCATTACCAACCCAATCAATTTTGATGCATCGATAGCGGCAAATGGCGACATTTTGCGCGCTACAACCAAACTGTTAGTTGACCGTACCAAATACGAAATGAAGTTCCGCTCGGGCAATTTCTTCCAGAATTTAGGTGATACCCTGATCTACAATGATTTTGAATTGTCTATTGAGGTAACCGCTAAAGCTGTACAACCAGTTTTAGCCTAAAATATAAAGCCATGCCATACATTAAAATTGAACTAACCCGCGAAGGGGTTAGTCGCGAACAAAAACAAGCCCTGATTAAAGGGGTTACCGATCTGATGACAGATGTATTGAATAAAGACCCTCAGCTGACCCATGTGGTGATTCAGGAAATAGAACTTGATGATTGGGGATTTGCAGGTGAACAGGTATCTGTATTAAGAGAAAAAGGGATTACAGCCGATAAAAAATAAGGGAATGAAAAAGCAAACCATAATAGTTACCGGTGCCTCATCCGGAATCGGTAAAGAAATAGCCCGCCACTTTTTAGAAAACGGGGATAATGTAGTGATCAATTCATCAACCCCGGAAAAGCTGGAACTGGTTTATCGGGAGCTTGGTGGGGGCGGGAACCTGGAAATGTTAGCAGGGAACGTAAAGGATAAAAGTACAGGTGAGCAGCTTTTGGCTATAGCCCTTGAGAAATTTGGAGCGGTGGATGTACTGGTAAACAATGCCGGTATTTATGAAACTAAGCCATTTCTGGAAGTGGATGAGGCTTATCTGGACCGCTTTTTAAATACCAACCTGAAGGGCACTTTTTTTACCACACAGGCGATTATTCCACAAATGTTGAAACAGCAGAGTGGTGTAGTGATCAATATTGGTACTCCGTTGGTAAATCATGCGCTTGGTGGTGGGCCATCAACTGCACCAATGACCTCTAAAGGAGGAATACATGCGCTTACCTTGCAGCTTGCGGCTGAATTTGGAAAACATAACATCAGGGTGAACACTGTTGCGCCGGGCGTGATCCGTACACCTATGCATGGTGAAGATGCGGATCAAAGTGCAGGATTGCATTTGCTTAACCGTGTTGGTGAGGTGGAAGACATTGCACAGATGGTATATTTAGTTGCCAGAAGCAATTTTATAACTGGAGCAATCATCAATGTAGATGGTGGTATGGCTGCGGGGCATCACCTAAATTAATTTGACCTATAAAAACTAAAGAAAATGAAAACTACTAAAGAAGATTCATTGGCAATTACCCAGGCACTGGAAGATTATTATTTTAAAGGGATTTATGAAGGTGATACGGATAAGCTGCGGAAGGTTTTAAACCCGGGTACTTTGTTGTTTGCCGATATAAAAGGGCAGCCTTATTTTAAAACGCTTGACCAGTACCTTAATGGTGTGGCCAACAGGGAAAGTCCTAAAGATTCTGGTAAGCCTTTTAAGGGAACGGTGATATCGATTGAGGTGATCAATACCATTGCTGTAGCTAAAGTGCATGTTAAAATGTATGAGTTCAATTATGACGAGTTACTATCGTTTCATAAGATTGATAACCGCTGGATGATGGTTAACAAAATGTTTACAGACGTAAGCGAATAGATTTAAATCTTTAACTTTAAAGCGTACAATGAAACATAGCTGATATGCCATCGGAAGCTAAGGAAATTTTAAAAGCTCATATCGATAAATTGGTTGTTCTGACCGATGAACAGTTTGATTATTTTTTCTCGCATTTTAAAAAACTTAGCTTCAAAAAAGGGCAAGCCATTATAATGGAGGGGGATGTGGTGGATTGTGAATACTTCGTGATTTCGGGTTGTTTAAAGGCTTTTTTTATCAACGATGACCTGAAAATGTTTATCCTGCAATTTGCCATGCCTACCTGGTGGGCTTCTGATTATAACGCGTTGTATAGCCATACCAAGGCCACCGTTAATGTGGACTGTATTAGCGATGCGGAGGTGCTTTGCCTTAGTAATAGTGACCGGGAAAAGCTGTGTAATGAGATCCATAAGGTAGCGCATTTCTTTAGGTGGCGGACGAATAGAGGCTATGTGGCGGTTCAAAAAAGGTTGTTATCCTTTATGAATAATGATGTGCGGTATAGGTATGAGGAGCTTTTGAAGCTGTATCCGGAGCTTTATAATATGGTGCCTAAAAAGTTGATCGCTGCTTATTTGGGTGTTTCGAGAGAGACGTTGAGCCGATTGTATAATGATTAATGAATTTTAAGATGATGTGGTACGAAACAAGAGCATCGAAAATATTGGGGATTGATTATCCTATTTTGCAAGGGCCATTTGGGGGGAACCTTTCTTCTGTGGCGCTGGTATCGACAGTGTCTAACGCTGGTGGACTTGGGGGCTATGGGGCTTATACATTGAGTCCACAGGAAATTATTGAGGTAGATCAGCAGATTAAGGCTGCAACGAATAAGCCTTATAACATCAATTTATGGGTTTCTGATACGGATGCGGTTGATGGTACTGTTTCTGATGAGCAGTTTAAACAGGCCCAGGCTTTGTTTAAACCTTATTTTGATGAAGTGGGCATCGCATTGCCTGAAAAACCAGTGCCATTTAAATCGCGTTTTGAAAATCAGCTGGAGGTGATATTACATCAGAAACCACCTGTGTTTAGTTTTATGTTTGGTTTGCTGGACGAGGATATTTTGGAGCAGTGCAGAAGGCTGGGGATTGTTACCCTTGGAGCGGCAACTACATTGGATGAGGCCATAGCATTGGAGGCAACCGGGGTTGATCTGATCATTGCCTCTGGCTTTGAAGCGGGTGGACATCGTCCTTCTTTTTTGGCCTCAGCTGAATCATCGACCACCGGAACGTTTGTATTGCTTCAATTGATTAAAGAAAAGGTTAAAATTCCGGTGATTGCTGCAGGTGGTATTGCCAATGGAAGGGGGGTTGCGGCGGCGCTGGCACTTGGTGCAGAGGCGGCTCAGATTGGTACTGCTTTTCTGGCTACTGAGGAGTCGAACGCTACGGTCGTCCATAGGAAAATGCTGTTCTCGGATAATGCTAAGTATACTACCTTATCGAGGGCTTATACCGGAAGGCTTGGCAGGGGAATAACCAGCAGGTTAGCAAAGGATATGATCCATAAAGAGTATGGCTTTTTGCCTTTTCCGCTACAAACGCAGTTCATGTCGCATTTAAGAAAGGGTGCGATTGAGCAGGAGAAGTGGGACTTGATTTTGTTCTGGGGCGGGCAGATAGCGCCAATATTAAAACACAGGAAAGCAGGGGCGCTGATGCAATCTATACTGGAGGAGACTACGGCGTATTTTGATCAGTTATGATCCTGCCAGCCTGCCAAGTAATTTTAATTTTTGTTTAAGTGTTTCGGACCAGGGTAGGCCCAAGGAAAGCCTCATGCAGTTTTCAAACTGATTTTGCAGGGTAAACATCCTTCCGGGAGAAATGCTGATGTTCTGTTTCAGCGCCCTTTCGAACAGTACTGTAGTATTGATTTCTTTATTAAACTCTACCCATAAGGCAAGCCCGCCTTGTGGTCGACTCGTTTTGGTCCCCTCTGGAAAATATTCGGCGATGGTATCTATATATTGCTGGTAGTTGTACTGTAAGGTTTGGCGCAATTTGCGCAGGTGATTTTCGTACCTGCCGGTTTTTAGAAAGTTAGCTACTGCTTCTTGTGTAATGGTCGTTGAGGATATGGCGTGCACCAATTTTAGTTTGAGGATTTGTTCTTTGTATTTGCCTGGTGCGATCCAGCCCACGCGATAACCCGGTGCCAGGGTTTTGGAAATAGAACTGCACCATAGTACTGTTCCCTCGGTATCAAAGGACTTGCAGCATTTAGGGCGTTGGGCGCCAAAATACAGGTCGCCATAGATGTCGTCTTCTATAAGCGGAACGCCGTGTTTGGCCAAAAGTGCGACGACTTCTTTTTTATGTTCATCAGGCATGCAACTACCCAAGGGTGTATTGAAGTTTGGAACCAGCAGGCACAGGTTGATTTTGGAGACTACTTTTTTTAGGGCATCGATTTCGATTCCCGTGATGGGATGGGTAGGCAGTTCGATTACTTTTAGCCCTAAACTGCGAGCCAATTGCAGGATGCCCGAGTAACACGGGCTTTCCATTGCGATGGTATCGCCAGGCTTTGATAGGGCCATCATGCAAAAGGATAGTGCATTCATTCCGCCGGCTGTGGTGACCAGGTCGTTTTCATCAAAATTCCCTCCCCAGGTTAAGGAACGTGTTGCAATCACTCTTCGTAATTTCTCGTTGCCTTGTAAGGGTTCGTATGCGGTGCCACTGTGGCTGAGTGATCGGGTGGCCTGGACGATTTCCTTATTTAGCTTAGCTAAGGGCAATAGCTGATCTGCAGGTGCACCGATGGAGAAAAACGTAAGATCAGTATTGCCCATGTTGGCGTAGATTTTACGGATCAATTCTTCGGGCTCCTGATTGCCATTGATTAATGAAGGACTGCTTACTTCTGCAAGCGGAAGCTTTTTGTAGGGTAAGCGATTTACAAAATAGCCGGATTGTGGTTTTGATTGGATGAGCGATTGTGCTTCGAGTTCGAGGAATACCCTTTTTGCGGTGTTCATGCTAATGCCATGTTCGGTGCATAGCATTCTTACTGATGGGAGGCGGTCGCCCTCTTTTAGAACGCCGTTTTTAATGAGACCGGCAATGTTGTTTGATAATTCTGTATACAGGAAGTTACGCTTCATTATGTAAAGATAACTGTGTCTGTTTAAATTTCAAAAACTGTAACTGTGTTCATTTAATGCTGCCAGCTATTTTTGTATAAAAAATTAGATATTATGTTAGAAGTTATTGTTAAAACAGGTAAAGAGAATATGGATGTAAAGACGGTACACCGATTCTTAAGTGAGGATTCTTATTGGGCGAAAGGTATTTCGTATGAATTGGTAGATCGATCGTTAGCGAATTCTTTTTGCGTCGGTGCTTTTGTAGAGGGAGCGCAGGTTGGATTTGGCAGGGTGATTACGGATTATTATACTTTTGGGTGGTTCGCTGATTTTATGGTGTTGCCTGAATTTAGGGGAAATGGGATATCGAAGGTAATGCTGGCTCATATTTTTGAGCAACCGTGGTCGAAAAGGTTAAGGAGAAAAATGTTAAATACCAGTGACGCGCATGGTTTATATCGCCAATTTGAATTTAATGATCTGGCCAATCCAGGTTTTATACTGGAAGTTTATAATCCGGAGGCTCATTTGCAATATAAAGGAGAAGATGCTTAACTTTAATGCACCTACATCATCCTTAAAAAACATTGAATGCTATCAAATTACGCTAAATTTCTGCTCCTGCTGCTGTTAACGGTATGCTTTTCCTTCGCATTTGCCCAAAAAGACAAAAAATATCTGGCTCAGGTTCGCCTGAATGGCAAATGTGGGTTTATTGATGTTTCTGGTAATGAAGTGGTACCGCTGGTTTATGATGATGCGGGTTTGTGGAACAACAACCTTGTACCGGTAAACATTGGAAAATACATCCCTAAGTCGTATCCGGTAGTGGAAATGCCCAGTGGACAAAGTGAAAATGTGAATGTTGTTGCTATAGACAACTCTGAAAAGGCAGGCAAATGGGGCTTTTGCAATTCAGCGGGGAAATTGGTAATTCCTGTTCAATTTACAAATGCGACTTTCTTTAATGAGGGAATGGCGGGAGTGGAGGTAAATGACAAATGGGGCTTTATTAATGCGAGTGGAAAAATGGTGGTTGAGGCGATATATGATACGGTCGGCTATTTTTCGCAAGGGCTTGCTGTTGTAGCAAAAAATGGAAGCTATGGCTATGTGAATTTAAAGGGAGAAGAAGTAATAAAGCTTCAATATTTAGGTGCTGAGACTTTTGAGAAAGGGTTAGCAAAGGTGCTTGAGAAATACAATTCGAGAAAGGGTGATAAAAAAAGTATTGGCAGGCTCATTAACCTACAGGGAAAAATAGTTACGGATACTAAGTTTGATATTGAGTCGAATTTTGGGAATGGGTTGGCAAGCTTTTCGTTTGCCGAAGCTAAGACTGAGGATAGTTTTGTATATGGACTTATTACGATAACCGGGCAGGTGGTAGCACAACCAACTTATAGGGAGATTTCGGCATTTAGCAATGGCCTGGCCCTGGTGATGGTTTATAAAATACATGAGTTTTATGATGAGTATGTGCCGCATTACGGCTATATAGATGCGAAAGGGAAAGAGGTAGTAAAGCCCAACCTTGCCAAAGGGGTGGACTTTAGTTATGGCATGGCGACGGTTGCAAGATTTGACAGCAAAGATGACGGGCAATCGGAATATGCGCTGATTGATACCAAAGGAGAGCATTTACTTGATTTTAACTGGAGTAGTTTAGCTATTTTGGATAGCAAGCATCTTTTGGCAAGCTCTCTTAAGAATCCGTATGAAAAAGTAATAATTGATACGAAAGGGAAACAGATACTTGCACTTGGTGATAACGGATTTGCCAGTTTGGGGAATGGTTTGTTTTTTGTGAAAAATGTAGATTATGAGCCAACAGCTTTTATTGGTTTGGACAAAAAGCCATTGATTGACCTGAGCAAAAATAAAACGACAAAATTTATTTCGTACCAGCACGGTTTACTTCGTTTTGGTGATTTGGATGGTAATTACAACGAAGTGAGTGCCATAAAGCTTGGCCTTATGGATTTAAAGGGTAAGGTGATTGTAAAACCCAAGTATAACGAAATATGTGATTTTGAGGCTACGGACAACTCTTTGTAAGCGCTTAGTTTTGTGTGATTTCATAAAAATCCTGAACCGGATCGAAAGGATTTTTATATCGGAATTGTGCTTTCTTTAGGACTTTCTTTGCGGCTATGTTATCGCGGTTGACTACGGCGCCTATATTGGAAATGCCTTGTGAAAGGATTTGGTCTACGATGGGAGGAAGGATGTCTGTCATGAGGTAACAGCCGCTGGCAAAACTGCTGAGGTAAAATTCGATGAAGAAGGGATAGTGGTCGATCTGGTAATGTTCCTGTGCTACCTGAGGGGAAATGAGGTCGATGATGCCTACGACTTTGCTGAGTTTTTTATCGGTAATGAAATGAAGGTAGTTGCGCCCGGCATGGGCATTGATGAGCATGGTTTGCAGGAATAGTTCTGCTTCCTGAAATGTACTCAATCGTTTATTGGGAACGAATTTTAAGGTATGATCATCGGAAAGGATGCAAAATACTTCTTTTGAGATTTGACCAAAACGTTCCAGGTCTTCGGGCCGGAAAGGGTGGATCAGGTAGTTTTCATTTTCAAAGGTAATGGGCTTGAACATAGGCTGGCCAAAAATAAAAAACTAATTCAAATTCTATGAATTGGGTGGGTTCTATTTTTGAAAAGTTTGTAACTATTTAAGGGATTCTTGTATATACAAGTTGTTTTTTTATCTTTGTAGGTGAGAGCGTTAATACGGGGGTAGATCGAGAGGTCTGCCTCCATTAATGATAGTATCATCAGGGTTTTCAATACTTTCATTTTCAATATTAAACTTGCAAATAGCAATTTGCTTTTTGACTGATTTTAATTCTTTCATTTTCTCGTCTATTTGCAGTAATTTCTTATCAAGAACTTCAATTTTTGCTTTTTTGCTGATTTGCTTTTTGTACCAGGCATCTACAACTTCCTTGATTTCGGCCAGCGTAAAACCTACCGCTTTTGCCATTTGTATAAACCTTAATTTCTCGACAACATCATCTCCATAGTATACGTAGTTATTGGTTTTTACTTCCTCTTTCTTTTCGCCTGTGAATAGACCTGTTTTTTCATAAAATCTTATAGTGCCGATAGGTATTCCTGTTTCTTTGGAAAGCTGATTAATTAATTTCATATGTCTTTGGAGTATAAAAATAAAAATGAACTATGTAGTATACTTCATACTTGTTGGTTACAAAATTACTGTTTAGTTTTGCTTTTACAATTGAAAATTGATCAGTAATTAAAATTATCAAAATGCAGTATTCAGACGAAGAACTAATAAAATTGCTACCTGATTTTAAAAACAATTATGCAGAAGTGAATGGGACGGAGCTGCATTATGTGGAGGGTGGTGAAGGACAGCCTTTAATTTTAATTCCGGGATGGCCGGAAACTTGGTGGGCTTATCATAAAGTAATGCCATTACTGGCAACAAATTATCGTGTTATTGTAATAGATATGAGGGGTATGGGTAGTTCGCAAAAGCCATTGGACGGTTACGATAAAAAGAACATGGCGAAGGATGTTTATGAGCTTGTGAAAAAATTGGGATACGGAAAAATTAATATAGCGGGTCATGATATTGGGGCCCACGTTGCCTTTAGCTTTGCTGCCAATTTTCCGGAGATGACTTCGAAGCTTATTGTTCTAGATACCCCGCATCCGGATGCGGGAATGTATCAACTCCCTATGCTCCCGATATTAGGGGCAAACTATACTTATCCATGGTGGCTTGCCTTCAATCAAACAAAAGAACTTCCTGAACAGCTGCTAGCAGGTAGGATATCTATTGTAATAGAATGGATTTTTAGAAACTTATTGAAAGATCAAAATAGTATTGATGAGTTTGATAAAGCTGTTTATGCTTTTGCTTATGATAGTAATGATGGAATACGTGCGTCAAATGCCTGGTATCAGGCTTTTCCGCAGGATATAGAGGATAGTAAAACGTATGGTAAACTCATGATGCCTGTAATTGGAATTGGTGCTACCGGGTATGAAATGCTGCAGTATTCCCTGCCTAACTATACAACAGATTTACAGTTGGCAAAAGTTGAGGATAGTGGCCATTTCTTGCTTGCAGAAAAACCTGAAGAGTTAGCTAACCTTATAAAGGGATTCTTAGGGTAGCTTGAGATCGGGAGGTTCATTAATTAGCCAAGCAGATTCTCCAGCGTTGTTTCTTCAAGTATCAGGTGCTGCGGTACGCCGTTGGTGTCTTTTTTCCATTCAATAAGTCTGATCTTGCCGTCTTCTATTTCTATACCAGTGATGTCGCCATCGTTAAAACAGCAACAGCCGGCATTGAAATAGGTATTTTTGGAATTTTCAAGCCTGGGAGAGGTATTGCCACTGATTTTTCCTGCCAACAGTTCGGCTTCCAGTTTCTGAATGGTTGCTTTGTCGTCTTTTTTCTTAGCCTCGTTTAGCCTGATGTAAGTACGTTCCAGGTGGGTAAGTGAATTGAATACAGGCTGATGGGTGTGGCCGGTAATTAAAGCGAGGTTGGTTTGCTTGGCGGTCCAGTCGTACATGATCTGGTTGTGTTCGGATTTGAGCTGGTTATCAAAGGCAGGTGTATTGGGGTTGATGCGGAGGAAGGATTGCACCGGCCCCCAAATATTGGAGACGAACCATTTGCTGAACCAGTTTCCATCGCTTTGCATATCGCCCTGATGGCCATGGGTGATAAATATGTTGAGTTGCTGCTCTTTAACAGCGAGGGTGAAAATGATGCCCTCATATATTCGAACCTTTGTCCCAAAGATGTTTTTGAGCATAAAGCCCGCAAGGGGATCGTTGTCCCAGTAGAGATCGTGGTTGCCAAAAAGCTTGATATAGGCATTGCGTTCCAGAAAGCGCTTTTCTGCTTCGAAGTTTGCTTTGTTGTGTTTGATGACATCGATGAGCATGTTTTTCCAAAGCTCTTCGCTGTCGCCCAGGTTGCCGTATAGAAAGTCGTGCTCGTTGTAATAACGGAGTGCGGCCAGGTAATTGTCTTCGCAAAGGGTGAAGTCGTCCTGATGACTTCGGTTTCCTTTGTGCTGGTCTGAAAAGAGGATGATGCGGTGTTTTGTGCCCAGATCGATAAGTTGCCCTCGTTTGCCAGGACGCTGTATGATGTCCTGGTATAATGCCGATAGTGCTTTGTGTACTCTCGTGCTATCTGGCCTTGATGCGTATTTATTGGCAAGCCTGATGATCAACGGAGAAAATAGCTTTTGTAATAATTTGCGCATACACTAAAGATAAGATTTACTGAGCTTTTTAACAAAGCAGTTTGAGCTTTTGAACAAAACGTTGCGCTGAATTCACCGGTACCTTTGGATTGTATTTAAAAATTAAGACAATGGCAAAAGTATGGTTTATTACAGGCAGTTCGAGAGGATTAGGGCGGAGCCTGACAGAAGCAGTGTTGAATAGCGGCGATAAAGTTGCTGCAACGGCACGCGATATTACACAATTGAATGATCTGGTAACACGATTTGCTGATCAGATACTTCCTATAGCGCTGGACGTAACTGATTATGAACAGGTTTATGCATCTGTTGCTGAGGCAGCGAAACATTTTGGACGTATTGATGTGCTGGTGAACAATGCTGGATTTGGCATCATCGGCGCTGCCGAAGCTTATACAGACGAGCAGGTACGCAGTCAGCTGGAAACAAACCTGTACGCACCAATTGAAATTACCCGTGCGGTTTTACCTTATATGCGCAACCAGGGTGAGGGACGTATATTGCAAATAAGCTCGATAGGCGGAAGAGTGGGTAATGCTGGTTTAACGATGTATCAGGCGGCAAAATTTGGTTTAGGCGGCTTTACTGAGGCTTTGGCTAAGGAAGTAGTGCCACTGGGTATATATGTGACCAGTGTAGAGCCGGGTGGTTTTAGGACCGATTGGGCAGGCGCATCTATGACCTATGCAAATGAGATTGAGGGTTATGAAATGGTTAATCAGCGGACAGCACTATTTAAAGGGGGAAAATTTATCCCTGTGGGAGATCCTGAGAAAGCAGCAAAAGTGATGGTTGAACTGGTTTCGCATCCTGCGCCACCGGTGCATTTGGTACTAGGCAGTGAGGCGATAGGTATGCTGAACAATGCCAATGAGGTGAGGCAAGTGGAAATGGAAGAATGGCTGGATGTAAGCTTATCGACAGATCATGATGATTCTGAGAACTTTCTTGCTAGTGCTGACGGGAAGTGGTACATCAGCGATGTTAAAAGAAAACAGTAAAAATGCTTAATTTTATGACCTATGACTAATTCGCCCATTGCTTACTCTTGCTATTTTACCCGCAACAGGCAGGGGGAGCAGTTTGTTCCTGAGCATGTGTTTAGTTACCAGATATCTGGTACGCTGACGATAAGTGACGGCATTAGTGAGCATGTTTTTAATGAGGGTGATTTTCGGTTCATCAGACGAAACCAGTTGCTTAAGTTTGTGAAACAGCCTCCTCCGGGAGGGGTTTTTAAATCGGTTTCCATTTATCTGGATCAGACGGCTTTAAGCGACTTTAGCATGGAGTATGGCTATAAAGAGGAAGGTAATAGAAACAGGGTTGCTGAAAAAGTGAAGCCTTTGGAAGGTTTTGGACTTTATCAGAGTTTTATGAATTCGCTGTTGCCGTATGTCGAGGCTGATCAGTTGATTAATGCGGATCTTCAGAAATTAAAACAGCGCGAGGCAATTATGATCCTGCTGCAGACGAACCCTGAATTAAAGGATGTGCTGTTTGATTTTAGTGAGCCCGGTAAAATAGATCTGGAGGCCTTTATGAATAAAAACTTCCATTTTAATGTGCAGTTAAAGCGCTTTGCCTACCTTACGGGGCGTAGTTTGGCTACGTTTAAACGCGATTTTTCGCAGGTTTTTAATGTTACGCCAAGCAGGTGGCTGCTGCAAAGGAGGTTGCAGGAGGCGCATTACCTGATTAAAGAGAAAGGCCGGGCACCATCAGATGTGTATCTGGAGATTGGGTTTGAGGACCTTTCACATTTCTCGTTTGCATTTAAAAAGATGTATGGCTTGCCGCCATCGAGAATTTACTAATCATCCAGTCCTTTTCCATTGAGGATTAGGGGCATGCATTTTTCGACCCTTGCTGCTCTGGTTTTGGATTGTTTGGCCGAAGTGAAATAGAGATGGTAGCCTCTTTGTCGGCCCGGAGTTAATGCTTCAAAAGCGGTTTTTAGTGCAGGGATGTGATCCAGTTTGTGTTGAAATTCGGTAGGGAATACGAGTGCTGTATGTTCCTTGAAATCGACTTTTAAGCCGGCTTTTTCTACTTCAATGGCTTGGTGGATATAGGTTTTGAGGATGGCTTCCTGTTCAACTATTTGGAGTGCGTTGGTGAAGCGGATTTGGCGCGCCGACTGCACATTCTTTGTTTGCTGAACCAGGATGCCATTGGGATCGTTTAACAGGGTGCCTTTGAAAAACAGCAGCGCACAGTATTCTTTAAATACGTGGATTAACACGATGTTGCTGTTCTGATAAGTGTAACAGGGGCAGCCCCATTTTAATTCTTCGGTAAGATCGCAACTGAGCACGATTACTCTTAACCGCTCTATTTCTTCCTGCCACTTTTTTTCTTTGCTGAAATAAAAATCAACTTTAGGATCCATACTGTTCGTTAGTTTTTTGTGAAAAATTAGACCCTTAGTGCGCCACGGAAGCCCCTGGCGGCATAGTAAGATTCTGCACCGTTGTGATACAGGAACACGGTTTCGTAGCGGTAATCACCAAAAAGTGCTCCTCCGAGTTTTCTGATGTCGGCAGGTGTTTTTAGCCAGCTCGATGTTTTGGTGTCGAACTTTCCGAGTTGCTGCAGTTCGCGGTATTGTTCTTCCGTTAATATTTCTATGCGCATATCGGCAGCCAGATCCATTGCACTATTTTGTGGTTTATGCTCTTTTCTTGCATCTAACGCCGCGCGGTCATAACAAAGGCTTCTACGTCCTTTAGGGGTTTCGGCTGCACAATCGTAAAAGACGTATTCGTTTGTGTTTTTATCGTAACCAACCACATCAGGTTCGCCGCCGGTTACTTCCATATCATCTAGCGACCATAGTTTTTCAGGACTAGCATCGAGTTTTGCCTGTACTTTGGCCCATTCTATATCTTTATGGCGGCTCATGTTTTTCTCGAAGCGGTTTTTAAGCGTTTTGAGTAGTTCTTCGCGTTGTTCTGGAGACAACTCTTTTTTGTTGTTTTTCATGCTTTTATAGATTAATTGTGGTGATCTTTCTATCTGCAGGTCTGAAATACCAAGATACAAAAGTCAGCACTAGTAATAATATTGGTCCAAAAAAATCTTTGCCACCATCGCCATTGGCTAAGTGAGAGCATACTGCGCCCGACATGGCGAAGAAAAAGCCTGCATAAGCCCATTCTTTTAACAGGGCGAATTTTGGGATAAGTACTGCTATGACGCCCAGTATTTTCCAAATACCCAGGATGGTTAGGATATAGATGGGGTAACCTAAGTTTTTCATCATGGTTACTTCATCTTCCATTTTAATTAATTGGACTATTCCGGTTGATAACATTCCTAATGAGAGCCAGATTGTGGCGATCCAATAGATGATTTTATTGCGCTTTGTCATGGTGTGTTATTTTAGTTTGCTTACGATGTTTTGTAGTTTGTTGTGTGCCATATTGATGCCCTGAGCAAATGGTAACTGCAGTACCTGATCTCTGATTTCGGTTGATTTATATACGATATGCATGGTGAGCTTGCTGGTATTGTTGGTGAGTTTTTCGAATTGCAGGAACTCCAGCTGGGCATCGAAAGGGGCGTTGTCCATTTCAAATGTCCGGGTGATTTTCTGGTCTGGAATAAACTCGTGGATGACTCCGTTGGCGTGAAATACAACGTTTCCCTTAGGATCGCTGGTTTGGAAATGGTAACTACCATGTTTTTTGTTTTCCAATTTAAGCACTTTTGTGTTCATCCACTGTTCTATGATCTCGGGTTCTACATAGGCTTTGAAGAGGAGTTCTAATGGCAAATCGAATTCCCTTGTGATTTTGAGTTCCTGTTTGCCATTTTCGGCATCGATTTTAGTTTTTTGTTCCATAGGGTTCTATTTTTTTGATTGGTAGTTTTTCATTATGGATTCCAATTTGTTGAATCGGTCGTCCCACATTTGGCGGAATGGTTCGATGAAGTCGGCTACGTCTTTCATTTTTTTTGCGTTTATGTAATAGTAAATTTCTCTGCCGTTTTGTTTTTGTTCGAGCAATTGGCACTCTGTTAATATTTGCAGGTGCTTTGAAACTGTGGGCCTTGCGGTATCGAAATTTGCGGCTATTGAACCGGCGGTCATTGATTGTGTGGCCACCAATAGCAGGATAGCCCTTCTGGTTGGGTCGGCTATGGCTTGAAATACATCTCTTCTTAAATTCATCGTGTAGCTATTTGACTACAAATATATGTGTAGCTATTTAACTACGCAAATTTTTTTGTTTTTTTTTAGAATGATGTTTTTGCATGTAATTGGTGTGGAGGGAATTGTGTATTTTGGTGGCATGCAGAAAAAGGAAATAGAAACTTTTTGCCCGGCAAGTAGATCGGAGTGGAGGCAGTGGTTAAAAGAAAATCATAGCTCAAGCCAGTCTGTTTGGCTTATTCAGTACAAACAAAAATCGATGAAGCCGAGTATATCCTGGAGCGACTCGGTAGATGAGGCGCTTTGTTTTGGTTGGATTGACAGTACCAGAAAAACAATTGATGAGGAAAGTTTTATACAATTTTTTACTAAGCGTAAGCCAACCAGCAATTGGTCGAAGATCAACAAGGCAAAGGTTGAGCGGTTAATTGCTGAAGGATTGATGACCGAAGCCGGCTTAAAATGCATTGAGGTTGCTAAGAAAAATGGCTCATGGTCTATTCTGGATGCTGTGGAGGAATTGTTTATCCCGAAAGATCTGGAGGAAGCGTTCCTTTCGCAGCCAGGTTCAGTAGATTATTTTAACAGTTTGAGTAAGTCTGTTAAAAAGATGATACTGCAATGGGTTACGCTTGCCAAGCGGCCTGAAACCAGAGAAAAAAGAATTACTGAAGTGGCAGAGCTGGCAGCCAAGAAACTAAGACCGAAGCAGTTTTGATAAACCTAAAAGTACGTGTTTTTGGATTCTTTTAGCCTCGAAATTAGGGTTGCGATTAGCGAAAAATAGCTTCTGTTTTCGTGATGAGGGCGGTATTTTTGTATCATGATAACAAGGAAACTATTTACGCTTTTAATCGTTCAAATGGATATAAGTTCTCACCTTTGTGGAAATTTTGAGAAGTACTCATATTGCAATTGAATAAATACCATAAATATTGAAACAAGCTAGCGAAAAGCCTGAGGAGCAAAAACTGAAAAGGGGTTTGCAAAACAGGCATATTCAGTTGATTGCCCTTGGCGGAGCCATAGGAACAGGGTTATTTTTAGGCATTGGTCCGGCGGCTGTATTGGCTGGGCCTTCTGTAATTTTAGGCTATGCGCTGGCCGGTATTATTGCCTTTTTTATTATGCGCCAGTTGGGCGAAATGGTGGTGGAAGAGCCTGTTTCGGGTAGTTTTAGTCATTTTGCCTATAAGTACTGGGGACCGTTTGCCGGCTTTGCTTCTGGCTGGAACTATTGGGTGCTGTATATCCTGGTAAGCATGTCGGAGTTAACTGCCATTGGCATTTACGTGCATTTCTGGTGGCCTGAAATTCCGCTGTGGTCATCGAGTCTTTTCTTTTTTGTTGCCATTAATGCTTTAAACCTCACTTCAGTTAAGGTATATGGTGAGGTGGAATTCTGGTTTTCGATAATAAAGGTAGTAGCCATTATTGCAATGATCATTTTTGGTGTTTATCTGCTTTTTAGTGGGAGTGGAGGTGAGCAGGCAAGTGTTCAGAACCTATGGAATGATGGTGGCTTTTTTGCAAAGGGTTGGTTTAGTGGAGATGGAAAAGGTGGCTTTCAGGGATTGTTTGCCGCAATTGCATTGATCATGTTTTCATTTGGCGGACTGGAATTAATTGGGATAACGGCGGCAGAGGCAGAACAGCCTGAAAAAACAATTCCAAAGGCTACCAACCAGGTGATTTACAGGATCCTGATTTTTTATGTGGGTGCGCTTGTGATCTTGTTTTCATTATCTCCATGGAAAAATATTACTACGGATAGTAGTCCTTTTGTAATGGTTTTTGAGAGTTTAAAGGGTTTTCAGTTTACGCTTTTAGGCAAGACCATTTACTTTACGAGTGTGATTGCCAATGTGCTTAATGTTATCGTATTGACAGCTGCCTTGTCTGTTTATAACAGTTGCGTTTACAGCAACAGCAGGATGTTGTTTGGATTGGCAGAGCAAGGGAATGCACCTTCTTTTTTATCGAAGCTGAATAAGAACTCGGTACCTATAAATGCGATTTTGATATCGAGTTTGTTTGCTGCGATATGTATTATAATTAATAAGCTAATGCCGGAGAAGGCATTGGAGATTTTGATGTCGCTGGTGGTGTCGTCGTTGATTATCAATTGGTTGATGATCAGTATTACGCATTTGAAATTTAGAAGGAGTAAAGAAGCGGATCAAATTAAAACCAAGTTTCCTTCTTTTATTTATCCACTATCGAACTATATATGCCTGGTATTTCTGGTAGGTATTTTGGTGATTATGTGGATAACGGGATTGAAAATGTCGGTTGAGTTGATTCCGGGATGGATTTTACTGCTCTATGTTTGCTACCTGTTGGTTAGAAAAAAGAAAAGCGGAGATAAATCCTAAGATTTACCCCCGCCATCTAAATTAACGCTCTCGTAAATATAAACGAAGAAAAGAGCAAAAGGTTTAAACGTTTCTGCGTTTTTTTGGAGGTATGACAGTAATATGATATTGTGAGAAGTTGATTACTCACTTTACCTTAAATGCAGCAGGGTTTGGAAGGAAAGTTGGCGGCCAGCGCGTTTGTTTTGGTAAACAACGAACATTGCGGTAGCACAAAGACCGATTACTCCTGCCAGACAAACTGCTAGTCGCGGACCAAAAGCTTGTGCTGTCCACCCAATAAGTAAGCTGCCAATTGGGATCATGCCCTGGTATGCCATGATGTAATAGCTGATTGCACGGGCCCTCATTTCGGGGATGGTATGTGTTTGTATGTAGGTGTTTATGGCCGATGTTTGTGCCATCATACCGATGCCACCAAAGGCCATGAATACAAGGGCTAAGGATAGTATGCCTGAGTAAGCCAGTAAGATTAAGCTAACCCCGAATATGGTGCTTGCCAGCACTACGATTCTTTTTAGTGGTTTGGCAGATCGTAAATTGGCCAGATACATGGCACTAATGACAGAGCCTAAACCGGCTGCGCTCTCGAACCAGCTAAATGTTCCTGCATCGCCATGAAAAAGATCTTTGGCGAAGATGGGCATGAGGGTATTAAATGGTATGACGAACAGACTGCTAATGCCTATCATCAGGATCATGCTGCTCAATTCTCTGTCGCCGGATACATACTTGAAGCCTTCTTCCAGTTCGATCCAGATGCTTTTCTCTGATCGTTCGACAACGCTGAGGTTCAGTTTCATTAAGAATAAACACACGAGCACGGGGATATAGCTTAAAAAGTTTCCAATGAAGCAAAAGTCTTCGCCAAAAGTACTGAGGATTACCCCGGCAATAGCAGGCCCCACGATGCGCGCAAGGTTTGCCATGGTAGAGTTTAGTGCAATTGCATTGGGAAGGTCTTCTTTATGATCGACCATTTCGACCATTAAGGATTGACGGCAGGTAACATCAAACGCATTTATAATGCCTTGCACCAGACTTAAAAAGATGATGGCAGGTATGTTGTAAAATTTGAAAAAGATGATTGCGGCAAGCGCTCCGGCCTGCATCATTGATATTACCTGGGTAATGACAAGGATTTTGTAACGGTTGTGCCTATCGATTAAGCTGCCTGCGTAAGGTGATAGTATAAGTGAGGGGATAAGACTGGCAAAAGCCACCAGGCCTAATAAAAGTGCAGAGCCTGTTAGTCGGTAAACTAACCAGCTGACAGCAGTTTTTTGCATCCATGTTCCTATTAAAGAGATACTTTGGCCATAAAAGAAAAGTTTGAAGTTGCGGTATTTTAATGATCTAAATATATTCATGTGTAGTAGATGTCTTGAAGACATTACAAATTTCGGAATAAGTTATTGAGTTGTAAAATTGATTGTTTTAATGATATTGATTAGTTTTAACGATTGGTTATGGAACTTAGACAACTCAATTATTTCGTAAAAGCGGCTGAACATCTTCATTTTACTCAGGCTGCAGCTGAATCGTTTGTAACGCAATCGACCTTATCCCAGCAGATAAAGCAATTGGAAGAGGAGCTGGGCATGTTGTTGTTTGACAGGATAGGCAAGCATGTTAGGCTGACCGAAGCTGGTGGTGTTTTTCTAATCCATGCAAAACAGATACTGCTGGACGTACAAAAATCTAAAGCGGCGATATCTGAATTGAATAATCTGGCGGTGGGCGATTTGAAGATTGGGGTTACTTATGCTTTTAGTTCTATGGTATTGCCGGCATTGGCTCCTTTCTCATCAAAGTACCCTGGGATTAAAATATTTATTGAATACGGAACGCCGGAATCGTTGGAGATTAAGTTGAAGGCCGCGGAACTGGATATCATTCTTAGCTTCCATGAAGAATCTGATAATCAGGGACTGGAAATGCAGCCTTTGTTTTCTTCTAAAATTGTGATGGTGGTTTCGCGTAAGCATCCATTGGCATCTTTAAAGAAGGTAACGGTGGCAGAGCTCGGTGCATTGGAACTTATTTTACCGGGCAAGGGCTTTAGTTCGAGAGACTATGTAAATGAGCTTTTCGGTAAACGAAAAATCGTACCAAAGATTAAGATTGAAATGAATGAGGTAAACTCATTGCTCACGCTGGTGGAGAGTACATCGTGGGTTACGATTTTAAATGAAAAGGCCATCATTAGCTGGGATACGCTGATTGCTATTCCAATTGCCGGGAAGGAACGTTACAAAAGAGCGTTTATATTAAGGCAAAAAGGGATTTATCAAAAGAAGGCCGCTAATTTATTTATTGAAGAGCTGAGCAAGATACTCTGGTAAATTGATACGCATTGGCGAAATATTGAGACGGATTGATTACTTAATGAGGTTCATATTGCCTTACTTTGTTTTATAACCATATATAAATTAAGAAGATGCGTAAACAATTAATAACAGTTGTACTCTTTTATTTGTGCAATGTAAGTTTGGGTTTAGCTCAGGTTTCTCATGTAAACACTCAGAAGTTTGACCATAAATCGGGGGTGACTGCAACATACAGTCAAAGTATTTTGAAAATAACCTGGCCTGCAGGGAGTAATAATTACGGGCAGGTTGACCTTAATATGGAGAAGGGAAAGCCGTTGTTTAGTCGCCTGCTTATTGGCGAAGCTAAAAAGGCTAAACTGGTTTCAACAGATCTTGATCCAAGCTTTTTGCTTACCATTGGTAAAAGGGATTTGATATCGCAAAATGGTTGGAATATCTTCTTTGATAAGGTTCCCCAGAAAAAATATAAGACCTACAATATAGAGCTGGAGAAATCGGCTGCGACCGTAAAAACGATAGGCAGCAGGACGGTGGTGACCATTTCTTCGTTAAAAGCTGACCGTTTTTCTGGTGATCTGGAGATTACTTTTTATAACGGGAGTCCGATGTTTAACATCGCGGCAGTGATGGCTACTAAAATTGATTCGACGGCTATTGTATACGATGCGGGTTTAATTAACAGATCGGCAAGCTGGAAAAACATAGCTTGGATAAATACAGGAGACAGTTTGCAGACTGCAAATGCGGTTAATACTGATAGTTCAAAAAACATAGCTGTAAAATACCGCACCATAGCTGCAAAGGGAAAGGAAGGGGTTTTGGCAATATTCCCGGCGCCTCATCAGTACTTTTATCCTTTGGATGAAGCCTTTAACCTGAAATTTACCTGGTATGGAAGCAACTATAGGAAAATGACCGATGGATATGGTATTGGGATTCGTCAGGATTTAGAGGGTGATAGAAGGTTTGTGCCTTGGTTTAATGCGCCACCTGATACCAAACAGCGGTTAAATTTCTTTTGCCTGCTTAGTGCAGCGGATGAAAGCGCTGCGTTTACTGAGGTGAAGAAGTTTACAAATAACGATACCTATGTTAAGCTGCCGGGCTATAAAACAATGTCGAGCCATTTTCATAATGAGTTTATTATGAAAGTAGTATTGGCAAATAAGCCAATTCCTGAAGTTCCTGATTTTGTGAAGGTGTTTAAGAATACAGGAATAGACATTGTGCATTTGGCTGAGTTTCATTATACGGCTCACCCTAAAGGACCGGATGAAACAAGATTGAAAGAATTGGATGCACTTTTTGAACAATGTAAACGACTGTCGGACAATAATCTTCTTTTGTTGCCAGGTGAAGAACCCAACGAGTTTTTTGGTGGTCACTGGTTAGCGCTTTTCCCTAAGCCTGTTTATTGGATCATGTCGCGCAAGAAGGAAGTGCCTTTTACTGAAAATCACCCTAAGTATGGTAAGATATATCATATTGGCGATAAAGATGATATGCTGAAACTGCTTGAGGAGGAGAAGGGACTGGCCTGGACTGCACATGCCCGCACAAAGGGATCTGTTAACGCGCCTGATGTGTACAAGGATGAGGCGTTTTTTAAATCAGATCATTTTATGGGCGCAGCATGGAAGGCGATGCCTGCAGATTTGTCGCAACCAAGACTCGGGAATCGGGTATTGGATTTGATGGACGACATGAACAACTGGAATTTGAAAAAGACGGTGATTACTGAAGCGGATCTTTTTACAATAACACCCGAAAATGAGATGTATGCACACTTAAATGTAAACTACCTCATGATGGATGCTTTGCCTGAGTTTAATAAAGGCTGGCAACCGGTATTGGATGTAATGCAGCAGGGGAAGTTTTTTGCAAGTACAGGAGAGGTGTTAATTCCTGAACTGACTATAAACGGAAAGCGTTCGGGCGAAACAATAGCGCTGGATAAGTCGGGTTTTGCAAATGTTAAGCTTAAACTAAACTGGACCTTTCCAATGAATTTTGTAGAGATCATATCGGGTGATGGCAATAAGGTGTACAGAGAGAAGGTAGATCTTACCAAAACGAAGGCTTTTGGGGCTGAACTGCTGCAGTTTAAAACTAAACTGAGTAACAGAACATGGGTAAGGGTAGAAGCGTGGGATATAGCAGCAAATGGGGCTTTCAGCCAGACTTTTTATATTAAACATTAAACCAAAGCTACAATACACACACATGCGAATTAATAATTTGTTTTATACACTATGTATGGGTGGGGTAACCATGTTAACTGGTTTGGCACTTCATACAAATGCACAGGTTAGTGCCACTCAAAACCCTTATAAAGAATTGCCTTTGGGAGCAATTAAACCACAAGGTTGGTTAAGGGAGATGTTGATCAGACAGAAGGATGGGGCAACAGGCAATCTGGATAAGCTTTATCCGGTTGTGATGAACGAGAGAAACGGATGGCTTGGCGGAGATGGTGATCAGTGGGAGCGAGGACCATATTGGATAGATGGACTTTTACCGCTCGCTTACCTTTTGGATGATAAAGCACTTATTGCTAAGACAAAGCCCTGGGTAGAATGGGCAATTAAAAGTCAGCAGCCCGATGGATATTTTGGCCCAACTAAAGACTATAGTTACGAGCGCGGTATGCAGCGCGATAACAGTAAGGACTGGTGGCCAAAAATGGTAATGCTAAAGGTACTTAAGCAGTACTATTCTGCTACAGACGATAAAAGAGTGATCACGTTGATGACCAATTACTTTAAATATCAGCTAAAAGAACTGCCATCTAAACCGCTGGATCATTGGTCTTTTTGGGCACGTTATCGTGGAGGTGATAACCTTCAGGTGATTTACTGGTTGTATGACATTACCGGCGATAAGTATCTGCTGGATCTTGGAGAATTAGTGCATAAACAGACTTTTGATTATACCAATGCTTTTTTAAATACAGATATGTTATCCACTTTTGGAAGCATCCACTGTGTTAATCTGGCTCAAGGAGTAAAGGAACCTATTATTTTCTATCAGCAGCATCGTGACAATAAGTATCTGGAAGCTGCTGATAAAGGTCTTAAAGACATCCGCATACAAAATGGGGTGGCTCACGGGTTATATGGCGGAGACGAAGACCTGCACGGAAACAATCCAACACAAGGATCGGAACTTTGCAGCGCAGTGGAGATGATGTTTAGTTTGGAAAGTATGCTGGAGATCACCGGTAAAATTAATTATGCAGATCATCTCGAAAAGATTGCGTTTAATGCCTTACCTGCACAGGTGTCGGATGATTTTATGGATCGCCAGTACTATCAGCAGGCAAACCAGGTTATGGTTACCAGACATACCCGTAATTTTAATCAGGATCATAGTGGAACAGATCTGTGCTATGGTTTGCTTACAGGGTATCCATGCTGCACCTCTAATATGCATCAGGGATGGCCAAAGTTTGCACAAAACCTTTGGTACCAGACGGCGGATAAAGGGATTGCTGCTTTAGTATATTCTCCAAGCGAGGTTAAAACCATGGTGGGCAATGGCGTGGAAGTGAATTTTAAAGAGGAAACAAATTATCCTTTTGAGGAGCGGATCAAGTTTACGCTTGGCATGGCTAAAAAGGTAAAATCCGCTACTTTTCCTTTTCATCTTAGGATACCTGAATGGTGCAAAAAAGGATCGGTAAAAATTAATGGGCAGGTATTTAAAGAAGTTGCGGGCAACCAGATCGTTAAAATACAACGTGAATGGAAGTCGGGCGATGTGGTTGAATTGGAATTGCCAATGCACGTTTATAAAAACAGCTGGTATGAAAATTCAGTGTCTGTAGAACGTGGTCCAATTACTTACGCTTTAAAAATGAAGGAAGAAGTAACCCGGGTTAAAAATGATAAAGATCCGATAGAATATGGGAATTATTATGATGAAATAAGGTCATCTTCGCCATGGAACTACGGACTGATTGAAACGCCTGACAACAAACTTGATGAGCAATATAAGGTGGAGAAAACGGGGGTGGTTTCCAATTATCCATGGAACCTTAAGAATTCACCAATTGCGATTAAAACAAAGGGTAAAAGAATTCCTTCGTGGCAGTTGTATAATGAAATGACAGGACCAATTCCGTATAGTTTTGTATATGGCATAGAAACCTCTTTGGAAGAAGAAATTACGCTGGTGCCTTATGGTTGTACCAGTTTGAGGATTTCGCAGTTTCCAATGGTTCAGAGGAAGTAGTGTTAAACAGTGTTAAAACCACCGTTAAACATTGTTAAAAAACATTTTCTGGTTGTTCAATAATTTACCTTCGGCAGCATAACGATCTTAAATCAATATCTGCTCTTATGAAAAGAACAATTAGAAAATGTTTTTTTTTAATCCTTTCCTCACCATTGTTTATCTCTGCCGCGTATGCTCAAAACGATGGAAAAATCAGAGGTAGGGTAACCGATACTGCCAGCAAACCTATAGCATATACTGTGGTTAGCCTTTTAAACGCTGATTCGACAGTAGTTAAAGGGTCTTTAACTACAGAAAACGGAGAATTTACCTTCCTTAATATTCCCTATGGCAGGTATTTGATAGTAGCAGAGGCCATGGGTTATAAAAAATCAGTTAGTGATCCAGTTGCTATTAGTCAGGCCCATAAAGATCATCTAATTGAAAGTAGATTGCTTTTTGCTGATGCACTACAATTAAATACAGTTAGTATCATCGCTGAAAAACCGTTGATTGAGAGGAAGAGTGATAAAGTTATTTTGAACGTTGCCAATAGCATACTGGCGGCAGGGAATTCGGCTCTTGATATACTTTCCAAAGCTCCAGGGGTAACGGTTGATAACGAGGGAAACATAAGCTTAAAGGGTAAAAGAGGGGTAAGCATAATGATAAATGGAAAACTCACTTATTTGTCTTCCGAACAGCTAATCGCATTATTGAGATCAACCACTGGTAACTCGATTGAAAGCATAGAGATGATGAGTAATCCCTCTGCTAGATATGATGCATCGGGAGGTGCGGGTATTATTAATATTAAACTTAAAAAGAATCAGGGTGATGGCACAAATGGTGCAATTACCACTGGTGGCGGTTATGGTAAATATTATAAGTATAATGGTGGCCTGATGCTTAATCACCGTGTAGATAAGCTAAATGTATTTGGAGATTATAACTACTCAGAAAATAAGGATTTTCAGGATCTAAATGTTAAAAGAAGTAATACAGCGGGAGTGGAGCAAACCTTTTTCGATCAAAAAGGCAGAGAAGTTTATCTTCATAGAGACAATAGCTATCGAGCAGGGATAGATTATTACTTAAATGACAAAAGTGTATTGGGTTTTTCGATGAATGGTTCGTTTAAGAACATTAATATAACAAGCGAAAATACAACCTTAATGGGGAGTAAGATTTTTACTCAGGATTCTTCTGTTGTGGCCATTAACCCCGGCAAGAGCAGGTATGCTGACCAGGCTTATAATCTTAATTACAAGATCAGAATAGATACTGTAGGACAAGAGTTAAACGCTGATGTAGATTATGTTCATTTTTACAGTAATAATAAGACCATCTACAACAATTATTTTTATAGTGCTTCAGGTAATTTACTTAAAGCGCCACTGATTTATAGAAATGCTACTCCCTCTAATGTTAACATTCTTGTGGGTAAAGTGGATTATACACTTCCTTTAGCTTCTAAACTGAAACTGGAGATGGGGGTTAAAAGCAGTTACGTACGAACTGATAATGATTTTCAGTTTGAAAACCTGAAGAATAATATATGGAATAACGATACATCTAGAAGTAATAAGTTCATTTATAAAGAGCAGATTAGTGCTGCTTACGCCAATATACACAAGGAATATAAGTCTACAACCATTCAGGTGGGTTTAAGAGCTGAGTTTACCCATTCGGAAGGTAATTCGTTAACAACGAAATCGGTGGTAAAAAGAAACTATCTGGATTTATTTCCCAGTATCTTTATCAATCAGACACTTAGCCCCGATCATGAAATCGGTGTTTCCTATAGCAGGAGAATAGATAGGCCAGATTACCAATCATTAAACCCTTTCCTGTACTTTTCTGATCTGTACACGTATAATCAGGGGAATCCTTTACTAAATCCGCAGTATACAAATGCGTTTGAGTTTTCTTACGGCTACAAAAAGATTGTAAATGCAACAATTGGATATAGTGCAACTCGTGATGTGATTACAACCACTTTACTTACCGACAGCATAAAGAAGACGTTGCTTATAAAAGATCAGAATCTGGCAAGCGAAAGTACTTTTAATCTAAATGTTAGTGCCCCGTTAACAATTACCAAATGGTGGAATACAACTAATGAAGTGACTCTGTATCATACTGATTATAGTACCCCGGAATTAATGGGAGTGCCTTTTAAAAGTAGTAAACTTACCTGGTTGGCAAACATTACGCAAAGTTTTCAGTTGGACCCTACACTTAGTGCTGAACTTACGGCAAGTTATCAGTCGGCACAGATTTATGGAACTTATAAAGTAAGGCCTATATATGGTATTGACCTGGGGTTTAGCAAGTCCTTTGCAGACAATAAAATCAACCTAAAGCTTGCAGCTACAGATATTTTTAATCAGCGTAAGGCAAATATTAGCAGTGCAATAGCCCAGCAAGATTATAAGGTTTATCAAAAGCCTGAAACCAGAGTATTCAGATTGACTTTTACCTATAATTTTGGGAGTAAACTGATAAAGGCTGCGAGAGAACGAGCAAATGGTTCATCCGCAGAACAAAACAGGGTGAAATCGGGGAATTAATCAGACGAGATATTTTTGTAACAGCTTTTCCAATTCATGAGGAAAGAGGGGCTTCTTTAAAAGCTTAATCACATATGGATTTGCCTCAGCCTTTTTAATGTCACCAAAATCCAGAGTGGATGAAAGTATTGCGATTAAGCATTTATCTTTTACAACTGCCGGGAATTTCTTATAGATTTCTAAAAATTCAAATCCGTCCATCTCGGGCATTTGTATGTCCAGCAAAATAAAATCGGGTAGATTTGCTACATCGTCGATATGTTTGTTTAGGTAAGACAGGCCCTCTTCACCAGAGTGACATAGAATAGTCTCATCAAACAATTTAGAGATTGAAATGATTTTTGAGTTTATTTTAAGATCCACCTCATTATCATCCACCAGCATTACTTTTTTGTACTTACTTAACATTCGGGATTGTAATTTTAAAAGTTGTTCCTTCTGCAGTATTTGAACTTACAGATATCTTTCCATTAATCTTGTTGAGCGCTTCTTTAACAATAAATAAACCTAAACCACTACCATGATTGATCTTGCTTTTAAAGAATTGTGTAAAAATCTTTTCCAGATGCTCATTTAATATGCCCATCCCATTATCAGCAATAGTAATTTCTACTGCAGTCAGGCTGACATTAACATTGATATCTACTTTTTTATTCTTCTCATCTTCTTTTTGATATTTGATAGCATTAGATATCAGATTACCCAATATCACTTCTATTCTGAAAACGTCTCCATAAAAAGGAATATCCTGTTTAATATTTACATGGAAATGGGTGTCTCTATCACTATAGGAATAAAGTTCAATCAGTTCATTTATAAGGGTTGAAAAATTTACAGGTGTATGTTTGGCAACGGTTTTATTGTTTTTATAATATTGCAGTGTTTTTTGAATATAGTAATCCAGTTTATTAGAACAGGTTTCAATTAAGCCCCAGTATTCGCCACTAGAATTAAAAAGGCCTTCCATTTTTACCAGGTTCACTATACCCATTGCCGAAACAAGAGGAGCTCTTAATTCATGAGAAATGCTATAGATGAACCTATTTAGTTCATCATTGGTTTTCTCTAACTCGATAATTTTATTTCTTAAGTCTATTTTGGCTTTATAAGCGTCGTAAGCATTCTTTATGGAATTATGAAGTTCCAAATCATTCCAGGGCTTGGTGATGTATCTGTAAATGTCGCCATGATTAATAGCATCTGCCAATGCTTCTATATCAGTATAACCAGTAAGTAAGATCCTTATCGGGTCCGGATAAGTTTCAATAATGCTTTTGAAAAATTCCACACCTGTAGTTTGCGGCATCTTTTGATCCGCTATAATTACGTGAACAGAAACATTTTCCAATATGGTTAAACCCTCGGCAGCTGAAAGAGCAGTATAGATCTCATATTGTCTTCTAAAGCCAGCTTTAAAAGCGTGCAAATTGTTTTCTTCGTCATCAATATAAAGAACCCGTACTGTTGGCGCATTCATAAATAAAGTGTTAATTTCAGTTTACAGGCAAGGTAATAATAAATTCGGTACCTTGATTCACTTTTGTTACAACTTCAATATTTCCATGATGATTTTCTATGATCCTAAAAACTATAGAGAGACCTAGCCCTGTTCCTTCGCCAACATCTTTGGTAGTAAAGAATGGCTCAAATATTTTTTGTCTAACTTCCTCTGGCATGCCCGTCCCAGTATCCTTTATGCTGATTTTTACCTGATTACCATCCTGCCAAGATCTTACTGTCAGAATGCCAGGTTCATCTTTGGCGTCTTTGATTTTAATGGCATGTATGGCATTGGAGATCAGATTCATGAAAACCTGGTTGATTTTTCCAGGCAGACATTCCACTTTGGGAATATCTCCAAAATCTTTTATTACTTTAAGATGATCAGGGAATGTATTTTTTACAAGAACAAGGGTAGAAGCAAGGCCTTCATTCAGGTCAACAGGCTTGGTGTCATTTTCATCAAGTCTGCTAAAGTTCTTTAAGCTTTTTATAATTTCAGCAGTTCTCTTAGCACCTTCAGAAATTCCTGACAGTAGGGATTTGATCTCATCCCTTACAAAATCTATATCAATTTGTTTTTTAAACGAATCAATTTTAGCGAGCTGGGGCGCAAGTTCTTCATTGAAGTCCAGTTTCTCGTACATCATGATTAAACTGTCCATGTCAAGAATATCCAATTCCAGAGGTTTGATATTCGAGGTAACGAAGTTAATCGGATTGTTAATCTCATGGGCTATGCCGGCTGTAAGCTGACCTAGACCGGCCATTTTTTCTGAGTCTACCAGCTGACTTTGTGCTTCTTTTAAGTCGCTTAAAGTAATCTCAAGGGTTTGGTAAGATTCCTGTAATTCAAGTGTTCGTTCATTCACCTTTTTCTCCAATTCGATATTTTGTTGTAATATCAATTGCTCATTTTCAAGCGATATGCGAAGGGCTTCGGCCTGTGAGTCTTCTTTCTCCTTTTTAAAGATATTGATCTTGTCTGCAAGCGCAAAGGATAGTAAGATCACTTCAAGCGCGGAGCCAAAAGGCATCATGTTGTAGGTGATCGTATTGTAAGGTAAAATATTGTAGTCTTTAAGCACAAAAATACAAAGGCCGAACAAGAACATGCTCCACGCAATCAGAAAGAATTTCGCCGGGCGATAGCCTTTTCTGTAAATCAAGACTGCATTTAAAAGCATAAACAATGCTACCGTCATGGCTGCTATTTGGAGCAGCTGGTAAGACACGTTCATGTTTCCCAGAAACATCTGAATAAATGCGATGAAGTACAGCAGATAGAAAATTTTTGAGAATTTATGGAGGTTTGGAAGGATTTCCTTGGTGTGGAGGAATTTCTTCATAAACTCCAATCCTGTTAAAGCAGCTAGTGGTGTCAGTATGTAAACGGCATGGAACGAGATCCATACATTGTTTGGCCATAGATACTTAAAAGGGAAGCCCTGAAAATTTGCCTGAAGCAAACCAATAAATAAAATATTGATGATATAATATAGGTAAGTACTATCCTTTGTCGAGATATATAGGAACAAATTATAAGTGAACATGACCACCAGTACCCCGGCAAAAATACCAAATATCAAAAATGAATCTGCATTCTTGGCAGTAATGATCTTACTTTCACACAGTGTGGTTGGAACCTGAAGCTGTTCATATCCACTTATTTTAAGATAGATAGTAGTGATTTTTCCGGGCTCTAGACGAAACTTGAAAGTGCTGAAAGGATTGTCAAATGTTCTTTTGTAATAGGGGCGTCTATCACCTATAAATTCTTTGTAGACAACGTTATTCTGGTCATCCAATTGATAAAAATTAACGTAATCTATAGTAGGTAAAGGAATTTGAAGAATGAGATGAGGGTCGTCTGTATTATTTTGTACTTTGAACTTTAGCCAATAACTGAAGTTGCTTATGCCTAAATTAGGCACATCAGAGTCTGCAGCTTTAAACTTTTTGCTGTTTAATACAGCCTTAAGGTTAAGTTTGTTGCTCGAATCGGTAAGCAAAAACATTTGTTTGCCAAAATTGCTTAACGTCTCATCATTATGTAGTTTAATGACTTCCTGACTAGCCGCAGGTAATGCTATTGAGCAGGGAATTAGCAAGGCAAAGAATAACCTTAATAAAAAAGATCTAATCATAGACAGGTATTAATAACTGATAATCTATATCTATCTCACCCTTTGGCCCCTGCTCGATTGTATGTTGTATTGGATTATTTCTCAAATCAAATATTCGATCTCTATCATACTCATCTGCCGTTTCCAAAGTTTCAGCATTCATCTTTCTCAATACTCTTGCAATATAATCGTCTTTTGGATAAAAAAACTCACCATTATTACCAATTCCATTTTCAACTATAAAACCAACTCTTCTTACCATGGGCATGGTATAGTCTCCGCAGATGGTAAATAATGATCCAAGTCTGATTTGATTTACAATTGCAATACCTGCTCTTACAAGCAAAAGGCTGATGCCGATGCCCGCAACACTCTTTGCGTTCCACAAACCGCAGAGTTCACCTGTGCCATCGTCAAAGTATTCGTTGATGACGTGTGCTACTTTGGGATCCATGTATCCTACAGCTTTTTCAACAGGGAGGGGATGAATCCCGTCTGCAATATGAACCCTTACTCCTCCAACAACGTTTCCTTCTTCATCCTCCGCAACTATACCATGTACACTTGGTAAATCCATCCACAGTCTGTTATTTGTTGTAATGTTAGTGATACCATAATCTCTCAATACCTGAACATGCCCGTCTAGATACCTCTCGCAAGTGTCAAGATCTTTAATTGCCGTAAAAGATCGAAATGTAAATTTTCTCATATTGTGTCTAGGAAAACTTTAAAATATCTTCCAGTGGTCTTTTTAATGATCTAGAAGATGCTTCGTCAGCGTAAGACAACCTGAACATGAAAATTCCACAACTGTTTCCCAAAGCAGGAAATATTTTCCGCAGGTCGTATTGTAGAGATTCGAGCTCTTTGGCCATATTAGCCGTCATGCCAGCACCATTAGTCTGATTAAACCTATCAAATACAAACAACGTGCCGCTGATAGGCTGAAACGAGAGACCGTTTAAATTAGCAGTGATCCATGCTCTTTGAAGGGCTTCGCCACCTTTCACAAAACTCTTCGGATTATACTCCGGCATACTAATCAATCCGATGGCAGACGAAGAAGCAACCCCTCCTTTAGATATTTTTTCAAAAGCGCTTCCACCTCCCCATTTGTTTAATAAGGTAATTACTTCGGGTTTAGAAGCAACCATCATTCCGGTCCTGTCACTTTCAGACAATTCCAGTGTGGCAATGTCGATTCCTTCAATTATCGGTGATCCATCTGCAGAAGGCCATTTGATCTCTTTCGTAAACAAGTCATGGTGGCCCTGGGGATGCAAAAATCTCAATCTTTCTACTGATGCTACAATATTTGCTATTTCGTTAATGGATTCTCGATCTTCTACAAGATCCAGATGTGCTTTTGGTTCATCAACGCTTACATTCTTACTTATTTTGGCAGTAACAGTGGCATCAATAGGCTGCTGATCTCCCTTTTTTCTATTGGTTAGCCTTAAACCTACCCCAGCAATCAACTCATTGCGATAGGTTTGTTCCTCTGCTTTACTAAATCCAAATGCTGCGATTAATTTGCTTTCACTTCCTGCTGGAAACAAATTGGTTGTTGTTTCCAAACCAAGACTGGCAGCTTTTATTTTTAAATTTTCAATAGCCGCTCCGAGTGAAATGTAAGAAGCTGTGTTCTGAAAGTCCATCCATGAAATCGATTGGTTTTCATCATGGAACAGGAACAGTTGTCCTTTATGATATAAAAACTTCCACGGCTGGCTATTGCCTCCAGAGGGAGCAAGTCCTGCTGCTGCAGCTAATTCTTTTACCTGCTCATCCGTGAGTGTTAGTTTTGAATGAATTTCAGTAGCTATCGTAGCTACTGCTTTTTGCATTTCATCTAATTTTAACTCTGGAGCAGAATAATCTATCACCTTATAGAAATCGTCTTCAGGTTTTACTTTATCGCTAATGATTTCTTCAAGGTCTACAAAATACCTTCCCGAATCATTGTACTGTCCCAATGCAATCCTTCTGCAAACATCAGCACCTAAAGCACCACCTAAAGCCACCGCCGAGGCTAATTGTGGCCAGGTAGTGATAGATTGTCCGACTTCAACCATAGAAGCTTTTAGTCTATCTGATGACGTCTCTAGGCCCACCATAGGAAGGAGGTAGGGGATCTTCTCTTCGTTGGTTTTTAAATATTTGATTTTCGTGTGATCGAGATGGTCTATTAATCCGTGTAATATAGCCCTGTCTGGTTCAAGGTCAAACCTTTCTACATCCAGTGTGCCTTTATCGCTAGCGTCCATTACAACGGGAACCCGAAGCGCTTTTGCCTTATGTCTTAGTAAAATTTTAATGTCCAGTCCATCGCACTCATCTACAATCACATCTAGTTTTCCACCTTCCAAAAAGAAACGGTCCATATTCTCTTCCGTCATCCCATCTTCAAAAAGTGTAACTTTCAAAAATGGATCTATTTCTTTAATTTCTCTGGCTACAATCACCACCTTAGGTAAGCCCAGGTTGTGTACGCCAGTTCTGATTCTGTTGAGGTTTGTCAGTTCCAATAAATCAAAATCCGCCAATCTGATCTCTCCAAAACCACGTTCCATAGCCATAGTTATCGATACTGATTGGCCTACAGAAAGACCAACAACCCCTACTTTTTGCCGGCCTAAAATATCCCTTTCTTCTCTGGTGATCTTGTAAATGTTGCGGCTGGTTCGCATTTCGATAAATTCTTCTTTATCCAGCAAATGCACTAAGCGCTCAGACCATGGGTAATATACCCATACCCCATATTCCTGCATAGATAGATCACCGATATGAAGTTTTTTTAATTTATTTAATTCCTCTTCACTAGGTTTCTTCTTGGGTAATTTAGACTTTATTAAATCATCCAACTGAGTGTCAATTTGATCATGTATGGAGATGTGCGGCTTCTTTTTAAGCAATTCCTCAAGCCTATTTTTGTCATTTTCCAAATAAATTCGAAAAAATAAAGGCTCTGTAGTCATAGTGTCTTCCACTGAGTTGTTCTCTAATAATAGCATCGTAATAATAGATAAAAAATATGCCCTCAATTATTTATTTCAATAAATACAAAAATAGTATATTTGCTAAATATTTAACTATCTTAAGTAGGAGTTTAAACAATTTAGCATGGTTTTTTAGTTTTATGGATAGGCAAATAATAAGCGTATTGTATGTTGATGATGAAATACATAATTTAAACGCCTTTAAAGCTTCTTTTAGAAGACTTTTTAACGTTCATACAGCAGAGTCCGCTGCTGAGGCAGTGCAAATATTGAAACAAGAACATGTTAATATCATACTTACGGATCAGCGCATGCCTGTTACTACAGGTATAGAGTTCTTAGAATCAATCATTGATGAATATCCTGATCCAATTAGAATACTTCTTACTGGATACGCAGATATAAATGCAGTTATTGATGCAATCAATAAAGGACAGGTTTATTTATATATTGCTAAACCATGGCAAGAAGAAGAACTCCGATTAGCTTTAGAAAAAGCTTTTGAAGTATTTTCTTTAAGGGAGAGAAATAAAGAATTAAATGAGGAACTACTACTTGTCAATGAGCAACTAGAGTTTATGTTGAGACAGAAGTTATTGTCTTAAGCATAGCTTTTGAGACTCCAAAGAAGGTTTAAATAGTTCAGTTTGATCTGTCTGAAAAATCACGAGCCTAGAGTTTAAGTCAAACAATTATTTAGAATAATTAAAAGTTCTATTAGAAAATAACTTTTAAGCTAAAAAACTTCATTAAAACTTATAATATCAATATATTTAACAAAAAACATTTCAGAGATTATGAGCAGCAGTGCTTCAATAAACGTTTTGTATGTAGATGATGAACTTCACAACCTAAATTCTTTTAAAGCCGGGTTTAGAAGGTTATTTAATGTTTTTACTGCTGAGTCTGCTTTAGAAGGGAGAAAAATTCTTGAGGCAGAGAATATTCATGTTATTATTACAGACCAAAGAATGCCAGTTATGACTGGTATCGAATTTTTGGAATCCATTATACCTGATTTTCCCGACCCGATAAGAATTCTCTTGACAGGGTACGCAGATATAAATGCCGTTATAGATGCAATAAATAGGGGGCAGGTTTATAAATATATTCAAAAACCATGGATGGATGAAGATCTGAGGATTAATATAGAAAAGGCCTTTGAAATATATTCTTTAAGAAAAGAGAATAGGGAACTTACCCAGCAACTGATATTAGCAAATAAGCAATTAGAATTTTTGCTAAGGCAAAATAATTTATTGCCTTAAATCTAAGAGACAATCAACTATGAGAATCTGGAGAATAACTTTACTAACATTAATTCATCTCTCCTTTTTCTTAAGTATTCAGGCACAAAATATATCCAATGAAGGCACTGACTTTTGGTCAGTATTTCCTACCCATGATCCTGCATTTTATCTGGAACTACCAAAGCTCGCCAACAATACCATTTATGTGTCTTCAAAAAATAATTCAGAAGTAACAGTGACCTGTGGAGCTTGGAGTCAAACTAAGGAGATTATGGCCAACATTGTTGAACCTTTTCTTATTCCACGAGCTGATGCATACATCGATTTAAACGACATAAATACCATTAAAGTTCAAAGGGGGATACACATAAAGGTCAAGGATGGAATGCCCAAAGTAGCTGTATATTCACATATTTATGCAGGTAGACGTTCTTCCGCATCTCTAATCCTTCCAACGGAAGCACTTGGGCAACAGTATTTTTCAATGAATTATACTCAAAATGGCAACATAAAAGATGGGGCAGGCAGAAATTATTTAGCGATTGTCGCAACTGAGCCAAATACAAAAATAATAATACATGCCAGAGGGGGGGATAGACCAGTCTCGTTTACCAATGCAGGAGAGGTCTATGAATATATGCCACCTGATCAGCAGGATTTGACCGGTACAGTTGTTGAAATAGATCCACGCTCTCAAGACAATTGTAATAAACGATTTGCTGTTTTCTCTGGAAATACTTCAGTTTCTATTGGTAGGGGAGATCCTGACAAAGACTCCAGAGATCCGCTATATCAGCAATTATACCCACCAAGCAGCTGGGGTAAAAACTATGCGGTGGTTCCATTTAAAGATAGAAAATTCTTGTTAAGGATATTAGCGCAGGAAAATAATACTCAGGTAGACTTTAATGGAGGTACATTTACACTGAACAAAGGGCAATTTTACGAGAGCCCCTCGCCTCTAATGGAATCATTGTTCATTAAGGCAAATAAGAAGATTAGTGTTGCACAATATTCTTTAAGTCAAATCTGGTCATCTGCAACAAATCTTGAGATGTTAAGCGATCCCGATATGGTACTGCTAAATCCAATAGAGTTTAACATTAAGGCAATCACGCTTTTCTCCTCCACAAAAGAGCGCATCTCTGAGCGCTATATTAACGTGAGTATGAGAACCTCAGCCACATCAACTTTTAAAATTGACGGAGCCACTCCAGAAAATGGCACCTGGTCAGTAATATCATCTAATCCGGAATATTCAGGCATACAGATAAGAATTAATAATATAAGTTCAACACTAACCGCTAACGATGGCTTTAACGCTATTGCTTATGGTTTTGGCGAGAAAGAATCTTATTCGTATTCTGCCGGAACAAATCTAGCTGCCGACAATTACCTTTTGATTCATAATCAGCTAACCAATACAGATTCAAAAAATGCATGCGTTGGTCAAAAATCAAATTTTAAAATTGTCTTACCCTATAAGGCATTAAACATAAAGTGGAATTTAGAGGGAGATCCTCAGGCAGATTATACACCAGAACCTCAAATAATACCTACTCCAGATGGTCCTTCCTATGCATATTTATACAACAAGGATTTCATATTTGATGAGTTGGGTAAATTGAGAATGCAGGTCACAGCCGTAAGACCAAATGAAAATAATTGTTTAAGTGCTGAAATTGAATATGATTTTGACTTTGATGTAAACCCCGTTCCTACGCCCATTGTAAGTACGGATGCAGAAGGGTTTGTGGATTCCTTAATTACCTTTACAGACCGAAGCTATTCTAACTTAGAAGATAAGCCCCTCAATAAGTGGTTGTGGGATTTTGGAGATGGCCACGTATCAACAGAACAGAATCCAACTCATATATATCAGAAAACGGGTAATTTTGCGGTTAGGTTTGCCACCGGAAGAGACGAGGGGTGTATGTCTGATGTTATTACAAAAATGATACGTATCAAGGTCTATATAGATTATTCGAAAGATATACACCCGCCAAATGCCTTTAGTCCTAATGATGATCAAATAAATGATGTCTGGGAAATCAATGCCATTGAGGAATGCCCTGAAGCTACAGTGGAGGTATTTACCCGTTATGGAGCACGTGTTTTTTTTAGCAAAGGTTACTACACTGTACCTTTCGATGGGAAGTACAAAGGTGAAGCCTTACCTGTTGGAACTTATTATTATATTATCGATCCAAACGATGGCAGAAAAAGGGCAACTGGAGCTTTAACATTATTGAAATAACGTGAGAAAAAATATATACATCATTCTGGCACTTGTGTTACTAAATATTGCTGCATTGGCTCAGCAAAGGCCTCAATATACCCAGTATATTTTTAATAATTACCTGTTAAATCCTGCCATTAGTGGCATTGAAAACTATACAGACATAAAAGTTGGTTATAGAAAACAGTGGGTTGGTATAAATGATGCGCCACAAACTTCATTTGTTTCAGCAAACTGGAAGCTCGGCGATGATTATTTATGGAGAAATCCACTATCATTGCCTGATAAGGGAGACAACCCGATGAGCAGAAATTATATGCAAAACTACACTGCTTCTCCTTCACATCATGGGATGGGAATAATCGCCGTGTTGGATGAGGTTGGACCGATATCGAGATTAGATGCCAATATTACTTATGCTTATCACCTGCAGATGGCCAATCAGTTAAACCTTTCAGTAGGTGTTGCTGCAGGATTAACCAGGATAGGGTTTGATTCGAGCTCATTGCAGTTTCATGAAGGTGAGATAGAACCTGCGACGAGGAATGCTATTGAAAGTCAGATTAAGCCTGATTTGGGTCTTGGAATTTGGTTATACGGAGCCCGGTTTTTTGCAGGTGCATCAGTGCAGCAAATCTTATCTCAGAAATTAAAATTTGTCAATGATCCTGGATTTAATCTTGGGAAGGAGGTACCTCACTTTTTTATTACAACCGGGTATAGATTTTTTGTCTCTGAGGAGATATCAGCAACTCCTTCAGTGATGTTCAAAAAGGTGAGTCCTACGCCGGTATCAATAGATGTCAATATGAAATTGTCCTTTAAAGACCGATTTTGGATAGGGGGAAGTTATCGTAAAGATGATTCGTTCGCAGCATTAGCTGGAGTGAATATTAGCAAACTGATTAACCTTACCTATTCTTACGATTTTGTAACTTCAGATCTGAATCGTGTTACAAATGGAAGTCACGAAATAGTTTTAGGATTCCAGCTCAACAATGTGTACGAAGTGTTTAGCACTACAAAAATGTGGTAATGCAATATTAAAGCTCTTTTCTAAGGCGGGCCACGGGAATATTCATTTGCTCCCTATACTTGGCAACAGTTCTGCGGGCAATATTGTATCCCCTGTCTTTTAATATTTCCGTTAACTTTTCATCTGCCAGCGGTTTACGTTTATCCTCGTTGCCGATACAATCTTCAAGGATTTTCTTGACCTCTTTATTTGAAACCTCTTCGCCGCTTTCTGTTTGTATGGCTTCAGAAAAGAACGATTTCAATAGAAAAGTACCAAATTCGGTTTGAACATATTTAGAATTGGCAACCCTCGAAACCGTTGAGATATCCATGTCTATTTTATCTGCAATATCTTTTAATATCATTGGACGCATTTTACGCTCATCTCCTGTCAGCAGATATTCATATTGATACTGCATAATGGCATTCATAGTTTTAAGCAAGGTCTGTTGCCTTTGTTTAATGGCATCAATAAACCATTTTGCGGAGTCCAGTTTTTGTTTTACAAACTGAACAGCTTCTTTCATTTTTTTATCTTTTTGAGCTGCTTTGTCATAATGATCAAACATATCAATGTAAGAGCGGCTAACTCTTAATTCTGGCGCATTCTTTGAATTGAGTGTAAGTATTAAAACACCATCATTGTTTGATACATGAAAATCAGGGATTACCTGTAATTGTTTTGTCGTTACCTGATTAGAATCGCCAGGTTTAGGGTTGAGCCTTAATATTTCAGCAATAATTTCCTTAAGGTCTTCACTGCTTAAACCCAAGGATTTTTCAAGTTTATCGTAATGTTTTTTTGTAAACTCGTCTAGATAATTCTCAACAATTTCAATAGCCTTTAAAATAATTGGGTTATTAGGGTCTTTTCGTCTTAATTGAAGTGTTAAACACTCCTGCAGATCTCTGGCGGCAATACCAGGAGGATCAAATGCCTGAATAACCTTAAGCATTTCAAGAACATCTTCTTCCTCAACCATTACATTTTGAGAAAATGCAAGGTCGTCAATCATAGATGTAATCGGGCGGCGTAAATAACCGTCATCATCTAAGCTACCTATAATTTGTTTGCCAATAATAAAGTCCTGATCCGAAAGAGGAACAAGATCTAATTGTTCCTGCAAGCTTTCAAAAAAAGTACTTTCAATTGCAATTGGAGTTTCTTTTTTTTCTTCGTCATCGTCATTGTTGTTGTACGATGTACTGTAATCATTTACACTATCATCCTGCAAATAATCATCTACATTAAATTCATCAACACTTTCTTCCTTTGGTCCAGCTTCAAAATCATCTGGTGTATCATTTAAATCATCATACTCACTTTTAGGCTCTTCTGCAATCATCAAACTTGGGTCTTCCAATGCAGGATTTTCTTCCAATTCTTCTTTAATGCGTGTATCTAAAGCAACGGTTGGTACCTGCAGCAATTTTATAAATTGAATTTGCTGAGGCGATAATTTTTGAAGGAGTTTTTGTTGTAAATGTTGTTTAAGCATAGAGTAAGTGGCCCGGTAATTAATATACCTGCTTCAAAAATACGCATTTCGTTTATATAATAGCAATTGCCACAATTATATTATAGAAAATACCTGATAAACAGAGCGAAATATATCAATCGTTTTCAGTGAAATGTTTCATCCATCATTACACTTAAACAATCTGTAATTGATAATTGAAACTTTGTATCGGTTCAAGCGGACCCATGGTGGATGTCTGTCATAGGGGTGCCAATAACAGGTTAAATTTAGGTTAAAAAATGGCTTGGTCTGGATGGAGAGCACTGAAAAAGTCCTTTACAAAAATGTGGCAGCTCATAAATCATGAATTGCCCCGTTTTCTTTAAGTTGTAAGAAGTTTTTTTAGCTAAAGTTTTCTGTAGCCGGCTCTGAGAGTGTCAAAATCAATTATTTCATAATTTTATTTCTCTCGTTTATTTTCGAGCCACTTTTTTAGTGCCCTACTTGGGCGGTCTTTTTTTTGAATTTCTTCAAAAAAAAATCTTTGATATGAATGTTTAATTTTCTATTTTTAGTTAAAACATAACTAAACTACTATATTATTATGGGATTTGTAAAAGAATTTAAAGAGTTTGCCATCAAAGGCAGCGTAATGGATTTGGCTGTCGGTGTAATTATCGGTGGCGCTTTTGGTAAGATCATAGACAGTGTTGTTAATGATCTTATTATGCCGTTAATTTCAGCAATAGTTGGTTCGGTTGATTTTAGTAATATGTATGTAGTACTAAAAGGAAGCGTTACTGAAGGATTGGCACTTGTAGATGCAAGAAAAGTTCCTGGAGCTGTTGTTTTTGCCTACGGTAATTTCATTACAGTAGCTATTAATTTCCTATTACTTGCTTTAGCCGTATTTATGCTTGTAAAAGGCATTAATTCTATGAAACGCAAACAAGAGGCAGTTGCCGCTGCTCCTGCAGGGCCTACTAAAGAAGAGGCTCTACTTACTGAAATCAGAGATCTACTTAAAAAGTAAATTAAAAGCTCTTTTTGACACCTGGGTCGGTTATAATAATATAATCACCCAGGTGTTTGTATTTTTCCCAATCTGGATTATTATAATCTGTCGAAGGGAAGCATGAGAGATTCGAAATGATAAGTTTCTTTGAAGTATCTTTTAATTTTGCAAACGCACCCAGCCCTTCATCACTATGAAAGCGACCATTAAGCTGAAGTATCTTTGTGCCCTTGTGTTTCTTTATGTATCTGGCAATTGACCAGGCCATTGTAGCATCCCAAAAATTTTGAGTCTGATATATTTTTATGCTACCCATATTATGGCCACCAAGTTCCTTTGTAAATTTATTGTAATAGCTTCCGGTTGCAGTGTCTATGGGTAATGGAGGTAAATAAGATCTCGATTCCTTCGGTAAGGTATTTAGCACATCTAATCCTGATTTACTAACCATATTGCTATATCTTGCAGCTCCATTTGCTCCAATTACGTCTATTTTATTGGCTTTTGCATACTCAATAAGAGGTCTGTAATCCTTATAGTTGTTCCATGCTCTTGCTTCTTTAGTGAAGTTTTTTTCAGAGATATAACCACCCAAATATTCATTTATAACCGGCTGTACATCGGTATGAAACATCTCCATAGAAAGGGCAGTTTTGGGATATGCAATATGTATCTGTTTAAGAATTTCAAGTTCCAATGTATGCCCTACTGAATCATTATGCTCTTCCCCAAAAAATAACACATCTATCTTGTTTAAGTCCTTGACCAATTCATTTATAGAGATGGCTTTTCGGTTTTTAACATCATAAATTTTATATTGTTGGGAAGTTTGAGCTATACTAAATAAAGGTAGGCATAAGCAAATAATAGTAAAGAGATGTTTCATGTCCTAAAAGTAAGGGATATTTTCACCGATTAAAAATACACGTTTACCGATCTTTAGCGCAGATATGAATCATTCATGTTGGCTAATGGGTTCCTTCTATATACATTTGATCCACAACTATTACATTAAAAGTTAAATAGAGCATAAAATTCATAAAGATTGTAATAGACTTTACTGAATTATATAAAATATAAGGAAATGGAAAAATTTACAAACAACAACAGTTCTAGCAGATTATGGAGTGGGTTGATAATATTGGGAGTAGGCCTGGTGTTTTTTTTAAGAAATTTTGGTGTCGATATCCCTCATTGGGTTATCAGCTGGCATACCCTGTTGATTGTAATAGGTTTGCTGGTTGGCTATAAGAGGAATTTCAATGGTGGCGGGTGGTTGATAATGGTGTTGGTAGGAGGATTCTTTACGCTTGAAGACATTGGAGAATTTGACTTGTCCAAATACTATTTCGCTATTGCATTTATTATTCTTGGTTTGTATATGATTTTTAAACCCAAAAGAACCGAATGGGATAAAGAGAGATGGCGAAAAAGATGGAATAAAAAACACCCGCGTTTCAGAAACTTTGATGGATCTGTAAATACAGACGAGCCAAAAGAATACAGCGATATGAATAAAGATGATATTCTTGATTCTGTGAATGTGTTTGGGGGCAGCCATCAAAATGTATACTCAAAGAATTTTAAAGGAGGAGATGTGATTGCCATTTTTGGTGGCTCGGACATTAACTTAACGCAAGCAGATTTTGAAGGCACAATAATTCTGGAGGTGGTTGCAATATTTGGAGGATTAAAGATCGTGATTCCACCAAGTTGGGAAGTGAAATCTGAGGTTACTGCCATTTTTGGTGGTATGGATGACAAGCGTGCAATGGGTCAGGTGATAGACGGACCAAGGAAAATAATAATTATTAAGGGGGTGGCATTATTTGGCGGGGTGGACATTAGAAACTTTTAAAACCCTATGTTATGAAATGGTTTTTAGTAAGATATATTTATGAAATAGTTTGCGGTGATGGTAATTACAAACCGCAGTTTGATGAACAACTAAGATTGATGTTAGCATTAAATAGTGCAGAAGCACTTTTAAAAGCAGAAGAAACAGCTCATAGTTTTCATCCGCCATTTAAAAACTGTGGTGGCGAATTGGTAACCTGGAAATTCATTTGTATTGCTGATCTGCATGAAATTCAAACACCAGATGACGGTGCTGAAATTGCATCGATAATGCATGAACCAATTGATGTTTCTGCTTTTTTAGATCAGATAGAAAAGAGACAAGCGTTCTTAAAAGAACATATACAACTTACAACTACAGAATTAGATTGTTTTGACAACTAGACCTCTATCGGTACCACAGATCCAGAAGTTTTCCCTTGTTATATTTTTAGCATGGGTTGCTATTTTTGTGTTCCTGTTTTATTATACACTGAATTTTAGTCTGCCTGTTTCCGTTGCCGATAGTTTAATAACAAATGGTCTGCTGGCTGTCGCATGTATTATTTTGAGTAATTTATTGGGTTATTATCAACCTAAAAATGAAACGATATTGTTTATATTGGTATTAACCTTAATGCTGGCTCTGATCATTACTTTTGCAAGTAAGTTCGCATTAAACTTTTTGTTCGTAGATAACCTTACTTACCAAAGTTTTTTAAACTTGTCTTTATTGGTTCGCTTTATCATTGTATTTATATTTTTAGCCTGGTGTGCTTTAGCTAATATTTTATGGTATAGACTGGAAGAACAGTCGGCCACTCAGGAAAGATTACTCACTGCTCAGAATTTATCAAAAGAAGCAGAATTAAATAAGCTTAGGCATCAGTTGCAACCGCATTTTTTGTTTAATAGTTTGAACTCTGTGTACGCACTCACTATAGTAAATCCCAAAGAGGCAGGTACTATGATCACTAAGCTTGCGGCCTTTCTAAGAGGTACTTTAAAACGAGATGATGAGGTTTGGGTTAGTGTAGGGGAAGAGATGGAATATATTGAACTTTACCTTGACATAGAAAAAGTAAGGTTTAGCCACAGATTAAATATTGATATTAGCGTAGATGAGAATACACTTAATCTGCGTTTGCCAGGCACATTATTGCAACCTATAGTAGAAAATGCAATAAAATTTGGCTTATACAATACCTCGGCCGCAATTACAATATCTATGCATGTAAAGGTTGAAAATAATGTATTAGTGATTATGGTACAAAACCCTTATGATCCTGAAATGAAGGCAGCTGGTGGAACAGGTTTCGGTTTGTCTGCTATCAAAAGAAGGCTATATTTGTTGTTCGCTGATGAGAAGTTACTGAAAACGAAGGCTACAGAAGATAATTTATTTATAACAACGCTTAAAATACCTCAGGCAAATGATAAGAACGATACTAATTGATGATGAACCCTTGGCCAGGGATATTGTGAAACATTATCTGAGCGACTTTCCTAATATTGAGGTGGTGGCTGAGTGCAATGATGGGTTCGAGGGTATTAAGGCAATCACTCAGCATCAACCTGATTTTATTTTTCTGGATATACAAATGCCAAAAATTAATGGCTTTGAGATGTTGGAATTGGTAGAGAAGCCACCTGCCGTAATATTTACCACGGCATTTGATGAGTATGCAATTAAGGCTTTTGAAGTTAATGCGGTCGATTATTTACTGAAGCCGATAGAAAAGAGCAGATTTGATCTTGCCATGCAGAAACTGCCATCAAGGTTAAGTAATAATGGAGATGAATCAACCAGAGAACTATTGGATTCAGCAGCACTTAGCCCAACACAAAATAACAGGGTTGTAGTTAAAAAAAATGGGGTAATTAAAATTATTGCTGTTTCTGATATCCATTACCTTGAAGCTGATGATGATTATGTGAAAATGAGCACCGTTGAGGGGATATTCCATAAGAATAAAACAATGAGCTTTTTTGAACAAACTTTGGATTCCGCACAGTTCATTAGGATACATCGTTCTTATATTATAAATTTGGCCCAGGTTACAAAGATCGAATTGAAAGAAAAGGATAGTTATATTGTTCTTTTAAAATCGGATATATGGCTGCCAGTGAGTAAAACAGGGTATGTGAAGTTGAAAGCTGCACTAGGCTTATAGAAAATTCTAATTCTATTTGCAAATAGAAAAAAATCGCACTATATTTGCACCTCTTAATTAAAAAAATAGTCTAAGATATAATACAGTTATGAAAAGAACATTCCAACCTTCGCAAAGAAAGAGAAGAAACAAGCATGGCTTCCGCGAAAGAATGGCTACAGCAAACGGTAGAAGAGTATTAGCTTCACGTCGTGCAAAAGGAAGAAAAAGATTATCAGTTTCTGACGAACGTCGTCATAAAGCATAATTTTTGATTGCAGCACGTTTAGGTGTTAGCAGATCAGAACATCTGCAAAGTTGCGATCAAAAACATGAACACATTTAATAAAGAAGAACGGTTATGTAGCAGGAAGTTAATTGACTTGCTATTTAAGAACGGTTCTTCTTTTTTATTATACCCCTTTCGTGTATCTTATTTATATGTAGATACAGAACACAAATATCCTGTGCAGGTTGTAATTAATGTTTCTAAGAAACGCTTTAAAAAGGCGGTAGACAGAAATTTGATCAAACGCCGTACCCGTGAGGTTTATCGCCTTCAGAAGCAATCACAGCTTTACTCATCTCTTGTCGGTTCTAATAAGCTATTATTGCTTTCTGTTCAATTTATTGGCAAGCAGATTTACGATTATTCATTTTTTGAGAAGAAAATGTCCGGAGTTTTTAAAAAATTGCTTGTAGCTGTTGGAACCAATGAAATGAAAAAAGCTGATGGGGATAATTAAACAGATCATTAGCTGGATTTTTTTAGGCTTGATAAAACTTTATCAATGGTTTTTGTCTCCATTATTAGGAGCAAGTTGCAGATATACCCCTACTTGTTCTCAATATGGTATTGAGTCCATAAAAAAGCATGGTCCGTTTAAAGGAGGGTGGTTGACCTTGAAACGTATTGGTCGATGTCATCCATGGGGTGGTCATGGCCATGATCCTGTTCCGTAATGATATTTTTAATTTAAACTGATGGCTACTATACTTCAAATTGAAACCGCTACACAAGTCTGTTCTGCTGCAATAGCACATGATGGTAAGACCATAGCTTTAAAAGAGTTAATGGCAAATAATATTCATGCCGGTAGCTTAACTTTGTTTATAAAAGGGGCTATGGATTCTACGGGATTACAATTTGAGGATCTTGATGCTATCGCAGTAAGTATGGGGCCAGGCTCTTATACGGGATTGCGTATTGGGGTGTCTACCGCAAAAGGACTATGCTTTGCACTTGATAAACCATTAATTGCGATTCCTACGCTTCAAATGATGGCTCAGGGATTTATGCTTCAAAATCCTGATTACAGTGGTCTGATTTGCGCAATGATTGATGCCCGAAGAATGGAGGTGTTTACTTCTATTTATGATAATGGTCTTAAAACTGCGTCTCCGGTTTCTGCTAAAATAATAGATGAGCAGAGCTTTGCCGAGGAATTAAACACTAATGTAATCACTTTTATTGGTAACGGTGCTGCCAAGTGTGCTGATGTACTGAAGCAGGAAAATGCAAGATTTTCTGAACTGAATTTTAACTCGGCATCTTACATGAGTAAACTTGCTCATGAGGCCTATGAGTCTTCCAGATTTGAAGATGTTGCTTATTTTGAGCCCTTTTACTTGAAAGATTTTGTTTTAACCACACCTAAAAAGAAGTAAAGCTTTTGTTCTTCTTCCTCATTATCTCGAACATAGGAGTGATCTGTTGAGCCATATTGCTTACAATATGGCAGAGATGGATGTCTGGTAACCTAAGGACTCAGGAAAGAGACCGCTCACTATGTTCGAGGTGACGAGCGCCTTAAACATGGGGATTTATTTTACTTCGCAGCCTTTTCGAGGCCAGAGTAATATTCCACATTATCTTTTTTTAGAGAATACACTGAAAATTCGTTTGAAAAAACCAGTTTCCTGATCATCTAAGCCTGGTATATAGCTGCTGTTTTGGGGGTGTTCTACAGTATAACCGAATTTAATACCTAATCCTATGTAAAAGGAAGCTCCATTATATCCTGATCCTGGGGATGTATCAGATTTAATTGCTGCATTAGCGGTTCTAGTTGTCTTAAGGAGATTGTCTGAGCCCATAAAGAACTCAAAGTTTGGTGTTTGATACATCCCCTGCATTCCAAAAAGGAATAGGTTGTTGAAATTATAGATTGGAATAGCACTTACAGAAAAATCATTATAACGGAATTTATTTACAATGGCGGCATCACCTCCATTATAAAATAGATTTTTTGATACAATAAAGCTAGGTGTATAAAAACTAAATGTTTTGGAGATCAGAAAATCAGCCTTGGCATTTGTAAGGGTATAAAAGCTTTTATTTACTGCACTATTTTTTACAATATCTGTAATTTGGTTTGTTATCCTTTGATCTTTATCCTTCGGACTGAGGGGTGGAGTGTTTGGATCATCATCTTCGGGGATTATGGTAGGAGCAAGCCTGTTGTCAAAGTTGCTTACATAGGATCTGTTGCTCCATCTTATTACGCCCAGATCTTTTATATTGGCCATAATAAATACCCCACTTTTTGAGGTGTATGTTGTGCCAAAGCTAAGTGCGAGACCTGGGTTTTTAAATGTAGGGATCAGGTCATTTGTTTCTAATTCTTTGGTTTCCAGAAAACTTGATTTATATGTTCCTTTTAACGATAAAGCTATTTTGTCCAACGTTGGTTCGGCTTGGATAGCTGAATTGTTAGTCTTTAAGCTGCTATAGGAAATTCCACTTAGTAAACTAACTTTAACACCGAAAGCAAGCTTTTTGGTGTAGTTTTCTCTGTAAGTTAAGCTGAATTGATGATAAGATTGACCATAACCGCTATTGTTAAATGGATTTTGAGTTAAATTGGAGCTGTTAATGAACCTGGTGTAATCATCTATTATTGCAAGTGATTCATTAGTGTATTTTGCATGAAGGTCTGTTCGTAACTGCCACGAAAAACCGATCTCCTTATGGTATTTGTAGGATTTAAATATCTTGAAATTGAATAAATATATGTTGGAATTTTGATAGATCTTGTTTAGCTTATTTGTTCCGATTGGAATGTCCTTTACTGAAAGTTTTCCAGTGCTAATTAATTTATGCATTATATCCTCATTGCCTTTATTGATGGCATTTATTCCTAAATAGGGTAAAAAGAAATTTGAAGCATATTTGCGCGAAGAATCTAAAACAAATGTTTTTTGTGCTGGGTTCTCAAATCCATCAAATAAAGTTTTGGTATTGAAAAGGCCGTATTGTTGAGCTTTTAGTTGGTTGAAAAGAAATAGAAATGAGAATAGGATCAGATATTTTCTCATAATGAGTCGTTTTCTAATATTAATGAATCTTGCGGTAAAGGTTGTAGTTTCCTGCTCATCAAAACATTTGTTTGAAATTTACCATTATCTCCGCTAAGTTGGTATATAAATGACTGATAATTTTTTAATCCTTTTTCAGACGTGATGTGCTTATAGTAAGGAAGGTAGATGTTTTTAAGAAATATATCTGATGAATTATTGAGGTCGATAACGAAACTAATGCTGGAAGTATTTGGCAGTTGATTTATGCTACTGGCATAGCTTTCTTTATTTATAAAAAGGCGATTGTTTTTATAACTGTTTAGAAAAGATTGTACTGTACTGGCATTATTAGCAAAAACCATGTAATTATCTATAATGATGTAGTAAGGTCTTTTAAATTTCTTAAAAGGCTCTCCAAAATAAACATACAAAAAATCATCCTCTTTAAATAGCTTTATACCATCTCCGTAATCTGTGCTAAGATCTAATAATAACTGATCAACTTTTTCGCCGTTACTCAAATTGATTGCTCCAATTTTTTCTGTAGTACTTAGCTGAAAGGTAATAAGCTGATCTTTGAAGTATTTGGGTATTATCTGATTTGGATCTATATGGTATTTAGCACTGATATTTTTTAGTACCTCTCCGGCTTTATTCTCTTCCTTTTTACTGGCGAACCAGCTTTGTAGCTTTCCTTTCCAATCTGTATAGTTTTCTATGGCAAAAACAGTGTAGTTGGCTGTGTTTTCTGGTAGAATGTTGGTTATGGTAATTTTTTGTGCATTGGAGTTAGAGAACAACTCGTAGTAGTCATTTGGGGCACTGTTTTGAGTTACACCAGTAAGTAATATTTTTTCTTTACTGAAATTGTATACAAGTGATGCAAATGCATTACAATTATCAAGTACTGAAAGCTCCCCGCTAAGTTTTCCCGGCATAGTTGATTTTAACAATTGAGGAAGAATTTTGAAATTGATGTAGACTTCGGCAAGACTATTTTTTGTTAGCCTGGTGGTTGATTTGATGTGTTGGACAAATTTATTGTTACTATTAATTGGGCTAGATAATGCATTTGAAATGGATTGCGCAGAGCTTGATAATAGCAAGAGGTTATCTTTAGTACCCAAATAGAATATCAAACTATCTGGTAAAGTAATAGTCGTTATCTTTTGCGAAGTATCTAATTGCAATTTAGCAGATGCCAATGAAATCAATAATTGGTTTCTGTTAGATCCAGGATTTATCTGGGTGCTATATAACAAATCTATACGTTTGTCTTTTCCGGGAATGAGACTAATATATATATTCTGTTTGCCAATAATACGGTTGATATCGGGAGCTGATAGTATATGGTCCTTTATAGATTGCAGTTGAGCGAAATTGTTTTCTCCGATAATCTCCTGCAAAATATCCTGACCTTTTAAGATGTCAAATATGCTTTTATCGTTTTGAAAGGAAAAGATAAGGGCAGAATTTGCTGTAGCTGCGTATAAACTACTGTCATTACTTTCCCGATCCGTATTTAGACCAGAAAAATACATATAAGCCAGGGTTAAGATGGCAGTAAACAGAGCTATTATTATGACAAGAATTTTTTTCATTTGCTGTTACTACAAATTTAATTTTAATAGTTGGGATTAATAATAAATGCTTCAAGTTTGTTAAGTTTGTTATCTCAAATTGTGGGTTTAGAATATAATGGATAAACGTATATTGATAACTGCATCATTATTTGGAGCTATTGCAGTAATGCTTGGAGCTTTTGGTGCACATGGCTTAAAGAATGTATTGGATGCCGGCTCTATTGAGATCTGGGCAAAAGGAGTGGAGTATCAGTTTTATCATACCTTCGCATTGCTTTTTCTTGCTCAATTTAAAGGTCGGGAAGCTGGGCAAGGCAAATTTATAAACCTGGCATATGGCTTTTTTACGTTTGGTATATTGCTGTTTTCCGGGTCATTATACTTACTTGCAACACGCAGTGTTACAAACATTGGTTTTGTAAATTACATTGGTCCGGTAACTCCTATTGGAGGTTTGTTGTTGATTCTTGGCTGGTTGTCGTTGCTTTTAGCGGCTTTAAAAAGTAAATAATGTTGGATTTTCTTGATCCGGAATTTGTTGAAAGAGAGACACTCTTTATTGAGGTCATTTTACCTCTTTCACTGTCCAAAAATTATATTTACCGTGTTCCTTTTGAGTTAAATGATCAGATAGCGGTCGGTAAACGTGTAGTAGTTCAGTTCGGGAAGAATAAAATCTATACAGCCTTAGTTAAAAGTATCAGTAAAGAAGCCCCCGAAGTTTATGAGGCTAAATACATTATTGATGTTGTTGATACTTATCCGATCATTACCGCTGAACAGTTAAATTTATGGGATTGGATGACTTCTTATTACTTATGTAATGAAGGTGATGTACTGTCGGCTGCATTGCCAACCGGCCTGAAACTGGCAAGTGAAACGATCATCGTATTGAAAGAGGAAAGTCCACTTTCTGATGACGACGGTGTTATTCAGGAGATTGTTTTTACAGATAAGGAGCAAATCATTTTAAATGCCTTAAGAAGCAGACCAAGATTAACTATCGATGATGTATCGGCATTATTGGGACAAAAAACAGTTTACCCGATCATTAATTCCTTGCTGGGCAAAGGAATGGTTTATATCGCCGAAGAAGTGGTAGAGAAATATAAACCTCTGTTAAAGTCATTTGTTTCTCTGCAGCCATTTTACAATGAGGAGGAGAACTTAAAGCACCTGTTTTCGATTTTAGAGAGGGCACCTAAACAATTGAATGCGCTTTTGGCTTATCTAAAGCTTTCTAAGCAGCAGACTACTATTTCAAAGCAACAATTGCTTGAAGAGAGTGCTTGTGGCACAGCGGCCCTTAAAACGCTTGTAGATAAAGAAATTTTTGCAATATACAAGCGTCCGGTTAGCAGACTAATGGAAAATGCTGATGATTTTGTGCTAAATTTTGAACTTAGCGAAGCTCAAAATAAAGCTTTACAAGAAATAGAAGACGGCTTCCTCGCTAAGGACGTTATGTTATTGCATGGTGTAACTGCATCAGGAAAAACACAGATATATATAAAACTGATTGAAAAAGCAATTGAAACAGGAGGACAGGTATTGTTCTTATTACCTGAAATTGCTTTAACTACTCAAATAGTAGAACGCATACAGCGTTATTTTGGAGATGCTATTGGTGTTTACCATTCTAAGTTCAATAATAACGAGCGGGTCGAGATTTGGAATAAGGTATTAAATGGCAAATATCGCGTGGTTCTGGGCGCTCGTTCTGCGGTATTTCTGCCTTTTAAAGAATTGAAGTTAATTGTGGTTGACGAAGAACATGAATCTTCTTATAAGCAACATGATCCGTCACCAAGATATCAGGCTAGGGATGCGGCAGTTTATCTGGCACATCTGCATCAGGCTAAAATTGTGCTTGGGTCTGCTACACCATCTATTGAAAGCTATTACAATGCGATTAGCGGTAAGTATGGTCTTGTAACAATTACCGAAAGGTTTGGTGGGGTTGATTTACCTTTACAGGAAGTAATTAGTATTTCCGAAGAAACGAAACGCAAGAAAATGGTTTCTTATTTTTCAACTAAGTTGATTGATGAGATTGCTTTTACATTGGAAAATAAGGAGCAGGTAATTTTGTTTCAAAATAGACGGGGCTATGCCACCATCCTAATTTGTGGTACCTGTGGTTATGCACCTAAGTGTGTAAATTGTGATGTGAGTTTAACTTATCACAAAACAAGTGGGAAATTACATTGTCATTATTGCGGTTATCATCAAAGTAGTATTAACATTTGTCCGGCCTGCGGGTCGGTTCACATTGAACAGAAAGGATTTGGTACTGAAAGGGTGGAAGAAGAGCTGAGTTTGATTTTTCCTGAAGCAAAAATCTCCCGGTTGGATGTAGATAGTACACGTACTAAGAATGGATTGCAGCAGATCATTTCTGATTTTCAAGAGAAAAAGACAGATATTTTGATCGGCACACAGATGGTTGCTAAAGGATTGGACTTTGATAATGTGACGCTAATTGGAGTAATTAATGCTGATACACTTTTGAATTATCCTGATTTTCGGGCTTTTGAAAGAAGTTATCAACTGTTGGCGCAGGTTGCAGGTAGGGCCGGTAGAAGGGATAAACAGGGTAAAGTAATTATACAGGCCTATGATGATAACCATAGAATTATTAATCAGGTTATAGATAATAAATACCTGGAGATGTATAATGAGGAACTTGCAGAACGCAGGCAATTTAATTATCCTCCATTTACAAGACTCATCTTTATTAATATAAAGCATAAAGATGCTGATCTTTTAAATGTGGCCTCGCAGAAGTTTGCGAACATTCTTAAAGGGCAGCTAGGCGGGAGAGTACTTGGGCCCGAACAACCATTAGTGTCACGTGTCAGGAATTACTACATCAAACAAGTAATTATTAAGAGTGATAAAAATACTTCGGTGCAAAAGGTAAAGACGATATTGAAAGATACCATTGTTCAATTTCAATCGGAAAAAGACTATCGCGCAGTAAACATTCAGGTGGATGTTGATCCATACTAGTTTTTATTGGGATTGATTTTGTGCGTATTAGCCTTTTTTTAACTTTTTAGAGCTAAATAATTAACTTTATTAGATTTGAAAAGGCTAATTTTGGGGTGCTATGGCGTATAAGTTTGTTGACAATTACAGAGAAAAGGGAGCGAGAAAGAAATTAGTTGAACACCTTGAAGCAAGAGGTATTACTGATAAAAGGGTGTTGAAAGCTATAGGTAAGGTGCCTCGTCATTTCTTTTTTGATGAAACTTTCTGGAATCAGGCGTATAAAGATATTGCTTTTCCAATTGGCGACGGACAAACTATTTCGCAACCTTATACAGTTGCTTATCAAAGTGAATTATTGCATATAAAAAAGGGAGATAAGGTTCTTGAAATTGGTACTGGATCTGGCTATCAAACTTGTATTTTAATGGAGCTTGGGGCTAATGTCTATACTATTGAGCGGCAGGAAAGCATCTATAGACACACCATACGGGTTTTGCCTGGAATGGGATACAATGCTCATTTCTTTTTTGGCGATGGATCAAAAGGGATTGCTGATCATGCACCCTATCATAAAATCATTGTAACAGCGGGGGCTCCCTTCGTGCCAGAGATATTGCTTAAACAACTTAAAGTAGGAGGGATTTTAGTAATTCCTGTAGGTGATGAGCATTCACAAAAAATGGTAACTGTAATTCGTGTAAGCGAAACCGATTATGAAAGGATAGAATTGGACACCTTTAGGTTTGTACCCCTGGTTGGAGATCAGGCCTGGTAATTTTTTGCAGGGCTGTTAGAATTTCATAGCCCTGTCCATTTCTCTTTTCGATTCTCTGTCTTTTATACTATCTCTCTTGTCGAATTCTTTTTTACCTTGTGCCAATGCAATCTCTATCTTAGCAAATCCTCTTTCATTGGTGAAAATACGTAACGGGACAATAGTGTAGCCCTTTTCTTCGCCTTTTACTTTAAGTTTTTTAATTTCTTTTTTTTGTAAAAGAAGTGCCCTGTCGCGTTTAATATCGTGGTGGTGAAATGAACTATGGCTGTACTCTGAAATGTGTAGGTTTCTTACGTATAGTGTATTGCCTATAAACATGCAAAATGCATCAGACATATTGGCCTTACCCTGTCTGATGGCTTTTATTTCTGTGCCTAATAAAGCAATTCCTGCATTATATTTTTCAATAATGTGGTAATCAAAATAGGCTCTTTTATTTTTAATCTGGATATCGTTCTTCATAAGAATCCGCTAATATCTCAATTTTATCTCACAATAAGCACTGGAATAGTCACTTTATGACGTACAGAATTCACTGTAGTTCCAAGTATTAGATCCTTTAAGCCTTTATGTCCATGGGCACCCATAACAAGCAGTTCAAGGTTGCTTTCGTTCGTAATATCTACAATTGCTTTTACCGTACCTCCATAGCCAATATGGATGGTGGCTTTGTATCCAAGTTCCGCCAAGTTACTACGGTATTTTTCCAGATTTTCTGTGTCGCTTTGTGTTTCATAATCTAATGCTGATTCTCCATGGTAGCGAGCTACAGCTGTTTCAACCACGTGGATTAAATGATAGTTGGCTTGTTTGCCCCCTTGGATTAAAGCATGCCTTATGGTGTTTCTGTCATTCTTAGAAAAATCGACAGTAATACCGATTTTTTTGTAGTGGATTTTTTCAACCTCATCAATATTAAGGGCACTGCCATGTGGAGTTACATTTTGCTCACGTTTAATTTTACTGATTAGTGGATATATGAAAACATATAATAAAAGCAATCCAATAAGTATAGCTAATGGAACTATTATAGCATAAACATACCAACCACCATCAGCACCCCAGGTCTTAATTTCTTCTACAACTAGTTTGACGTTTAAGGAAACGATAACGATGGAGCTTCCCCAAGCTAGAATTTTTACCCATGTTTTGATGGCGAATCCTTTCATCGTGCGCTTGTCTGATGTGAAGTGGATTAGTGGGATTACTGCAAAGCCGAGTTGAAGACTTAATACGACCTGACTTAAGATCAATAAACCACCTAAAGCATCATTACCAAACCATAATATAGTAAAAAAAGCTGGTATAATTGCCAGTAAGCGTGTAATTAATCGACGTAACCATGGCTCTATACGAAGCTTTAAGTGGCCTTCCATTACAATTTGCCCGGCCAAAGTACCGGTTACCGTAGAACTTTGTCCTGCGGCGATTAATGCGATGGCAAAAAGAGCTGGAGCAACATTGCCGAAAATGTTTTGAAGTAGTTTATGGGCATCTTGAATTTCCGCAACCTCATGTAAACCGTTTTTATAGAATGCAGCAGCTGCAAGAATTAAAATGGCAGCATTTACAAAGAATGCGAGGTTTAAAGCTACGGCTGTATCAATGAAATTAAACTTAATGGCTTCCTTGATCCCTTTATTATCTCTTTCAAATTTTCTGGTCTGAACCAGTGACGAGTGCAGATATAGGTTATGCGGCATCACAGTTGCACCAATGATACCAATGGCTATATATAATGCTTCTCCTGATAGCATAGTTGGCTCAAAGCCTCTTGCAATTTCTTTTAAGGATGGCTCTACTATGAACATCTCTACTAAAAATGAAACGCCTACTATAAAAACCATTGATACAATAAAGGCTTCCATTTTGCGCATTCCTTTATTCAGTAAGAAAAGAAGGAGTACTGTATCAAAAATGGTTAAACTAATTCCCCAGATTAAAGGCAAACCAAACAATAAGTTTAAACCAATTGCCATACCTATAATCTCAGCAAGGTCACATGCTATAATTGCAGTTTGTGCCAGGCCAAAAAGTGGAATATTTACCCATTTTGGATAGCCGTTTCTTGAGGCTTGCGCAAGATCTAGACCTCTCACAATACCCAGACGGGCGCTAAGGGATTGCAGAAGCAATGCAATGAGGTTAGACATTAACAAGATCCAGATCAGCTGATAGCCAAATTTACTGCCGCCAGCAATATCTGTAGCCCAATTTCCTGGATCCATATAGCCAACACTTACCAGGTAAGCAGGGCCAATAAAAGAAAGGATACGTCGCCAACCCGTTCTTTTGCTGGTATCAACACTCTGATGTACTTCACTTAACGAGCCGGAATTCTTTGCGTTGGTTTCAGGTTTTTTCATGGTATATTTTAATGAGGATGTGTTTTGCCACTTCCCGGCTTACATTAATGTGTTTGTTTTCCATACTTAGCTCTAAAGAACCATCAAAATCTGTGATTTCCGTAATTCTTATTTGCTTACCTAGTGTGAGGCCTATTTTTTCGAGATGTTGTAAAAAGAGGGATGAATGTTCACTAACTCCCATAATCAGGCCTTTGTCTCCGGTCTTGAGTTTAGATAATTTTATAAATACTGTATTATCAAGCTTTCCGTTTTTATCTGGTATAGGATCGCCATGTGGGTCATTTCTGGGGAAAGCGAGGAATTCATCTAAACGTTCAATAAGTTCGGGAGATTTAATATGCTCTAACTCTTCGGCTATATCATGAACTTCGTCCCATTTAAAATTCAGTTTCTCTACAAGAAACACTTCCCAGAGCCGGTGTCTTCTTACAATGTTAATTGCTGCGTTTTTTCCTGATTCTGTAAGTTTTACTCCCTGATATCTTTTATAGTCAACTAATTTTTTGTCAGCCAATTTCTTTATCATATCGGTAACCGAAGCCGCTTTAGTCTGTATTCTTTCAGCTATAGCATTGGTTTGTACCGTGCTTTCAGTATTAAGCGAAAGGTGATAAATGATTTTAAGATAGTTTTCCTCTGTGAATGATTGCATTTATGGTTGCCTAACTATAAGTTTAGACAAATCTAAAAAAATATTAAGAAATAAACTGTAAATAATTGTAACATTTTTAGAATAAAATTTGGTATGTAACGCATTCTTATTCTACCTTTGCATAATATTAATAAAACTAATGGCAGCAGAACTAGATAAAACTGATTTTAAAATTCTTAAATTACTACAGGAAAATGGAAGGATAACTAATTTATTGTTATCTCAGGAGATAGGACTTTCTCCAGCTCCTACATTGGAAAGGGTACGTAAATTAGAGATGTCAGGATTTATCAAAAGCTACCATGCCTTGGTCGACGAAGAGAAATTAGGTTTGGGTATTAAAACTTTTATTCAGGTTCAACTTGATTTTCATAAAAATAATACCATACAGATCTTTTTAGATGAGGTAAATCAGATTAAAGAAATTACAGAATGTCACCACGTTACAGGACAAGCTGATTTCTTACTTAAAGTTTACGTTAATGACATTAAAGCTTATGAACGTTTAATCATGGATAAGATCAGTAAAATATCTGTAGTTAAAACTTTTCAGACAATGATGATCATGTCTACTACCAAAAAGGAACCAATCGTTCCTTTGGAATACTAATTTCTTTTAGACAATTTGCCAGTCAATTGCACTAAGACTTTGTTTTTCTAAAATGGCGTTGGCCTTAGAAAAATGCCTGCACCCAAAAAATCCATTATATGCCGAGAAAGGAGAGGGATGGGCTGCTGTCAAAATAGTGTGTTTGGTCTGATCAATTAATGCCGATTTATTTTGAGCATATCTACCCCATAAAAGAAAAACGAGTCCTTTTCTATGTTCAGATAGCTGACTTATTATTTTGTCGGTAAATATTTCCCAGCCCTTACCCTGATGAGAAGCTGCTTCGTGGGCTCTTACCGTTAAAGTTGCATTGAGTAATAAAACTCCTTCATCTGCCCATTTGGTTAAATTACCATGAGTAGGAATAGAAAATCCTTCAACATCGGTAGCAAGTTCTTTATAAATGTTCTTTAAGGAAGGCGGAATTGTAATATCTTTTTGAACTGAAAAGGATAAGCCATGAGCCTGTCCCTGTCCATGATAAGGATCTTGTCCTAGGATCACTACTTTAACTTTATCGAATGGAGTGTGATCTAGTGCATTGAAAATATCTGATCCTTTAGGGTATACTGTAATGCCTTTTTGTTTTTCCTGTTCCAAGAAAGCTTTTAGATCTTTCATATAGCTTTTTTCAAATTCGGCATCTAGTTCTTTAAGCCAGCTCTTTTCTAAAGTAATCGACATATTAGTTTTTTGATAATATAAGTACCAAATCTTCTTCAATACTTATAATTGGTTTTTCAATAATCCGACCGAGCTCTTTTCCATTATCATAAATAATAAAGGTTGGTACGCGATCTATATTTAAGTTATCTAATAACCCATTTTCCGTTTTTTTTGTTCTATCCACACAGATAAAAGTTATGCTTTTTTTATCAGGAGACAATGTATCTATAGTTTTTAGAAAATGAGGCAATTGTTCACGACTATCGCCACACCATGTTCCTAAAACAATGGTAATAGTTTTGTTTGCTAATAAAGGTTGCAACTCGCCTAATGCAGCAGATTCAGGACTATATTTGGGGTACTCGTTATCATACTTTTCCCTCATAGCTGGAAATGTTGTTACAGCATCTCGGGTACAGGTATTTAATAGAATGATTTCACCTGTTGAGGAGTCTTCTATTTGCTTATTAATATGCTGTGCTGTGTTTTCCATAATTAAAGATTTGCAAATCTATTCATATTTTGAAAATCTTTAGGTAAAACATGAAAGGAACATCATTTCTTTTTTGCTGAAATTATAATTTTAAATCTGTTTTTTGGTATTTAAACACGATATTTGCAAAAAAAATTATAAAAGGATATGCCAAATATAGTTCGTCTTATTTTAGGTTTTGTTGTGTTGGGAGCTTCCATTGCCCTTATGTTCTTCAGTTTTTGGGGATGGGGTATTCTGGGGATTTTTATAAGTATCCTGATTCTTGTTACATATTTTTATAATGAGAATATGTTACTTGCTCAGTGGTTTTTAAGAAAAGACAATATGGTTAAGGCCGAAGTTTTCCTGAAAAGAATCACCAATTATGAAAAGCAACTGATCAGGGTTCAGCAAGGTTATTATAACCTTTTGATAGGTCTTATTGAATCACGAAAGGCTCCTATGCAATCAGAAAAATATTTCAAGAAAGCACTTTCTTTAGGTTTACATATGGACCATAATATTGCCTTGGCTAAATTAAGTTTAGCTGGTATATCAATGGCAAAAAGAAATAAAAGGGAAGCCCAAATGTATCTGACCGAGGCAAAAAAGGCAGATAAAAATAAATTACTTGCTGATCAGATAAAACAAATGAAGGATCAGCTTGGAATGATGGATAGACAACAACAGGTTAGATACAGATAAAGAAAAGCTTAAAGCCACATGCAAATGTGGCTTTTTATTTTTCGCTTAATCTGTCAAAGTTTTCATTAGGTTCATAATTCTCTGAATTTCTGCTGATGATATCATCTTCAAGATAATCTTTCTTTCTGCTAAAGAACAATTGCTCTGATTGTATTCTTGTGATCAGCTGGCGGATCAACGTCAAGTCAAATGCTTCTTTACTTAGCTTTATGCAGTATTCTTTTTCTGTTATTTCAAGGCTTGAACTGTTCATAATTTATCAATTTTAATATGCCCTAAAAATAGAAAAGGCCCGCTAAGTTTTTATGTAGCAAGCCTTTAAGTTTATGTTATCTCTATGTTAAGAAAACCAAGCAGTTACGTCTTCTTTTGAAGGCATGGTTAATTCTAGCTTAAGTTTCTTGCGCATTCCTCCGAGATCATTAAAAACCTTGTTTGGGTTTGCGCCTTTTAACTCTTCAATTGTATTGATTCCCATTTTTCTAATTACCTGAACCCATTCAGCCGGAATACCTGCATTTACGAAATCTTCATCGGTAGTTAGCTTGGCTTTTTTCTCTGGTCTCATTTGAGGGAAGAACAGCACTTCCTGGATGGTAGACTGGTTAGTCATCAACATTACTAATCTGTCTATACCTATTCCTAATCCTGAGGTAGGTGGCATTCCGTACTCAAGGGCTCTGATAAAATCATCGTCCATAGCCATGGCTTCGTCATCACCTCTGTCTGCTAATTTGAGCTGATCTTCGAAGCGCTCTTTTTGATCGATGGGGTCGTTAAGTTCTGAATAAGCATTACCAATTTCTTTACCCATTACAAATAATTCAAATCTTTCTACCAGACCTTCTTTGCTTCTGTGTTTTTTAGCAAGAGGAGTCATCTCTATAGGGTAGTCAGTAATATATGTAGGTTGGATCAGGTTTGCTTCAACTTTCTCACTAAACAATTCATCAATAAGCTTACCACGACCCATTGATGTGTCTATTTCGATATTGAGACTTTTACAGGTTTCTTTTAATTCCTCTTCAGTCATGTTAGAAACATCTATGCCTGTATACTTTTGTATTGACTCATACATGGTCATTTTTTCATAAGGACCTTCAAAGTTTATCTCATGTTCACCAACCTTTACAACCGGAGATCCATGAATAGTTACCGCAATCTTTTCAAGACATTCTTCAACCATGGCCATCATCCAGATATAGTCTTTATAGGCTACATAGATTTCCATGGCGGTGTACTCAGGATTATGAGTACGATCCATACCTTCATTTCTGAACATTTTACCGAACTCATATACACCGTCGAATCCTGCCACAATAAGCCTTTTTAAATAAAGCTCATTGGCTATACGAAGGTATAGCGGCATATCTAATGTATTATGGTGTGTAGTAAAAGGACGTGCAGCAGCACCACCATGAATAGATTGTAATATAGGAGTCTCCACTTCCATCCATCCCTGGTCATCAAAATAACTTCTCATGGTGTTGATTACCTTAGAGCGGTTAATAAAGATTTGTTTAAAGCCAGGGTTTACAGTTAAATCAACATAACGTTGTCTGTATCGTAATTCAGGATCGGTAAATCCGTCATATATATTACCATCTTCGTCACGTTTAACTATTGGTAAAGGTTTTAATGCTTTAGAAAGGAGTTTGAACTCTGTAACATGAATAGAGATTTCACCGGTTTGAGTTGTGAAAACATAACCTTTAACACCTATAAAATCTCCAAGGTCAAGTAGTTTTTTGAAAACTGTATTGTAAAGCGTCTTGTCTTCATCCGGACAAAGATCATCCCTTTTTAAATAGACTTGTATTCTTCCTGTAGCGTCTTGTATTTCGACAAATGAAGCACTTCCCATAATACGGCGGGTCATTATCCTGCCGGCTATGCTGATATTCTTATATGCCGTTTTATCCCGCTCATAGTTCGCTAAAATATCTGCAGCATTTGCGTTTATTTCAAATGCTTCGGCAGGGTAGGGATTTATCCCTAATTCACGCAATTGATTTAGTGAATTACGGCGTAATAATTCTAATTCTGATAGTCCTGTACTCATATATCTCTTGTATCCGGCAATAAGCCGTATAATTTTATTTGTATTGTATTTTTAAAATTATGCAAAAATAGGTATTTACAGCATTTTTTGTCTGTATTAAATAGGAATATTCAGCACAAATCAGAATATATTAATCTGCCTCAACTGATTCAGTATACATTTCGTTAATAGTGTCTGCATATTTTTTTTCAAGAACTTTCCTTTTGGCTTTTAAGGTTGGTGTTATTTCACCCTCCTCAATACTAAAGGGATTGCGTTTAACTTTAAAATTCTTAATTCTTTCAAATTTCGCAAGTTCTCCTGAAAACTTTTTAATGTCCTGACCTATCCAGTCTATAATTTCTTTTTCTTTTATAAAAACTTCCGGCTTTTGAAAAAATGACTCGGGAAGTTTAAATGTTTCCTGAAGGTTCTCTTTGTTGGGGATGATAATTGCAGTAAGATATTCTCTTTTATCGCCAATTAAAAACAACTGATCTATTTTAAGACTTTTAAGATAGATGTTTTCCACTGGAGTAGGATAAACATTCTTCCCGTAAGCATTCACGATCATGTTCTTTAGTCGATCTGTGATTTGTAAATTGCCTCTGTAGAATCTGCCAATATCACCTGTATGAAACCAATTGTGTTTGTCAATAGCTTCGGCAGTTTCAGCTGGCTTATTGAAATAACCCTGCATAACACAGTGACCTCGAACAATTATTTCTCCTTCTGCACACTCAAAATTAGGGTCAAAAGATTCATGTGTTTGGATGTTGATCATTTCTTTGGTTTCTACATCCTGTATACCGATTTCAATACCAGGAATTACACGACCAACTGTTCCATATACCTGCCTGTGATATTCGGTAACAGACATAACCGGTGATGTTTCTGTCAGCCCAAAGCCTTCAAGTATTTTGATGTCAAGATTTCCAAAGAATTCGCCAACGTTTTTAGGTAAAGCCGCCCCACCCGAGATCATAAATTTTAATCTGCCACCTGTTTTCTCCTTTATTTTACTAAAAACAAGTTTCTCGGCTATTGAACGCTTTGCTGAAAGAAAGATGCCAGGTGATCTTCCGGCTTCTTTTTCCTGACGATAGTTCTTGCCTGTTTCCAGGGCCCAAAGAAAGATTTTAGACTTTAATCCGTCTCCTGCTGTACCACTTTTTATGGCCTTGTCATGAATCCTTTCTAATAATCTGGGAACGCAATTCATTACAGTGGGCTTTATTTCACCCATATTTTTTGCCAGTAGTTCTAAGCTTTGGGCAAAGGCAATTTTGCAGCCCTGTGCACAGCAAACATGATAAGTTGCAGTGCGCTCAAAAACGTGAGATAAAGGCAAAAATGATAAGAATGTTTCAGTCTCATCAATAACGGGGATTTGTTGTAAACATACCTTAACATTTTCAACGAAATTACTATGAGAAAGCATTACGCCCTTTGGAGTTCCCGTAGTGCCCGAAGTATAAATTAATGCAGAAATATCTGAAGGACTAAGTGCATCCCTGAGCGCTTTTATTGCTGTTAATTTGCCCTCCGTCAGATTGCTTTTAGTATTAAGAACTTCTTCAAAACTTATGATTTCTACATTCAGATCTTCAGAGACGGTAATCTTTGTGTAGTCTGCAAAAGTAGGAATGATATATTTTAACTGCCGACAGTTACCTGCAATTTTCAGTATTTTCTTATATAAGAAGGTATTCCCGACTAAGATAGCTTTGATACCTGAATCATTTATGATGTACTCTACTTCGTGTTCTGAAAGGGTAGGATATATAGAGGTATTGATGGCTCCAATTTGCTGTATCCCCTGATCATAATAGACATATTCAGGAGAGTTCTCTATCATTAGTCCCATTCTATCACCTTTCTTTATCCCTTTATTTAGAAAGAATACTGAAACTGCGTCTGCATTGTCGAGCGTTTCTTTGAATGATATTTCTTCCCACTCGGTACTCTTTTTGTCTATAAGAAAGGTTTCTTCCGGTTTATGAATGTTTTCAACTACATTTCGCAGTAAACTGGGAATCGTAGCCGACTCGTTGAATGATACCATATTATATGATTGGTTAGCTTGTTATAGCAATGATAAACTTTTCCTTTTAAAAATGCAACCAGCATATCGGTGCCTTTTATATAATAAAAAAGGGCGCTAAAAGCGCCCTCTACAAATATAGTGAATGTATGTTAAACAGAAAAACTCTCTCCACAACCGCAGGAACGGCTGGCATTTGGGTTGTTGAAATTAAAGCCTTTTCCATTTAAACCATCAGAAAAATCAAGTTCAGTGCCTGCCAGGTATAAAAAGGATTTCATATCCAGGGCTATTTTAATGCCTCTGTCTTCAAAAAACTGATCTCCCTTTTGTTCTTCGTTATCAAAGTCTAGATTGTATGATAATCCTGAACAGCCACCACCTTTAACTGAAACGCGTAAGAAATAGCTGCTATCCATATGCGCATCTTGCATAAGGTGATCAATTTTGCTCTTTGCTTTATCTGTTATCGTGATCATGTCTTAAATAGTATTAATTCTAATAATGGTATTCAAAATGTATACCAAATTATACTCATTTTAGTTAAACATTGTAGCTTATACGGCTACATCTGTAATATTTACCTAGTGATGAGATTTAGCTAATTCAAATGGTGCCATACCGTTTTTAACACGGTAATCGTTAATTGCTGATTTAATAGCATCCTCTGCCAATACTGAACAGTGAATTTTTACCGGAGGTAAAGCCAGTTCTTCAACAATGTCCATATTGTCAATAGTTAATGCTTCATCAACAGTTTTTCCTTTTAACCATTCGGTTGCTAATGAAGATGATGCAATTGCAGATCCACATCCAAATGTTTTGAATTTAGCATCTGTAATTACGTTGTTTTCATCTACCTCAATTTGTAAACGCATTACGTCGCCACACTCAGGTGCACCAACTAAGCCTGTACCAACTGATTTACTATCTTTATCTAAAGTACCAACATTTCTAGGGTTGGTATAATGTTCCATTACTTTTTCTGAATATGCCATTTTATTTTACTTTAAATCTCTGTTAACAGAGATGATTTATATTTTTATTAATTAAGGGGCCATTATTAATGTTCAGCCCACTCAATTTTACTTAAGTCTATGCCTTCTTTAAACATTTCCCAAAGTGGAGAAAGGTCTCTAAGGTGATTAACTGCTTTTTTAGTGTTTTCGATTGCGTAATCAATTTCTTCTTCAGTTGTAAAACGACCTAATCCGAAACGGATAGAAGAGTGCGCAAGATCATCAGATAATCCAAGGCTCTTTAAAACGTATGAAGGTTCTAAAGAAGCTGAAGTACATGCTGAACCTGATGATACAGCAAGATCTTTCATCGCCATCATTAAGCCTTCTCCTTCAACATATTTAAATGAAATATTAGCAACATGAGGTAAACGGTAGTTTACATTTCCGTTTACATAGCTTTCTTCGAGCTGAGTAAGAGCAGCTTCAAGTTTATCTCTAAGGCCAGACAGACGTTTAGCTTCACTATCCATCTCTAAACGGCAAAGTTCACAAGCTTTACCTAAACCAACAATACCAGGTACGTTTAATGTTCCTGAACGCATACCGCGTTCGTGACCACCGCCGTCCATTTGTGCTGTTACCTTAACTCTTGGGTTTTTACGACGTACATAAAGTACACCTACACCTTTAGGACCGTACATTTTATGAGCAGAAAATGCCATTAAGTCAATTCCGTCTGCGTTTACATCGACAGGGATTTTACCAACTGCCTGCGTAGCATCTGTCATGAATAAAGCACCGTGTTTATGAGCAATTGCCGATATTTCTTTGATTGGTTGAACAACACCTATTTCATTGTTTCCATACATAATGGTTACAAGAATAGTTTGATCGGTCATCGCGGCTTCAAGTTCCTGAAGATCAATAAGACCATCTTCTTTAACTTTAAGATAAGTAACTCTTGCACCTGCTTTTTCCAGATGTTTACAAGTATCTAAGACAGCTTTGTGTTCAGTTGTAGCGGTAATGATATGATTACCTTTATCCTGATACATCTCGAAAACACCTTTTATACCCAGATTGTCTGCTTCCGTAGCACCCGAAGTAAAAATGATTTCTTTTTCTGTACAGCCAATTAATTTGGCTACCTGCTCACGAGAGTAATCAACAGCTTCTTCAGCAACCCATCCAAAGGCGTGATTACGGCTGGCAGCGTTACCGAACTTGTTTGTAAAATAAGGTAGCATTGCTTCTAAAACCCTAGGATCTAGAGGGGTAGTGGCATTATTATCTAAGTAAATAGGAAGTTCCATCGTTTTTGTTTATTCTTATTAATAGACAAAGATACGAAAAAAGATTACCAACAATTATAATTAATACCTATGATGGTATAGTTAAAACTTGCATTTTTACATTTGTTTAACGCATTAATTCGTTTATGAAGAAGATTGAGCATATTGGTATCGCAGTAAAAGACCTTGATCTTTCCTGTGGTTTGTACGAAAGGTTGTTGGGGACTTCTTGTTATAAGAAGGAAGGAGTAGCTTCCGAAAGTGTGAATACAGCTTTCTTTAAAACAGGAGAAAGTAAGATCGAGTTGCTTGCGGCTACTTCTGAAAATAGCCCAATTGCGAAATTTCTTGAAAAGAAGGGAGAGGGTATACATCATATCGCATTTGAAGTGGATAATATCGAATTGGAGATGGAGAGATTAAAATTAGAAGGCTTTGTATTGCTTAATGAGCAACCAAAGCAAGGAGCTGATAATAAATTGGTGTGTTTTGTACACCCAAAGGGTACTAATGGAGTTTTGGTTGAATTATGTCAGGAAGCGCAATGATGGATGAATTAACCTCACTGAGTAATATTATTAATAAGGATTTTGATATTGATAACCTGACTACTGAAGCTTTAATGAGGGAGCGGCTAATTGAAGCATTTGCATACCTGTTGGATAATGATATCTCTAAAATGATGAACATTTTATACAGGACTGATGTTGATGAAGTTAAACTGAAAGCCTTGTTGATTAGCAACTCCGAATTACCCTCAGCAGAGGTGATTGCTGATGCTTATATTGCAAGACAAAAGCAGAAAATAGAAACACGCAAAAAGTATAGTAGATAATTTTCACATACTTATTTGTTTCTAAAAAATAAAATCACGATATTTGCATCCTTAAAAATAAGCGACACATAAGTATATAACAATATGAAAAAAGATCTGCATCCATCAAACTATAGATTTGTAGTATTTAAAGATATGTCTAACGAGTACTCTTTTTTAACAAAATCTTGTGTAGATACTAAAGAGACTGTTCAATGGGAAGATGGTAACGAATATCCTCTATATAAATTGGAGATTTCTCATACTTCTCACCCTTTTTATACTGGTAAGATGAAATTGGTTGATACTGCTGGTCGTATCGATAAATTCAAAACTCGTTACGCTAAGAAGTAATTATACCAAAATAAAAAATTATTTTAAAGTCCCGGTGCTGTTGCTTCGGGACTTTTTTTATTTTTGTCGCTTATGATAATCAATTTATTTGATGATAGTGCGTGGAAATCTCTACGACCGCTATCTTTCACACGACCAGTTGCAGATCTCCGTATCGGGATTTTAACTATTGCCCAAAAATGGGAAAAGTATTTAGATGCCAAATCTGGATTTTTAACCATAGCTTATCTGGCAGTAAAATATCCTTCACTATCTGGTGCCGAATTATTTATCAACGGATCTGTATGTCCGGATGAAGGCTTGTTAGATGCTATATCTAATCTGAAACATGGCGAGTGTTTAAAGAAACAAGATCTTGTCATTGCATATAAAATAAATGCTGCCGATTTTGATGCTCATCCTCTAGATAAACTGCAAACTATAACGTATTCTGGCAATTTCATCAGGATTGCTGTTCCAGAGGATATTTTTAAGTTCAATGATACTGAACTAAGAAAGGATTTTGCACTACTTACCAAAGGAAGGACCTCCGTGAAATTAAGTACAACCAATACGTTTATTGGTGATAATATTTTTGTCGAAGATGGAGCCGAAGCGGAATGCTCATCCTTTAATAGTTTAAACGGACCTATTTATCTTGGAAAAAATTCCCAGGTATGGGAAGGTTGCCATATAAGAGGTTCTTTTGCCTTATGTAGTGATTCTCAAATTAAGATGGGCGCAAAAATTTATGGACAAACCACTATTGGACCTTACAGTAGGGTAGGCGGAGAAATTAATAATGCTGTCATCTGGGGGTACTCATCAAAAGGGCATGAAGGATATTTGGGGAATGCAGTTATGGGGCAATGGTGTAATATCGGTGCCGACAGTAACAACTCTAACCTTAAAAATAACTATGCAGAGGTGAGGTTATGGGATTATGAAAAAGAAAGCTTTCGTCAAACAGGATTACAGTTTTGTGGTTTAATTATGGCTGATCATGCTAAATGCGGTATCAATACCATGTTTAATACAGGTACTGTGGCTGGTGTAAGCGCTAATATTTTTGGCCCTGGTTTTCCTAGAAATTTTATACCGGATTTTGCATGGGGCGGGGCTCAGGGATTTGATGTATACAGCTTAAATAAAATGTTTGAAACCGCCACTAAGGTTTACGAGCGCAGAAATTTAGAATTTAATAAAATAGAACAAGATATTTTAACACAGGTTTTTGAAGATACAAAGACCTATAGACATTTTTAATTAAAGATTATGAGAAAAAAAATAGTAGCCGGAAATTGGAAAATGAATTTGGATTATGCTGAAGGCATATCATTGTTTTCAGAAATTGTTAACATGGTTAAAGATGAAAAAAAAGGTGAACAGTTAGCCGTTATCTGTGCTCCATATATTCATTTAAACAGTTTAGCTAAGCTTGGTGGCGATGTGGTAGGTATCGGCGCAGAAAACTGCCATGAGAAAGAAAGCGGTGCCTATACCGGCGAAATTTCTGCTAAAATGATAAAATCAGTAGGTTGCGGGTATGTAATCGTTGGCCACTCAGAAAGACGCCAGTATTTTGGCGAAAGTGACCAATTGTTAGCCCAAAAAACAGTTGCTGTATTACAAAATGATTTAACTCCTATTTTCTGTATTGGCGAAACGCTTGAAGAGAGAAATAACGGAAGCTATTTTGAAGTTTTAAAATCTCAATTAGAGAACGGAATCTTTGGCTTAGGTGCTGCTGATTTTTCTAAAGTTGTAATTGCATACGAGCCTGTATGGGCTATCGGAACTGGTTTAACTGCATCATCTGATCAGGCTCAGGAAGTTCATGCTTTTATCCGCAAGGAAATTGCTGCTAAATATGATCAGGCAACTGCTGATAATACCAGCATACTTTACGGAGGTAGCTGTAATCCAAAAAATGCTGCAGAACTGTTTGCTCAAAATGATATTGATGGTGGTTTAATTGGTGGTGCTTCTTTAAAATCAAGAGATTTTGTAGACATCGTTAAAACTTTCAATTCTTAATGCAATACATACAGGTTACTTTCAGCTTCACCGAGGTTCAGGAATATCAAAAAGATTTATTGATTGACGAACTAGCAAACATAGGTTATAATACTTTTGAGGACACATCTGACGGATTCGACGCTTTTGTGGGGCTTGATCATTATAATGAGCAGGCTTTAAAAGAAGTTATGGCTCAGTTTGAAGGGGAACTTAAGTATACCTATGCAGTAGCAGAGATCGCAGCAGAAAACTGGAATGAAGAATGGGAGAAGAATTTTGAACCATTAATTATTGACGATCAGTGTTATGTCAGGGCTACTTTTCATCAGCCACAACCTCAGTATAAGTACGAGATAGTGATTGATCCGAAAATGGCCTTTGGTACCGGCCATCATCAAACTACAACCATGATGATGCAATATATCCTATCTACGGATGTTGAAGATCAGATCATATTGGACATGGGATGTGGAACTGGAATATTAGCCATTTTAGCTTCTAAAAGAGGAGCTAAAAGGCTAACTGCAATAGATAATGATGATGTTTGCTATGAAAGTACACTAGAAAACTCAGCATTAAATAACATCACAAATATCACTGCACTGTGTGGTGGTAAAGAAGTGATTCCTAACACCTCATTTGATATTATTCTTGCAAACATAAACAGGAATATCCTTCTTGATCAGATTTCAAGATATGCTGAAATACTAAAAGAAAATGGAAGCATTTTCTTCAGCGGATTTTACGAATCTCCCGATCTTGAAATGATAACCGAAACTTGCAAAGAGTTTGGTATCAATTATGTTAGTCATAAAAAGATTGGTGAATGGGTTGCTGCCCACTTTAAAAAATAAAAGAATGCGTATACATTTTATCGCTATAGGTGGCAGTGCCATGCACAATCTTGCCATTGCCTTACATAAAAAGGGGTATCAGGTTACCGGCTCCGATGATGTCATCTTTGAACCTTCAAGCAGCAGGTTGGAAAAGCATGGGATTCTACCTAAATCTATGGGGTGGAGCGAAGATCATATTACAGAAGACCTGGATGCAGTTATTCTGGGAATGCATGCACTTGTGGATAATCCGGAGTTATTAAAAGCTCAGAAATTAGGCTTAAAGATATATTCTTATCCAGAGTATATTTATGAGCAAACAAAGGATAAACTTCGTGTGGTAATAGGTGGGAGTCACGGTAAAACAACGATTACCTCCATGATATTACATGTTCTGAACCATTACAAGAAGGATTTTGATTATCTGGTTGGCGCACAATTAGCCGGATTTGATACCATGGTTAAAGTCACAGATTCTGCTCCTCTGATCGTTATTGAGGGAGACGAGTATTTGGCCTCACCAATTGATCGCAGACCAAAGTTTCATCTGTATAAAGCAAATATTGCGGTGATCAGCGGAATTGCCTGGGATCATATTAATGTATTTCCTACTTATCAGGACTATACCAGGCAGTTTGAACTTTTTATAGATACAATTCAACCTGATGGGAAACTAATTTTCTGTAATAAAGACAATGACCTTAACACTATAGTCGAAAATTCAAATGCCCCAATTGAAAAGATTGGGTATGGAATTCCAGATCATGAAGTAAAAGATGGTATAACCTATCTGCTGCCTGACGAAACTGCGTTAAAAGTATTCGGAGATCATAATTTAATGAATCTTAATGCCGCTAAACTCGTATGCAAGCAATTGGGTATCTCTGAGGAAGAGTTTAACATTGCAATAGCTTCCTTTACTGGTGCGGCAAAGAGATTAGAACTTTTAAATAGCTCCAATGAAACAAATGTATATAAAGACTTTGCTCATTCGCCGTCAAAGTTAAAAGCAACAATCGAAGCGGTGAAAACTCAGTTTGCTACACGAAAATTAATTGCCTGTATAGAGTTGCATACGTTTAGCAGCTTGAATAAAAATTTTCTTGCTCAATATGCAAACACTATGTGTAATGCAGATGTTGCAATTGTTTACATTGATGAAAAAACATTTGTGCATAAGAAAATGCAACCATTTACAAAAGAAGAGGTACAAAAGGCGTTTAACAACGATAAACTGCAGTTTTTTAATGACTTTACTTTATTGGAAAGTTACTTGCGAAGTATAAAATTTTACCGTACTAACTTGTTATTAATGAGTTCTGGGAATTTTGGTGGACTAGATCTTACGAAATTGGCACGTGAGTTGAATACAGTATCCTAAAAAGAACAAACAACAAATAATACACCTAAATTTTAAACATGAATATCATTGGTAAAAACATTAGACAGCTACGCCAAAAAAATGGCTGGAGTCAAGGTGAAGTAGCAAAGCGTCTAAATATTTCCATCCCTGCATTTTCAAAAATCGAAACTGGTATCACTGATATAAACATATCGAGATTAGCGCAAATAGCGAATCTGTTCGAAGTTTCTACTATGGATATTATTTCAAAAGAGGGTGAAAATCCTCAATCGCTTAATTTTGAAGAAATCAACAGCTTAAAAGACAAACTTTCTCAAAGAGAAGAAGAAATCATTAAGCTGCAAAAAAAGGTTATTGATCTTTACGAAGAAATTCGCGAGAAATAAATCCCTAAAAGAAAATTTTACGCATGGTCAGGTGTCGCTTTCCAAAGGTGGCACCTGTTGCTTGGTGAATTGAGAGCATCTTATCATTAAAATCACCTACCCACGATAATTCCAGTTCATCATACTGATTAAGTGGTAAAACATATTCCTTTAGTTTTATAAAAAGTGCAGATTCTAACCCGTGTTTTTGATAGGACTTTTTTGTACCCATTACAATAGCCCGCATTCTGTTTACGCCCACCCAGCGCTTATAAACAAACTTTAACTTTTCAATTATTCCAAGTTTACCATTAAAGCCTTTAATCATCTGGTTGGCATCTGGTATAATAACTACAAAAGAAGCAGGCTCTCCGTTCACGTAAGCAAACCAAATTAGTTTTTCATCCATTATAGCTTCCATCATTTTGAAGCTTTCTTGCAGTGTTTCCTTTTTTATTGGTACAAAGTTTTCAAAGTCTTCCCAGCCGTCATTATAGATCTCCATAAGATCATGAACATATTTTTCTGCATTCTTTTTAGAGAAGTGTTCAAATGTGTATCCTGGTTTGTTTGCAACCCAGTTAGCGATTTTTGTGAAACGCTCCGGAAATGGATTTCTTACAGCGAGATGATTGGTTATTTGTTCATATTCTGTATTAAATCCGTATTCCTTAAAGAAGTCATGATAGTAGGGGTGGTTATAATTCATGCCAAAAGAAGGTGGGGTAAAACCCTCAACTAGTAATCCCCAGAATGAATCATTTTCACCAAAGTTTATTGGGCCATCCATTGCTTTCATGCCATTTTCCTCGAGCCACAATTTGGCTGTATCAAATAGTTTAAAAGCTGCGGTTTGATCATTTATGCATTCAAAAAAACCCATGCCACCGGTGGGTTGATCGTATTGAAAAGCTTTTTTCTCATTTATAAAAGCAGCCACTCTTCCTATTGTCTGGCCTTTATTATCTTTTAGCAACCACCTTTGGCATTTCCCGTGTTTAAAGAAAGGATTTTTATCTGGGTTAAATATTGTATTTATATCCTGGTCTAATGGACAAATCCAATTTTTATCATTTTTATAAATAAAACGGGCAACTTCTAAAAAATCTTTACTGGTTTGTTTATCAGATACAGGTACAATTGTCATGCTTGATGATTGGGATAAAATAAAAAGCATCCCAATGGGATGCTCATAAACTATTATATTTTTAGTTACTAGTAGTCGTCATCGTCGTCGTCCGCACCAAAACTATCAAAAGTATCCAGATCATCTAACGGCATATCAAAATCGTCATCATCATCGTCATACTTTTTCTTCGTAGTAATTTCGTCTTGCGAATCTTCCATCTCAGCTTCTGGATCCACTAATGGACTTTTCTTAATTGGTTTCTTTGGAGTTTTCATTACAAAAAATATAATTCCCTAAGGTTTTTATTTATGAGTTAAATTTACAGAAAATCTTTTTAAATCAAAAGAACGATGTTTTTTAAAGTTTTTCTGTATCTCAAAAGTAAGATAAATAGAAATTCCACAACGAATTTTTTTTAAAAAAAAATAAGGCAAAAAAAAATGGTAAAGCTATGAACTTTACCATTTTTTAACACACAAATGAAACCTGAATTGAGATATAGTTTTAGGTTAGGTAAAATATCTTTGATCAATTCTATAAGAACGCTTTTTACAAACTCTGTTTGTTTTAATATCTATAACAAGTTTAATGCAAATTTTAAAATGATTAATTTTTAATTAGTGAGTGGTATAAAAAATTGAGTAAACGGTATTTTACTACTTTAAGGGGATGGCTATTGACACAAATGTGCCCGAATTACCGTTTTGTTTTATCTCCATTTGTATAGGATTTACTTCAACCCTATTTAAAAGGTTAATACGTTCCCGTGTTAAATCCATGCCCTTACTTACATGATGTCCCTTTTTATCTCTCAGAGAATTGTCTATACCTATACCATCATCAATAATTTGGATCAACAGATGTTCAGTCCCTATTAAATCTATATGTATATCAATTTTACCACCCTCTTCCTTAGGCATTATCCCGTGCCATATGGCATTTTCTATATATGGCTGAAGCAACATAGAGGGTATTAAGGTTTCTTCTTTATCTATAGCCTTATTTAGCGTAATGGTATAATTCAATTTGCCTCCAAATCTTTTCTTTTCTAAACTGAGATAAAGCTCCAGATATTCAATTTCTTCCTCAAGCGTTATAAAGCTTTTTGTACAAATTTCCAGATTCTTCCTGATCAGCCTGGCAAAACCGGTTAATATCTTGTTTGCCGAGGTGGTATCTTTTGTGTTTATATAATGTTGTATAGAGTTCATCACATTAAAAACAAAGTGCGGGTTCATCATTGCCTGTAAAGCCCGTTGCTCCAGCATCAAAATTTTATTCTTTAACAGGAGCTGCTCTTGTTCTTTGTTTTTTCGTCTTTTAGTTACAAAAACTGCTACTTTATAAAATATAAAGCCTGCAAGTAAGAATGTGATTATAAGAAACCATGGTGTTTGCCAAAAATGACTTTTTAGAAGGAAGTTGATCTTGGTAGGGCTGCTCCAATCACTATTATTGGTTTTGGCACTTATTTCAAAAACATAATCACCCGGTTCTAACGAAGAAAACTCAAGTCTCCTGTTCTTTGTCTCTGTCCAGTTGGCATCAGATTTTAAACGATATCGGTAAACAATATTTCTATTTTGAAAATCAATAGCGCTATAATAAAATGAGATGTTATTGTCCGATGGGTCCAGTGTATGACTCGTTTCATTTAGCCCAAGCTTGATCTTATTGTTAATTATAGATGATATAAACACTTTAGGAGGATCATTTATAGTTTTAACCTTATTGATTGAAAAATAGACCAGGCCGTTGTTAGTTGCGAAGTATGCATAACTGTTATCAATATACAATGAGTTAACATCATCTTTAAGCAAAGCATTGGTAAATTCAAAAGTTTCAACAAACGTCTTTTGATTATTTAATGAAACCTTGTTAATGCCATTATTGGTAATTATCCACACATCATTACCCTTTATGAATAGCTTTTTACAAATATTATCTGCAAGTCCGTCTCTTTGGGTAATAATCTTTATCACTTTTCTGTTTTTGATAAAAATAATTCCATATCCATCAGTAGCAAGTACTATAGTGCCATCATTCAGTTCCTTTATGTCATTAATTCTCCGGGTTAAAAGACTACTCTTTTCATAGTAACTGTATAATGAACCATTAGAAAATTCTGATAACCCGTTGATATTAGAAAACCAAAGGTTTTGGTTTTTATCAAAAAATACGCAATAAGCTCTATTGTTAAAGAAATCAGTCCCTTGCTTAAAGTATAAAGAGCTAAATTCAAATTTACCTTCAGTGTAGGGTAAAATAACTACGCCAGAGGACAGGGCCAGAGCCAGACTTTTATCTTTTGCTACACTAAAACTCTTAATTACAAACATCGAGTTGGTAGCTTCCCTTAAGTAATCTATTTTTTTATTACCCCCATAAATATTTGCTATTCGGCCTAGTCCATACTCTGAAGCAAAATATATGGTTTCATTTGCCGTATCTAAAGTAAGCTGTTTGATGATGTTATATTTCTTTTTATCCGGTATTGAAATTTTACTAACAGAAAGATTAATAGGATCAAGAATATTAATGTCGGCCTCATCTAATCCAAGCCAGAAGCGATTTTTGTTGTCTTTAATAACACTTTTTACAACGTTGCTGCTTAATCCGTTATTTTGGTCTACTATATAAAGCCGTTCCTCACTTTTCGGAAGCATGTAAATCCCATTGTTAGTGGTGAACCACATATTGCCCTTAGCATCCTTTATTACCTGACTTGATGATATGTTGTTCAGGTAAGTAATCATTTTTCCCGAACGACCAATAAAATATATTCCAGAGGCGTTGCTAATCCATACATCTTTGTTATCATCTAAATGAAAAAATCCCGGATCATTGTTTAATAAAGATGGATCAATTTTTAACTGAAAATACTGGACATTTCCATTTTGAATGTTAAGTCCATTTTTGTCGAGAAAAGCGAGCGTTTTATCTGGCATATTTAGTCCAGACTTATAGTTTATGAGTAGCGTTTTGTGTGGAATTACGGTGAATTCCGAACCATTAAAGGTTCGGACAGATCGATTGCTGAATATCCAAATCTTTCCAGATTTATCTTCATGCACAAAACTATTAATAAATTGGCGGTTACCATTTGCCGAGACATATTTCATGATGGATTTCCCGTCCCAGGTCACCAAAACATTCTTGTTCGTGCCAAACCAGATTCTACCTTTGCTATCTTCAAAAAAAGAAACAATAACCGCATTGAATCTTAATAGCTTAAGTAGTTCGTTGTTTGTTTCATTAAAGAACTTGCCATTAAAAAAATAGCTTAACTGCCCATTTAATGCCAGAAACCATATTTTTCCACTCTTGTCCTCCTTAATCTGTAGAATTTGGTTGTCAGGCAAACCATCATCAACAGAAAAGGTTTCGAATACTTTTCCATCAAATCTGCTTACCCCCGCATCAGTGGCTACCCAAATATATCCTTTGGAATCTTGTAGTGTATAAAAGCAGCTATTACTTGGAAGTCCGTCTTTAGTGCTAAAATGTTGTAGGTATGTACTTTGTGAATAGCCATTCAAGCTAAGAATTAATAAAACAATTAGTATTGTACTGCTTATGGTCCAATTCTTTATTTTATTTATCACTGTCAAAATTGGTATATGATTTAACCTTTTCCATAAAATCACTTGCTCGTCTTCTGGAAACCGCAATTTTATCGCCATTTTTTAATATCAGCTCCAACCCATTTTTAGAATTGTACTCTCTTAAGTAATTCAGGTTCACTATGCTTGATTTATGAACCCTGATAAACTGATGGGCAGGAAGGATTTCTTCGTATTCCTTTAGAACTTTTGAAACAGTGATTTTATCTTTGTTGGCCAAATGGAAAACAGAATAATTACTATCTGCTTCAATATGAATAATATCTTCAATACTTACTAAGCTGTATCCCTGTCCGTTAGGTAAGCTAATTTTACGAATTTCGTTTCTTTCTGATAGATTGACCGCTAAATTTTGCAACCCTTCATTACGAGTGTGCTCCGTTTTACTCAAGGTGATATATTTTGAGGCCTTATTAACAGCCTCTTTAAGCTCATCAATATCTATAGGCTTAAGCAGATAATCCAATGCATTTGCTTTAATCGCTTTTAAAGCATACTGATCGTAAGCAGTAGTGAAGATGACATGCGTTTTAGTGGATTGTATTTGAGGGATTAAATCGAACCCATTTTCTCCTGGCATGGCAATGTCCAGAAAAATAAGATCAATGGCATTGTGGGCCAGTAAGTTTCGGGCTTCCGAAACAGACTTTGCTATGCCAGATATATGGATATTCTCACAGTTTTCCTGCAATAAAAAATATAATGAGGAACGGGCAAACTCTTCATCGTCTACAATAATAGCATTCAGCACAGTAATAGATTTTATTTATGGTGAATTTATTAAAAAAATGAACGATTGAAGAATATTTCTTTCAAACACCGAAAACCGAACTCATTTTTCTTTCGTAAGTGCAAATATATGCAACAGCTAAAGTCGTAATCAACCAAGGGCTTTTAGCCCTTATAGAACTAATAAATTATAGAAAACTCAAACTTAAAAAACTATGAAAAATTTACAAGAACAAGAAAAGCAAGAATTGCTCCCAGTAGAAAGGAGTGTTTTTACTGCTCCTTTACAACGCCGTTCTTTCCTGCAATTTGCTGGAGCAGGTGCTGCGACCATTGCATTAGTAGCCGCAGGATGTAAAAAAGACAGGAACGATCCTATGGTTCCTGGCGGAGTAACATTAAATTTTAAAGATGATTTCGGTGTATTGAATTACGCTTATGCTTTAGAACAATTAGAAGCTGCCTTTTATATTCAGGTAGCGTCAAACCCACCATCAGGTTTTTCTCCTGCTGAAAAGCAGTATTTTCAAGATATCCAATTTCATGAAATTGCACATAGAGAGTTTTTTAAGAAAGCTTTAGGCACAGCTGCAATAGGAAGCTTAGAAGTTGACTTTTCAAGCATAAATTTCACAGATAGAGCGAGCGTTTTAGGCGCAGCTATGGCTTTTGAGGATTTAGGTGTTGGCGCTTATAATGGTGCTGGTAAACGTTTAACAACAAATGCTTATTTAGAGTTAGCGGGAAAAATTGTTTCAGTTGAAGCGCGTCACGCAGCATATGTTCGTGATTTAATTTCACCTGGAAGCTTTGCTTCTAGTCCACAAGTTGATGCAAACGGTTTGGATAAAGCCTTAACACCTGATGTAGTTCTTGCAGCTGCAGGAAAATACATCAAAACTAAAATTACTGTAACTAACCTATAACCTAAAACTTTAGAAAGCATGAATATCGTAAATATATTAGAAGAAATAGAAAAAGTAGATGGGGAGATCTATGAGAGATTAAATCCGAGAAGATCTGCAATGAATGATTTTTATAACATGGGTAAAAAAGTGGCTTTGGCAGCAATGCCAATGGCTTTAGGATCCATGTTTACCAAAGCATATGGACAGGCAGCTCCAGCTGCCGTTCTTGAGGTCTTAAATTATGCTTTAACATTGGAGTATCTGGAATATCATTTTTACAACCATTCTTTATTGGCCGCCCCTGGGTTAATTCCAGCCGGTCCCCCGACAGGTGCCATCACTACTATTCGTGACCATGAGAAAGCACACGTAGCTTTGTTAAAAGGAGCTGTTATACAAAATGGTGGAACACCAGTAGAGTTTGCTTACGCAGATTTTGATTTTACTGCGGGCGGTACATTTGGTGATGTCTATTCCAACTATGATACCTTTTTAGCCGTTGCTCAGGCATTTGAAGATACAGGAGTAAGAGCCTATAAAGGTCAGGCTACAGTGCTAAAAGGAATGGATGTTTTAACAGTTGCGTTACAAATCCATTCTGTTGAAGCACGTCACGCCGCCCACATCCGTACAATGCGCGCTGGCCGTGGGGCAACCATCAAACCATGGATTAGTCTTGGAGCAGGAGGTTCTGCTAACGATACTGGTATAGGTGCAGTTGATCCGGTTTATGCTGTTGAAGCTGTTGATATGCAGGCTAATGTAACTATCACAGGCATTGCAACAGGTGTGACTAAGGCGGCGGCCGTAGAATCATTTGATGAGCCTTTAACTAAAGCAAATGTTTTAGCAATTGCAGGATTATTTATTAAATAGTTTAAACCACACTTATTTTATATACAAGAGTTGTTTAAGTTTAAGAGAGGGAAGGGGCGAAAGTCCTCTTCCTTTTTTAACTATATGAGGAATCTTAGTAGTTAATCACTTGCTCTTCCAAATGTTCTGGCAAATCACGGTAATTATACTGTTGACCGCGTAACTGAGGTTCAAAGCCAGCTTCTCTAATCGCATCCTGTATTCCCTTTGCAGTAAAACGATGCGGAGCTCCTGCAGCCGAAACCACATTCTCTTCAATCATAATAGAACCAAAATCATTGGCGCCGGCGTGTAAACATAGCTCAGCAACACTTTTCCCTACGGTTAACCAAGATGCCTGTATGTTTTTAACATTTGGCAACATAATTCTACTTAGCGCTAGCATTCTTATATACTCATCACCAGAAACATTATTGCTAATACCTCTCAGGCGTTTTAATAAAGTACCATCATCTTGAAAAGGCCATGGAATAAATGCCAAAAATCCTTTAGCATCTGCAGGTTTCTCACTTTGTACTTCTCTAATCCAAACTAAATGTTCAAAGCGTTCTTCAATGGTTTCCACGTGTCCGAACATCATAGTGGCAGAAGTAGTGATGTCAAGCTGATGAGCTGCACGCATCACATCCAACCATTCTTGTCCACCGCACTTTCCTTTTGAGATCAATCTTCTAACACGGTCATTTAATATTTCTGCTCCCGCCCCAGGTAACGAATCCATACCAGCCTCTTTAAGTGCTTTTAAAACTTCGGTATGAGAAATGCCCTCAAGTTTTGCAACGTGTGCAATTTCCGGTGGGCCCAAAGCATGCAGTTTTAGATCAGGATATAGTTCCTTTAATTGTTTAAACAGATCTGCATAAAATTTCAAGCCTAAATCCGGATGATGTCCGCCTTGCAATAACAATTGATCTCCACCTAGTCTGAAGGTTTCTTCAATCTTTACTTTATAAGTTTCTATATCTGTTATATAGCTTTCATCATGTCCCGGTCTTCTAAAAAAATTACAGAATTTGCAGTTTGCAATACATACATTAGTCGTATTCACATTTCTGTCTATCTGCCAGGTAACCTTGCCACTGGGTACTTGTTTCTTTCTCAATTCATTGGCAACATAAGCCAGCTCAGCCGTAGCTGCATTATTGTATAAAAAAACACCCTCTTCTTTTGTTAAAAAGTCGAACTGTAAGGCCCTTTGTAGTAATTCGGCAGTATTCATAGCACAAACTTAGATAAAATTGATGCTTATATTTTCAATACTGTGCAATATTTTTATCAGTGTGCAAATGCTAACGCAGTTTTATCTAAGTTTGCCGGAATTATTTTTAATCTATGGTAGACTTTAATCGTTTTACATTACCCAACGGACTTCGCGTGCTTGTGCACGAAGATGATACAACGCCAATGGCGGTATTAAATATCCTTTACGATGTTGGTGCTCGTGATGAGGAGCAAGATAGGACCGGGTTTGCACACTTATTTGAACACCTGATGTTTGGTGGTTCTGTAAATATTCCTAGTTATGATGAGCCTTTGCAAAGAGTAGGGGGAGAAAATAATGCCTTTACCAGTAACGACATTACTAACTATTACATTACCCTTCCGGCTGTAAATCTGGAAACTGCCTTTTGGTTAGAAAGTGATAGGATGTTAAGCCTTGCCTTTTCAGAAAAAAGTTTGGAAACACAACGTAATGTAGTTTGCGAGGAGTTTAAACAACGTTATCTGAATCAACCATATGGCGATGTTTGGTTAAAGTTAAGACCACTGGCTTATAAAAAACACCCTTACCAATGGGCAACTATAGGTCAGGACCTAAAGCAGATTGAAGATGCAAAAATGGAAGATGTTAAAGCATTTTTCAAAAAACATTATAACCCTCAAAATGCCATTATGGTTGTAGGCGGTAATGTTAAAACAGAAGATGTTAAGGCCCTTGCCGAGAAATGGTTTGCACCTATTCCTGCCGGAGATAAATATAACAGGAACCTTCCTCAGGAACCATTACAAACCGAGGAACGTAAGGAAACCGTTAAGGCTGATGTTCCATTGAATGCCATTTACATGGCTTTTAAAATGCCTGCCCGAAAAGATCCTGAGTACCAAAGTTTCGATCTGATGTCTGATATTCTTTCACAAGGACAATCGTCCAGATTATACAATAGTTTATTAAAAGAGCAACAACTATTTAGTGATATACATGCTTATGTTACCAGCAGTATAGATGAAGGTCTATTTGTTGTAGAAGGAAAGCTTGTTCAAGGTGTTACCGTTGAGGCCGCAGAGGCTTCGATATGGGCTGAACTAACAAAACTAACGCAGCATGAAGTTACAGAAGAAGAAATCACCAAGGTGAAGAATAAATCTGAATCAATTATGGTCTTTGCTGAAATGAGTCTTTTAGATAAAGCCATGAATCTTGCCTATTATGAATTGTTGGGTGATGCCAACGGACTCAATACCGAAATAGATAAGTATTTAGCTGTTACCCCTCAGGGCATTCTTCAAGCCGCTAAAAATACCTTTGTAAAAGCGCAATGTTCAACTTTATATTATTTAAACGCCAAAGATGCTTAATCGTACACTAGCCCCGGAATCATTACAGGTTAATGAGATCAAATTTTTAGAGCCCTTAGCCCAACATCTCGACAATGGCATACCTGTTTTTACCATTAATGCAGGTAAACAGGAACTGGTAAGGATAGAGTTTATATTCGAAAATGTAAACTGGGATGCATCAAAGCCATTACAGGCCGTAGGAGTTAGTCATTTAATCAACAATGGTACTGCTCAGTTGAGCGCTAAGGAAATTGCAGATAAAGTAGATTATTATGGCGCATTTTTACAAACGGAATATGGAGCAGATCAGTCTAGCGTAAAACTATATACGCTTAACAAACACCTGCAATCAGTACTGCCTATTTTAAGATCAATCTTAAATGAAAGTATTTTCCCTGAACAGGAACTGGCTATTTTTGTTCAAAATCAAAAACAATCCCTACAGGTAAATCTTCAAAAGAATGATTTTCTTGCCAGAAGACAATTTGCAAATTCAATTTTTGGCGATACGCCTTATGGATCAAATATCGATGCTGAGGATTACGATGCACTAAAAAGGGAAGATCTGATCAACTATTTTAAAGCTGCTTTTAAACCAGAGAATTGTACCGTAATAGCTGCCGGAAAGTTCGAAGAAAACGAATTCGCGATACTAAATAACGTTTTTGGGAACCAGTGGGAAAATACTGAATCCTCTGTAATCAATAAATTTACATTTGAAGCGAGCCCTAAAGGTGAACTTTTAATTGAAAGGCCAGAGGCCATCCAATCTGCCATTAGAATGGGAGCTTTAAGTATTAGCAGAAATCACCATGATTTTCCTGGATTTCAGGTGCTAAACTGTTTGCTTGGGGGTTATTTTGGGTCACGACTAATGGCCAATATCCGCGAAGATAAGGGCTATACTTACGGAATAGGCTCGGCAGTTGTTTCTTTAAGAGATGCCGGATATTTCTTTATTGCAACCGAAGTAGGAGCAGAGGTATGCAATAATGCCCTTATTGAAATCGAAAAAGAAATCAACTTGTTAAAAACCGAATTGATTGCTGATCAGGAGTTAGACCTGGTACGTAATTATATGCTCGGTTCAATGCTTGGTAGTTTAGAAAATGCATTTTCTCATGCAGACAAGTTTAAGAACGTTTATTTCTCAGGACTTGATCATAACTATTACGAGAACTACATCACTACAGTAAAAACAATTACCTCACAAGAATTGAAAGATCTTGCTGGTAAATACTTAAATACAGAAACCTTTGCCAAGGTTATTGTAGGTAAGAAATAAGAGTCAGATGAATTGGTGATGAGGATCGCTTTTAAAAACGATCCTCATCCGGACCCTCGAAGAAGCTACGAAGCAAATTTATCTCAGGATCCCGTTTAAGCGGGTTTTGACAGTACCTTTTCGGATACCATTACTCAACAATTTTAGCAAAAATACCTTTTTGCTTATCTGCCTGATAGATTTTTTTAGAAAATGCTACATAGTCATTGTATTTCTCTGGCGGATATTTTTTGTTGTTAATCGTTTTTGTCCGGCTATAGATAAGACTGTTGTCTTTTTGTACCACTTTGGCTGTGTACTTGCCAAATTCTGATTCAATCACAATATCTTTAGGCATAAACTCTACTTTATAACCTTTAGGGATATTTTATCGCGTTCATGAGAGCGTGTAATTTGTTTGACAATAATATGGTATATCCCGATAACAAATAGAATAATTTTTTTTCATAATTAATCTATTTGTAGAATATATTTACATCATGAACCACAAACTAATTTACCTATCTGTTTTTATAATAATCAGTCAGTTAAGCATTGCTCAGGATAAAGCGAAATATAAGGTCTGGAATCCTGCAAATGATACTTTAAATGTTTTGGAAGGTCAGGGATGGCCAAAAAAGGTAAAAGATTATTACGATCGTTTACCGGCAAAGGCCGAAGGCATAGTGCGTGCAGATGTATGGAAGTTATCAAAGAACAATGCTGGTGTAAACCTGCGTTTCCGTACAAATTCAAATGAAATCATCGTAAAGTATGCTGTTAAAGGCAATCTGCAGCTTTCGCACATGCCGGCCACAGGCGTGAGCGGTGTCGATTTATATGCAAAGGACAGAGATGGCAGATGGCTTTGGAGTGCCGGTGCTTTCTCTTTTGGTGATACCATTACTTATCGCTTTAATAACTTGGAACAGGCTAATAATCCAGATCGGGAATATACACTTTACCTGCCATTGTACAACGCTGTAAAATGGATGGAAATCTATGTGCCCAACCAAAAATCGTTTACGCCAATGTCACTGCATCAGGAAAAACCGATAGTAGTTTATGGGACTTCAATAGCACAAGGAGCCTGTGCAACTAGACCTGGTTTGGCCTGGACATCCATATTGCAGCGCAAACTAGACCAACCCCTAATTAATCTGGGCTTTTCGGGTAATGGTCGTTTGGAGAAAGAAGTAGTTGATTTGCTTACAGAAATTGATGCTAAATTATACGTGTTAGATTGTTTACCTAATCTTATCTCTATATCAAAAGAAGATCTTGCAGCAAGAATTGAGGCCTCTGTACTTCAATTGCAGGCAAAAAGGCCGGGAGTTCCCATTCTGTTAACAGAGCACGATGGCTATACAGACGAGCTGATAAGCCCTAAAAGGAAAACCGATTATGATAATCCAAATATTACCTTAAACGATGCATTTAAGCAATTAAAGGCGAAGGGGATAAAAAACATCTACCTGCTTTCGAAGAAGGAGATAGGTCAGGACATCGAGAGTACTGTTGATGGCGTACATCCCAATGATATTGGAATGATGAACTATGCAAATGCATACGAGAAGACCATTAAAACGATATTAAACCAGCCTGAGGGAAATATCAGTACAACCAAACCGACTACACAATATCGAGAGCTTCCTGGCTATGACTGGGAAAAGAGGCATAACGAAGTGTTAAATCACAACAAAACCAATCCGCCTCAGTTGATTTTTATAGGCAACTCGATCACCCATTTCTGGTCTGGTGAGCCCTTGGCGCATGTTGCAAGAGGAACCGAATCATGGAATAAATATTTTAAAGACAAGAACGCCTTAAACATGGGCTTTGGCTGGGATAGGATAGAGAATGTTCTTTGGCGTGTTTATCATGGAGAACTGGATGGTTTTGCAGCTAAACAAATTGTATTGATGATCGGTACAAACAATTTGCAATTTAATACTGATGCCGAGATAGCCGAAGGATTAAAGGCTCTTATAACATCGATAAAAGCAAGACAAACGAAAGCAAAAATTCTTGTCCTTGGCTTGCTGCCACGCAGAGAAATGGAAGTCAGGGTTGCTAAATTAAATATGTTATACGCAAAAATAGCACTGCACTTAAAAGTTCAATATGCTGATGCAGGAAGTCTTTTGCTTAATCCAAAGAAGAAAGTAGCTGAAGCACTTTTTACGGATGGATTACATCCTAACGCACAGGGCTACGAAAAACTGGGGGCTTTTATTAATAAACAGATTACCAATAATTAAGCAAAATAATATTACGCCTGTAAAATGAAATTTACGCAACCGTTTGTGTGAAAAAAACTTTTCCTGCCTGCCCATAAGCTGTGTATATTGGTGGTATAAACTGATTTGACTTCTGGTCAAACACCTATTCTTAACCATATAAAACACAAGATGAAACCAAACCGTAGAAAATTTTTACAACAACTGGCAATAGGTTCCGGAGCTGTGGCTATCGGCCTTCCTACATTTGCCAATGAAAATGCACCTAGCGATCATGAGCTGGCAGTGGCATTACATCAGGGCAATAGTAGTCAGAGATTCAATATGAGTGGATATGCCGCTCCAAAAATTGATAAAGTAAGGGTTGGGATCATAGGTCTCGGAATGAGAGGCCCGGGTGCGGTTTCCAGATTGTCGCATATAGAGGGAGTAGAGATCAAAGCACTTTGCGACAAATTACCTGCAAGAGCTTCAGCTGCACAAAAATATCTTACTGATAAAGGCCTTACTAAAGCAAAAGAATACTCTGGCGAAGATGGCTGGAAAGAAATGATTGAAAAAGAGGATCTTGATTTGGTTTATATCTGTACGCCTTGGCATTACCACACGCCAATGGCTGTGTATGCTATGGAGCATGGTAAACATGCAGCAACAGAGGTTCCTGCTGCGCTTACGCTTGAAGATTGCTGGAAGCTGGTAGAAACATCAGAGAAAACACGCAAGCACTGTATGATGCTCGAGAATTGTTGTTATGATTTCTTCGAAATGCTAACGCTAAACATGGCCCGTAATGGCATGTTTGGCGAATTAATACATGCCGAAGGTGCATACATCCATAACCTGTTGGGGTTAAACTTCGATAAAAATGGTTATGCAGATATGTGGAGGTTAAAAGAAAACATCGATTATAATGGTAACATATATCCAACCCATGGTTTAGGCCCAATTGCGCAATGTCTAAACATTAACAGAGGCGATAAAATGGATTATTTGGTGTCCATGTCGACCAATGATTTCCATATGGAACATGAGGCTGAGGAAAGAGCCAAAAAAGATGATTTTTACAAACAATTTGTAGGTAAAAATTATCGTGGTAATATGAATACTACAACCATCAGAACCGCTAAAGGAAAAACAATGATGTTGCAGCACGATGTGACATCGCCAAGAATCTATTCCAGAATTCACCTGCTTAGCGGAACCAAAGGTTTTGCAAGTAAATGGCCAGAACCTGAACGTATTTCATTTGGCGAAGAATGGGTTACTGAAGATGGATTAAAGAAATTATATGATACTTATAGCCCTCCAATTATTAAACACGTTGGAGAGATCGGTAAAAAGATTGGTGGCCATGGTGGTATGGATTTTATTATGGACTGGCGTTTAATTGATTGCCTGCGCAATGGATTACCTCTTGACCAAAACGTTTATGATGCTGCATCATGGAGCTCTATAGTGCCATTAAGCAAAAAATCAGTATCTAAAAAATCTGGAAGTGTTGATGTGCCTGATTTTACCAGAGGAGCATGGACTAGCAATGCACCTGTAAACTTAACCCTAGATGGTGGTGGTAACACTACCGTTAGAAGCGTTAAATAAGAGCGGTTTAAAATAAAAAAAAGAAGAGGGTGTGTAAAAAGGTAAGGTCGTCATTTAGAGGTGAGCTATAGCAGGATGTTATTAGAATGACGACCTTACCTTTTTACACACGCCCTTCCTTTTTTATAAAACAAAATCTTACAAATTACTCTCAATCGCACCCACTTTTTCCCTGTAAAGGTCAACCGGGCCATCAAGCAATACCGCTACCACTGTAAGATCTTTATCAAGTCGATCTTTTGGCAATGGAATATAAACAATCCCGGGTACAGCACTCCAATAAAGTTTGTTGTATATCTGCGGTTCAATCATAGTTCCCTCTCCAACAATTCTAATCCGGCTAATTTTATTTTTAATTCCTTTTAACGCAACTGGCCCTGTAGGTTTTCCTTCCACAAAAAGATACACCGTCTGCTTGTCGGCAGATAAAGCGCTTGTACCTTGGTAATGTCCATCAGGCAGGCCTTTTCCTGTCTTGTATAAGCTCTCTGCATTTTTGGTGACCCATTTGTACAGTTCAGCGTTTAAACCTGTCTTGCCTGCTTCAAAGTCAAAGCCATCGGCTGGCAAATCTGTATCCTTAAACGGATTAACCCCATTATGCAATGAACTTGCAATGTTGTTAATCTGTGTTTTATAGTCTGCTTTTTTACTGGTAAGATCATTGAAACTTAAAGAAACTAAAGATTGATCATTCACTTCAACAGGGCTATCAAATTTTAGAGCAATTACCGTTACATCCTGATCAGCTGCGGATGCAGGGATCTTTATGGAAACATTTTCGCCATTGCGCTCAAAAGTCGCTTTCAAATCAGAGCCCACAATCTTAGCAGAGCGTACAGCCGGTTTGATTCCACTTAACAACAAGCCTCCATTATCCGGAATCCAGTCGGCATATAAATAAAGTGTTTTTTTATCCGCAGAAAGCGCAGTTTTTCCATTAAAATGACCTGCTGGTAAGCCAGCATGAGTTCCATAAATGGCTTCAGCATGCTTTTTAGTCCACCTGCCTAAACCTTTCAGGATATCCACCTGCTCTGCAGCAATAGTGCCATCGGCTTTTGGCCCAATGTCAAGTAATAAATTACCGCCCATGCTAATACAATCAACCAACGTACGAACAATCATATTTGGCGACTTATATTTAAAATCATAAGGCTGATAACCCCACGAATCATTCATTGTGTAGCACAGCTCCCAATGTTCGCTATTTGGCTTAAGTACCGGAATACCCTGTTCAGGAGTTTCATAGTCGCCATGATGATTCAAACGGGAATTGATTATAATATTCGGATTATACTTTTTAAGGTCTGCTGAAATCTTTCCGGCCTGCCATTCTTCCGCAGAATGCTCCCAATCGCCATCAAACCACAATAAATCAGGCTTAAAGTTCACAGAGATTTCATTCATTTGAGTATGTAAATATTTCTGGAACTTATCCCATCGCTTAGGCTCTTCACTAAGCTTATACCTTTTTCTGTCTCTGGTAAAACCATCATAATCAGGATGGCTCCAGTCTGGTAAAGAAAAGTAAATACCCGTTTTCAAGCCAGATTTTTTAACTTCCTTTATAAAAGGAGTAATTACATCTTTCTTAGCGGCACTTTGCTTTAAGGTAGTCGTTGCATCAATTGCCTTGCTGCCCCAAAGAGATACCCCATCATGATGCTTAGTGGTAATTACAGTATACTTTGCGCCACTTTCTTTAATCAGTTTAATCCATTCTTCCGGGCGATACTTAGCCGCCGTAAAACCAGCCAACTGCTTCATGTAATGATCATGATTGATGTAGTTATTAAAAAACGACCATGATTCGGATATGCCGTTTACAGAATAAATACCCCAGTGTATAAAAATTCCAAGTTTTGCATTGGCAAACCATTCCATTTTTTGTTTTTTGTTACCACTATCCTTAGCACCTGGTTGCTGGGCATTTACTTTGCCGCATAGCATTATTACAAATAGTAAAGGGGTTATTCTTTTTTTCATTAAAAGGACCGTTTTTTGTTTTTATGATTTAGTGATTAATTATTTTTGCAAATAAGATTTCTGATAAGAAAGCGGACTTTTTCCTGTTATAATTTTGAAATGTTTATGGAAGCTGGCAAAATTATGGAAACCACTTTCATAACAGATCTGTTTAACGTTCATACTGTCCTCAATCAATAATTTGCAGGCATGTCCAACCCTTATCTCACTTATAAACTGAGTATAAGTTTTCCTTGTTCTTGATTTAAAGTATCTGCAAAATGAATTAGGGCTAATGTTGGCCACCGCTGCCATTTCCTCCATCTGAATCTTCCTTTTAAAATTAGCCAGAGAGTAGTTGTAAATGGCATTGATCCTGTCATTTTCTGTCTCTTCAAAATCGTGGCGGAAACCGATAGACGACAATAGACTGCCTTGTGAGTAGTTTTCTATGGCCAGCAAGGCTTCTACGAGCAAAATAATCCTTTTAGGCCCTTCAGATAATAAAATAGACTCGATCAGTTCCCCAATTAATTTTTTGCTTTTATCTTGAATCTGAACACCCCTCTGCGCACGCTCCAGCAACAATTTAAGTGATTTGTTTTCAGGAAGATTTAAAAACGAATTACCCCAAAAGTTCTCACAAAAGTGTACCACAACTACATCTGCATTACTTTTTTCGTCATTAAAGTAATTATCATCAAATCGCCAGTAGTGGGGTAGGTGAGCCCCAACAAGTACTACATCGCCAGATCTGAAACGTTTAATGCTATCGCCAATAAATTGAGTGCCATTGCCTTTTTTAAAATAGATCAGTTCAACTTCGGCGTGGTAGTGCCAGCGGTTATTAATGTAAGGCACCTTGTCTCTTCTCGCGCTAAATGAATTTACAGAGTTGTTAGCTACTTTAAGCAATTGAGGTTTCATCTTAGTCTAATTTAGTTGTCAGATGTAAGTCACTTAACCTAACTTATACTTAAAAGAATAAGGTCAAGATCCGGTTCATTTGATTTGGTTAGGGTAATGATTTCTAAATGTATAAAAATCTTTTAAAATTACATGTATTGATGATTAAATGATATTAAATTGTAAAAATCGCTGAATATTTGATGATTTTTCGGCTCAAATGAAACTACGCAAACGTTTGATAGTAGCTTTAAACCGCCTTAATTATTAAGCAATACGATCCTTTTTTAATTGCATGAATATTAATAAAGAAAAATAAAACAGGATGATTTTTCGTTTGTTATCATAGGCTAGCTAATTAAAAAGGAATGATTGAATTATCCGAGAAAAAAGAGCGAAAATCACAAAATATACTAATCATTGAAAATGATGATGATTTAGTAGAGTTATTAGAAGAGTTATTTAATTACGAAGGCTATCAGGTACGTTGTTATAAAGAGACTAATGATATTTTTTCATTAATGGAGGATTTTACACCAGATATTGTATTGCTAGACTATTTACTTCCCGGAATTAACGGCGGAGAATTATGCGCCCAATTGAAAAGGGATCCGTCTACCAAACATATTCCCGTGGTGATATTTTCAGCATACTCTCAGGTATTGCTATCTCTGGGTAGCTATGGCTGCAACGCATTTATTGCTAAGCCTTTTGAACTGACTTCATTGTTAAATCAAATAAATAAATGTTTAGAAAATCCTTTGAAAATATTTACTGAAAAAGGGTTTGATAAAAAAACTTCCGCATCAGCGGGTGTTAATGAATAGGTAATCTTAGTTAAGGTACCAATAGAGTTTCAGTCATGAATGCAATTGGTTACATAAGGGTATCACCGTATCTGGAGTCTGTAATAGCTCAGGAAACAGCAATCAAGAATTTTTGCGAACAAAAAGGGTTAAACCTATTAATCGTATTTAAGGATACCGGCGAGTACAATGAAGATATGGAGCGCGAAAGCTGGCTCGCGCTCGAAGAATACGTAAGATATAACGAAAGCGGAGTCGATTTCCTACTGTTCTTACTACCAGCAAAAATAACAAGATTCAATAAAATGATAGATCAGATTCAGGATCATTTTAAACGGGAATACGGTGTGATGCTAGTAGCTGTATTATAGATTGTCTACGTGCTTACTAATAGCTGAACCTAACTCATCAACCTGTTTAGGCGTAAGTGAACCCCATATTTGCTCCCATTTTTCATCCTTTCTAATCTGGGCCTCTTTACCATCCAGGCTGCATACATAATACGGTATCCCATCGGTAGTTTCAGTTTGCTTAACTTCTACCTTAATCTTTTTTTGTTCGTTGTCATGAAGCATAACAGTGAACTTTAAGTCTTCAGATGCTTCCATAATTTTCTAATTTAGTTTTGTAACTTATATAACAACTAGCGCGAACTAAAGTTTGGCTTTTGTTGTGTTCCTCATATAGTTCACACCTCCTTCACAAAAAGTTTTGGGTTTGGTGTGAAGAATATGTGAAGAAACTTTAATGCTGTGAAGAACTGTACTTAAAACGTTATAAAAGATATATGATCAAAATTTTTAAGTTGTTTATATTTGGTGAACACTAATGTTCATCTTTAGATAATGCTAAAAGGAATCACGAAATTGTTTTTGTTGGGAAGCTGTGCTTTGATCGTTCTCATGCCCACCTTTGTTAGCGCACAATCAAAAAAAAGTAATGCTTCAAAGCCTAATGTCATATTTATCTTAACTGATGATCTTGGATATGGCGATCTGGGCGTGTTTTTTCAAAATCAGCGGAAGGAAAAAGCGGATCCAAAATTTCCTTATCAATTTACTCCAAATCTCGATAAAATGGCTGCCACTGGTGCGCAATTAACTAATCAGTATTGCAATGCCCCGGTATGTGCCCCATCCAGGGCATCTCTTTTAACAGGGCTTAATCAGGGCAACGCAAAGGTAAGAGACAACCAATTTGATAAGCAAATTGAAAATAACCATACTATTGCAACGGTATTGAAAACTGCAGGCTATGCTACATCGGTTATCGGAAAATGGGGTCTGCAGGGCGAAACTAAAGATGAACCTAACTGGCCGGCACATCCTCAGAAGAGAGGGTTTGATGATTTTTTTGGCTATATGCGCCATGCCGATGGGCATGAACATTACCCTTACGAAGGAATTTACAGAGGTAAAAAGGAAGTGTGGGATAATTATAAAAACCTAGCTGCTGATTTAGCGAAATGTTACACTACCGATTTATGGACAGCACGTGCAAAGAAATGGATAGTAGATCATGAAAGTGCCAAAGGACCCGAAAAACCTTTCTTTATGTTTCTTGCCTATGATTCTCCGCACGCTGTGTTAGAGCTACCTACTCAGGCCTATCCTGAAGGTAAGGGACTAAAAGGTGGTATACAGTGGCTCGGTACCCCGGGCAACATGATAAATACAGCATCTGGTAAAGTTGATTCTTTTGTGCATCCAGATTACAGAAATTCAACATACGACAATGGAAAAGTAAAAAATGCGCCATGGCCTGATACCTTTAAACGCTATGCTACAGCTACCCGAAGAATAGATGATGCAGTAGGCGATATTTTGCAGCTTTTAGAAGATCTGAAAATTTCTGAGAATACTATTGTTGTTTTTACATCTGATAATGGACCATCTATTGAATCTTATCTTCCGGCAGGTTATGCGCCTAATAACCCTGAGTTTTTTACAAGTTTTGGACCTTTTGATGGAATAAAAAGAGATGTTTGGGAAGGTGGATTAAGGATGCCAACTCTGGTAACCTGGGCTCAGCACATTCCGGCTGGTAAAGTGGTGGTATCGCCAAGTATGCTGTCAGACTGGATGCCTACTTTTGCTGATGTTGCAGGTATAAGTGCACCAGCCAGAACAAATGGTGTTTCGTTGGTTCCATCTTTAACAGGAAAAGGCAGCCAGGCAGAAAGTTTAATTTATTCTGAATATTCTGAAGGTGGTAAAACACCCGATTTTAAAGCTTTTGAAGCCAGCAGGAGAGGCCGGAAACGTGGGCAAATGCAAATGATCCGTCTTGGTGATTTTGTTGGTGTGCGTTATGATATCAAATCTGCCGACGATGATTTTGAAATCTATGATATAGTAAGTGACCCCAAGCAAACCACCAACCTTGCGTCAATACCTTCGTGTAATGAATTGCAGATTCAAATGAAAGCCAAGTCATTACAGGTTAGAAAGGCAGATCTTGAGGCTCCACGACCATATGATAAGGCCGAAATTCCGGCTGTTGAGATTTTAGATAAAACATATCCCGGACTTTCATGGAAATTCTTTAAAGGAAATTTTCCGTATGTAGTTTCAGAAACAGGTCTAACTGAAGTTTTAAATGGAATTAGCAAACATTTAGGAGAAGAAGTGCCAAAATCAAGACCGGGAATGACTTTGTATGAAGGTTTTATCAAGGTTCCATCCAATGGAGAATACAGTTTTTCACTTCAGGCAAGTGGAAAAGCTTATATGAGAATTCATGAAGCAGAGCTAATTGATGCGGATTTTGGTTATCAGTCGGTGAGTCAGGAAACAGAGCGTGTTTATCTCAAAGCCGGCTACCATCCGGTTAAGATTTATTATTTAAGAGCGGCAGGTAAAGAGCGCATACTTTCTTTAAAAATGAGATATAAAGATGGTGATTGGAAGCCCCTAAAAGGTGCCGATTTTTGCGCTATTAGATAATTTGTTAACCGGATTTTCTGACTTCGCAATAATATTCTAATTAAGATGAGAAAAAAGTATGTTTAAACTTTCTTTTATTCAAAAAGATAATTACATTTGGGCTTACCCTTTCGGGGGTATGTTTTTCATAGGTAGATGTAGGGTCGAAAATTAATTTTCGGCCCTTTTTTGTTATCTAAGGTTCCGTATCTTTATCCGTGCTATGAGGAAGAAGAAAATTATTGTTGCAATTACTGGTGCCAGCGGATCTATTTATGCTAAATTACTGTTAGATAGTTTGTTGAAATTGTCGGATCAGATTGAGAAAGTAGGAGTTGTAATGTCAGACAATGCCAAGGAAGTTTGGCGTTTTGAACTTCAGAATCAGGATTACGACAGTTACCCCTTTGCTTTTTACCCAAAAATGGATTTTAATGCTCCATTCGCATCAGGATCGGCAAAGTTTGATACAATGATTATCATTCCATGTTCAATGGGTACTCTGGGCAGAATTGCACATGGGGTTTCTAACGATTTAATTTCAAGAGCCGCAGATGTTGTATTGAAGGAACGCAGAAAATTAATAGCCGTAGTAAGGGATACACCTTTTAGCCTGATACACATCAATAACATGAAAGCTGTAACGGAAGCAGGAGGGATTATATGCCCTGCCAGCCCATCTTTTTATTCCTTACCCAAAACTATTGAAGAGGTTGCACAAACAGTAGTAAGCCGTGTAATAGATCTTGCAGGACTAGAGCAAGATAGTTATCGATGGAATGAATCATAATTTCATTTAAAACCTTATCTTTGCGGGCTGTTAGAAATTAACACTGAATGAAGAAGGTTGCATTTTATACACTGGGTTGTAAGTTGAATTTCTCTGAAACGTCAACAATTGGCAGGTTATTTACCGATGCCGGATATGCTGTTGTAGATTTTACGGATGGGGCGGATGTGTATGTAATAAACACCTGTTCTGTTACAGAGCATGCTGATAAAAAGTGCCGTAAGGTAGTTAAAGAGGCATTAAAGTACTCGCCTGATGCTTATGTAACCATAGTAGGGTGCTACGCTCAGCTAAAGCCTGTTGAGATTGCCGAAATAGAAGGCGTTGATATGGTGCTTGGTGCAGCAGAGAAATTTCGGATAGTTGAATACATCTCTGATCTTACCAAACAGCCTAAGGCCGTTATTCATCAGCAAAACATCGAAAAAGTTAATCATAATTTTATTGCGGCCTATTCAATAGGTGATAGAACACGTACCTTCTTAAAGGTGCAGGATGGATGTGATTATCCATGTACTTATTGTACTATACCATTGGCGCGTGGGGGCAGCAGAAGCGACACCATTGAAAATGTAGTAAACCGCGCTAAACAAATAGCTGAAAGTGGCGTTAAAGAAATTGTGCTTACAGGGGTAAACCTTGGCGATTTCGGGATAAGAAACGGAGAAAGAGAAGATAAATTCTTTGATTTGGTAAAAGCACTGGATGAGGTTGAAGGTATAGAAAGGATAAGAATTTCTTCTATCGAGCCGAACTTGTTAAGCGATGAAATCATTGAATTTGTTGCTGCTTCCAAAAGATTTGTGCCTCATTTTCATATCCCCCTGCAGTCTGGATCTAATAAAATATTAGGTTTAATGCGCAGACGCTACCAACGGGAACTTTATACCGAACGTGTTGCTAAAATTAAAGCTTTAATACCCGGCTGTTGTATTGGAGTTGATGTAATCGTTGGATTTCCTGGTGAAACCCATGAAGATTTTCTGGATACTTATCAGTTCCTAAACGAGCTTGATATTTCTTACCTGCACGTATTTACCTATTCAGAACGCGAGCAAACAGCAGCGGCTGAAATGAAAGGCGTTGTTGCCGGAAGTGCCCGTGCGGATAGAAGCAAAATGCTTCACATCTTGTCAGAGAAAAAGAGAAGGGCCTTTTATGAATCTCAGATTGGTTCAGTTGGCGAAGTGCTTTTTGAAGACGATCAAAAGAATGGTTTTATGCATGGTTTTACCAAGAACTATGTAAAAGTTAAAGCTAAATATGATCCGGTAATGGTAAATGAAATCAAAACCGTAAAACTTATTGAACTTACTGCTGAAGGTGAAGTAGAAGTTGCCGAAACAGAAGAAGTTTTAGCGCATTAATACTATATTCGCATAAAACTTTTTTATACGTATGTTTCCTACTGTATCTCATTTTTTAGAATATCTTTTTGGTATACAAGTCCCGCTGCCGTTTAACACATTTGGTGTTTTTGTGGCTTTAGCTTTTATTGCTGGTTACTGGGCTTTTACTCAGGAGTTTAAACGTAAGGAAGCACTTGGTATTCTTCATCCCATCAAAAAAACGATGACTATTGGTAAGCCTGCTACAACAACTGAGCTGGCTTATAATGGAGTATTCGGGTTCCTGATCGGATATAAATTGGTTTATGCACTCTTAAACTATCAGCTGTTTGTAAGCGATGCCCAAACAGTACTTCTTTCATTAAAAGGAAATATACTTGGAGGCTTGTTTTTTGCGGGCTTGTTTGCTTACTGGGATTATAAAGAGAAAAATGCGCATAAATTACCCAAGCCAAAAACTGTTGAAGTAACCCAGCACCCATACGAACTAATGGGTACACTTATCGTTTGGGCTGCTATCTGGGGCTTTCTTGGTGCAAAGATATTCGACAACCTGGAACATTGGGATTCATTTGTAAAAGATCCTATCGGCAGCTTATTGTCATTTAGTGGTTTAACATTTTACGGTGGACTAATCTGTGGTGGTGCTGCTGTTTTATATATCGCAAGGAAAAATAACATTAAAGTATTGCACATGCTTGATATTGGCGGACCGGGTATGATGCTTGCGTACAGTGTGGGCAGAATTGGTTGCCACATGTCTGGTGATGGCGACTGGGGAATTGCTAATCTAAACGCTAAGCCAATTTCATGGCTTCCGGATTGGTTATGGGCTTATACTTATCCAAATAACGTTGCTAACGAAGGAAATCCTATTGCAGGTTGCGTTGGCAGGTTCTGTAACGAATTGCCTCAGCCGGTATATCCAACACCTATATATGAGGTAATTGTATGCTTTATACTGTTCCTGATCTTATGGAAGATCCGTGACCGCATTAAATCTCCGGGAATGATGTTTGGTATATATTTAATGCTAAACGGTCTGGAGCGCTTTTTTATTGAATTGATCAGAGTAAATACTAAATATAATGTTGCCGGTATACAATTTACACAGGCAGAGCTAATTTCAAGTATTCTGTTTTTGTCTGGCTTAGGTCTTGTTTTATATTCATATAAGAACAAAGAAAAGCTGGCTAACTATTAAAATCTGTTTCTGAGTTGAATTACGAATTAATATGTTCTAAGGTAATTGCTGTTACCCGTTTAACAGGCAATTTTATAAGAAAGGAGTCAATGAACTTCGATGCAGGTGCTGTCGAGTTTAAAGGCTTAAATGATATGGTTTCTTATGTAGATAAGAATGCTGAAAAGTTATTGGTTAGGAATTTAGCCAAACTAATTCCTGAAGCAGGTTTTACTACTGAAGAAGAAACCATAAATAGTAAAGGCACTGTTTACAATTGGATCATAGATCCATTAGATGGTACTACCAACTTTATTCATGGTGTTCCCACTTATTCTATAAGTATAGCGCTTTATGAAGAGGATAAACCCGTTGTTGGTGTAGTTTATGAGATAAACCGCGGAGAGATGTTCTATTCCTATAAAGGCGGCGATGCTTATTTAAACAATAAAGTGATTAAGGTTTCCTCCAGGCCGGCTTTATCAGATTGTTTACTGGCTACAGGATTTCCATATTATCAGTTTGATAAACAAGCACAGTACATGCAGTTGCTTTCAGAAATGATGCAGAAAACGCATGGCTTACGGCGCATAGGTTCGGCTGCGGTTGATTTAGCTTATGTGGCATGTGGTAGGTTTGATGCTTTCTTTGAGTATAACCTGAACGCCTGGGATGTTGCTGCCGGTGCTTATCTGGTACAACAGGCAGGAGGAAATATATTGAACTTTTCCGGAGGCGATGAATTTCTAGAAACCAGAGAAATTCTGGCTACAAATGGTTTGATTGATGGTGAAATATTAGAAGCGATTAAAAGGAATTTTCATAATTAATAGAATTTAGTCAGCTATCACTGGGTCATCTCCTTTGTCCTTTGGTTAACCAAAGGAGGTGACGAGCGCTTTAAAACAACGATAAGGCATATCCATAACACAAAAGCGCCTGCTTCAGTATGAAACAGGCGCTTTCTTTATATTTAAATCAGCTTACAAAGCTTCAGATACTACTTCTTTTACTTCAGGAACCATGCGTTGCAATAAGTTCTGAATTCCTGATTTCAAGGTAATGGTAGAAGAAGGACAGCCGCTGCATGAACCTCTAAGTTCAACTGTTACAATACCCTCATCAAATGATTTGTAGCTAATTGCACCACCATCTTGTTCAACTGCCGGGCGAACATAATCGTGTAGAATTTGCTGTATTTTAATCTCAAGGTCTGTTCCTTCAAAAGTAGGCGTCTCATCAGATGTTTCTTCTTTTATTTTATATTCAGATTCAACAGCTCCTTTAACAAATTCTTTAAGAATTGGTTCGATATCCGGCCATTCAACACCCTCTGTTTTTGTAATCGTAACAAAGTTACTTGCAAAAAAAACACCATTAACAAAGTTGAACTTAAACAGTTCCTTTGCAAAAGGAGAGTGCTCAGCACTTTCTTTAGTTGCGAAATCTTCACTGCCATTGATCAATAATTTATTGACCATGAATTTCATTGTAGCAGGGTTTGGAGTTTGTTCAGTATATACGTTGATAGTCATTGTCTTCTTTTTTTCTACAAAAATAAATAATTCGCCGGTGCAATTTAAGGTATCGATGTCTGTTTTAGGTCATTATATCTAAAATATGCCCGTGTAGTTAAAAGGAGTGATGTTCTTTAATTCCTGTTTAATCTGATCATTCACATTTAAGCCATCAATAAAGTTCGCCATGGTATCAGCAGTAATCTTCTGATTGGTACGGGTAAGATCTTTAAGTGCTTCGTATGGATTAGGATAAGCCTCTCTTCTAAGTACAGTTTGAATTGCTTCAGCAACTACAGCCCAGTTGTTTTCAAGGTCAGCATGGATAGCGTCATTATTCAGTAACAATTTATTTAAACCTTTTAATGTAGATGCAATGGCTATTGTAGTATGCGCAAGAGGCACGCCTACATTTCTAAGTACCGTAGAATCTGTAAGGTCTCTCTGTAAGCGTGAAATTGGCAATTTAGCAGCAAAAAATTCGAATAAGGCATTTGCTATACCCGCATTACCCTCTGCATTTTCAAAATCAATAGGGTTTACTTTATGCGGCATTGCAGAAGAACCAACTTCACCTTCTTTAATCTTTTGTTTAAAGTAGTTTTTAGAAATGTATGCCCAAATGTCTCTGTCAAGATCAATAATGATGTTGTTTATTCTTTTTAAAGCATCGCATTGTGCCGCGAATTGATCATAGTGCTCAATTTGCGTAGTATACTGAGCGCGCGAAAGGCCTAATATCTCATTTACAAAATTATTAGAGAAATCAACCCAGTTTACATCAGGATAAGCAATATGATGTGCATTAAAGTTGCCTGTTGCACCGCCAAATTTTGCGCTGTTAGGGATGTTTTTTAAGCTGCTTAACTGAATCTCTAAACGTTCTGCAAATACCATAAACTCTTTACCAAGTTTAGTAGGAGATGCAGGCTGCCCATGCGTATGTGCAAGTAAAGGCACATCTTTCCATTCAGTAGCCAGATTTTTTATTTTAGCAATTAACTCAGTTATTTGAGGATAGTAAACCTCATCTAAAGCTAATTTAATAGTATAAGGTATAGCTGTGTTGTTGATATCCTGAGATGTTAATCCGAAATGGATAAATTCTTTATAAGCTTCCAGACCCAATTGATCAAATTGCTTTTTTATAAAATATTCAACCGCTTTAACATCGTGGTTGGTGATTTTTTCTGTGTCTTTAATTTCCTGAGCATGATTATCGTCAAACTGCTCATGAATTAAACGTAGTTTACCGTAAATAGATTTATCGAATTCTTTTAAACCAGGCAAGCCTGTTTCACAAAGTGCAATAAAGTATTCAATTTCTACAAATACTCTGTATTTTATTAATGCTGACTCTGAAAAATATTTAGAAAGGCTTTGTGTAGTGTTTCTATAACGTCCATCAACTGGAGAAATAGCTTGAAGAGGAGATAAATTCATGAATTTGACTTATTTTTACAAGCGCAAATGTAGCATTTATTAGCCTTTTAATGAAGTAAGGTTGCTGAAAAGCAAAACTTTGGACAACAAAAAAGGCCTTGGAGATTCCAAAGCCTTTTTTATTTTGTTAAAAATGACTAGTGTTTAGTTGAGTCAACAGTAGTAGTTACAGTTGTATCTTTTACAGTTGAATCAGTTACGTTAGTATCAACTTGAGTAACAACAGTAGATGAATCAGTTACAGTAGTATCTGTAGATTCGCCTGATTTCTCAGAGTTACAAGCTGCTACTGATAAAGAGATTGCTAAAGCTAAAAAGCCAAATTTAAATGCGTTTTTCATTCTAATTCTATTTTAAATAATTAATTAATTTTACAGATTAATACAGTAAAGTTTAAAAGGTAACCCATCTAATTGAAAAAAAAATAAAAAATATTTTAATGCTGGTGACTGGGTTACTCTTTATAGTATTGCCGTATTAAGGAGGAAATAAAAAAAGTAATTTTTTTTGTTATCATTGGGTTACCATTCACGTTTAAATGTATTAATTGGTGAGTAATAAGTTAAGCAGTTCAGTTCCAACAGATAGAGAGGTAGTTTTAGGGGTCTTAAATAACTCAGAGGAAGCGCTAAATAAATTGTATACGGGGTATTTTCCGATGATTTTACAGTTTATCTTAAATAATAACGGTGATGAAGATGATGCAAAAGATGTGTATCAGGAAGGCATAATTGTTTTATATAATAAAATTAAAAGCGGAGATTTCGAGTTAAGCAGTAAACTAAAGACCTATATATACTCCGTCTGCAGACGTATTTGGTTAAAGAAGTTAGCACAGCAAAGCAAAAAAACCAATAACATCTCTGATTTTGAGGATGTGATAGCGATAGAGGAGGATGTTGAACAGCATGAAGAGAAGGACAGGCAATTTGATAAGATGCAAGAAGCACTCCTCCATTTAGGCGAACCCTGCAAGACCATTATTCAGGATTTTTATATTAACAACCTTTCCATGCAGGAAATTTGTGAAAAGTTTGGGTATACCAATACCGATAACGCAAAAACACAAAAATATAAGTGCTTACAAAGGTTAAAGAAATTATTTTTTCAATCGTGATATGAGGAACGAAATAGAGTTAGAGGGTATAATCGAAGATTACCTTAACGGTAAACTTACTGAGGCAGAAGCCACCGCTTTTGAGCAACTACGCTTAAATGATCCAACTGTTGATCATAAGGTTGTTGCGCATAAGGTTTTTCTGGATTCGTTAAAGGATTATGCCTCAAATCTTGATTTGAAAAACAAGATGGATCATGCACATGATCAGATCGATGTTGATGTATTAAGCAGAAAGCTTGGACCTCATCCTTCGTTTATTGTGAATATGTGGCGTAAAAATAAATCAGCAATTGCTGTGGCGGCCTCTTTTATATTATTAACAATTGTTACCATTTATTCTATACAACAAACTACAGAGCAAACGGGTAGCTATAAACAAATGAGTGCTGAGCTTAGTAAGCTTAAAAGCTCTACGAATAATTTGATCAGAGATGTGAAATTCAGCCAAAACTCAAAGGTTCCTGTTAAACCTGTGAAATTTGGAGGTACTGGTTTTGCAATTTCTTCTAACGGATATATTTTAACAAGCTACCACGTAATCGAAAAATCTGATACCGTTTACGTTCAGAACAACAAAGGTGACCTTTACAAAGTTGATATTACCTATAAGGATCCTATTAACGACATTGCTATTCTGAAAATCATTGATAAAAAGTTCTCATTAGGCTCTTTACCTTACTCATTGAAAAAAGGGAAAGTTGGCCTTGGGGAGTCTGTTTATACACTTGGCTATCCTAAAGATGAAGTAGTATTAGGAATAGGCTATTTAAGTTCACAAAGTGGTTTTAATGGTGATACTTTAGCTTATCAGGTAGCTCTTGATGTTAATCCTGGTAATAGCGGTGGTCCGTTATTAGATAACAGCGGAAACGTAATAGGCATAATCAATGCCAAAGAAAGCTATACGGACGGAGCAACCTTTGCGGTAAAAGCAAAGTTCCTACAAGAAGCATTAAGCTCTATTCCGCAAGATTCTATAGTTGGCAGGATATCTTCTGTTAGAAAGAATCGAATATCGAAATTAGAGCCATCAAAACAAGTATCCAAAATACAGGAATACGTTTTCATGATAAAAGGTTATAACTAATAACTAACACATACATTTGAAACCCCGAAACTTTAATTAGTTTCGGGGTTTTGTTGTTTTTGACCTGTTCAGAGGTATTCTTACCGCATTTTTTATTATTTGGTTAAACAGTAAATTAATGGTAATAAAATTTATAAATAATTTATTATTTCACAGGCTAACCAAATAATAAAGACAATGGGAGTAAGAGAAATAGTTATCATAATCGTTTCCCCTTTTGATGTTATATCAGGGATGTAGATTGGGCGAAAAACGAACTATTGGAGGTACTGGTGGGCTTATACTTGTGTTTTGTTTTAGTTTTATCGGATTAACAATTGTTTATTTTTCACCAAATAAGAATGATCCCGATCAAGCTAAAAATGGAAAGAATTTTCGAGAGGCGCTCGTTTTCATTGGGTTGTTAATTCTGTTTTTAGTTTTATTTGTTGTAGTTGTTTACAATATTAAACACCAAAGCGTTTAATCAGAGATTTATTTTTGCTATCTTGTTGATAATTAGATGTAACTATATGGGTGTCATATTTGAATTACTTTTCGTTATCTTCCAAGTCGCTGCTGGTAGTAGCAATAAGGAATCCACAGCAAATAAGTATGTCGCTGTGGGCTTCTTTGTCGTTTTGTTATTAGTTACAATCCTAATTTGGTGGTACAATCCTGCACCACATGTTACTGGTATTAAAACGCTCTAATCAGTTTTTATCTTCTCTAATCCTCCATGATCAATCCTTATTGTACTAATTCGGTTAGATCAGAATAATAGCGAAATCTGTGATTTATTGCAATATTTGATAATTGTTGTTTAACGGAGTCGTTTAATAATTAGTAGATTTAGCCTTAACCTGATTGCTTGCAATGTTAATGTGTTTTGAGGCGGGTTAAGACCACAAAAAACCGATGAAAGAACTTTGATTTCGGGGTTTTGTTTAATATAAAATTTTAAATATGGATTTCGGAAAAGTAGCAGATAGCCAGATAAAGGATGTAGATTTTACCTTGCCAAAAGATGGTATACAGACTTCAAAAACATTGTCGAAAGATAAGCCGGTGAAAAACCCTGAGTTTTACGTGGGTTGTGCCAAATGGGGCCGAAAAGAATGGTTGAATATGATTTATCCACCAAAAACTAAAGAAGCTGACTTTCTGGATCAATATGTAAAACATTTCAATTCTATTGAGCTGAATGCGGTTTTTTACAGTATCCCAAATGCAGAGCTGATTAAAAAATGGAAAGCCAAGGCCGAGGATAATTCCGGTAATAGTTTTATTTTCTGTCCAAAATTTTCCAGAACAATCAGCCATATTAAAAGGCTAAAAGATGCAGAGGTACCAACAGATCTTTTTCTGGCAAGTATTTCTGAATTTGGTCAGTTTCTGGGGCCATGCTTTTTGCAGCTTGGAGATAACTTTACACCTAAAAGTCTCCCTGTTCTGGAAGAATATCTGAAATACCTGCCTACCGACCTTGCTGTTTTTGTGGAGTTGAGGCATGAAGGATGGTTTTTGGAAGAAGCGAACAGGAACCAGGTGTTTGATATGCTTGCAAAGCTAAATAAGGGTGCAGTAATTACTGATGCAAGTGGTAGGAGAGACTGTGTACACATGGAACTAACCATACCGGAAATATTTATTCGCTTTGTCGGAAATGGATCGGCACACCAGGATTCTGACTTTGCAAGGATAGACGATTGGGTGCTGAGAATTAAAGAGTGGTTGGATAAAGGTCTGGAAAAAGTCTACTTCTTTCTACACCAACATGATGAAAAGGATACGCCCATTCTTGCAGATTATACCATTAAACAATTTAACAAACACTTGGGAAGCAAGATTCCTGAAATTAATTTTATTACAAAAACAGGAGAATTATTTTAAATAGTATACTTAACTTGTAGACTTTAATATTTACTTTTAAACATTGTTATTTACTACTAAAATATATAATTATGAGTTTAAGAATAGGGGACGCAGCTCCCAATTTTAAGGCAGAAACTTCTATAGGTAATATCGATTTTTATGATTTTCTGGGAGATAGCTGGGGAGTCTTGTTTTCTCACCCTGCAGATTATACTCCGGTATGTACCACAGAACTTGGCCGTACGGCATCTTTAAAAGGAGAATTTGAAAAAAGAAATGTTAAAGTATTGGCGCTTAGCGTTGATTCTGCAGAGTCTCATAAAGGCTGGATTAAAGACATCAATGAAACTCAAAATACAAATGTAGAGTTCCCTATCATTGCAGATGAAGACAAGAAAGTTGCCGATCTATATGATATGATCCATCCAAATGCATCAGAAACTTTAACTGTACGTTCGTTATTCATCATCTCTCCTGATAAAAAGGTTAAATTGATGCTAACCTATCCAGCGTCTACAGGCCGTAATTTTAACGAAGTATTAAGAGTAATCGATTCATTGCAACTTACTGCTAATTATAGCGTTGCAACCCCTGCAGATTGGGAAGATGGAGAAGATGTTGTTGTAATGAACAGCATTAAAACAGAAGACATTCCTGCAAGGTTTCCCAAAGGACATAAAGTAATTAAACCTTATTTAAGAACTACACCGCAACCTAACAAGTAAGCGTGTAATAAGGATAAACAACAAGAGGGGCATTGCAAAATGCCCCTCTTGTTGTTTTCTGAAATTCCGTTTCTCCGCATTTTGTCAATAGCTTAATATCAATCACAGCTGTTTAAAGCTGTCATCATCTCTGCTATCGAGATGGCGAAGCGAACTAACTAAACTTAGCCTGCAGTTCTTCAAACTTTTTGGCGATTTTATTACTAAGCTCAGTTTGTTTGTAGCCCACAGTCACCCGGTGAAGGTTGCTCAAAACATACATTCCTACCTGAATATCTCTTCCATAAGCATTAAGCCGCTCTGGTTCTAAAGAAGTAATATAAGTAAGCTCTTTATCTAAAAATTCAAGTGTTTCATTTGTCAATTTATTGGCGGCCTTAGTTTCATTTAAAGCATACATGTTTTGTATGGTCTGATACCTGTTTATCGTATCATCAACTGAATAATTTGTAAGAGGAATATCTTTAACGCTTTTAACTAAAATGTTGCGTGCCTTATCCGTTTTTCCTTCCATGAAAAGGTTTGTAGTAAGCGAGTTGGAAACACTCCATGAACTTTGGGCAACTCTTCTGCTTTCCGGATCGATGTATTTTGCAGTTTTAAAGCTTTTAAAATCAAATTTATGCATCAGGTTATCATACATCGGATCGCTATTGGTTTTCTCCATTTTATCGCGCGTATCCTTAGGATCGGTTTTGAAAGGTAACAAACGGAGCGCATATCCTTCAAGATATAGGTATTTGCCTAAACCTGCATAAGTATCTTCAGATACATTTGATTCAAAATATATTGGCCTTTCCCAATTGTTGTTTGCAATGATATCCAGCAAAGCCAGATCATATTTGTACATGATATCTTTATTGTATTTCCACTCCATCAAAGGTGTAACCTTGTCTTTGTCTTTAGCCGAAATGGTATGCGTTTTTACCAATTGATCTGAATCTACCGTTAAGTGCAAGTTTTGAGTAGGCAGGAAATTCACGAAACTTCCATCCGATAGTGGAAGTTTATCTTCCTTATTATCTGAAGTCAATACTGCTAAAAGGTCTTTTAACTCTACACTGTCTTTCAAATCGTAATCATAGTAGCGAATATAATCTCTAACGCCATTTACATACTTCTCTGTTGGCATTGTAATAGGCAGAGCAGCGGATTTATTCAACTGCAACTTCATTTGATTGATATATGCATCATCAGAAAGGTATTGAATATTTACTACCCGTATATCAGTACGAATACCTTCAACCTCTTGTGCATACCATAAAGGGAACGTATCGTTATCGGCCGTCACAAACAATATGGCGTTCGGAGCGCAAGAGTTAAGATAGTTTTTCGCCCATTCTAAGGCAGTTGCTTTGCCAGAACGGTTATGGTCGCCCCAGCCCTGAACACCCATAATTGTGGGTGCGGCTAATAAGCCAACCAACGAAGCCACTATAAGGCTCAATTTAGGTGCATTAAAGCGCGATAACCACTCCCTGATAGCAAATACCCCGAAGCCAATAAAGATAGCGAAGGCATAAAAGGAACCTACATAAGCATAATCCCTTTCTCTTACCTGTCTAGGATCTTGATTTAAATAAACAATAATGGCCAGACCGGTAAATAAGAAAAGCGTTGTAATTACTAACGTGTCATTTCTATTTCTACGGTATAAAAAGAACAGACCCGCAATACCTAATATTAAAGGTAAGCCGTAAAATCTGTTAAATCCTTCATTGTCAACAATACTTGGCGGCAGGTTAGTTTGGTTTCCCAATCGTATAGCATCCAGTGATTTAATTCCGGTTATCCAGTTTCCTTCGCTATAGCCTCCCTGCCCCTGATTGTCATTCTGTCGACCAACAAAGTTCCAGAAAAAATAGCGCCAGTACATAAAACCTAGCTGGTATGAGGCAAAGAACCTTAAATTCTGGGCAAAAGAAGGGGTTTGTCCGTCAGCAAGATTTAACCATTGCTTGTAAAAGTCTACATGATCTGGTTTGTCGCTATATGTTCTTGGAAACAATAAATTCTTGTCGTATTCCACTTCTATACCTCTTCCTGAAACCTCATATTTATCTTTTCCTTTCCTGTATTTGGTATAAGTTTCTTTGCCATCAATTTGTTTAGCATCAAAAGTTTGTCCGTATAAAAGGGGCGTTTGTCCGTAATTTGTACGCCCTAAATAGCCATATAAGGCAAAAGCATTATCGGGATTCGAAAGGTTTAAGCTCGGTTTCGCGTCTGCTCTTATAATGATTAAAAAGTAAGAGCTAAAGCCAAACAATACAAATGTTAGGCAGATCATGCTGAGGTTAAGATTGTACTTTTTATGCTTAATTGAGTAGTAGATGGCATAGGTAATACTGGCGGCCAAAAGCAGTATAAATGTTATGGCACCGTATCCAAATCCAAAACCCAGTGTGTTTACAAAGAACAAATCGAACCTTGCGGCAAACAGTACAAAGTACTGGATGATAACGAACTGAACTATTATCCATATAAGCCCTGCAATACCTATTGCTTTAATGATACCAAAGGTGGTGGGCTTTGCTGTTTTTTTGAAATAATAAACCAGTACTACAGCTGGAATGGCCAATAAACTTAATAAGTGGACCCCTATAGATAATCCTATTACAAATGCAATTAGTACCAGCCAACGGTCGTCTGTTTTACTTTCCCATTTCAAAATCGCCCAGAATACAAGGGCTGTAAATAATATGGAAAGTGAATACACCTCGGCCTCAACTGCCGAGAACCAAAACGTATCGGAAAAGGTAAATGCCAATGCACCCACTACGCCTGTGGCAATAATGGTAAGCATATCTGCGGTAGTTTTTTCCTGTTTGTAAAGCTTATTGGCAATCAGGGTGATGGTCCAATACAGAAACATAACCGTGGCAGCACTAAAAATTACAGAGCTGAAGTTCATCCAGTAGGCAATTTTTGTTACCTCACCTGCAGCCAACAAAGAAAACAGCTTTCCTATCATCAGGAACAAAGGAGCACCAGGCTGGTGACCCACTTGTAATTTATCGGCTGCGGAAATGAATTCTCCGCAATCCCAAAAGCTTACGGTTGGCTCCATGGTTAGCCAGTAGACAACTCCTGCAATCAGAAAAAGCAGAAATCCTACAAGATTGTTAATTTTTTGATAGTGGTTCATAGTTTGAGGGTAATTTTCTTAATAGTAAAAATAACTAAAACATTGAAAGTAAGTGGTTTTAGGAATGTTAAAGTATGTTAAAGAATGTTAAAATTGTTCGCAAAGAATGCTTGCGCTTTGGTTTGGAATTGTAATTTTATGCAAGCCAGCCTGAGCTTTGTATGGCACGAAAACTAATAACTGGATAAATGGAAATTAAAGTGATCCTTACAGGAGCTACCGGTATGGTAGGCGAGGGAGTATTATTAGAATGCCTGTCGCATCCGCAGGTAAAAGAGGTGCTTGTAATTGGGCGCAAGCCTTATCGCGGTCAGAAGCATCCTAAATTAAAAGAATGCATTGTGCCGGATTTTTTCAATATTGGTGGCATCGAAAATCTGCTAGCCGGTTACGATGCTTGTTTTTATTGCGCTGGTATAAGTTCAAATGGGATGAAAGAATCGGAATATACTTACATTACTTATGATACCACGATGCACCTTGCAAATAAGCTTGCTCTTCTTGATCCTGGGATGGTTTTCAGCCATATATCCGGTAGTCATACCGATAGTTCCGAAAAAGGGCGTGTGATGTGGGCACGTGTAAAAGGTAAAACAGAGAATGCTTTAATGGAGTTGCCATTTAGGAATATATATAATTTTCGTCCGGGTTTCATGAAGCCTACCGCAGGTCAGGTAAATGTTAAGGGGCTTTATAAAATTATAGCATCATTATATCCTTTACTGCGCTTGCTAATGCCGGGCCAGGTAAGCACTTTAAAAGAAGTTGGACAGGCCATGATTAATAGTGTTTTGAAAGGATATGCTAAGTCAATACTGGAGATAAAGGACATCAAAATATTAGCCGCTGAATAGGATTTCGTCATCTCAAAGTAATTCCATATGATGGCGGCAACCATTTGTCACCTAACTACGTAAATGCTTAAAAATGAATAGCTAATGTTCTTTTTTAAGGGGGCGGTCTACCACAATTAAAGGTGATAGGTGAGGGTGATGAGGCCCCGGAATATAAGTATTCCGGGGTTTTCTTTTTGATGACGCTATTAAAGGTCTCAATTGCGCGGAGTTGCAGATTCCCAAACTGAATAATCCGTTAAAAGCTGTTCATGTTCTTTTATCCATTTTTTCTTTTCTTCCTGATTGGAAGTAAAGCTAATAATGCGCGCTATTAACGGCATAAACTCTGATTTAGATAGTTTATAAAAATAATCAGCGTAAAAAGACCAGAAAAAATCCTTTTCTTTTTTCTTTTCAGAAAGTTCTCCGGTAATTCCAAAAATTGTTTTAAGCTGCAGTTCTAGTTGATCTGCTTCCGATAAACCAGCCAATCCGGGCGATAGCGAAGCCATTGATATGGCCAGGCTTGCTGCACCTAGGTCGGGATCCTTTTCAGTGGGATTATGATTTATCGTAATGTTGTTGACTCCGGCTGTTTTGGTAATCCCTGAGTTAAGAATTGATTTAACATCCTGATAAGCTTTAGTCGAGCGTTGGGTGGTGGCTTCCAGTATCAGGAAATTACAGTAGCCAAGAAGCGCAGCAATTTTGTTACTTGGTTCGGCCATGTTAATTAAAGCATATAACCGATGGCTACTTGCGTGTTTTGGATTTAAACGCAAAGCTTTGGTCACATTTTGTAATGCCTCCTCATTTTTGCCGAGGCGGCTGTATGTTATGGCAAGATTATAATATAGACCTTGATATTCTGGCTGCGCTTTTATGCCGCGTTTATAATACTCAATGGCTTTATCTTTCTGTCCCTGTATATCATAAATACTCCCTAACATGTCGTATGCACTGCCTGAATTAGACGGATTCCCTTCAATTATCTTATTCAGATAAGGGATGGCATCTTTAGCCGATTTATTGCTAAAGAGTGTGTAGGCAATTTCATAATTCGCGGTAGAATTATCCGGATCTAATTGTAATGCTTCTTTGTATTTTGAAATGGCTTCTTCAAATTTACCCGCGTCGTGGAGTTTAACTCCTTCGGAAATTAAGCCGTTAATCTTGCTTTTATCCTGAGATAAAACGACAGTTGAAATAAATAGAGATAAGAGAATGAGCGTTAATTGTTTCATGATCAGGAAAAATTTGGTTACGATTATTTCGTTAACATAAAGCTAAATTAAATTGGTCATTTTTTAGAAAGAATTGCTGAAATAACTACACCTAAAATTTAATAATGCTGCACTATTTCGGCATCTATTATTAAATAATCATGGTTTGCGCTTTGTGTAAAAATAAAAAACTTGTTGTGATCAGGCTTTATGTTATACTTCTTTACCAGGTTTTCTGCTTTATCCCGATAGTTTCTGGCAATTACATTTCCCCTTAGTGACTTTTCTTTTTTAAGATCACTGGCTGATAGGAGGCCGTTGATCTTAAAAATTCTGCCAGGAAAGGAAGAATCCACATGATCTGCAACATACAACTGTGTTTGTTGATGTAGCTTTTTTAACCGAAACCTTGCAGCTATCAGGTTAAAGGCTCCGCTTTTAAGCAGTGCGGTATCTGGTTCATACAGATAACCAGACGGAGTTTCGCTGAGCCATTCAACACCTGTTTCTTCTTCCCCTTTAAAAAAGGAGAATTCCTTTTGAGATTCATTTAGGGTAACCGAGGTTATTTTTGGCTGCCGGGCAGGTCTGTTGCTGTCAATAATCCATAACAGTTCCTTGCACTCATTTTTTACACTTATAATATGAACTTCAGAAACATTGCCTAGCTCCTTTAAACCAGCTGTAATGTCTAATAACGGTGCTGTTTTAATAATGATGCGTTTTGATTTGGAAAGTAGTAAATCCAGATGTTCAACCACATTCGGGGTGCAGTCTTTTAACATAAAAACTTTGCCTGCCGAACTTCTTCTTGCAGGATCCAGATAAATGGTATCAAAGATTTCGTCGGTTTTTTCCAGCAGCGCAATGCCATCTATTGCCAAGCATTTAATGTTTAGTTGGCCCAACATTGCTGCGTTATGGGCAGCTATTTGAGAGAGATCGACATTGATTTCGCAATGTGTTAAGTTTTTAACGGTTTTCGCAAAATAATAACTATCTACCCCAAAGCCTCCAGTAAGATCTATTAAGCTGTCGCCAATAGCCAATCCTGCTTTGTAGGCTGCTGTGGTTTCCGATGAACATTGCTCAATAGAAAGTAGGGCAGGGTAATAGATGGAATCCGTTTTATACCAGGTAGGTAATTTTTTTACCGATTTGTTTTTTGCCGCAATCTGATTAGCAAGCTCTTTAGAATCAACATCTTTAAACGGACTTTTAGACATGGCGAGTTTGTGTACATCATCAGTTAAATGATTGTGAATGTACTCCTGAACCTCGCTATCTAAAACCTGTTTATTCAACTGTTGTCTTGTCCCTCATTACAATTTGACAGGTATACCTGCTTTTAACTTCCAGTAGGATGCTTTTGTTAACAGTTACCCTATCTATAGTTTGCTGGTTATAGTACCTTATGGTAACCAATTCCAGGCCAGTGTTATACTTAACTTTATAGTGCTGCGAAAGATCTGCAATCAACCCTTCCAGCTTATTAGGATCATGATCAAAACTTACCGAAAAACTGATTGCAGAATTCAGCATGGTGGTAATTTTTACCTTGTGTTTATGGAACAGGCTAAAAATATCACTTAGGTTTTCTTCTATGATGAAAGAGAAATCTTTAGGGAAAATAGAGATCAGCGCCTGGTTTACTTTAAATATAAAGGATGGGACCGGCAGGTGATTGTTTTCTCCTGTAATGTCTGTGCCTTCGGCCTTATGATCAAGAAAAGAACGAACAAATAAAGGGATGTTCTTGTTCTGAATTGGCTTTATTGTTTTTGGGTGAATAATAGTTGCGCCATAATAGGCCAGTTCAATTGCATCATGATAAGATAAACGTGGAATTCTTTCCGTTTCATCAAACCATTTAGGATCGGCGTTTAAAACTCCTGGTACGTCTTTCCAAATGGTTAAGGAAGTCGCATTTAGGCAAGAAGCAAATATTGCTGCCGAATAATCAGATCCATCTCTACCAAGAGTGGTGGTAAAGTTTTCGCTTGTGCTGCCAATAAATCCCTGTGTTACTGCAATATACTGCTCTAAAACAGGGCCAAGTTTTTTCTGTATTTCCTGCTCTGTTTTTTCCCAATTTACCTGTGCTTCTCGGTAATTGTTATCTGTGTGGATAAAATTGCGGGCATCAACCCATTGTACATTGCAACCTGTTTCGTTTAAATAAGCTGCAGCTATTTTGGTCGAGACGATTTCCCCGATGGAAACGATTTGATCGTAAATGTAATCAGCTGCGTCGTCTGGCTCTTCTTCTATTAACCAATCTATTTCTACAAATGAGTTTGCCACATCGTTATACACCGGGTTGCTGTGATCCGGAAATAACTCGCTGATGATATTGAAATGGAATTGTTTTACTTCTTCAAATATCTGATGGGTATCCTCAAGACCTGTTAAATAAGCTTTTGTTAAATCCTCAAGTTTATTGGTAACCTTGCCCATTGCAGAGATCACAATTAACAGGTTGTTTTGTTGATTGCGTTCTTTAATGATGTTGGCCAGATTTCTTACCCCTTCGGCATCTTTAACTGATGCACCTCCAAATTTGTATACCTCCATTAATTTGCGGGACTAAGTAATGAATTAGGTTTAGCAATTTCTTTAAGCTCACTGAAGGGGATAACCAGTTCTGTTGTTCCATATGCATAAGCTTTGATTTCGTAAGGATTATAAAGAAACTTTAAGCCTTCATCAGTAACGGTGAAGTTGTCATTCAGTTTAAACGTATCTTTATCAAAGAAATAGCCGTCTTTTAAGCTCGCGGTAGCGCTAAGCTTTTCATTTTTTCTGAATATCTTTTCGGCCACGGCAGTAAGTTTTGCCAGGGAACCTGGTTGAATTAAGGAATCTAAAAGGATTTCCTGGTGCGTAGCCAGATTATAGTTCAGGTAGATGAATACACTGTTAGGGTGTGCGCCGCCCGAATAATTTACATAAGTGTTTAGCAGCGACAAGTAGCCTGGTTTTTGTTTCACAACCTTAGCATTGATATCTAAGAACCAGGTTTGTGGGTAATCCTTTTCAGACTTTTTAAAGTCGTCATAACCTTTTATAAAATCGGTAGCATATTCATGATATGTTTTGTAATTTTTGCCAGAATCTGCTGTTAGTTTTATTTTGCTTTCAACAAACTTGTTTACTTTTTCATCATTAAATAAAGGATATGAAATAACTGCCTTAGAGGTATCAGTTACATTTTTATTTACAGATACTGGGGTCTTGCTATAAACTTTTACTGAATCGTATTTAAAAGTTAATGAGTCGCCTGTGGTTACGGCACTTGTAGTGTCGGTGGTATTGCTTGATTTATTCTCACTCTGACAAGCTATAAAACCTATGGCGATAATAAATAATCCTAATTTTTTCATATTACTTCGAGATTTGTTCCTTCGAGAAGGATGCATTTAACCATCCTGCTTCTATGTCAGCAGCGTACTTTTTGTAAAAATTAATTGCCGGCTCATTCCAGTCCAGCACCTGCCAAACCATACCATTGTAGTTTTTATCTTTTGCTTCCTGTATAACCGTTTCAAAAAGGAGCTTGCCTGCGCCTTTTCCTCTGTATTCTTCAGTTACAATGAAATCTTCCAGGTATAAGCGGCAACCTTTCCAGGTCGAGTAACGGGTATAATATAAGGCAAAGCCAATAATTTTATTGTTATCCTCAGCAACAAAAGCTTTCCATACTTTGTTTTCGCCAAAACCGGCATCCATAAATTCTTCTATGGTTACGGTTACTTCTTCTGGCGCTTTTTCATAAAGAGCCAGTTCATTAATTAATTCCAATAATCTCGGACAATCTTCTCGCTCGGCGACTCTTATTGTAATGCTCATTCTGTTTTGTAATGTTTAATCTTCCTTTTACCAAAAATACTGCTGCCAACTCTTACCATTGTGCTACCTGCTTCAATGGCTAATTTATAATCGCCAGACATCCCCATAGATACTTCCTTAAAGTAGTCATCTTTTCTAAAAAAGCTAACTTTAATGCCATCAAAAAGTACTTTTAACTCCATGAATTCATCAAGAGTCTGTTTTTCTGTGGCGTTGTTACTTGCAATTCCCATTAAACCTGCAATACGTACATTTTTAAGTGTAGCAAATTCTTCGGACCTCAGCAGTTCAATTGCCTCATCAAAACCAAGACCAAATTTGGTGTCTTCATCGGCAATATAAATTTGAAGTAAACAGTCTATTACCCGCTTATTTTTTGCGGCTTGTTTATTTATTTCAATTAACAGCTTCAGACTATCAACCGAGTGGATTAGTTGTACGAAAGGGGCAATGTATTTTACCTTGTTGGTTTGCAGATGACCAATAAGGTGCCACTCAATATCTTTAGGCAATTGTGCTTGTTTATCAACCAGTTCCTGAACTATGTTCTCGCCAAAAACGCGTTGCCCGGCATTGTAGGCTTCCATAATTGCGGCGGGCTCCTGGTATTTAGATACGGCTATTAACTCAACCTGCGTCTTATCTAATTCGCTTTTATATTCTAATAAGTTATCTGCTATACTCATTTATCAGTATTTTTGGTAAAAATAAGAACCTTAGCGAACTTTGTCTAAGAAATAATGATGTTTTAGCCCATAATGAAGAACTTTATATATACAGCCTTCCTTTTTTTATTCGTTGCAGGCTGTAAGCCAGGTATTCCTTCCGATATTATTCAGCCCGATAAAATGGCTCTGGTGTTGCACGACATTCATATTGTGGATGCTTACATCACCACCATACCTAATATCGATACGTCAAAAACTATGGCTGCGGCTTATTATAATGGCATTTATAAAAGATACGAGATAGATTCTGCCCTTTATGGCAAGAGCATGGCTTACTATAGTCAGCATCCAAAAGTATTAGATGGCATCTATGATAAGGTAACCAAGGGATTAACCAAGCAAAAGAACGTTTTGGTAAAGGCTGATTCATTAGTACAAGCCAAGGCTGCTAAAATTCTTAAAGCAAAGATGAAGGTTGATTCTGTGAAGCGTGCAGATTCTTTGAAGAAGGTTACCGCACCACAACGAGCTAAATTTAAGGCCGACTCTTTAAAGAAAGTTATTGCAGTTAAAAAGGCTGATTCTATTAAAAAAGCGGATTCAACCAAGAAAGCAAAAGCTGTTTTAAGGAAGGCCATTAGGAAAAAGAGGACGGACTCTATAAAGGCGAGAGAATTATTAAAGAAGACTATTAATAAAAAATAAGATAGAAATAGGAATGTTATATCCGGAGAATTGTTTAGAGCGTTTGGGGTTTAATGAGGTAAAACAACTTATTTACGCACACTGTCTGAGCCCTATGGGGCAGCAAATGGTGGGCAAAATGCAGGTGATGACCAAGTTTGATCAGATCAATAAGTTTCTGAGACAAACAAATGAGTTTAAAAGTATCCTCGAGAACCAGGAGCCACTGCAAATCAGTACATTTTTCGACATAAAGTCTCTGGCCGATAAGATCAGAGTGGAGGGCACTTACCTTGTAGAGGATGAGTTGCATCAAATGTATGCCTCTTTACAAACTGTATTTTCTGTACTGAGGTTTTTTGATGAAAGAAAGGAAGTGTACCCTAATCTGGAGGCACTGTTTGAGCATCTTCCTGTCGAAAAGAATATACTTAAACGCATAGAATCTGTACTGGATCCGAAAGGAAAGATAAAGCCAAATGCTTCGGTTGCACTTCAAAATATAATTGGAGAGATAGCAAAAGCAGAACAGGACGTAAGGAAGAGAATGGACTCTATTTATAAGCAGGCCATTAGTAACAATTGGGTTGCTGATGGTAGTTTAACCATACGTGACGGCAGAATGTGTATACCGGTACTTGCCGAAAATAAAAGGAAACTGAAAGGTTTTATTCATGACGAATCGGCCAGCGGACAAACGGTATACATAGAACCAGAAGAGGTATTTTCATTAAATAATAAGCTTAGGGACCTGGAATTTGATAAGCGCAGGGAAATTATAAAGATCTTAATAGCGCTCACAAACGATCTGAGACCATATACGCCATTATTATTGTCATACCATGGTTTCCTTACTAAATTAGATTTTGTACGTGCAAAAGCGCTGTTCGCTATAGATGTTGAGGCCGATATGCCGGTTCTAATAAAAGAAGCCAAGACTAAGTTGGTTAATGCATGCCACCCTTTACTGTACCTTTCGTTTAAAGAGGATAAGAAAACTGTTGTTCCTTTAAATTTTCATATTAATGAGAACATGAGGATTGTACTCGTATCAGGGCCCAATGCCGGGGGTAAGTCTGTTTGTATGAAAACTGTAGGTCTGTTACAGCTAATGGTACAATCAGGACTATTGATTCCAGTTCATGAATCTAGTGAGGTGGGTATATTTGATCAGATATTTGCTGATATCGGCGATGATCAGTCTATAGAAAGTGATTTGAGTACTTACAGTGCTCACCTTACTAAAATGAGGTATTTTGTTGCCCATGCTACGCCGAAATCGCTGGTTTTAATTGATGAGTTTGGAACTGGTACCGATCCTCAGTTTGGGGGACCTATGGCCGAGGCTGTTTTGGAGGTGTTGAACAATAAAAAAGTAAGAGGGGTAATTACTACTCACTACTCTAATTTAAAGCTTTTTGCTGGTAATACCCCGGGCCTGGAAAATGCTTCCATGTTGTTTGATAACGACAAGATGAAGCCAATGTATGTACTGGAAATTGGTAAACCGGGAAGTTCCTATGCTTTTGAGATTGCACAGAACATTGGTTTGCAAAAAGAAGTGCTGGAACTTGCCAGGGCTAAAACCGGTACCAATCAAAACAGGATAGATAGCTTGCTGGTTGATTTGGAACGTGAAAAGAAACAGATCTACGATACAAAAGTGAATCTTTCCAATCAACAGAATAAGGTGAAAAACCTTGTTGCTGAAAATGAGAAACTTAAACTGTTTCTGGATGAGAACAAGAAAGTACTGATTAAAGAAGCTAAGCTCGAAGCTCAGGCGATTATTAGGAATGCCAATAAACTGGTTGAGAATACAATTGCAGAGATCAAAGAAAGCAAGGCAGATAAGGTAGTAACCAAAGAACTGAGGCAAAACCTCCAAAAGGTTTTGGTGCAGAATCATGTAAAGGAAGAGAAAAAGCCTGAAGTACCGGTGATAAGTAATACACCTATTGAAGTGGGCGACTGGGTACAGCTAAACAATAGCGAAACTATAGGACAGGTGCTTGAGATAAACCGTGATAACCTGGTGGTTGCATTGGGCGATCTTCGTTCTGTACTGAAGAAAAACCGTGTTCAGAAAATCAGCAACAAACAGGCTAAAAAAGCAGTTCAGAATAACTCATTTACCGGCAGTATTTCAGAAGCGATATCGAGTTTTACCGCTGAGCTTGATCTGCGTGGTATGCGTGGCGAAAATGCCTTGCATGAAGTAGAAAAATATCTTGATAAATCGATCATGCTTGGCTTTCCATTTGTAAAGATCATCCACGGAAAAGGGGATGGCATTTTAAGGAAACTGATTCGCGAATATTTAAAGAAATATAGTCAGGTAAACAGGGTAGAAGATGAACATGCAGATAGAGGTGGCGATGGCATCACTTATGTTTATTTCAATTAGATAAACTTATTTACATTTAGGATGTTGTATGAGAAAAAGACATCCTATGAAGGTATTAATTATAAGTTTGTTCGCGCTCTTTATGAGCGTTTCTTCTTGTAAGAAAAACAAATCAGGAGACTCACAGAATCCGGGTGATGCTAATATTAAAACCAAAGTTTTAGCCACAGGTCTATCACATGTATGGGAGGTTGTTTATGGGCCTGATCAGCAATTGTGGATTACCGAACGTTCAGGAAAAATTAGCAGAATAAATCCGGAAACAGGTGCTGTAACGGCGCTTCATACTATTGCTGAAGTGGTATCAAAAGGTGAAGGTGGTTTGCTGGGTATGACCCTAAATCCTGACTTTGAAGCCAACCCATGGGTTTATGTCGTTTATGATTACGGCTCAAGTTATAAGGGAAAAGTAGTTCGATTTACTTACTCAAACGGCACCCTGAATTCGCCTCTGGTTATTCTTGATCAGATTCCGGCTGCGTCTATACATAATGGCTCCAGGTTGCTGATTACAGCGGATAAGAAACTTCTGATCACTACTGGCGATGCAAGTGAGGCTGATAATGCACAAAACATGAATTCTTTGTCGGGCAAAATACTTAGGGTAAACCTTGACGGGTCTGTACCTGCCGACAACCCGGTTGCGGGTAGTCGCGTATGGAGCCTGGGACATAGAAACCCGCAAGGTTTGGTGCTGGCTAAGGGAAAATTATACGAATCTGAGCATGGCCCTAATAACGATGACGAGGTTAACATCATTCAAAAAGGACGAAATTATGGCTGGCCAGAGGTTGAGGGTTATTGCGACAAAGATGCTGAAAAAACATTTTGTACTGCCCATAATGTGGTAGAGCCTATTCAAGCATGGACACCTACAATAGCCACCAGTGGCTTAACTTATTATAGCGCTGATCTTATCCCTGAATGGAAAAACTCTTTATTACTGGTTAGCTTAAAGGCTTCTAAATTAACTCAGCTAAAACTCGATGCAGCCGGTGATAAGGTAGAAACCAGTAAAGATTACCTTGTAAATGATTATGGGCGGTTAAGGGCTATATGTGTGAGCCCCGATGGCAAGGTGTATATTGGAAGTAGTAATGGTAGTGATGATAAAATTATAGAAATAGCGAAATAGTTTGGTTCTAACACAATTTATAATATAATTTAGTAACAAAACTTTTAGTATGATAAACAAAGTCGTAGCAGGTGCTGATGAAGCCATCAGTGACATAAAAAACGGTAGTACTTTAATGCTTGGAGGCTTTGGTTTGTGTGGAATACCCGAAAATTGCATTGCCGCTCTGGTAAGAAAAGGGGTTAAAGAACTAACCTGTATATCAAATAATGCAGGAGTGGATGATTTTGGTATTGGCTTGATGTTGCAGCAGCATCAGGTTAAAAAGATGATCTCATCTTATGTAGGGGAAAACGCCGAATTTGAGCGTCAGTTGTTAAGTGGTGAGTTGGAAGTAGAGCTGATTCCTCAAGGTACTTTGGCTACAAGATGCATGGCGGCGGGATATGGTATGCCGGCTGTTTTTACTCCTGCAGGTGTGGGTACCGAGGTTGCCGAAGGTAAGGAGACCAGAAATTTTAACGGTAAAGATTACCTGATGGAGTACGCTTTTGATGCTGATTTTGCCTTAGTAAAAGCCTGGAAAGGTGATACTGCAGGGAACCTGATCTTCAGATCTACCAGCCGCAATTTTAACCCCGTAATGGCTATGGCGGGAAAAATTACCATTGCCGAGGTGGAAGAACTTGTGGAACCCGGGGTGCTCGATCCGGATCATATACATACTCCCGGTGTTTATGTGCACCGTATTTTTCAGGGCGCTAACTACGAGAAAAGAATAGAACAACGTACGGTTAGACCAAGAAATTAATTCTATAATATATTGATATGCTCGATAAGAATGGTATTGCGAAACGTATCGCAAAAGAAATAAAAGACGGTTACTATGTGAATTTAGGAATTGGTATCCCTACGTTGGTGGCTAATTTTATCCCCCAAGGAATTAATGTGGTGCTTCAATCTGAAAACGGTTTGTTGGGTATGGGGCCTTTTCCTTTTGAAGGAGAAGAGGATGCCGATTTAATTAATGCCGGCAAACAGACCATTACTACCTTACCCGGATCATCGATATTTGATTCGGCAATGAGTTTTGGAATGATCAGAAGCCAAAAAATTGACCTGACGATATTAGGAGCCATGGAGGTATCAGAAAATGGTGATATTGCCAACTGGAAAATACCGGGTAAAATGGTAAAAGGGATGGGAGGGGCAATGGATCTTGTGGCTTCTGCAAAGAATATTATTGTTGCCATGCAACACGTAAATAAAGCCGGTGAAAGTAAACTATTGCCAAAATGTTCTTTACCCCTTACAGGAGTAAACTGCATAAGAAAAGTGGTAACAGAACTAGCTGTATTGGATATATTACCTGAAGGTGGATTTAGATTAGTAGAAAGGGCTCCGGGAGTGAGTGTTGATTACATCAAACAAGCCACTGCTGGCAAACTCTTTGCTGATGATAAGGCGCCTGAAATGATATTGGATTAATTCTAAGCATAAACAGGCTTATTCGGCCTGTTTATGCTTGCAATATTTTACCTTCAGATCTACTGAGATCTCTTCGGTTATTTTAATGATATCATCAGGTGTGTCATGATTGTTTATAATAACCTGATCACACTCACCTTTGTAAGGTAGTAAGAACTCTTTGTAAGCAGGAACCACGTGATTGAGCCATTTGTAAACCACATCTTCTTCAGGGTATCCGCGTTCCATACCATCGCGTTTAATTCTGCGGTCTAATGCCACAGATTCTTCTGCCTCAACAAAAATTCTGTGATCCAGAAGGGCAGCAATTTCTTTAAAATGTAGGATAAAAAGCCCCTCAACAATGATAATAGGAGCAGGATTAATTTCCAGTATTTTGGTTATTGCTAATGGATTATTGAAGTTATATTCCTTCTTATAAACAACTTCTCCTTTTAAGAGTTTTTTAATATCAAGCAGAAATTGCTGATCATCTATGGTCGATGGTAAATCAAAGTTGTATAATTTGTTTTCTTCCTGAGTCATTTCACCAGCCGGGATGTAATAATCATCCTGTGAAACTAATGTTACTTCATCATTTTTGAAATGATGTAGGAAACAATTCAAAAAGAAGGTTTTACCGGATCCACTACCACCTGCAATACCGATAATAAAGGGCTTATTATTGTTCATTCTCTTGTCCGCCGTATGTTAAATTGCAATAAAATCTTTTGTCTAAAGCTCCCAGCGCATCAGCAACTGCTTTAGTCATTACAATTATAACATCTTTTGTAGACTCATTTTCAGAAAATTTACCAACAACCTTTGCAAAGGTTGACCTGTTGCTCATTGGGTTGGTAATTTTCATTACGGTGCCAATTGGAGCTGTGCGGTGCAAAACCAACATCTTAGTAGGGTCAAGATCAGTATCAGAAATCCATACGGCAGTACCTTTTTCATCGATCTGGTTTAAGCCATATCTGCTTGCTGCATATTTTAATGATGGATCTTTGATGGAGTTTAGGGTATCAACAGGGTGTTCAGGCTGTGGCGGGGTAACCGGATACTGACCACTGATCCATAATTTCTGACCAACAGTTAATGAGTTGTCTGTCAGGTTATTTTTAGCCTTTAACTGATCCATTGTTAACTTGTAACGTGTTGCGATAGAATACATGGTCTCGTTTGATGCAACTGTATGAATCAATAATGGGCCGTTATCTTGTTTTGCAGAATCCGGTTTCGTTGAATCTGGCTTTGAAGTGTCGGGCTTTGAAGTATCTGGCTTAACTGTTGTAGGTTTTTGTATTGGCAGTTGAGGTTTTATGCTGTCTTTTTTAACCACAATGGCCACAGGATCCTTTTGTGTATTTGGAACCGGCGGGGTATTGATCTTTTCAGGATCTACAGTTGTCAATGGTGTTCCATCCGGAGATTTTGTAGCAGGGATTTTTAATATCTGACCAATTTGTAAGTTTATAGTACGTAGGTTATTAACCCTTTTGATTTCGTTTACAGTAGTGCCGTATTTTTCGGCAAGCATATTAAGGTTTTCTTTTTTCTGAACGGCATGCTCTATCAGATTGCCCTCAGTGGGGGTGCCAGTAACTGCTGGCGTTGTGGTCTCTTTAGTGCTTGCAGTAGCAGCCGGATTTTCGTTAAATGGGATGTTGGTTGGTACTTTAATGATTACACCAATTTGAAGGTACTTGTTGTCATTAAAAGTCATAATATACTTAGGAACAACGTTATATCTTCTTCCTAATGAATAGTAGGTGTCTTTTGCGACAATCTTATGGACGATCAATTTTTTACCATTGTAATTTTCAACCCCAATTGAATCTCTGGTGTTTGCTTTGGCAGCTGAAAAACTAAGAAGTACGGCAAAGAATGATACTATATAATATTTATACATTAATTTTCTGATAAAGTAATTTCGCAATTATACGAATAATAAAAATAACCCCTGAATTGATAGTATAAACGTTGCTTATGATTTACTATTGTATGTTTAAGAACATTTTTCAAACCATTTTAATTAGGTATTGTTATATTTTCAATTCCTGCAAGGGCGACAAAATAAAAAAAATAAATACTATGGACGCAAAAGAAATCAGTTTAAATGAAAAGAAAGTAAAACCCGTTGTAGATATGCTTAACGATTATTTAGCAAACTACCACGTTCATTACCAGAAATTAAGAGGATGTCACTGGAACATTAAGGGGCAGAATTTTTTTACACTGCACATAAAGTTTGAAGAATTATATACCAACGCGCAACTTACAATTGATGAGATTGCTGAGCGTGTTTTAACGCTTGGAAAACCACCTCATAGTCGTTTTGCCGACTATATTAAAGAATCTGCAATAAAAGAAATTGATACCATAGGGTTAAAGGATCTGGATATGGTTGATGCTGTTCTTGACGATATGGCTAAACTAATTGAAATAGAACGCGAACTCCTCGAAGCTACAGATAAAGCCGGCGATGACGGATCTAATGATATGGTAAACAGGTTTATGCAGTTCAAAGAAAAAAATACCTGGATGCTTCGTTCATTTGCAGGCAAGAAATAAGTATTTGCAAATTACTAATGGCAGCTTGTAAAAGCTGTATTTAAGGCTGTTGTCATCTTGACGATAGGAGAAATCCCTTGAAAACGCACAGTAGCTAAGAAGCAAACTGGTATAACCAAGAGATCTCTCCTACCGTCGAGATCACGATTTGTATCATAGCATAGCGATACCTTTAAATATCAAGTTCTTTAATATCTTTGGCATGTAATGGGATATAAAAGTTTAGCAGACTGTGTTGCCGATCTTGAAAAGCATGGGCATTTAATTAGGATAAAAGAAGAGGTTGATCCTTACCTTGAAATGGCTGCAATACACCTGAGGGTGTATGAGCAACAAGGACCGGCGTTGTACTTCGAGAAAGTTAAAGGAAGTAAATTTCCTGCTGTTTCTAATTTGTTTGGAACATTAGAACGTTCCAAGTTTATGTTTCGCGATAGCTTGCCTAAGGTTGAACAGCTTGTGAATCTTCGTTCAGACCCGGTTAAAGCGCTAAAAAATCCTTTTAAATTGCCTGGTATCGCTTTTACAGCATTAACAGCACTTCCCTTAAAGCAAAGTCTGTTTAAAGCTAATTTTAGTAAAACTACCATCAGTGAGTTACCCCAGATTGTGAACTGGCCTATGGATGGAGGTCCTTTTGTTACCATGCCTCAGGTTTATACAGAAGATATCGATAAACCGGGTGTGTTAAATGCAAATCTGGGTATGTATAGAATACAGCTGGCGGGTAATGATTACGAGACCAATAAAGAAATTGGATTACATTATCAGATACATAGGGGTATAGGTGTTCATCAATCTAAAGCCAATGCAAAAGGACTGCCTTTAAAGGTGAGTATTTTTGTTGGTGGCCCACCTTCTCATCCTTTGGCTGCGGTAATGCCTTTGCCCGAAGGCCTTTCGGAAATGACTTTTGCAGGAGCCTTAGGTAACAGGAGGTTCAGGTACTTTTATGATGATGAAGGATTCTGCATTTCAGCAGATGCTGATTTTGTAATAACAGGTACTGTTTATCCGCAAGAGAATAAGCCCGAGGGACCATTTGGTGACCACTTAGGTTACTATAGTCTTACCCATCCTTTTCCATTAATGAAGGTGCATAATGTTTATCACCGGAACGATGCAATATGGTCGTTTACCGTGGTAGGCAGACCCCCTCAGGAAGATACCAGTTTTGGTGCATTGATTCATGAGATTGCAGGATCGGCCTTGCCGAAAGAAATACATGGATTAAAAGAAGTAAACGCTGTTGATGCAGCAGGGGTACACCCTTTGTTATTTGCCATCGGAAGTGAGCGTTATACACCATATCTTAAGGAAAGAAGACCTCAGGAAATTTTAACTATTGCAAACCATATTCTTGGTAAGAATCAGTTAAGTTTAGCGAAATACTTGTTTATAGCTGCCAGGGAAGATAATGAACAGTTAGATACGCATGATCTTTCTGGTTTTATACAGCATGTATTGGAACGTATTGACCTTACAAGAGATCTGCATTTCCATACCAAAACAACCATTGATACTTTAGATTATAGTGGCGAGGGGTTAAACAGTGGATCGAAAGTAGTGTTTGCTGCGGCAGGAGAGAAAAAGAGAGTGCTTGCTACTGAACTTACCGAAGGTTTTGTAATGCCTTCTGGTTTTAGTTCTGTTAAGCTTGCTATTCCCGGCGTAATAACTTTGCAGCTTCCGGTTTATACGACAGCTAAGGCGGCAAAAGGCGAGGTGGCTCTATTAGAAGAGGCTCTAAAAGGTAAAGATTTAAGTGGTATACCTCTAATTGTGCTTTGTGATGATGCTGAATTTACTGCTCAGAATATAAACAATTTGGTATGGGTAACCTTTACGCGCAGCAATCCGGCAACTGATATTCATGGTATTTCAGCGTTTATTGATGATAAACACTGGGGGTGTAAAGGTCCTGTAATAATTGATGCACGTAAAAAACCGCACCATGCGCCTGAGTTATTGAAAGTGCCTGAAATAGAAGAAAAAGTAAATAGACTAGGTGAGAAGGGGGGCTCGTTATTTGGAGTGATCTAGTTTCGTATGAAAAAGATTGATATACGACAGTATTGAGGGTAAAAACAGCGTTTTAATAGAGAATAGTCGTTAGAAAGTCGTTTATTTTATAGGGTATAATCGTCATCCTGAAATTAATTCAGGATGACGGGTGCATTCTATGAGATCGTGACAATCGTGCTCTCTAGAGAGTATAATCGTACTAACTTTTAAAACCTCAATCCAAAGGTTAAAAATACATTGTTTCTTGAAGTTTTAATATCAGCAACCGGTTCTAAAGGATTGTCGTCTGTACCAAGTAAATAAGGAGACAGCTCTGTGTTGGTTTCTGTACGTTGGTAAGCAACATCAACGTAATAGTTGTTGATGCGATAACCAAGTCCGCCAGAATAAAACTGGGTAGAGAAATGACCTTTATCATCGCCTTGTATTGCGGTTCCATTAACACCGTAACCACCTCTTAAGCTAAATGCATTGTCTATTTTATATTCTGCACCAACTCTGTAGTTAACGGCTTGTTTGTAATTGTCTCTTACCGAGTTGTTTTCGGCTACAATCCTTTCCGGATCAAGTCCCTGATCGGTTGAGAAACGAATAGTACTGTAATCTACATAATCCACATCGGCAGAGATCAAAGCTTTACCTGCAATTACATAACTGGCGCCCAAAGATCCTTTTAAAGGTGTTCTGACACGGTAATTGAATGGATAGTTTTGTACAGCACCATTGAGACTTCCTGCATTAGCACCACCCACAATTTTAGAGTCTAAAACTATAGAGGTATTGTCTTCTATAAGCATCCATGAAGGAGATTGTAAGGTTGCCCCAATTCTAAAGTTTTCAACCGGTCTAACAATTATCCCTAAACGGGCATTATATCCTGATCCTTTTGATTCCTGATTTTGTCTATAAGATAGGCTATACTGTGAGTTGTCGGTCATTGTTCCTGATTCAGTAAACTCACTGTCGTTGATATAACGAACATTAACCAATGATACACTGGCTCCAATATACACCTGATTGGAGATATTAATAGCTCCAGATGCGGTAAGCTCAGATGTTGAACCGGATCTTACTTCACTTTTCTTTTGAGTGTTAGATCCATTAATGGGTGCAAAATAACCATCATCATCTTGTTCTAAGATGTAACCATCATAAGCGTCTTTTTGCACAGAGCCATTGGGTATGCCGTTTGCATTGGCTTCATCAGCGAAAAAATCTATAATTGAATTACTTGGGTTTGTTCCGCCGTATTTGAAATTTGCACTAAAATCATTGTTTCTGTTATAGGCAATTCCGAATACACTACTTACCACCCCGCGTTGAGTGTCTTGTCCCTTCATTCTAATGGTGGGGCTAAAAAGAACCACACCAATATGGTTAAGGTTTATGTTGTCTTTTGTGGATTTTGTGTTTTGGTTCAGAAAGTTTGCATTTCCAGAGAAATTATTGAATTCCGGAGTTAAACTAAATTCAGATTTAGTGAACATTCCTAGTCCTGCCGGGTTACCGCCAATTGAGCTCATATCTCCACCAACCCCAATTTGTGCGCCACCCATACTTTTAAATCTGGAGGTACTACCATAATTGGTCTGAGAGAATTTTAAAGCATCAGGCGAGTAAATCTGGGCGTATGTTGTTCCTGAGATGGCTACTGTAGCCACCAGAGATAGTATCAGTTTTTTCATGTATCTTAATAATAGATTTTAAGTGCACCCTGCATGATGCAGGGCACTTTAAGTTATCCTCTTCCTGATCTTGATGATCTGCCGCCACCACCACCGCCGCCGCTGCTACCTCCACTGCTTCTTCCACCACCACTGCTTTCTCTTGCAGGAGGGCTGTAGCTAGGTCTGCTTTCTGGCTGACGGGCCGGAGCGCTTTCTCTTGTAGGTCTTACGGTTTCAGTACGTGTAGGTCTTGTTGCTTCGCCACGAGAAGGTCTGGTAGCCTGGCCATTAGACGGTACTCTGCCTGGTCTTGTTGAAACCGTTCCATCAGGATTGGTTCTGGAAGGTCTGGCCCTGTTAGGTATAATATTACCATCGGCATCCACTCTGGTTGCCGGTCTGGCATATCTGCGGTTCACTCCAACGCCGTTTTCTCTGCCTATACCTGGTCTGGCCCTGTAATCAGGTACGTTGGTAGTTCTGCCGGTGTAATAGCCACCGCCATACAATCCGCCGCCCCATAAGCCACCACCCCAAAGGCCTCCTCCGTAATAGCCACCACCGTAGTAGTAGTTATTCCAGCCAAAGTTGTTGTAGCCCCAGAAAGGAGAGCTTGCAAATCCCCAGCCCCCATAAGGAGAATTCCAGTAACTGTTGTAGAATGGGCTGTATCCAAAGTCCAAAGAACCAGAAGAATACCATCCAGAATAATAATATGGATCGTAGTACGTTCTGAAAGGACTTGAGTAATAAAATCTGTTTATACGAGATGAGTAGTCCTGATCATAATACGGATCACTTGTTCCGTAATAATCACTCTCATCATATTGTTCATCAGCATATTGCTGATCGTCGTATTGAGGTTGCTGTACTTGTCGAGGAGCGGGGGTATAAACCTTTGCCTTCACCGTACTGCTATAAACGTCATCATCTGTATTGGCACTTTGCTGCGCAAGCCTTGGCGCAGAGCAAGACGTAACAGCTATGGCTGCTAAGACGAGCATTCCTGTGAATAAATGGTTAGGTTTCATAAGTATATGTGTTGTTTGTGTGTTGCAATTTTTTTGTAGGTATAAATTTATAAATTTGTAGTCTACAATACAAGTCATTTAACACAAAAAACGTTCCATTCAGCTATGAGCAAAGGCATTACAAGTAAAAACGAAGATTATTCCCAGTGGTATAACGACATTGTTATAAAAGCTGACCTGGCAGAACACTCATCCGTTAAGGGATGTATGGTGATAAAACCTTATGGATACTCCATTTGGGAGAAGATGCAGGCTATTTTAGACCAAAAATTTAAAGATACAGGACACAGTAATGCTTATTTCCCGTTATTCATACCAAAGTCATATTTTTCAAAGGAAGCCTCGCATGTTGAAGGTTTTGCAACAGAATGTGCCGTTGTGACACATTATCGTCTGAAAAATGATGGAAATGGGAACATTATTGTTGATGAAACAGCCAAATTGGAAGAAGAATTGATTGTTAGACCAACCTCTGAAACCATCATTTGGAATACTTATAGAGGATGGATTCAATCTTATAGAGATCTTCCTCTGTTGATAAATCAATGGGCAAATGTCGTGCGTTGGGAAATGCGTACCCGTTTGTTCTTGCGTACTACAGAGTTTTTATGGCAGGAAGGACACACCGCTCACGCAACTTCTGAGGAGGCAATTGAAGAAACAAGAAAAATGCTTGATGTTTATGCAGATTTTGCCGAAAACTGGATGGGTTTGCCAGTCGTAAAAGGTGTGAAAACGCCAAATGAGCGTTTTGCAGGAGCCTTAGATACGTTTTGCATTGAGGCATTAATGCAGGATGGAAAGGCATTACAAGCTGGAACTTCTCACTTCCTTGGACAGAACTTTGCTAAAGCCTTCGATGTAAAATTCACCAACAAGGAAGGTAAGATAGAGCACGTTTGGGCAAGCTCATGGGGTGTTTCTACACGTTTAATTGGTGCATTGATTATGGCACATAGTGATGATGCTGGTTTAGTGCTTCCTCCAAAATTAGCTCCAATACAGGTGGTTATTGTTCCTATTTACAAAGGCGAGGAGGAGTTAACTAAGATCTCGACATTTGTTGATGAATTAATGCCAAAACTGAAACGTTTAGGGATTTCTGTAAAATATGACGACCGTGATACGCAGCGTCCGGGCTTTAAGTTCGCTGAATATGAGCTTAAAGGGGTGCCAATTCGCCTGGCTATTGGTGGCCGAGATATGGAAAACGGCACTGTGGAGCTCGCAAGAAGAGATACCAGAGAGAAACAGACTGTAATTCAGGAAGGACTTGAAATTCATATTGCTCAGCTTTTGGAAGAGATTCAGCAAAATATCTACAACAAAGCTTTTGACTATAGGACTGAGCATACTACTGATGCCAATTCTTACGATGAGTTTAAAGAATTGCTTGATGGAAAAGCTGGATTTATTGCTGCACATTGGGATGGAACACCTGAGACTGAGCAAAAAATTAAAGAAGAAACCAAAGCCACTATTAGATGTATCCCGTTAGATAACAAGCTGGAAGAAGGAGTTTGTATTTACTCTGGTAAGCCATCTACCCAAAGGGTATTATTTGCACGTGCATATTAAAATTTAATCGGATGGAAACTGAGAATTACAGTAAAATACTGAGCGAATTCGAGAGTAAAGCTTCATTAAAACAAAAGATATTTAGAAATACTACTGAGGTTTTTGGCTTGCTGAAAACCCAGCTTTCTAAAATTGCGGTTAAGCTGCAAACAGACTACGTGGCCAAAGATCCCTCCGTTGAGGTGCATTTTAAGGAAAGTGGTAAATTTGAAGGCCAGCTTAAGTTTTCAGGTGATATGCTGATGGTGTCTATGCATACCAATGTGTTTGCCTTTGATAAAACACATTCCATATACCAAACAAAATACATCAAAGAAGATGAGTCTTTAAGTTTTTGTGGAACTATTTATATCCATAATTTCCTCGCTGATTCCGTGAAATATAACAGGTTGGCAGATGAGGGATCGCTGATTGCACGCATACTGGTTAATAAGGAAAAGCATTTTATGGTTGAGGGAGAAGGTGCGCTTGATTTCTTATACCAAAGCATGGCTGAAAACGTTGTAACGGAAGAAAAGCTGACAGATATTATTGAGCGATCTATTCTTCACTGTCTGGACACTGATCTTTTATTACCCCCTTTTGCAGAAATAAAAGAAGTAACTTTAAATCAAAAACAATCAATGCTGGCTTCAAGCGGTTATCCAACCAGTAAAAACCTTGGTTACCAATTTAAATCAGAAATTGAGCAGAACGATGATATATGAAATTTGCAACTAAAGCGATCCACGCCGGACAAGAGCCTGATCCTACAACAGGAGCAGTGATGACCCCGATTTATCAAACCTCTACTTACTGGCAGAAATCGCCTGGTGACCATAAAGGTTTTGAATATTCCAGAGGGACTAACCCAACTCGTAAAGCACTTGAAGATTGTTTGGCAGCATTAGAAAATGCTAAATATGGACTGGCTTTTTCGAGCGGAATGGGCGCTACAGATACTGTATTAAGGCTATTGAAGCCTGGAGATGAGGTGATTACCGGGAACGATCTTTATGGTGGTTCTTATCGCATATTTACCAAGGTTTATGAAAAGTACGGCATTAAGTTTCATTTTCTGGATTTATCGAAACCGGAAAACATACTGCCACACATCAATGAAAACACCAAATTGGTTTGGATAGAAACACCAACCAATCCAACAATGAGGATCATTGACATTGAGGGGGTTGCTAAAATTACTAAACAGCATAAGTTAATCCTTACTGTTGATAATACTTTCGCATCTCCATATTTGCAGAATCCAATGGACTTAGGTGCTGATATTGTGATGCACTCTGTAACCAAATACATTGGTGGTCACTCTGACGTGGTAATGGGTGCTTTGCTTGTAAACGATGATCAGCTTTATAAAGATCTTTGGTTTATTTACAATGCCTGCGGGGCAACGCCAGGACCTCAGGATTCATTTTTGGTTTTAAGGGGTATTAAAACGCTTCATTTGAGAATGAAGGCGCATTGTGAGAACGGAGAAAAGGTAGCGCGTTATCTTAAAAATCATCCAAAGATTGATAAGATCTACTGGCCGGGTTTTGAAGATCATCCTAACCATGATATTGCGAAAAAACAGATGCGTGGTTTTGGAGGTATGGTGTCTATAACTTTAAAAGATGCTGATCTTCAGGAAACATTCCGCGTGGCTTCTTCTTTTAAGGTTTTTACACTTGCGGAATCGCTTGGTGGAGTAGAATCGTTAATTAACCATCCAACTACAATGACTCATGGTTCTATTCCTAAAACCGAACGTGAGAAAGTAGGAGTTACAGATAACCTGTTGCGCCTGAGTGTTGGTGTGGAGGATATTGATGATTTGCTTGCCGATTTAGAACAGGCATTAAGTTAATTCATCCCGTCATCTCGAACTGTAGAGCGCGATCTTGGATATCCAGATCAAGAGATCTCTCAGTCGTTCCTCATTTCGAGATGACGTATTGTAAATCTCGGGATGATGCATCGTAAATCTTGAGATCACATAATTTAATTAATAAAGTTATCTTAAATATTACACCTTGGAATTTTTAGAACTTAAAGAATTTTTGGATGTAAAGGTTGATCAGTATAACCGACCAAACTTTATTCAAAATGACCCTATCTGTATTCCACACCAGTATACTAAAAAACAAGACATTGAAATTGCTGCATTTTTTGCGGCAATTTTAGCTTGGGGGCAACGAAAAACCATCATTAACAAGTGTAATGAGCTGTTTGAGCGGATGGATAATGATCCGTATAATTTTATGCTGCACCATGGCGAGGATGATTTAAGGCGATTGCTTGGTTTTAAACATAGAACGTTTAACGACACGGATCTTCTGTATTTCGTGGCATTTTTTAATCAGCACTATCAACAGTTTGATAGCCTTGAGACTGCATTTTTATCTCCTTCTGATGTTTTTAGAGGTGATTTTTTAACTGACGAGCTTCAGCATGGGTACACAAAATATGCTTCTTCAAGCTGTATGTTATCAGAGTTAACCCAGCAGGAGCCAAAAACTGAAAGATCCCTTAATTATTTCAGGTCTTACTTTTTTTCTCTTCCGGATTATCCCAGGAGAACGATAAAGCATGTTTCTTCGCCAATGCAAAAATCTACCTGCAAACGTTTAAATATGTTTTTAAGATGGATGGTAAGGAAGGATAATAAGGGTGTTGATTTTGGGATCTGGAACACGATTAAGCCTTCAGATTTGATATGTCCATGTGATGTGCACGTAGATAGGGTAGCGCGTAAGCTTGGCTTAATTGAAAGAAAACAGACGGATTGGCGCACAGCAGTGGAACTTACAAATGAACTGCTTAAATTTGATCCTATGGATCCTGTTAAATATGATTTTGCATTGTTTGGCTTAGGTGTAGAAGAGAAATTTTAAGCTATTATGGTTACTTTTAAAGCGGAAATAGAGCGTTTTGCCGAAATGGGAGAAAAAACAGGTTGGACCTATGTTTTTATTCCGCTTGCTATCGCCAATATGATTAAGCCCGATTGCAGGAAGAGTTATCGGGTAAAGGGCCGTTTAGACCACATTGAAATTGAAGGGATAGCACTTGTGCCAATGGGAGAGGGGAACTTTATTATGGCGCTAAATGCCGGTATTCGTAAGCAACTGAAGAAAGATCTGGGTGGAGTTTTAGAACTGGTTTTAGAAGAGGATACAGCTTTTAAAATAGAGTTGCCAGAAGATCTGGAGGTCTGCCTTTCTGATGAGGCGCATCTGCTTAAAAACTTTTTAAAACAACCTAAGTCGCATCAAAATTGGTATATCAATTGGCTTAATTCGGCTAAAACAGAAGCTACCCGTACCAAAAGAATCGTGAAGATCGTTTTAGCTATGGATAAGGATTGGGATTTTGGAACGATGATGCGTGATGGAAAGCCCAGAAAAGAAGAGTAGATTAGGGCCTGTCGTATTTTCTAAACCAGCTCCATACTTTCATTTGGATTACTCCAATAAAAGCTTCCCTGAAGATTCGTGTGCTCATTTTTGAAGTGCCCTCTGTGCGATCTGTAAATATGATGGGAACTTCAACTACATTAAATCCGTATTTGATGGCAGTAAACTTCATTTCAATCTGGAAGGCATAGCCAACAAATTTAATCTTGTCTAACGGAATAGTAGCAAGTACTTTGCGGCGGTAACATTTAAAGCCGGCAGTTGCATCCTGTATATCGATACGAGTAATTAGACGCACATACATAGAGGCGAAATAAGACATTAACACTCTGCTCATAGGCCAGTTTACTACATTAACTCCTCTAACATAACGGGAGCCCACAGCAACATCTGCACCATTAACACAGGCTTCGCGTAAACGTATCAGGTCATCCGGATTGTGCGAGAAATCGGCATCCATCTCAAATATATATTCATATTGAGGTTTGGCCAGCGCCCATCTGAAACCGTGAATGTAAGCGGTTCCAAGTCCTAGTTTGCCGGTTCTTTGTTCCAGGTGAAGTGCCGGATATTCTTTTTGAAGATTTTTAACTATTTCGGCTGTGCCATCAGGGGAACCATCATCAATAACTAATATTTCGAAGAAATAGCTTAACGAAAAAACCTTTCTAATGATTTTCTCAATATTTTCTTTCTCGTTGTAGGTAGGTATTATTACTAGACTGTCTGACACGTAAAATGAATTAAGTAGCGAAATTATGGATTCTAAATGAAAAAACCCTTAATATAGATTATACTAAGGGTTAAATTTTGTTAAAAATTGGAGTTTCCGATCTTAATTTACTTCTTGCATCAGCTTTTTTACGAGAGGGGAAATGATTAGAAGTACAATACCAGCAATTAAAGCGTAAATAGCCAGTTGTTTATATCCCTCTGTATAACTCATCAATTTCTGCACTGGAGTGTCGTTTTCGCTGGCTTTAGCCAATCCTGCACCCAGAAGGCCTGCAACATACTGACCATAAGCACTGGCCAAAAACCACATACCCATCATTACGCCCTGTAATTTAACAGGTGATAATTTGGTCATGATAGATAGGCCAATTGGTGAGAGACAAAGTTCTCCAAAAGTCATTACAAGGTATGCAGCGGTAAATATGTCAAGCGATGCAACGCCTTGAGCGTTGGCGAAAAATCTCGTTATATAAAAGATAAAGAAAGAACCAGATAAAAATAAAAAGCCAAGACCGAATTTGATCACTGTATTGGGCTCGATTTTCTTTTTAGCCAATCCAATCCAAATCAGGCTAAACAGGAACGCAAAGATAATTACAAAAAAAGAGTTTGCAGAATTGTTAACTCCGTTAGGATCCAGTTTTACAACTCCCAATAGGTTGCTGTCTAAATTTCTTGCAGCAAACAAACTTAAAGAACCTCCACTTTGTTCAAAAAATGCCCAAAATAATATCGAAAACAAGATAAAGATTAATGCTGCAATTAGTTTCTTTCGTTCAGCCCATCCATATCTTGTCATCTCAAAAAGAAGGTAAAGCAATGTTACGGGGCCAATAATATACATAAACCAATCCGTATATTGCGTTTTTGCCACCATGATCATAATTATAGGTACGATTGCAAGTGAACCGGCATACACGGCATAATCATACCATTTTTTATTAACAGATGTGCGGTGTATCACAGCAGGCTGAGCTGGTATTTTATCGTCTATACCACCAAGGCTAATATCTGTCACATCTTCATCTTTTCCAGGAGGAAGCCCAATCGGTCCCAGGTTTTTTTGAGTGAATAAAAAAGTGATTAAACTAATCGTCATTACAATTGCAGCAAGTCCAAATGCCAGGTGCCATGAATATTGTTTGCCAATAGTGATACAAGCGTAACCACCCAGCAATGCGCCAATATTTATCCCGGCGTAAAATACCGAGAATCCAGCATCCCTGCGGGCATCGTTAGCTTGATATAATTTCCCTACCATTGTAGAAATATTGGGTTTAAAAAAGCCAGTTCCTACAACTGTGAAGCTTATTCCCAGAAAAAAGAACTGATGAGGGTCATAGGCTAAAATGGCACTTCCCACGATCATTAGAATCCCTCCCCAGAACAGAGATTTTCTGAAACCGAGTATTTTATCTGCAAATAAACCGCCTATGAAAGTAAAAGCGTAGACAAAGGCTTGCGTTGCACCATATTGCAGATTTGCATCTACATCCTTCATGAATAACTGCGTGACCATGAAATAGGTGAGCATTCCCCGCATTCCGTAAAAGCAGAAACGCTCCCACATTTCTGAAAAAAAGAGTGCCCAAAGCTGCTTAGGGTACTTCCCTTTAAAATTCTGAATTTCGTCTAGTGTAATATTTTCCTGCATTGTTATTTCAGTTAGCTTATCTTACTTCGTGCATTAATTTTTTGATCACTGGAGTTAACAGGATAGACATTACCCCAATAGCAACGGCAACACCGGTTATGATTAAGAAGAAATAGCTAATCCCTTTTTCTGAGGCAATTCTATCAGCGTTTTCTCCAAGTATACCGGCAACTTTATTGGCAATAGCAATTGCCAGGTACCATACGCCAAACATAAAGGCAATCATTCTGGCGGGAACAAGCTTACTTACGTAAGAAAGGCCCACAGGAGAGATACAAAGTTCAGCCATGGTATGGAAAAGATAAACCATGATTAGCCAAAAAATACTCACTGAAGCTGTTTTTGCACCAGGAATAATGTCTCTGGCCCCAAAAACAAGAAAGGCCATTCCTAGTCCTAGTAGGATCATCCCTATGCCAAACTTAACATTTGCACCAGGATTAAATCTGCTTTCCCACCATTTAGAGAACAATGGAGCTAACGTGATAATAAATAAAGAGTTAAGTACACTAAACCATGAAGCTGGAATTTGAGTAAGGCTTTCTTTTACCTTCTCAATTTTAAGCGCGGCTAAAGTAGAATCTGAAAGATTTAAAAAACCTGCTCCATAGAAATCCCGAACTAACATCCAGATAGTAATGATCCATATGATCACAAAGCTGATGCTTAGGATAATATTAGCCAGGCCATATTTTTTAAAGGTCTGCTTAAATAATAGTAATAAAACCCAGGTGATAATTCCTAAAGGAACTACTGCAATTAAGGAGTTGGCAATTAAGAAGATCAAACTTGAATTACCAACCAGAATTCTGTCGGTATAATCTCTGGCAAAGATGGTTAATGTACCTGGTGCCTGTTCGAAAACCGCAAAAAATGAAAAGGTTAAGAATGCAAAAAAGGTAACTGCGTATAATTTTTCCTTAGTTACCTTTGAATATTTTGTCAGTCTGTAAAATAATAGGAACAGAAACAAGCCGAGTGCTAATAATATAGTGAAATTGGTTCCTTCCATTCCAGCTATTTTGAAGTTTAGCAGGTTGCTTGCTCCGTGGGATATCTTGGAAATAGGATCGTTAATAACCCAGATTAAGCCTAAAGCGGAACAAAGAACAACGATGATAACCTGCCATAATGTAAATGGAACTCTGTTGTCAACATCACCTTCTTCAATTACGATATCTCTTGTTTTAAGTGGTTTTAAGCCGATGTTTCCAAAGATATTCTGAGTGAAATAGAACTGCAATAAGCCGAAAAGCATGAAAACACCTGCTAATCCGAAACCAATGCTCCAGCCGACCTTTTCGCCTAGGTAACCACATAATAATATTCCAAAAAATGCACCTGCATTTACCCCCATATAGAAAATGGTATATGCACCGTCTTTCTTTTCAGGATGATCTTTGTACATTAAAGATACTATTGAGGTCATGTTTGGTTTGAAAAAACCAGTTCCAAAAACCAATAGACCAAGACCAAGGTAAATGAAAAATGGCGTTTCTACCGCCATGCAACCGTGACCTAAAGTCATCAATAAAGCTCCAACAATTACAGCCCATCTAAATCCAATTAATTTATCTGCAAAGTAACCGCCAAGCATAGTGGATAGATATACCAGGGCGGTATATGATCCGAAAAGCGACATTGCATGTTCCCGTGGCCAGCCCCAGCCCGGATGATCTCCTAAAACGGATGCTGTAAAGAACATGACCAATAGGGCCCGCATACCATAGTAGGAAAATCTTTCCCACATTTCTGTGAAGAATACAACAAACAGTCCAGCGGGATGCCCCAGCACTTTACTTTCAAAAAAGTTATTTGGCGTATCCAAATTTTTTGTCTCCATTTTAGTTTTCTTGTGTGTTATTTATAGTAAGTTTAGTTAGTTCAAGTATTTTAATCTAAAGCCATTTCAGTCTGATATGCGTTTTATATCAGAATTCTGTATTTCGTGTCGGAGTTTTTAATGTTGCTTGATCGTGCTTTTCCCTCTTTTTGTAAAAATAAGCATCGCGCAAGATAGGCACATGAAGGCAAACTCCCAAATTTATAATTTCCATCAAAGGTGTATTAAATACACTTAAAGCTTCTTTATGGCCTTAATTTTCTTGTCTTTCGGATCTGAAAAAAGGTCGTCCATCTCGTTCGGCTCATTCTTTAATTCTATATTTTCCACTAGTTTCAATCGTCCGTTTAATAGCTTATACGCATCAAAACTTAAATCGGATGCATAATATTCAAAATTTCCCGCCATTTCTTCTGAAATGGGGGCCAGGTGGTCAAACACAATCATATTGACGTTCTTGTCGAGCGCTACCGTCATTGTATTTTGTTTGTTGTATTCAAAAACGATCCTGTTCTTCGTCGCCTTACTTTTGGCCTCTTCAAATACAGGCTTGCCAAAAACAGGTTGTTGTTCCTTATTAAAAGAAAGCACATCAATCACCTTTTTAGAAGTTTTTGAACTATTGCCTTTCCAGCCTATTAATACGTAGTAAGGTTGTTGCCCATTCATAATAACAGGTATAATTTCATAATACCGGGCGCCGTACCAGTTTTTATTGCCATTGATACCATTGGTATCTTTGATGTTAGCAGTATCATCAATAAGCGGAAACATTTTTAATTTTCCATCTTTTGTGGCCATTTGAATGGTGCCAAAAAAACGATAAGAACCATCATCAAGGGGTAAATACCATGAGAATATCCTGAACGAATTATCGGGCGACTTAAGAATGGTAATTTTCTTTAATGAATCGAAAGGATAAAGAAATGATCCTTGAGTTTTTAGTGAATTGACCAATATTTTTATAAAAGCTGCATTTTTAGTATACCGCTCAGAATTGCTGGCCGCGTTAAATGTCTCATCACTAAGCCTGCTCAATGAATCCTGGAATTTATGCATTGCAGGACCATTGTTAAAGGCAAAACTATGCTGTGCCTTAAGCCTTGCTGAGGCACAGCATAGTATCATTATGAGTATTAAAGGTATTAACCTCTTTCGCATCTAATTAATATTTTCTATAACTATAGCACTGGCACCACCGCCACCATTACATATTCCGGCTACGCCGATTTTTCCATTGTTTTGTGCCAGAACGGAAAGTAGTGTGACTACAATTCGTGCACCCGAGGCTCCCAGAGGGTGACCTAAGGAAACGGCTCCGCCATTTATGTTCACTTTTTCTTCATTAAGTCCAAGTTCCTTATTGTTTGCAAGTGAAACTACAGAAAATGCCTCGTTAATTTCGAAATAGTCTACATCTGCAATGCTTTTGCCGGCTCTTTTTAGTGCTAAGGGAATAGCCTTTGATGGTGCAGTAGTAAACCATTCAGGTGCCTGCTGTGCATCAGCATAGGCGAGGATTTTAGCTAAAGGCTTTAACCCAAGTTCTTTTGCCTTATCTGCACTCATTAACACAAGGGCTGCAGCGCCATCATTAAGCGTTGAAGCATTGGCTGCAGTAACGGTTCCATCTTTTTTAAATACCGGTTTTAAGCCGGGGATTTTATCGAATTTAACAGCAAAGGGTTCCTCATCTTTAGAAACAAGTGTGATCTCGCCTTTGCGGTCTTTTATTTCTACAGGAATTATTTCTGAATCGAATTTACCTTCAGTTTGTGCCGATTGTGCTCTTTTATAAGAGGTGATTGCGAAAGCATCCTGATCTTCTCTGCTGATTCCACATTCTGAAGCACATAATTCGGCAGCAGAACCCATGTGGTAATCGTTATAAACATCCCACAGGCCATCTTTAAGGAGGCCATCTGTAATCTGACCATGACCTAAACGGTAACCAGTGCGTGCTTTATCCAAATAGTAAGGAACATTGCTCATGCTTTCCATTCCTCCGGCAACAATGATATCAATTTCTCCCAGTGCAATACTTTGAGCAGCAAGCATGATTGCTTTTGTGCCAGATGCACACACTTTATTGATTGTGGTTGCAGGAAGATCGGGCAGACCAGCGAATTTAGCTGCCTGTGTTGCAGGCGCCTGACCAATATTGGCCGATAAAACGTTGCCCATGTAAACTTCCTGAATATCTGAGGGCTTTAGTCCTGCTTTTTCCACTGCCGCTTTGATGGCCAAAGCGCCTAATTGGGTAGCAGAAAAGCTTGATAATGCACCACCAAAGCTGCCAATTGGAGTTCTGATAGCAGACACAATTACTACTTCTCTCATTTACTGTGTTTTAAGTTAGTTGAAAGCAAAGTTATATAATTACTGTCATTCAGTGGTTATAACTGACCACTTTTAACATTATTGATCTGTATCATTTTTGTTTAACCGTTTTCTCCTGTTGGATTTTACGGCCTGATTGAGCAAAAATTCTATCTGTCCATTGGTGCTCCTAAACTCATCTCCGGCCCATTTCTCAATCTCTTTAAGTAGTTCAGGGTTTATTCTGAGAACAAAAGCTTTTTTATCTTTTTCAGACATATCTAATTGTTAATTATATAATGTCCCGGTATTTACAACGGGTTGAACATTACGATCGCCGCATAGCACTACCAGAAGATTACTAACCATGGCTGCTTTGCGTTCCTCATCCAATTCTACGATATTTTTTTCAGAAAGTCTATCCAGGGCCATTTCTACCATTCCAACTGCGCCCTCCACAATAAGTTTCCTTGCAGCAATTACGGCTGTAGCTTGTTGACGCTGTAACATTGCGCTTGCAATTTCCTGGGCATAGGCAAGGTGAGAAATTCTGGCTTCAACAACTTCTATTCCCGCGCGCGACAATCTTTCGCTTAATTCAGCTTCAAGTAATGAACTTACTTTTTCTGCGCCGTCTTTTAAGGTAATTGTGGCCTCTTCATCTTCAAAATTATCATATGGGAAAATGTTGGCCAGATGCCTAACGGCAGCCTCACTTTGTATTGTTACATATTGCAGGTAGTCTTCAACTGCAAATGTTGCCTTTGCTGTTTCCTTTATTTGCCAAACTACAACAGCTGCAATTTCAATTGGATTTCCAAGCTTATCATTTACCTTAATCTGATGCCCGTTTAGGTTTCTCGCTTTTAATGATACCTTTCTTTTAGTGGTTAAAGGGTTAACCCAAAAAAAACCATCGGTTTTAACTGTACCTACATACTCGCCAAAAAGGGTGAGTACTTTAGCCTCATTTGGGTTGTTAATGATAAAGCCGGGCAGTATTAAAATACCACAAACAGCTAAAATAACTTCTACAACTACAAAACTTTGAGCTGCCATTGCCAGTAGTCCGCATAATAATATGAGCACGACAAATACAGCAATCATTCGAATGCCCGCAGGCGGAGTAATAATTTTTTCCTGATACATAATGATATTAATTTGATATCATAAAGTAAGTAATAATTTTTCGTTAAAACAATAGCTAATTGGCAGGTATCCAGGTTGTTTTTTGTATATGAATAGTTGGAGGGTAAAATTCATTATTGCTTTAATGGCAATAAAACAGGCATTCAAATGAAAAATTAATGTTATTTTTGAGTCAAATTCAACATAAATCGCTTTGGCAAAAATCAACAAGAATTCTCACAGGGTACTTTACCGTAAGTATACATCAAACATCAAGTATATCATGATGGTGCTTTCTGTATTGATAATAACTGCTTTTTTACCAAAACAGCCACGTTTCCGGTACGAATTTGAAAGGGGTGAAATATGGAAAAATAAAGACCTTATATCTCCATTTAATTTTGCAATATTAAAGACAAACCCACAGGTAGATACAGATAAAAAGGATGCATTAAATAATGTATTGCCTATTTATACTATAAATAAGTATCTGATTAATGATGTTGAGGAGGCTTATTTAAATGAGTTTGATGTAAAGTGGAGAAGTAATACCCTTCCTGAAAATGAAAAGGAGCCGTATAGGCAGGCCTCATTTAAACTTTTAAAATCGATTTACGATAAGGGGATTATTGCAATTAATGCCAAACATCAAAAAGGAAGTAAGAATTATGATTTCTCTTTGTTGGATAATAATATAAGTAAAGCGGTTAGTAGTCAGGATGTGTTTACAGTGCAAACTGCTCTTGATTACTTTAAAGATAATTTCCAGTCGGTAAATCTGAAAGTTAAAGAAGTGATTGTTAATCTTGTTGAGGATCATTTGCAGCCTAATATTATTTTTAATGAGAAGCTGACGGCTATTGTACAAGAGAATGCAATAAATAGTCTTTCTACAACCAGAGGAATGGTTCAGAAAGGTGAGCTAATCATTGCTAAGAATAATGTGATTGACGACGAGATTTACCAAAAACTGCAGTCATTTAAGGAAATATATGAAGCCCAGTCGAAAACAATTGGTGATAGCAGTTTGGTTTACTTTGGCCAGATTCTGCTGGTAGGCTTTAATGTTTGTTTGTTAATGGTGTTTTTGCACCTGTTTCGAAAGGATATATTTGCTGACAACCGTCAGCTTTCTTTGATATTGCTTGTGACAACGAGTATGCTTTTGGCTTTATCGTGGGCTATAAAGCTTAATCTCCCTAGTTTATATTACATTCCATTTTGTATAGTTCCCATTATTATAAGGATATTATTTGATACCAGGCTGGCACTTTATCTGCATTTATTGGTGATCCTGATCGCGGGTTTCTTTGTGCCAAATAGTTTTGAGTTTGTGTTTTATCAAACAACTGCGGGTATGGTAGCCATCTATAGTATTCGGAATTTGGTTAAAAGAGAACAATTGCTATTGTCGGCTTTATTTATTTTGTCGGCATATTTTATCTCTTTTATCGGGATTGCCTTATTAAGAGAAGGAGCTATTGGGCAGATAGAGTGGATGAATTTTGTTCCATTTATTGTTAGCGTATTACTTTCTTTGCTTGCTTATCCTTTGATTTATGCTTTTGAAAGGCTGTTTGGAATCACATCTGATGTTGCACTCATTGAGCTTACTAACACTAATAATAAACTGCTAAGAGAGCTTGCTTTTAAAGCGCCTGGTACGTTTCAGCACTCTCTACAGGTGGCAAATCTGGCGGAGGCTGCAATATTTAAAATAGGAGGGAACTCATTGCTTGTTCGGGCAGGAGCATTGTACCATGATATTGGCAAAATAGAGAATCCTCAATATTTTATCGAGAACCAAAATACCGGAGTAAGTCCGCATGATAAGCTGCCATATGAGCAAAGCGCTCAGATCATCATTAAACATGTGCATAAAGGCATAGAGATTACGCGGAAGCATCAACTACCTGAAAGTGTAATAGACTTTATCAGAACTCACCATGGTAATACTCGTGTAGATTATTTTTATCAGTCGTTTTTGAAGAATTCTCCTGAAAAGTTTGTTGATGAGAATATCTTCCGTTATCCCGGACCTATACCTTTTTCAAAGGAAACTGGTGTTTTAATGTTGGCAGATTCGGTGGAAGCGGCCTCAAGAAGTCTGAAAAATCCGGACGCCCAGAGCATAAATGACCTGGTTGAGCGCATAATTGACTATAAACTTGAGCAAAATCAACTAGATAATTGCGATATTACATTAAAAGATCTTGAAACTATAAAGCTGATATTCAAGACAATGCTTATGAGTATCTATCATGTTCGAATAGATTATCAACAAACTCTATAAAATTTCTTTTGCAAATATTAATGAATTGCTATATTTGCAACCTCGAAAGGGAGATTTCGAGATACGGAGGGATGCCTGAGTGGCCGAAAGGAACAGTTTGCTAAACTGTCGTACTGGCAACGGTACCGAGGGTTCGAATCCCTCTTCCTCCGCATAGACTGATGTCAAAATTAACTAAAAGCCTGCAAATCAACCGATTGCAGGCTTTTGTGTTTTCCGGATGGAGGCAAAATATACAACTTTTCTCATCATTCTGGTGAGCAATTAGGTGTTGCGCTGTGAAAGCTCGTGAGGTGGGGATTGCAAATGAAACGCCTCTTCATAACCCGTCGGGAATACAGGAGAGCCTCCCGCTTCCATACGAAAAGTGGAAATAAGGATGACCGGAACAGAACCATCCTAGCCTACAGGGTATATATTGCCACCCTGACAGGCACATAAGAAAAGGCAATGTCGAATGGTATCCTGACCGAGGGAAACCGAAGGAATGGAAATGAGCGAAGGCAGTCTTAGCATCTTCATAGTACTGATAGAAAGGTGGGGAATCAGCGCCATGAAAGCCACCGAGTAAGGAAGGGAGATGCCTATATTACGGAGCTGCATTTTAGAAACAATGAGTGTACCAGAGACATGAAACAATTGTTAACAGTAGAAATGCGGATAGCGGAAAGGGCAAGGAAATATCCTGGCGAAGCCTTAACTAACCTGCATGAAATGGTAGATGTAGGGCTATTGGAAGCCTGTTTTGCTTCCTTGAATAAAAAGGGAGCAAGTGGCATAGATGGTCAGACATGGAAGGAATATCATACACAAAAAGAAAAACGAATACCTGAGTTGCTGGCAGCCTTCAAAAGTGGCAAATACAGGGCACCCCATATTCGTAGGGTATATATACCTAAAGGAGACTGGAAATTACGCCCGTTGGGTTTGACTACAGTAGAAGACAAGCTTTTACAAACAGCAATAACCAAGATTCTGACTCCAGTGTATGAACAACTATTCCTCCCCCGCTCTTATGGGTTCAGACCACGAAAATCGCAACATCAAGCCTTGGAATCCTTATTTAAAGAAGTAAGCTTTAAGGGAATGCGCTATGTGATAGATGCAGACCTACAAAATTACTTTGGCAGTATAGATCATCAAAGCCTTAGGAGCTTCCTTGACCGCAGGATAAAAGATGGTGTGATCAGAAAACTGATTGCATATTTCGGAGATAGTAGCGACTTCATTCCGGGCCAAACTGTGCACCCGAACTTCTGCCTTTCATTTCGGGAGGTATGCTAGTCTTTAGTCCAAATATATTCAAATCCAGAAAATCCAACCTTACCCATTTCTTGGACAAGTTTTTTTGTTTTTAGCATTTTGACTGACAACGATTAGCTCCTAAGGCTGTTTTTGTGATCTGAAAGGAGATTATAGCATCGATTTTTCATATATCTGCTTGTCTAAAGAAGTCTTCAAGGATGTGCTTCAGGATTTTGCAATGAAACGCAATTAAAGACGCGCTAATTAGTTTTGATGATCAAAACGGACTATCAGTTCATAGGGCTTTCTCTGAGGCTAAAAGCCGCTTAAAATGAGCCGAGTGGCCATTTCACAGCGAAATCGACTGATCATTTTGGTCCGTAATATGAGGCCACTTTATAATGCAGACAAAATAATTGTTTTAGAGAATGGTCAGGTAACTGAAATCGGAACACACGATCAATTAATTGATCAGCAAGAATCCACCTACTTCAATCTGTGGAAACAACGGGTGTCTTTTTAATTTTTTTTTAAGTTATATTTTCAGAACAAAGTATTTTATTATTAATTAGTTTCACTTTTATTACATCAGTATATCTTTATTCGATATGGCAAATAAAAATGTAAAATTTTACATCTTCTTTCTTAAATGTTTAGGAACATTGATTCTGATCTCCGCTTTGTTTTCTGTTCTTGCCTATTATTTTTCAATAGATATGGGAGGAGGAGCGCTTTATAAAAAGAAAAGTATGATCGGTTTATTTTTTTTAATAGTTATCCTAATTCCACCAATAGAGACTTATTTCCTTCAGGTATTGCCTTATAAGTTGCTAAGGTGGATCAAAGTTAGAAGATTATACCTTAGGCTAATTATCCCCTCTGGTTTGTTTGCAATTCTTCATACTTATAGCCCGCTATACGCAGTGGCTACATTTTTTGGAGCATTGATTATTAATTATCTGTATTTATATTGTATCGCTCATCGAAGGAATGCTTTTCTGACGACTACGCTGTTACATTCGCTTTATAACTTTTTTATATTTTTAATGGTTCTTTTGCTAAAAGACTTTTAAATAAAACGTAAAATTGGAGATGAATTTACCTGAAAACTAATCTAGTAAGCCTAGCTCTTTGGGTTGAAGAGCTCCCTCTACAAATAGCAAAGCATTTACGTAGGATTCTAGTGCGTTGCACCCTGTTGGATATTCCGCCGCATAGTACGCCACGATGGTGGTAACTCAATGAGAATTTCTCCAGCTGAACGAGTACAGTTTATTAGAATACTTCCTCTTTAATTGCCCGTTCCAATGTCAATTCTCAGAGTCAGATAGCTCATCGCTTGCTAAGTCAGTTTTTGTTGAAAAGCATTGCCTAAGCCCCGAGGACATTTGATCCAGCTTCCAGAAAACTCAAAATAATTGTAAGGAGTTAAGCAGTGCTTCGACTAAGATGTTAACAGTACAACCAGATTGCGTTATTTACAACAATTAAAATGGAAAAACGAATTATCAATCCCTGGGGTTACCAGGACATTTCCGACTTCATATCAGCGGTTGAAATGAAAAATCAACAAGAAATAATATCTGGCTCGCAGCAGGTAGAAGTTCAACTCAGTTCAGGAGGTACCCCAGGCCACCTTGCGCAGGTACCCGAAAACCCGAAAAAAGTCATTACTCAATCGGTGTATCGTTGCCAGGAAATTTCTGGATGGTAGTTTCTACATCAGTACCGGGACGGCGCCGGATACAAATGGTTGCCCATAAATTACTCGACTGTTAATACTCAATAGGTTCTAACTGCAAGGTAAAAAACTGACCAGGGTTGCCATCCTTCATGATAGGTGCCAAATAGCGCTGGCTCGAAGTAACTGGTGCATAGATGTTTTTTTAGAAAGCACGATAACATAGATAGAAATGGTAACGAAGAAAATATGTTTTGGAGGAGGGTGCCATTGGTGCACCGAAGCTGTATTTCAATCATTGCTTGGTGTAAGTCATGTCGAGCAAGGCTGGATCGCTTCCAGCCCTCCAAATGACACGTTTTCGGAAGGTGTTATTGTCCACTATAAGGAGGATATAACTCTTGACATATTGATTGAAGTACATCTGCTTACTCACAGTAGTACAAGTTTCCACAGTATGCGTAAAAAATACAGATCAGCTGTTTATTATTTTGAAATAGTTGACAAAGCTGCTGTTGAAGAGATTATTGAGAATTTAACATTGAAGAATAATGCATTTTATGTTACGCAAGTATTGCCGTTCGTCGCTTTCCGGGAAAATACGGAAAGTCAACTCAATTACTATACGAAAAATAAGCGGGGACCATTTTGCCAAAGATACATAGATCCAAAATTGACAGCTATACGCGAAAGATTCGAAGGTCAGGTCAGAAATGATTTTGAAGAGGAAGAATTGCCATAACATCCGTTGAAAGCGGCAAGAGAAAGGAGGTAATCGGAAATAAAATTTGTAATCAAAAAATGTCAGCTTTAACATTAGTGCAACAACCAGATTCTTGAAATCGTTAGCTATGAACCGGAATCAAGTTAACAGAATAATAAACCATTGCAACTTTGAATACCTCATAGGATTGCAAAACCCGGTTAGCAAGGGAAGGAATTTTCGATCTACATATTTACCATAAAACAGAAAATGATGACAGTCAAAAAAAACAATGGATATCAACACCTGGAAGCACTTTTAACGGCTTTCAACCAAGGAACCGATGCGGTTCTGAATTTGTATAATGAGGATGCAATAGTACAGTACCCCTATGCAGCTTCACTTGGGCTGCCTTCCAGCTTTACAATGGATGAATATAAAAAGCATTTAGACCATATGTTGGGCGGTATGTCCGGTATCTCTTGGACCGGATTAAAGGTTTATGAATTAAAGGAAAAGGAAAGCTATTGGGCCGAGGTTCACGGCGAGACCAGGATTTCCAACACGAACGCGCTGTACCAGCAGGATTATGTAATTTATTTTACCCTGGAAAATGGAAAATTCAGTGAATATAAAGAGTACTGGAACATATTGCCGGTTTTGAAATCTCTGCTCGGCAGCGAAGAAGCACAGAAAATAATCAACAATAATTAACAGGAAGAACTTATGAAAATTGCAATTTCAGGTGCCACAGGGAACATTGGCAGCCGTGTAGCCGCGAAGCTCTCCGCTACTGGCGCTATAGCTGTCCTGATCGGACAAAATGAAGATCGTTTAAAGAAGCTGAATATACCAGATTCAATTATAGCAGTCGCCGATCTAGGGAATACAAATGAAATAATCGCTGCTACAAAAGGCGTTGATACATTATTCTGGCTAGTACCTCCGCTGATAACGGTACCAAATTTAAAGGGCTGGTATAACCAGGTAACAGCAGCAGGCATAGCCGCCGTAAGTCAAAATCAAATAAAAAAAGTGGTGCTAGTCTCAAGCTTTTAGATAAAATTTACTACTCTGGTTAGCTAGTGAATTAGTCCGGTAATAGAAATGAATATTATCGGACTATTTTATTAGTGAATCTGCCGAAGGGCAGAAATATAATATAGTTTATTTTTTTCTAGCTTGCCAGAGGCTTATGAAACAGCCTTTGTTTTTTTATGGTAAAAAAATGTAGGAGCTTCAACTTAAAAATATAATCAAAAATGAGACAAATTCGTAAATTAAGAATACACATTTTCCTATTGACTGTGAACACACTTTTAGCCACTATGGACTTAAAAGCACAGACAAGCGAATATTGCCTTCCTCCTCAAACAACGTATCATTACCAATGCGTCACTGGAATAAAAATGTTCTACAGAGAAGCCGGAGACAAAAATAAACCAACTATTGTTTTACTGCACGGCTATCCTTCATCGTCCCATACATATAGAAATCTCATTCCAATACTTGCTACGTATTACCACGTTATTGCACCCGACAATTTGGGGTCAGGATACAGTGGCAAACTAAATCCTGATAAAGTGAAATACACATTTGACACATTAGCAGAATATACAAATGGCTTGTTGGACAGCATTGGAGTAAAAGACTATGTAATGTATATGCAAGACTTTGGAGCACCTGTTGGTTATAGAATCTATTCCAAGAATCCAAAGAGAGTGACACATTTAATAGTTCAAAATGCAAATGCTTATATGGATGGGTTGACAGTCGACAGGCAGCTATTTTTTAAATCAGCACACGAAGACACCTCTCAGAAGAAAATTGATTTCTTGTATAGCTTAACAACAGAGAAAAACATAATAAACAACCAATATCTTTTCGACATTGATTCTACAAAGCAATATATACAATCTCCAGACGCCTGGACTCACGATTTACATTTCCTGCAATCAGACACTGATAGGAAAATTCAAGTGCAGTTATTCCAAGACTACTACAATAACTTATTGAGTTATCCCAACTGGCAAAAACTGCTGAAAGAAAATCAACCCAAGACATTAATCGTTTGGGGCAGGAAAGACTTAAAATTTACGGCTAACGGAGCAAGAGCATATTTAAGAGACCTACCTAATGCCGAACTGCATTTGCTCGATGCAGGACATTTTGTCGTAGAAGAAAAAACAAATGAGATTGCTCTATTCATACTTAAATTTTTAACAGTTGATAACTGAAATTCAAGAAATAGGAATTATAAAAAAATTATCATCCCTCCCTGTGAGAAAGAGGGATTCGAACCTTGTCCGTTTAACCCGCTTAAACACCAAATTTGCGTTTTCCAAAATCATAATTGCCACTATACTGCCATTATGATTTGCTTTTAACAGAAAATGCCACCAAACTGGCAGCATTTCCGTATTGGCGGGGAAGGAGGGAGTCCATTAGAACACCTTAATGGTATTTTCTTGATTTTGAAGTGTATTTACCGAAAATAATAATATTCTAAGTCTTGTAGTGCTACTTCAATAAGTATTCATGGGCGGGAATTACATGAATGATCTTTCCATTCTTTTCGAATTGATCTTTTTGTGAAGTAGTGACTAAAGTCCCTTCCTTAATATTAAATAATTCCAGGGCTTCAATCATACCATTGATTTCTCTATCCAAGTTATCGGGGTTTAATTCATAACATACTTGAATGGCTTGATGAAAAGCCCCATTTTTAAATGTAATAAAATCACATTCTCCTTTTTCCGAAAAATAATAGATTTCTTTATAAGTCCGGCGAAGATGTAAAAAGATGAGATTCTCGAATTTGCGCCCACTATCTTCGGTAAAAGATCCTGAATTGACGTTGATAAGACCTGTATCAATTGCATATACCTTTCTTGGGTTTGCAATTTGTTTTTTTAGAGAATAACTAAACTTAGGGACAAAATGCAATAAATAGGAATATTCCATATGCGATAAATATTCCAATACAGTACTGGTAGCCCCCACTTCAAAAATATTTTTAAGCTTATTGCCTGATACTGGCTTTCCAACGTTTGAAATTAAATACTGAGCTAAACGCTGTAATGTTCTTACGTCTCTGATGTTGTATCGAACTGCAATGTCACGAATCAATATATCTTCGAAAAGATGGTTTAGAATATCGTCAGTTCTTTCTTTTATGTACTCCGGAAAGCCACCGATTTCCAGATAGCTAATTAATGATTCGGAAGAAGGTTTTAATTTATGGTAAGAAATGAACTCATGATAAGAAAATGGAAATAACTCTTTAGTAATGTGTCGCCCTGTAAGTTTTGTTCCTAATTCCCTGCTTAGTAGGGAAGCGTTTGAGCCAGTAACTACGATCTTATAGCCTTCATCTAATTTTTGTCGTACATATCTTTCCCATTCTGGTATAATTTGGATTTCATCAAACATTAGCACTGAAAGGTTCTGCTCTCGAATCAAATTATCTAACCTTAAAAAATCGTTGTTTTCAAATTCATATAATCTGGGATCTTCAAAATTGAGGTATAGTGCACCAGGGTATTTACTGTTTAATAATTGAAATAGCAAAGTGCTTTTTCCACATCTCCTTATGCCTGATACAATTAGGGCATGTGCTGCTAAATTTGGCAACAATGGAAGTGCGTCTCGTTTTAGTCCTATGTCCTTGTTAGCTATGTTCAGGCTTTGCGCCTGGATGATCTGGCTGAGGATGCTTTGAAGTATCATAAAAAAAGAGTTTGATATAAAAATACAATAGTTTTGTTTACTAAACAAAACTATTGTATTTTTATATCAAAACATATCTTTAATGTCATCGGTTTCAAATCAAATTCGAAATAAGAGGAGCCCTGTCCCGTCCTGAAATTACTTTGAGCAGGCCATAAGGAAGTATGACCACGCCACTAATCACTCTGGCAATTGTCGCATAATACATGGCATCGGTTGAAAAAAAAAGCTGTAGTGTAGATTCCATTTAATCGTTATTAGGTTTAAATTCTGTGGGGTTTAAGCCGGAACAATGCTTGAAAAATCTGCCAAAGTGGGAACTGGTGTCAAAACCCAGGTGGTAAGCGATTTGTTTAATGCTAAAGGCTGATGAGGTTAACAGAAACTGAGCCTCTAAATAAATTCGGTTGTGGATAATTTGTAACGGACTATGTCCGGTTTCATCTCGGACTGCTTTGGATAATTGTTTAGATGAAATGTTAAGCTTATCGGAAAATTCTTTTACAGTTCTTACGCTAAGGAAATCTTCATCCACAAGTTTTCGGTATGCAGATACCAGCTGATATTGTCTGCTGAGGTGCCTGGAGGAATGGTTCAGGCATTCTTCACAAGTCCTGTTCATTTCATATAGCATCTGGACAGTCAGTAATTTAAGAAATTGAAAACAGAATGGCTTACCCTGATCGTATTCTAAAGTCATGGCATGCAACAATTTGATAAATACATCATATCGCTCTTCCGACAAGGTAAAGTAGGGAACGATGTCGGGGCTCAATTCAACCAGTTGAGCAAAAATGTCTTCCCGGATATAGCTTTCGGCGATGAAGCTGTTCTTAAAAAGCACCATGCTCCAATCTAGGTCCGATGAAAGCCCAGTATAGGCATGTATCATTCCTGGCGTAACAAAATGAAGTGTTCTCGGCTCGATTAGGAATTCCGATCTGCCGGAAGTTTTAAGACTTGTACCACTGTGTGTGACGATGATTGCATAATGGTCGGTTTTAACCGGAGCAGCACAGGAAAGATCAATTACATTAGGTAACAAAGCAAAACTCTGGTTTGGGAATACACGCTTTTTTGTTGAATCCCGCTCGCCCAGTGTTACCTTTGTAACGATATCATTTATGCTCAAGATAATATTGTTTTTATCTTCCCGGATTACAGTTTCTTTGCTCAAACTCATAGTGTAAATATAGTGCGTTGATCGCAAAATAAAATATTCTGTTCCTAAAATTCTGGTATTGTGCGGGTTAGGTTGTTCATGTTCGTGTTTTTAATCTTTGTATTGATGGTTTGGCTTAATCTTTTTAAAAAAGGAATTCCTGCCATTTAGTGCTACTAAATATGGCAGGAATTTTCAGATTTTGCTGATCGCAAATCAGCAAAACTGTTGGCTGATCTGCTTTGATGTTTGATTTATTCCTGAGAGAATTTCCCTGGAAGCAAATTCAGCGATCATCAGCACAGGTGCCTGTGTATTGGAACTAGTCACTTCCGGCATGATGGAAGCATCGGCTATTCGCAGTCCCTGAAGGCCGTGAACAAGCAGACGGTCAGACACTACACTGTTCTCATCACTTCCCATTCTGCATGTGCCTGCCGGATGAATGTAGCTGGTAAGAGACTCGCGAATAAAATCCAATATTTCAGTCCTGGTTGTCAGTCGTGTTCTGGGCGCAACCCAGCTTTTTATAAATTTTTTGAACTCAGGCTGATCTGCAATGTCCATACAGAGTTCTATTGCGCTAACCATTGCATCAACATCTTGCTGTTCAGAAAGTAGGTTGCCATGGATTTCAGGGGGTGTGTCCGGGTTTGAGTCACGCAGTTTCACATAACCACGGCTTCTGACATTGACCAGCGCAGGTAAGAAACAAAACAAATTTTCGCCCAATGGCCCGTATTTTTCAACAATCTCTGGCATTGGTACAGGGACCTGACAAGCAAATATCATCAGATCGGATGCCTCAAGCTTGGCATTGCTTTTCCACTGAAGGGTGCTTCCTGTGTAGTTACCAGTGAAGGGTGCCAGACTTTCATGAGCTTCAAATATCATAGACTCCAGAATCGGATGATCCTGAAGATTTTTACCAACACCAGGGAGATGATGTTCAGGTTTGATCCCAACTTCTTCCAATTCTTTTGAATCACCTATTCCTGAAAGCATCAGTAGTTTGGGTGTGCCTATCGCACCAGCACAAAGAATAATCTCACTGGAAGCTTCTGCACTGCAAGTTTTTCCGTCATGTTCAAAAATAACACTGGTAGCATTTTTATTTTTAAGGTTCAGTTTCAAAACCTTTGCGTTGGTAATCAGGGTTAGATTGCTAGCGTGCAGCACAGGTTCGAGGTATCCTGTCGCAGGCCCATGTCTGCGTCCCGCCGTTGCGTTCATTACCCCAACTCCAACACCTTCGGGGTTGGGTCCGTTCGTGTCATCAATAAATGGGATGCCATAGCTCACCGACGCCTCTATCATAACTTTGGCCAGTGCATGATCCGGAGCCCGTTCTACGCGGATCGGACCCCCTTTACCATGATAATCAGATTCCCCATCTTCCCAGTCCTCTATTTTTTTGAACAAGGGTAAGACCGATTCATAATCCCAGCCTCTGTTACCCGCAGCAGCCCATTTGTCATAATCATATCGGTTACCCCTTGCCCAAACCATAACATTTATACTTCCGCTGCCGCCGACAACCTTTCCGGCAGGCAACGGAATAATTTTATTATTCGCAAACTGAGTGGGCTCATACTTGTAAGCATAGTCCAACTCAGAGTTTTTATTGAGCGGCCACCGCAATGTGTCAATGGTATTCATTACACCCTGATCACTACCACCAGCTTCCAGGAGCAAGACCGTACTTTCTGTACCATCTATTATTCTCCTGGTAACTACGCAACCTGAAGATCCGGCACCAACAACGATAAAGTCAAAAGTTCCGAAATTGACAAGTTCTCTCTGGCCATTTTCATCGTTTGTCACAAATTGTTTCTCTGTATTTTTCATAATTCATCTTTTAGATTGGTTAATGGTTCAAAGTTATGGCCGGTTAAATCAGCTATAGTACCAATTTATCCCATAATGGAACCAAATTGTCGCTAGTAAGTTATTGATGGTCATGAGCCGTTTTACTAGGCGGTAGTTGCTCGTATCTGTGAAAGTATTATAATAAGCATTCTGACCCTCTCAAACGTGCTGCCTTCCCTGGTTCTGCCATCAACATTGAGGACAGCAATACGAAAAGTCCATGGAAGCTATAAATAAAGAAAGGGAGCTCCACTACGGCGGCAACCGAAATGACCAAAACTGGTGTAGCGCTGGTTAGCAGAGCTCTCGTATGTATGCTCACGCTTATTTGATAAGCCCGTTCATCTTTGCAAAAGGATCACGATGCGGATCATCATTCCACAGGTACTCTGCGCCATTAGCTATTCTAACTGCGGTCTCTTTGCCGAACATGTTTGCAATAAGCCCCAGCGCCATGTCAATACCTGCTGATATTCCCGATGAGGTGAAGAACTTGCCGTCTTCCACCCATCTGGCTTCCGGTACCCAGGTGACTTTATCGCTCTGGCTCGTCGCCCAGGCATATGCCCGTTTGTTTGTTGTTGCTTTATGCCCGTCTAAAAGTCCGGTTTTTGCCAGAACTGCTGAACCGGTACAAATTGTGGCTACTTTAGGCACTGCTTCTGCAAGTGTCTTAAACGCTTTCAAAAATGCCTCATTCTTCACCTCCCGTCGAGTACCGCGGCCGCCGGGAATCATCAAAACATCTATCTTAGGCACATTTGAAAAGGTATAGTCTAATTTCAACACAGGCCCTGCGCTGCTTTTGACGGATTCTCCTTTTTCTCCGATAATAATGATTGACACTTTATCACGTAATGAGCCGAATACATCCAGCGGTCCAAAGACATCCAGCAATTGGAATCCGTCGAACACTACCATACCCAGGATCAATTTGCCCTCCTCCTGCAGTTCCGTATTTAGACCGGCTGAAGTTTTTGCTAACGAAAGCATCGGATATAAAGCGGCGGCTCCAAGTAGTGTTGCTGCCTTTAAAAATGTTCTTCTGTGGTTTGGCGAATTGTATGTTATTTCTTTAGTTTTCATTGTATTTGAACTTTCAAATGTTAATTGATAAATACCCGGTTTAATAACCAGATATTGTTTATTTGTCAACGTTTTAAATTACCGTGCAAGCACAAACGGTACTGTTAGGCGAACTTTCTCCCACTCAAACAGGATTGACCCCTCATTTTTATTTACTTCCGCTACAGTGTAGGTAAGTCTGGGCACTTCGATGATTGGCTGAGGGGTGACCCTAACTCTCAGGATATCCAGTTTTTCATTGTAATTATCAGCCATGTGCTGATTGAAATCATTGTTTAGAATGACTATCCAGTTTTCTCTTCCGGGTATGATAAAGAGCGCATATTCACCTTTGGGAACATGGGCATTGTTTATCGTAACGGCAGAACTGAAACTGATCTTAGTCGGTTGATGTGCTCCTGCCGCCCATACCGCGTCGTAGGCCACTAAACCACCCCATATTGTTCTGCCTTTTACACCTGGAGATTGATAACTGATATGAATGTGTGTCCAGCTTATTAGTGCCATGGCGTCCCGTGGAGGACTTCCTTTCATCGTGTCCGTTTTGATTTGCCCGCTATTTACTTTTTCGGCATAGCGGTTGATCGTATGTTTTGCCATTGAATTATGCTCGTGTACTGCAACGGATGCTAAACCAGTCTGATTTTGAGTGGATGAACAGTAGATTATTATAGCCAGCAATCCGAAAATGAGCGATATATGTTGGTTTTTCATTCTTATAAATTGGGTTGTTAATTAAAATTGTTCAGAAAGGTCTTTACGGTTAATGAATTTCTCGTCATCAAGGGTTTTGAGAAAAGCAGTTAAAGCGGCTCTTTCCGGTTGGTTCATTGGAATGCCCAATTGTCCGTTCTTCATTAAGACCGGATCTAAGTTGCTGGCATTGACTACTCCGGATGTATAATGATTTAGTACCTCATCCAGCTTCTCAAACCGCCCGTCGTGCATGTAAGGAGCGGTGTAACTTAAATTTCTCAGCGAGGGAACCCGAAACCGGAATTTATCATTCGGATCAAGTGTAATGGTCATTCGCCCGCTATCGGTGTTGAATTTATTGTCCAATCCGTTGTACCTGAATGATCCGTCAGTGAATAGAGGCTCAGTGTGACAACTGCTACAGTTTTTTACAAATAAATCATAACCCTTTTTTTCCTGTGGACTAAAGACCGGTCCCTGCTTTCTCATCACACTGTCGTACTTAGATTCGGAACTCACACACATCAGCATAAATTGAGAAAGCGCCTTAAAAACCCGTTCGCCATTGATTTCCTCTGAGCCGTAGGCGGTGTTGAAAAGCGTTTTGTATTTATTCATCAAACTTAACTTATTCAATACATTAGGCATCTTTTCATCCATTTCTACCGGATTGGTAATGGGGACTATGGACTGAAGATCTAGGTGAAAGACGCCGCCATCCCAGAAGAAACTTTTGTTCCAGGCCAGGTTCATTATGGGCGGAGAATTCCTGGTTCCAAGCCTATCCTCAACCCCGTGGCTGAGATCATGCCCATGCTGAGTAAAGGCCGAGGACTGGATATGACAGGATCCACAGGAAATGCTGTTGTCAACCGAAAGTGCGGTTTCATAAAACAGCGACCTTCCCAATTCGAATTTAGCTTTGGTCAGTTGGTTTCTACTGAAGTCATATACTGGTTCAGGGAAATGTTCAGGTTTAGGAAACAATAAAACATCCCAGGAACTAAATGATGAGAAAACAAACACTAAGAGTATAATTCCGATTGTCCATTTACCATTATTCATCCTGATTGACTGATATTAGGCTGAACATTTCTTGATAATTTTCGGCAACCGTTGAACTGAAATTACCGAACATGACGCTTGGATTTTTTGCCAGGTCTATCTGTGTCTTGCCGTCGATTACTTTGAGGATATCTGCTTTAATATTGATGTGGCTGTTACGCTTCAATGTAGTTTTTAACCTGCTAAAATCCAGCGAGACAGTTTTAATGTTGTTCAGGGACGGCTTATTGTATCCGCCGAAACCTCCAATATGAAACCTGAATTTCGGGTGTCCTGTTTTATCAAGTGCTACAGCCGGGGATTCCCCCTCCATTTTGAAAAAAATATACCCGCTGTTCCAGCTCCAGTACATCCCTCCGTTCATCCCTCCGGCCGGGTCCAGCGCACCTTTTCGGTTCGCCAGATCCATAGTGCTGCGTAAACTGTCGACGCCCAGGGTGAACCGGAATGATTTATATTTCCCCTCGGGCACTTTTAATGTAATTGTCCTTGATACCGTATCGCTTTGTTTAATGAGGAAATAACTGGAATCCTGCGGTACAGAAAACTCTTTTCCGTTTGTCATGGTCAAAACAATATTGCTGATAAAATAATTGAACCTGGAGATTTTGAATTTTTGACCAAGGCTATTTTGATATAATGTGGTATCGAGCGCCAATTTCTGCTGACCAACATAATTGTCGACGTTAATGATAAGTGTGGTAAGTTTTGTGCTGTCTGATATGCTGGAGTACGCCTGGTCTGGGATCATGCCAAACAGGACATAAAGCAACATTATCCTGTAAAAAGATTGTAATGCTTTCATATGAATTGAATTTTATACGCAGCCCGACTTTGGTACCGTTGATACGGAGTTTTAGGACGGAATCGCTTGATTTGTTGAAAAATTGAATATAGGGTCCTGGTCCCTTAGCCATAAGCTAAGAATTGAAAAATCAGGGACTCAGGAAACTAAATGGAAACAATTGGGGGATGGAAAATATCTTTGAGGTAGGAAGAAACAAATTTAAAGTCATCGAGGGGAAAATCCTGCCCTCGATAAGTATTATAAAAGAGACCTGTTGAGACCGAATGAACAAGTATAGCCTCATGCTGGGGAGCTTTATACATTTCCTTCGCTTCTTTTTCCTGGGCCGCTTTAAGTTTTTTCGCTAAGACACATTTACCCTGGCATTTCATCCAGGGGCGATTGCGGTTTTCGCACAGCTTTTCGGTAATATATTTCTTGTTCAACTCAAATCCGGTATGCACCAGAATTGCTGAAAAGCTGGAACACATCACTGAGAAAATAAGAATAAAGCTTGTTAACCTTCTTAACATGAACAGGGAATACCAATTTTAATGCAAAAGTATGCTACTTATCCATTGGTTTTACCGTCCAGTTATTAAATTTATACAGGTACCAGTTTATTGCTATTATCTTAACTTGTTGACGGAGGTTCTTAAGATATCCACGGCGTTTTCCAATTGCTGTTCAGTGAGTGATGCAAATCCGAACCTGAACGCATTATATTTCGCATTGGCTCCCTGGTTATATACACTTCCAATAATCTTCAATCCCCTTGTGGCGGCTTCTTCAATAACCTTTGTAAGAGGCAAATCTTCGCGGAATCTCAGCCACAATGCCATACCTCCGCTGGGTCTGCTGAATTCTATTGCTTCACCCAGTTCTGAGCTCAGCAGATCTGCTAAAAAGTTGCAGCGCCCGCGATAAAGTTTGTTTGCCTTTTGAATCAATCTGGTCAGATCCCCGTTCTCGATGATTCCTGAGACGACTTGTTCAGTGAAAACATCACCCCTTAAATCGATAAGCATTCTTTTTTTAGCAGCGGCCTTTATGAACTTTTCCGCGGCGACAAGATAGCCAAGTCGGAAAGGCGTGCCCAGCACTTTTGTCAATGATCCTATGTAAATGATGTTTCCTTCATGATCGCCACTGGCCAGGGGTAGGTAAGGATCATATTGAAACTGAAAATCATAATCATAATCATCTTCTATGACAGCTATTTTATGATCCCTGATGATTTGCAGTAAATCGTTTCTCCTGTCCTTGCTCAGAGTGACTGTGGTAGGATGATGGTGATGCGGAATGACATACAATAATTTTACGTGGTGCTTTTTGATCAATTCTGCAATCAGATCAGTGCGCATGCCATTTTCATCCATGGGAACACGGATCAGTTCCGCTCCCAGACGCTCAAAGATCATATTTGCAAAAAAATAGCTTGGCTCACTTACCATCACTTTATCCCCCGGCTGTATGATCAGACCAGCTGCGACATAGATTGCCATTTGTGCGCCCCTGGTGGTGAGTAGGTTCTCTATACGGATATCAAGTCCCCTTGTTTGGTTCAGAAAGCCGCAGAGTGCATTTCTGAAATCCGGTGACCCTTCAAAATCCCAACCTGAGCTCATTTTTTTTAAGGAGGTGTATTCAAGTGCCCTTTTGTATTGACTGTGCATCGAAGCTCCCGGTAACAGGGTAATATCAGGAAAACCATCATCTATTACCAGCTCAGAGGTGACCGAAAAGGACGAAGGATAAAAGATTTCAGAAAGTTTATCATACGCAAATCCAGGATCGGTCTCATAAGCGGCCAGCCGGTTGCTATTGTATGACCTTGGTTTTACAATAGGCAGATGAGGGGATACCAGATAACTTTTGCGCGGGACGCTGATGATCCAGTCCTCTGAGGCCAAAAGTTCATAGGCAGCGATTGCGGTTTTCCTGTGTAATTCCAGATCAAAAGCCAGTGTGCGCGTGCTGGGCAGTTCGGTTCCCGGGGAAAGCTTTCCTTCCTGGATGAGCCGGATGATCTGAATCGCTATTTGCCTGAAAACAGCGACATGGCTGCTTTTGTCTATAAAAAGAAGATTTTTATACGGAAGCATCGCAAAATTATAGGGAATTAACTTCAACAAATATACAAAAATAGCTGGACTACTATATTGGTTTTATCTGGTGCATATTTGGTTCTTTAGTAGGATATCTTGTTTGTCAACAATTAGCATCAGGATTAAAGAGCTGAAGATAAAATTCCTTTTAGAGCAAGGTCATCTGACGAGCCTGGCCCGCTGTAAAAACCATCTGGACTACCCACTTTGTTGTAGTCTGGTCCGTCATATTAGTTTTTGCGTTGAATATCTTTACATTGTTTGATATCAAAGCAAATGAAGACCTCATTGCAGATATACGGCATTTTGTCCGGATAAGCTTCACTCATTTAATATTGAACCACGTTAAGAGAAGAATAAATTGCAATTAACAAGTATAAAAAAACACAATTATGAAATGGTTTTTCAAGACATTTAGAAGTTCCATTGGGAAAAAATTGACAATGGCATTAACGGGGCTTTTCTTAATCAGTTTTTTAATTGTTCACGCTGGAATCAACGCACTCATTTTTTACAATGATGGAGGGGAGACATTCAATAACGCGGCGCATTTTATGGGAACTAACCCTATAATCAGAACAATTGAGATTGGCTTGGTGATAGGAATACTTTTACACATCATCCAGTCTCTTCTACTTTGGCGTTCCAATAGGGCAGCACGTCCGGTACGCTATGCTATGGTAAAGTCTTCACCGCATGTTTCTTGGTACAGCAAAAGCATGACTTTATTGGGGACATTGATATTAATGTTCCTGATACTACATACCTCAAACTTCTGGATACCGAACCGTACACACCAGTTTCTACATGGTGAGGAGCTGCCATTGTATGTAATGATGTTGGAAAAATTTAGTAATCCAATACAGGTTGTTATTTATCTACTCGGAATATCCTCCTTGTTCTATCACCTGCTGCATGGCTTCTCCAGCGCTTTCCAGAGTCTGGGTTTAAATCACAAAAAGTACAATTCGCTTATAAGGTATTCAGGATGGTTATTTTCTGTTATCATCTGCCTGACATTTGCCATGATGCCACTATCAATCCTTTTGAATTGGATAAAATAGTAAATAAACAAGTTTTTTCATATGGAAATTTTAGAAGAACAGCCTAAAAAAAAGCATATTGTAGTGGTAGGTGGTGGATTTGCCGGACTAAACTTCGCTCAGAAGCTTTCCAATAACAACCATTATGATGTTACAGTATTGGACAGAAACAACTATAATTATTTCACACCGCTGCTTTATCAGGTAGCTACCGGCTTTTTAGATCCGACGGCAATCAGCTATCCATTCCGGATGCTGTTTCGTAATACTGGAATCAAATTTAGAATGGCGGAGCTAATATACGTGGATACAGATCGACAACGCTTAAAGCTGAATACCGGGGAGCTGGCCTATGATTACCTGGTTTTTGCAGCTGATACGAAAACTAATTTCTTTGGAAATTCCAATATGATGGATAAGGTGATACCCCTTAAGGAGATAGATGATGCTATTGATATGCGAAACGTATTAATTAGAACAATGGAAAATGCAACTTTGGAACAGGATCCAGTAGAGAGAAAAAAATTATTAACCATTGTAATCGTAGGAGGCGGTGCCACTGGAGTTGAGGTTGCAGGTGTACTTGCCGAAATGAAAAAGCATATTTTATTGAAAGATTATCCAGAGCTTGAGAATACAGCCGGAGTAATCTATATTGTTGACGGACAGGACAGCTTACTACCGCCAATGAGTGAGAAGTCGCATAAGGCAGCCTATAAAATCCTGACCCGGCTGGGAGTGGAAATTAAATTAAATACAGTGGTTTCAAGTTATGAGAATGATAAGGTTACTTTTTCTGATGGACAATCAGTTGATGCTAGGACGGTAATATGGTGCGCTGGGGTCACGGCAAATTTATTTGACGGCATCCCCAAAAGCAGTCTGGGTTCGGGGAACCGCATGAAGACTGATGCGTTCAATCAAGTCGTAGGGTTAGAGAAAGTATATGCTATTGGAGATATCTGCCTTCAAGAAACCGATTTGGTTTATCCGAAAGGGCATCCTCAGTTAGCCCAGCCTGCCATTCAACATGGAAAGCATCTTGCCAGCAATTTATTAGCACTGGCAACAGGAAAAGCGCTAAAGCCCTTTAAATATTTTGATAAGGGCGATATGGCTATTATAGGGAGGAATTATGCAGTTGCAGATCTTTTCAAACATAAATTCCATCTGAGAGGATTTATAGGTTTATTGAGCTGGTTATTCATCCACGTAGTATCACTTGTTAACTATAACAATAAGATTAAAACGATATACGGTTGGATTGTAGCATATTTAACCAATGATCAGCACCTGAGAATGATTTTCAAAGAGTCTGTCAAACAAACGAAATATGATGAATTATGAACCTGAAAGCTTGATGCAGCTTATATTAAACACTAACTATAATTTTACTTTCACCCTGATCAGAGTTGTTTCAGGGATAATTATTTTTCCATACGGAATGCAAAAACTTTTTGGATGGTGGGATGATTTGGGGGGTGGAGTTGGTATTAAAGAATCACTCGCTTCGTTTGCGACGAAAAAAATCCCGGTATCGATAGCTTGGATGGTCATAATTGGACAATCAATTGGAAGTATTATGTTGATAATCGGTTTATTTGGGAGAATTGCGGCATTATTTAACTTCATAATCTTTGTAGGAGCAATGTTCAAACATTCTTCAGACGGATGGGCGATGAACTGGATGGGAACTAAAAAAGGAGAAGGTATAGAGTATTTCATCATGCTACTGGCCATTTTACTCTTTGTCATCATCAATGGTAGTGGTGCTTTGTCTATTGATTATCTACTTACCCCGGGATTAGATAGGAATTAAATTTAGCTGGACTACTAATATATTTTTATCTGGTACGTTATTTAGCCTTTTTCGTAGGATACCTTTGTATAATCAAAACGACATAGATATGAGAAATCCATTTTTTATTGCCCAATTACTATTGCGGTTTTCCCTAGGGATTGGTTTTTTGTTACCCGTGCTGGACCGCACGGGATATTTCGGCGGACCCGGATCTCCGAACGTAAACTGGGGCGATTGGACCAGCTTTGTCGGTTATACACACCTGCTTATGCCTTACCTGAGTCTCAGCGTAGCTGCTTATTTTGGTTTTGCTGCGACCGTTTTTGAAGTTCTGTTTGCCGTGATGCTTATCACCGGTTATAAGACAAGGTATGCTGCTCTTGGATGTTTCGCGCTGACGCTGATCTTTGCCGGGAGCATGATGCTTTTCCTGCACGTTCGGGCACCCTTCAATTCTTCAGTATTTACCGTGAGTTTTTCAGGTTTACTACTGGCTTCATTCTCCAAATTTCCCTGGAGTGTCGATGCATATTTGAATGGCCCGTCAAAGTTAAACTGAGCATTGCTGTACCGCTTTAGTGTTGCCGAAAATCATTACAGAGGCAATAAATCAAAGATTAGTGATGCGGCAGTATCGACAAGAACGAAGAGATTAAAACTTATTATCAAATTTTAAAATATACTTATGTCATCAAGATTAAATATTAAAGAATTAATTCCCGAGTCTTATCAAATAATCATGCAGTTGTCGCAGTTTTTGGCAAATGCCGGAATAGATAAACTACAGCATGAACTGATCAAGATCCGGGGTTCCCAGATTAACGGTTGTGCATTTTGCATGGATATTCACATTAAGGAAGCCATAAAACATGGCGAAGACCCTAGAAGATTATATGTCTTAAGTGCCTGGCGGGAAGCGAAGGACTGGTTCAGTGCTGAAGACCAGGTTGTCTTGAAGCTTACCGAGGAAATCACCTTGATTGCTGATAATGGGCTGAGCGATGAAACTTATGGTGAGTCGGTGGCGCTTTTCGGAAAGGAAATGACGGCTAAATTAATTATTGCGGTGATCAGTATAAATGTGTTGAACCGTATGGGTGTATCCCAGAAATTGCATCCCTTATCCTAACTTTTAAACAAAATTTCATACTATGAGTAAAGTATTAATTATAAATGCAAGTGCCCGTAAAGAACGTTCAATCAGTAGGTATATGACCAATGTATTTGTCGAGCTATGGGAGCAAAGACATCCCGGTGATACCATCATTTATCGGGGATTGGGACAGGATAATATTCCCCATGTCACTGAGAAGTGGATTGCAGGGGCTTTCAAGCCCTCAGAGCTGCGCAATGCAGAAGATCTGGAGGCTCTGAAAATAAGCGATGAGTTAGTCGCCGAGCTTAAGGATGCTGATGTCATTGTTATTGGCACCCCCATGTACAATTGGTCAGTGCCCAGTGTATTGAAGGCCTATATCGATCAGGTGCTGCGTGTAAATGAAACGGTTCTGGTTAGTAAAGACGACATCAAAAATCCTTACACAGGACTGCTGAAAGACAAAAGTGCGTTCCTGCTGATGGTTCGTGGAAATATGGGGTATGACCCCGGAGACTTTTATGAACACATGGATTTTCAGACGAAATACCTCAAAACAGTATTTGGTATCTTGGGAATTGATGATGTCCGACACGTTGCGCTGAACGGCTCGGCTCTTGGAGAGGATTCCCTGGTCTTGGCAAGAGAGAAGGTTGAACAACTTTTAAACAATTAATAGATCATGAAATTTATATCTGCTGAAACAAGAGCACAGGTAGCGTTTTGCAAAGAGGTACTTTTTGCATTCCGGACCAATCTGAACGAGTCAACTTATATTGATCTGGTCATGAAAATGATCGAAGACGAAAGATTTAAACTGATTTATATTCCTGCAGATGACAATACCAAAGCCGCAGCATTCATCGGTTACCGGGTTATGCATACCCTGAGGACAAGCTGGATGATTTATATTGACGACTTATATACTGACCCGGAATACAGAGGCAGGGGATACGCTGGCGCCTTGCTTGACTATGTCGACCAGGAAGCAGTAGTAGAGGATATACCTTCAGTTCATCTTGATAGCGGATACATGCTGCACGATGCGCACCGGCTTTATTTAAACAAAGGATATGTCCTGGCCTGTAACCATTTTGGAAAAAATACAGGGCTGTCAGGGCAATAAAACCTGCGGCGCACAAAATACCTAGCATAAAAGAATAAGAATTATGAATGCAGAAATGGTTGCAACCTCAGCGAGCGGACTGGCCTGGACTGTGGTATATATTGCACTGACCTACCGCGGGATAAAGGATAAATCTTACGGGATGCCGCTGGTACCGCTGGCACTGAATTTTGCTTGGGAAGTTGTCTTTGCCCTGGTCTATCCTCCGGCGGCAACCGGGGTTGCAGGCGCCATAATAAATGGAATTTGGATGCTCTGTGATATTGGAATTATTGCGACTTATTTTATGTACAGTTATTCCTATTTTTTTCGTCGCTATGGGATTTCAAAGCCGACCTGGCTGATTTTTTCTATAATGGCATTTTTAGTGGCATTTGGGATTATGCTGACAGGCGGCCCTTTCTTCGGACAGTTCAGCAACTATTTCAAGACAGACATTTTTCAGGGTGCCATTTTTATCGCTTATCTGCAAAATCTGATCATTTCCGTTTGTTTTCTTTTGATGATCTGGGAGCGGAAAAGTATCGAAGGACAATCACTCACGATTGGTGTTTTTAAATGTATAGGCACAGGACTTACTGTGGGTATCTATTACTTGTTCATACTTCATAAAGGGGAGGCTCATTTGATGAATATTATTGTCGGGTTTACTTTTGTTCTGGATCTGATTTACATCGGCACCATTTTTCGGCTCTTGAAACAAGAGGGGAAAAATCCCTGGGCCCGCTTATAGCTAGTTTTAAGTGTGACCCTTTTTAACCTCTCAAAAATTGACCAAATTTTATCACACATATGAACACTAACACATGGATGATTATTACGTTAAATTCCCTGAAAAGAGCTAAAAGAATTGTTTCAGGGTTATGTTTGCTACTTGTTATGGGTGCTTGTAAAAGCATGTATTCTAGCAAATCCGGCTCATCATCTAATAATCCTGAAGCCAGGTTAGGCTGGGAACTGGGCTCTCAGGCTTATACCTTTAGGTTGTTTACCTTCGCACAGGCCGTAAAAAAAAATGACAGCTGTAAGCTGAGGTATGTTGAGGCATTTCCAGGGCAACAAATTGGTGGCGGCATAACGGGAACAATGGGTCCTGATATGGATGAGGCAAAAGAAAAGCGGTTTTAGAACTGCTCAAAGCTAATAACGTGAAAGTTGTCGCTTTTGGAGTTACCGGGGCAGACAGCGAGGCTGACTGGACTAAACTGTTTGAGTTTTGCAAAGCGATGGGCATACATACCATCACCTTAGAGCCAAATGAAAGAGACATTCCGCTGCTGTCAAAACCGGCGGATAAGTATGAGATCAATGTGGCCATCCATAACCACCCGAATCCTTTCCCACTATTGGAAACCGGAGGTAGTATTGAATGCGATTAAGGGCAAGAGTCAGCGTATCGGGGCTTGTGCGGAATTGGTCACTGGGTACGCTCGGGATTAGACCCTGTTGAATGCCTCAAAAAACTTGAAGGCCATGTCCTCCACGCACACATGAAAGACCTTCTTGAAAAAAGTAAAGATGGTCATGATGTGCATTAGGGGGACGGGATTTCAAATATTCCGGGTATAATCGCTGAATTGAAAAGACATAATTTTAAAGGTGCAATTTCTGCTGAATACGAGCACAACTGGAAAAGTAACAGTTATGTAATTCTCTGTAAAGGAAGGTCTTATGTCCATTAATGTACCGGATAACCTGGATATGGGCTATAGCCATTTTTATGCCGAAGTGCTGCGTGTAAAAAAAGTAGCCGCAGATAAAAATCTGTTCGTCATATTTGATGATTTGTTTAAAGGCACCAATGTAAAGGATGCATATGATGCCACACTGGCTATCACAGAGGCTTTTTCAGAAAACAGGAATTGTTTTTTTATGATTTCCACGCATATTATTGAGGTTGGTGAAGATTTAAGGAAGAAGTGTGACAATTTTAAATTTGCTTATTTGCCGACGGTGATGCAAGATCAGATACCCAAATATACCTTCGGGATGATCATTATAGAAAATGAAGGTATTCTTGATATGCTGAACAAAGCTTTTTAGGCTGCGATTCAATGGGCTCAGCGGGGTGGCAATGATATAAGGTTACCATTTATAGGTATTGACAATTTAAGGAAAATTTACAAGGCAATATTTTTGCAGAAGAAAGGACTCCTGCTTTAAGATGCCAAGAAGAGCAGAAACCTTAGTTTTTCTGCTCTTCTTCAGCCTGAAATGTTGAGAAGACTTTTACAGTGGCCTCGTTTTTAATGGTCTTCTTTTCAAGCTTAACATAGCCATGACAAATATATTTTTCTTAATATAGATATTTGCGACACTAGTTAGCGCAATTAAAGTCTCCCAGTGAAATCTCTTATGAATGGTTAATGAGAGAGGCTGACAAAGGCGTAATTGTAAAGTTTAATTTTTAAGACAATGGGTAATATTAAAGTAAAGCACGCAAAAGAAAATATTGTGGTCGTGGGCGGAGGTTTCGCTGGGTTAAGGTTTGTGCAGCAAATGTTCAATAACAGGTATTACAATGTGACACTTATTGACAAAAACAATTACAACTTCTTTACACCCTTGCTTTACCAGGTTGCTACCGGGTTCCTTGATGCTTCCAGCATTAGCTATCCTTTTCGAAAACTGTTTAGAGATAAAGGGATCCATTTCAGGCTGGCAGAGGTGATCAGTATAGACACGGAAGATCAGGTTGTTTATTTAGATGAGGGTGAAATAAAATACGATCACTTGGTTTTCGCCGCGGGTGCAAAAGCAAATTTTTTCGGGAACGAGAGCGTTATGGCTAATGCCATTTCACTCAAAGGAATGGAAGATGCGCTGTTTATGAGGAATGAATTGATCAAAACCGTAGAGAAAGCTGCTATTGAAAGTGATCCTGCCGAAAGGAAAAAGCTTTTGACAGTTGTCGTTGCGGGAGGAGGACCAACAGGGGTAGAAGTGGCTGGTATGCTGGCAGAGATGAAAAATCACATCATTGAAAAAGAATATCCTGAGCTAAAAGGGGCGGATGGTCAGTTATTAGTAGTGGACGGTAATCCAGTGCTGCTTGCACCAATGAGTGAAAAATCGCATAAGGAAACCTACGATGCGTTAATTAAGTTGGGTGTAAAAATTAAACTAAATAGCCGTGTGACGAGTTTTACGAATGATCAGGTCAGTTTTTCTGATGGAGAAGTTATCGAGACAAAAACCTTGATCTGGTGTGCAGGAATAATTGCACACACCTTTGCGGGAATCCCTGATAGTAGTCTTGGCATTGGAAATAGAATGAAAACTGACAATTTTAATAGGGTATACGGGCTGGCTAATGTGTATGCTATAGGGGATATTAGTGTCCAGCAGACTGATGATCTTTATCCAAAGGGCCACCCACAATTGGCACAGCCGGCTATTCAGCAAGGCCGTACCTTAGCGAGGAATCTCATTACCATTGCAAAAGGTAAGGTGCCAACACCATTTAAATATTTTGACAGGGGTGATATGGCAATAGTAGGCCGGCATCATGCGGTTGCAGATTTATTTAAGCATAAAGTGCATCTGAGTGGGTTTTTAGCGTTGCTGGGCTGGTTGTTTATTCACTTGATTTCCCTGGTCAATTACGACAATAAAATTAAGACGCTATATGAATGGATTGTTGCTTATTTAACTAAGGATCAGGCTTTGCGAATGATTTTTAAGCATAAGCAAGTGAGTAAGCCGCTAGAAAGCAAGTAAACTAATTTGTCATTGTTTAAATGCACTCGATTCATTGTGAATCACTTAAAAATTAGATTATAAAAATAGATATTATAGATAATAATTATCTTAATTAAAAGTGTTCCAAATAACTTTAATCCAATACTGCAGTTGTTACAAAGGCTAACTGAAGAGGCTTAAGTAGCCGAAACCCCAGACTGGGGTATTAGTCAAAAGCTAAATTATGGTAGTATCAGTTGCTACACGGTTTTATAGTGATACCAAAAACTATAGGCACATGGTTAAGCCAACCCATGGTGAATGCAAATAGCAGGATCAAATAACAGATGTAACAGAATATTGCACGGTCGATCCGCAAATATGTTACTACCTGTATAGGATGTAATGAGGCCGTGGACTGTTGCAAGCCAGTATTAAACTCAGAGCACATCCAGCAGGTTGATGATAATATTTGTATTTCTGATGACAAGAATACAAATTGTTAACTTTTAAAAACTTAATTTTGAAATCAATCCTTTCATTAAATATTTACAGACTTTAAAATATAGGAAATGCCAACTCTAGGAAAAAATGTAGAATACGCGATACACTCTTTAGTGTATTTTGTGGGTAGTCCCAAAGGGAGCACGATAACCATCCGCGATTTATCTAAGTTCCAGAATATTTCTGAGACCTATTTGGCGAAAGCTTTTACTAAACTGAAGAAGTACGGAATAGTTAGATCCAATATTGGAGTCAAAGGGGGATACTCATTGGCCAAATCACCTGATCAGATTACCTTTTTAGATATAGTATTGGCAGTTGAAGGAGAAATATCTTTTTTTCAATGTAACGGGATCAGAGAGCGGTGCATATTGGTGGATCGGGGTGATTTACCTTGGGTAAAAGGGGATTTTTGTACCATCCATCAGGTCATGATAGAAACGGAAAACAAGATAAAGGAGTCACTAAAAGCAAAAAACCTTCAATGGCTATATGAAACCATTAAAAAAGAATCAAATTCTAAATTAATGGAAAGATCTCAAATTTGGTTTGAAAACAATGTTTTCAAAAGCCAGATTGAGTAAGAATCTGTTCAGCTTTTCGGTTTTACCTCGCTTGTATATTCCGTTCATTTTTCTCAATTATCCAATGGAGGGCTTAAATTAGCCGATAGATTCGATTATTGACTCACAAATTCAGATTTCTCACAGGATGATCACGCTTTGTTTTTTCGAAAATAGGGTGATCGTCTCTTTTGTAAATCTTTCCATTTTTACTCAGATCTTTTATCAACGCATGAGGAACTTGGCTCGCCTTTGGTTTTTATTCATCATGAATATAGAATTAAACGCAGGGAGCGTTTCTTTAGGTAGTTGAAGTTTTAGTCATTTTTAACTCCGGAGCTTTGTTGAATTATATAAGCTCATGAAATCAAAGATTATTAAAAAGGATCAGTATCCTATTTAATCTGTTGCCCGCAATCCTGTAAACTCTAAATTTTATGGAAACACTTTTCTACATTTCTTTAGCTATCCGCGCGTTTTGTATCGTAACGATTTTATATGTTAACCTTCCCGAAAAGAGGATTAGAGCTGCTCATAACGGCAGAAAATAACAGTAACCTTTTGTAAGTAATGCGTTTTTATTTTTTGTAATAGCTGGCCCGTTGGTAATACTTATCCGTGTGTTATAAGGAATTGCCATGTCTGGTCTAAAACTGACTGTTTGTGGTTTAATTACCTGTAAATCAGTCATAAGTAGTTTTTTTGCATTGAAAACTCAACGGTGTCAATAAATATGGAATCCTTCCAAAAATGAATTATAACAATTTTAATCTTAAATACAATCCAATGAAATCACTCTTTTATGCTGTTCTTACAGTTGTTATTGCTGGCTGTTCATCTAAGCCAAAACAGGCGGAGACTGCTCCAGCCCCAACCTTACCGATCACCAGCCTTTTTTCGGAAACCCAGACCACCTATCAGGACTATCCCGCGTCCATACAAGGCAAGGTCAATATTGAAATCCGGCCACAAGTTAGCGGAACACTCGACAAAATATTTGTGGATGAGGGTGCTTTTGTGAAAGCCGGGCAAGCCATTTACAAAATTAATGAGCAACCATTCCGCGCTGCACTGAACAATGCATTAGCGAGCCAGCATGCCACAGAAAGTTCTTTGATCAATGCGCGTTTGGAGGTAGAAAAGCTAAAACCGCTGGTCCAGAACAACGTAGTGTCTGACTATCAGCTGAAATCTGCAAATGCTGCCTGTGAAGTAGCTAAAGCAAATGTCGATCAGGCGAAGGCAAATGTGGCTACAGCGCGGATCAACCTGGCCTATACACTGATTAAGGCCCCAACAAGCGGGTATATCAGCCGGCTAAGAAAAAAACAGGGAAGTCTGGTTGGACCAAATGATCAGGAGCCACTTACAGAACTGTCTGATGTTCATGAAGTCCACGTTTATTTCGCTCTGGGGGAAAGGGATTTTGTGAATTTTAAAAATCAATATCCAGGGGAGACTCTTGCCGATAAGCTGTCGAAACTTCCTGAGGTTTCCCTGGTGTTACCCGATAATTCTGAATACCCGAGAAAAGGAAAAATTGATATGATCGATGGTCAGTTTGACAATTCCACGGGTGCAATAACTTTACGTGCAATTTTCCCCAATGTGGAGGGCTTGCTACGCTCTGGTAATACCGGAAAAGTAAGATTAAGTCTTCAACATAAGGATGTCATGATCGTTCCGCAGGAAGCTACAGTCGAAATTCAGGACAAGGTATTTGTGTATTCGGTTGCAGACAGCAATAAAGTGACAATGAAACCCATTACCATTGTTGGTAGAAGCGGTTCTAATTATTTGGTGAAAGAGGGTGTGGAACGCGGTGAAAAAATTGTCTTAAGTGGATTCAGTAATCTGCAGGAAGGGGCAATCATCAATCCCCAGTCTGTAGCAGTAAATACCGCAGTTGCCAAAAAATAATCACCAAATTATCTAAAAATTATGTTAAAGAAATTCATAGAAAGACCGGTCCTGGCCACAGTCATCTCTATTTTATTGGTGGCTCTGGGCTTGATAGGACTGTTTAAATTGCCGCTGCAACAATTCCCGGACATCGCTCCGCCCGCAGTAATGGTAACAGCAAATTATCCCGGAGCGAACGCCGAAACGGTCTTAAGGTCGGTCGCACCATCACTGGAAGAATCCATAAATGGTGTCGAGGGCATGACTTATATGACCTCAACAGCAAGTAATGATGGGTCACTTGCGATCACCATTTATTTTAAATTGGGAACCAGCCCTGACCAGGCTGCGGTAAATGTTCAGAACAGGGTTGCCCAGGCCACCAGTCAGTTACCGGCAGAGGTTGTACAGCAAGGCATAACGACGGTAAAGCAGCAGAATAGTCTGATTATGGTGCTGGGGATGTACACTGAAGACGAAAAGAAATACGATCCGGTATTTATAGCGAATTATGCCAAGATCAATATTCTCCCAGAAATCAAACGGATTCCGGGAGTTGGTTCTGCAACGATTTTTGGAGGAAATAAAGACTACTCGATGCGTGTTTGGCTTAATCCATCGCAGATGGAGAATTATAAGGTTATGCCTAGTGAAGTAATGGCTGCCATCCAGGACAAAAGTCTGGAGTCTGCTCCCGGACGTTTTGGCGAAGGCAATAAAGTAGTATTTGAATATGTAATAAAATATAAGGGTAAATTTACGAACGCTGAGGATTATGAAAATATACCCATCCGCTCGAACGCTGATGGTTCTGTATTGCGTTTAAGGGATGTGGCAAGGGTCGAATTCGGTGCCTATACTTATAACAGCTTGACGCAGTTGAGTGGAAAAAAAGGGGTCGCAATAGGTGTAATTCAGCTTGCCGGGTCGAATGCCAACGACATCCAGATTGCCATAGCTGAGCTTATGGAAAAAGCAGCTAAAGATTTTCCGACAGGTGTGAAACACTCTATATTTTACAATACCAAAGATTCACTTGACCAATCCATTGAACAGGTCATACATACCCTGATTGAGGCATTCATTCTGGTATTCATTGTGGTGTTTATTTTCTTACAGGATTTAAGGTCTACCTTAATCCCTGCCATTGCGGTGCCTGTGGCGATCATTGGTACTTTCTTTTTCATGCACCTGTTTGGATTTTCAATCAACTTACTGACATTGTTTGCCATGATTCTGGCTATTGGGATTGTTGTCGATGATGCCATTGTCGTCGTGGAGGCAGTCCATGCGAAAATGGAACACAAAAAGCTCAATGCAAAGCACGCTACAGTAGAGGCAATGCATGAGATTACAGGCGCCATTATTTCCATAACGCTGGTCATGTCAGCGGTATTCCTGCCGGTCGGTTTTCTGGAAGGATCTACAGGTGTTTTCTACCGCCAGTTCGCATTTACTATGGCAACAGCGATTATTATATCTGCCATCAATGCACTGACCTTAAGCCCGGCGCTGGCCGCCCTATTTCTGAAGAGTGACCATGTCGAGGGTGAAGAACCAAAAAAGGGCTTCACTAAGCGATTCTTCATTGGTTTTAACCACAGCTTTAATGCCATGACTCAGAGGTACGTCGGAGCACTACAATTCCTGATTCGTCATAAGTGGTTAAGTATGGCGGGGCTGCTGCTTGTCGTGTTAAGTACGGTTTGGATGGTCAACAGGACCCCAAGTGGTTTTATTCCTGCCGAGGATCAGGGTTTCATTGCCATTGCGATAAATACACCGTCGGGTACCTCTTTGGATAAAACCATTAATCTGATGCAGGTAGCAGATAAAAAACTGCGTGAACTTCAGGCAGTGGCATTCACCGATGCCATCTCCGGGTACAGCATTTTAACTTCCTCTAATAGCCCCTCCCAGGCGGTATGTTTTGTCATTTTAAAGCCGACAGCAGAAAGAGGAGAAACAAAAGACCTAAACGGGGTTATGGATATCATCCGGGGTACACTTAATGAAATAACAGGAGGTAGCTTTTTCGTTTTTACTTTCCCGACTGTTCCTGGTTTCAGTAATGTTGAAGCTCTGGACGTTGTTTTGCAGGATAAAACCGGGGGCAAGCTGGATAAATTCAGCGGGATTTCAAAGGATTTTATCGGTAAGTTGATGCAACAAAAAGAAATTGCATTTGCCTTCACCTCATTTAAAGCCGACTATCCGCAATTGGAATTGGAAATTGACCACGATAAAGCATCCCAGCTTGGTGTGAACGTAAAGGATGTCCTTCAAACCATGCAGGCTTATTTTGGTACTGCACAGGCCTCGGATTTTAACAGGTTTGGAAAGTATTATCGGGTAGTGGTTCAGGCAGATGCTGCTGACAGGGCCGATCCTTCGGCGATGGACAGGGTTTATGTGAAGAATAAGAGCGGTGATATGGTACCTATAAATACCTTGGCGAAACTTACACGGGTTTATGGCTCTGAAACAGTTTCCCGCTATAACATGTTCAGTTCAATTGGTCTTAATGTGATTCCTAAGCCTGGATTTAGCACGGGTGATGCGATAAAGGCGATTCAGGTATTGGCGGCAAAGGAACTGCCACAGGGTTATTCTTTTGAGTTCTCGGGCCAAACCAGAGAAGAGCTTTCCTCTGGAGGGCAGTCCACGATTATCTTTATCATGAGCCTCATATTTGTTTATTTTATCCTCTCCGCTCAGTATGAAAGTTACATCCTTCCTTTAGCTGTAATACTTTCCATTCCAGTAGGTGTGTTTGGAGTGTTTCTGGTGCTCGGGATTACTGGAATTGAAAATAACATATACGTTCAGGTCTCCCTGATCATGCTGATAGGATTACTGGCCAAAAATGCTATCCTGATTGTCGAGTTTGCCCTTCAGCGCAGAAAAAGGGGCCAATCTATTCTCGCTGCCGCACTGGAGGCTTCAAAGCTGCGTCTGCGACCGATTTTAATGACCTCTCTGGCGTTTGTGGTTGGATTGTTTCCTATGAGCATTGCAACAGGTCCTTCCGCCCAGGGAAATCATTCCATCAGTATTTCAGCTGCCGGCGGAATGCTCTCGGGAGTATTGCTTGGAGTGTTTATCATTCCAGTGCTGTTTGTCATATTTCAGAGCCTGCATGAAAAAATTGTAGGTACAAACATAGTTGACCTAGAGGAGGATAAGCATAAAAAACATCAAGAAGAAGATCTTGCGCTGGTAACTGAGTAAAAGGTCAAAAAAACTTCAAATCGGAGCTGCTTCAGGCAGCTCATTAACTTCAGAAAAATGAATAATAATAAGATAAGATTTAGTGTGCTGCTGCTGATTTTCTTAAGTGGCTGTAGGGTTTCTAAAGACATGCAAAAACCCCCGCTTATAGTTCCGGATCAGTTCAGGAATGCCGCGTTACAGCGTGATTCTACCGGCATTGGTGAAATACTGTGGAAGGATTTTTATACTGATGAAACGCTGCGGGATTTGATTGATACGGCCTTGATCAACAATTATGACATACAGATCGCGTTAAATAAAATAGAATCGGCCCAGGTATTGCTCAGGCAGCTGAAATGGAACAATGTTCCCGAAATTGCCTTTAATGGTACGGCCAGTTCCAGTCGTCCTTCCGACAACAGTGTCACGGGTTTGAGTATCAGGCAATTTGGACTTGGCGCCCGTCACGTTGAGGATTATTCTGCAAATCTTTCACTTTCATGGGAAACAGATCTCTGGGGAAAGATTCGGAATCAGAAAAAGAGCGCACTAGCCGCGTATTTGCAAACTGAGGAGGCAAGAAAGCTGATACAGACCGATTTGATTGCCGGAATTTCACAGGGTTATTACAATCTGTTGATGATGGATGCTCAGTTGAACATTGCCCGGAGAAACGTCAGGTTAAATGACAGCACTTTAAATATCGTTAAGCTACAGTTTCAGGCCGGGCAGGTAACTTCTCTTGCAGTACAGCAAACTGAGGCACAACGACAGGCTGCAGCTCAGCTGGTGCCTCTGTTTGAACAGAATATTACAATACAGGAAAATGCATTAAAAATCCTTACCGGTCGGCTGCCTGATATGATTGAAAGAAATGCAACACTTCTGAAAATCAATACAGATACCAATTTGTCAACGGGTATACCCTCAGTAATCGTGGGTCGCAGACCGGATGTCAAAGCAGCGGAACTGACATTGACCATTGCTAATGCTAACGTAGGTATAAGTAAGGCCAATTTATACCCTGCCTTACGGATCACCGCATCAGGGGGGATTAATGCTTTTAAGGCCAGTGACTGGTTTAATGTGCCGGCATCATTGTTTGGCATAGTTTCAGGCAGTATTGCTCAGCCCATATTAAACCGCAGACGCCTCAGCTCACAGTACGAGCTTGCCCAAATCGAAAGGACACAATCTATTCTGGTTTTCAGACAGTCGGTATTGAATGCAGTGGGAGAGATTTCAGATGCTTTGGTAAGCATTGAAAAATTAAAGCTGCAAAGTAACATCGCCGCCGAGCGGGTGAATATGCTAAAAAGCGCAACCGCTAATGCATCGCTGCTATTTAAAAACGGATTAGCCAATTATCTGGAGGTGATCACGGCGCAAGGCAACGTTTTACAGGGTGAACTGGAAATGGCCGCATTGAAAAGGGCAGAACTTAACGCTGTATCTAATTTATACAGATCTCTTGGAGGAGGTTGGAAATAGCACGCTGGAGGATAACTCAGGGAGGGATTTCTGTCCCTGAGTTTGTTCGTATAAATGATTACCTCAAATGCTTTTGGAGCGAAAACAACTTCGTGGAAAATGCTGGCTCTGACAGGCTTGATGACCCAAACTTGGTTTATGAAAGCAGTCAGAAAAACCAGGTATGTTTCAATTTAGCACTACCTATTTTATTTATTTAATATTTCACTATGATGACTATTGAAGCGGTTACTGGTCGTTTAGATTCGGAATCTTACACCATGAAACTTGTAAAGGGCATAAAATTTCTCGCTCCGAAATCTATTAAGTTTAAGATTTTAGACATCAGTAACTTATCTTTTGTAGTTGGGAATTTTGAATATGCTTTATCCTCAAGCTTGAATGAGCTATATCATGAAATCGAAGCCGCAAATGCTTTAACCATTGTAACGGCTGAGTACGAGGGTATTTATTCTCGGGCTTTAAGAAATGCACATGATCCAGATGCAGATGGCAAAGTTGAATGGGCGGGAAAGCCAGTGTCCATAGTCGGATGCACACCTTACAGTTTAAAAGCCTCCGGAGGTACTTGGATGCTTAAACGTGCACTCGAAGCACTGCTTATGGAAGTCTATTATAAACCAGATTTCTATTTTTGCCATGCCACGGGCAAATCCGGCAAGGATGGGATGTCAACTGATCAGGTTACGAGTAATGTGCTAAAAGGTTTTTGGGACAATTTTGTGAAAAGCATTACCCTTCAGTGCATTGAAAGGAAAATAAATCAATAAGAATTTAAACGAATCAAACAGATTCGTCCACTGGAGACCGATCATTCGAGCTCCTTACCAGATTAATTAATCAAAATTTTAAACTTTCATTTTACTGACCAGTATGGGACATAGAGTAAATATCCAAAAAATTATCCCCGGCATTTACCGGCTCCTGTATCAGCTTGACCGAATGGTAGCTGAAAGTGGCATTGACAATGTTCATCTGCTCCTTATAAAAATAAGGGCCTCACAGATCAATGGGTGTGATTACCTAAATCCGAAAATGGAGGGTCTACAGCAATATGGTAAGGATGCCGGTCAGGTTGAAGATGTCCTAAGCGCCTGGATAGAGGCGAGAAATTGGTTCAGCAAAGAAGATCAGGTGGTACTGGCACTTACTGACGCGATTACGCTAATCGCTGGCAATGGTCTTTGCGATGAATTGTACAATGAGTCTGTTGGCTTGTTTGGAGAAGAGATGACGGTAAAGCTGATCGCCGCAATCATCAGTGTAAATGCCTGGAACAGGCTAATCATTTCAATGGATATGGATGATGCTAATTTTTAACAGCGGATTTCCGTTGGATAGCCTGTAGAGATTAAATACATAGAGTGGAGATTCTGTTGAAGTTGGTTCTTCCCCAATTTTGGTGGTTTTTAAAAATGAAGTGAGTAATGTAAAATCAATGGATTAAGTGTTCATTAAGGCTTGCTGGTGATTAAAGCCGTAGGATCCACTAATAGATAGACGAGAATCATGATCAATGTTAGTTCTAGCAAAAAAAATAAAGGAACTACCGATACAATAAGCTTGTATCAATTTAAAATACAGCTGTTTACAAAAAGTAATTACTTGTCTGTTGTATTTTTTACCACCAAAATTGGGGAAGAACCTGAAGTTGACCACCTGATTCCGTTTTAAGGTGTATGGACTGAATTCAAAATTGTGATGTAATTAGGGGCTGACCTAAGAAATTCAATCCCCTAATCATTCCCCTTAGTGATGTAAAACAACAAAACACACTGATAATCAGCAGGTTTTGTTGTTAATGTGCGGAGAGTGGGGGATTCGAACCACCCGCTTTAATGCCGCTTAAAGGCATATTTTCATGTATCTTACAAGTGACTCACTGAGAAATCACTGCACATACCATGTTGATCTCTTATTTAAGGATACAAAATTCCGCTAAATCATCCAAACTCCGGGGTGGATTTTTTCATGAATTTTCATAAAACTATCCCAATAAATGCCCCTGTTGGGACTGCTCGAAATTGCATCCGGTGACTTTTGCTTCTATCTATTTTTTGGTTTGGTATCAAACCATATTAAAGAATCATGCAAAAAAAGGAGCCTATGACAATATTAGATTTAATAACCAGGGAAGACCTGCTACAATTCAAAGCAGAATTGTTTGCCGCAGAAGGCTAATGCATTTTTCACGTATCAAATCGAAATCTACCTATCATAAGTGTCTGGAGCAGCTGGTTGAATTTGGTTACTTACAAACCATCATTTGACCCCTTTAAAGCGAGTATAGTGAGCATCATTGGTGACTTAAATAGCAACAGGACAGCTTAAAACCAAACCTCTAATTTTTGCGTTTAATAGTCTCGGTAAAAAGTCCCATGGAAGATCGGTACGGCCCAGACAAAGCCGCATACCATCTAAATATGCCCAAAATTTGAGAAATTGAGCATCGCGGATTGTTGATTAATTTGGCTTTAGGGCAGTGCCAACGATGTTCACATCTACCAATTCCAGTGATTTGACCATGTTCTGCACGGTCTCCTTATATTTTTTAAAATGTGGTGTCAGGATGTGTTTTTCATAGGCAACTGAATCAGCGTAAATCTCCAGGATGGTAATACTTGTGGGATTTTTCTTTTCAGCCACGGCGTAATACGTCAATACTCCCGGCTCCAATTTTACAGCTGTTGTCATCTGCTCTTTGAGCGCAGCGTTGTATTTTTCTAGCTGAGCAGGATCAACCTGTATTTTTGCGATTCTCACCATTTGATTTTTATCCTGGGCCATAGTTACTGTTGAAAAGCGTGTCATCAAACAAATGACTAAAAGTAGAAAAGTAAAAGGTTTAGTGCTGAAATTGTTGCTGGTGTTTTTCATAACTGCTTTCATAGATCATTCATTTAACGTCAAAGGTAGTGATCTGTTGTGATTAGCGTTCTAATAGGTCTGCTCCTTTTAACAAACATCTTGTTTACTTAACTCAAAGATCCTAGCTTAACTAAAGGGATGAAGCGAGCCTGAAGCCGATGTAGCGGTAGCCTATCTTCTCGCGGGAGCGATACGCGACACGGCTGATAGCGGGTTCGCGGCTCCAATTACCGCCGCGGATTACACGATGTGGACCGTTTGTAGCGCCCTTCGGGTCAATTTTCGGACTTTTCCAATAATAATTTCCATCATACCAGTCGTAGCACCATTCCCAAACATTGCCCGACATGTCATATAACCCCAGTTCATTGGCCTGTTTTTTTCCGACAGGATGAGTATTTGACCCACTGTTGCCAGATGTCCAGGCTATCGCGTTGATATCATTACTTCCTGCATATTCAAATTTCTTGCTCTTTGTACCGCCTCTTGCAGCATACTCCCACTCTGCTTCTGTGGGCAAACGATAGTTTTTGCCGGATAGGGTATTCAATTTCTTAATAAAGGTCTGCACATCATCCCAGCCTACACCTTCTACCGGGCAATTCAAACATTCTTTATGACTGGCAGGATTGCTGCCCATAACCCGTTGCCATTGTGCTTGCGTAACTTCATACTTGGCTATCTTAAAACTCTTTAGTATAACCTGATGTACAGGCTTTTCATCATTGTTGGTATTGCCGCCCATGGCAAACCTGCCGCCTTGCACCGTTACCATATCCGGGTCATCGATATTTTCAGATGCACCGGTAGGCGGGTAGGGATCGAAACTAAACGCGGATATATTTTCTGATATTTTCGTGTTGCTTTGCCTCCACCAGGTACAAATACCGATAAGCAGAACTGCTATTAAAATGTATTTCGCTAGGGGATTTTTTATCTGTCTTTCCAGAATCTCTGCTTCATAAATAGTTCTTCTATTTTCCATATCCTATCAATATTGAATCAGTGAATTTACTTGATATCCTTCGGCTAGAGCGATCTGGATTGTAAATAAAATTGTAAATTTTGTAAATAAAAAAAATGACTCTATGCTTGATAGCCGAAATCTCAGAGAAACACAAGTACTTCTATAGATTGATACTGATTTTATTTATCTCTGTGATCTGTGCAGCTTTCAGTATAACTGATAACGACGACTTTGCTATCGCAAGAAGGGAATTATTGCTCCGCAGGATTGGACATAAACTACTTTTATAATCGGGCGACAATATATCAAGGGTGCTTCTGCTTTTTAATGGCTGAAAAATTAACAACCAAATATGATTCGAAGCATTGTTTAGAGAATATAATTCTACCCAGTTTTATTGACCTACACGATTACAATTACACGAAGGCATTCACGTAATCAATTATCATTATTTCACCGTTATATTAGAAAGTGGCGTTTATTGTTGCTTTTAAATTATAGAAAGTTATTCATATTCATAAAACCAATAACTCCCAAAGCCATTGTTGAAGTCATATTTATCCATTATGATTTTCTTAATTAGTTTATCAATGAAAGACATATCCTGAAAATCAAGTTGCATCATTCTTAAAGCTGTCTCATGCTGAAAGTCTATAGAATCTTGTTTAACTAAATGTGTAAAAAAGCCTCCCTGTCTCTGTAAACTTGCAAATACCAAAGTTCCACTCCAAGAACGGGATTTGATCTTAATAAAATTTTAAATTTAATTTCATCGAATATATCACGATAATTAATACTATGTACAGAAACACAGGTCATTGTATTGTATTCGCCGGATGACCATAATTGGGGATTATTCCGTTTGTGGCCACCTTTTTCGCGGAACGTGGTTCTTCGTCACTTTTGGTGAACTATGCTGACTTAGGGCCAGCATTGTTGAATGTGAGATTTTATAGTATATTAGGAAGACAAATTAATGACTCTTATGCCTAAAACTAGCCTGCTCATTGTTCTTGTCTTGCTGTCTGCAATAGCCAAAGCACAAAAACCTATACTTTTTAAGATCAAATACTTGCCTGCGCATACCTACGAAATTGTCTCTAAGGACTCTATGGATTTGAAAGTCATCTTAATTGACCAGAGTGTCGGTGCAGATAAAAAAGCAGACATGACAGGCCATCCCTTAATTATGGTGGTGACCACTGAATAGGGTACCACCCTAAAAGCGGATGCAATGACTGCCGGTAGATTTCCGGTCGCGCTGATCGGGCGTAAATTTTCAACAAAAACCACATTAAATGGAGCTGAGGCTCCAATGCCTCCAATGCCTCCAGTTGAAGGGATGAGGGTTAATGGAAAAATTGACGCAGCAGGTAAAATGTCTTTGGATACAGCCACGGCCGCCGATGATGTCAAAAATGCAGTTAGTCAGTTAACAGGAGGAATGCCAAAACATTTAAATTTTCCAGATCGGCCGATGAAAGTAGGTGATACGTTTAGTCAGGATGAGGATGTGAATGCCATGAATATGCCTGATTTTGGTATTGATATGAATTATCCGACGAAAGTGACCTATAAACTTATCGCAATAAAGGGTAACCTGGCCTATTTTGATATTACATCAGCATTTAGTTTGAACGTTGAAAAAGAAGCTCAGGGTAAAATGGTTAAGCTAATCGGGACAGGTACCGGAACCGGCAAAATGGAATACTTTATCGATAAGAGCTACCAGAAGTCGACAGTAAACGCTACAGAATATATGCTTGAAATCACAGGTCCGAACACCAAAGGCAACCTTAAATGGATTATATCTAAGGAGGCCAAGTATGTAGTGACCAAGGGCGGGCTTTAGTTTCGATTACCTGAATTGATATTTAGGTTATTAGCTAGTTTTCCGGCTGGCATGGCATCTATTTAATTCAGCAGCAACGTCCAAGGTGCACATTTCACTGAATGTGGTTCTTCGTCACTTTTGGTAAAAGTATATTAAAAAACTACACTTTACTTGTTAGGCCAATTTTCCTTTCAAATACTTTAAGTAATGGACAAGTTGAAGGCCAGGTCAATCGAATTAAAAACATTAAACGAAAAATGTACGGCAAGCCTGGTTTTCAGTTGCTGAGAAAAATGGTACTCGCGAAGTCAGCATAGTTCACCAAAAGTGACGAAGAACCAGTTTGCAGCGAAATGGGGTGTCAGTTTAAATGCGGAACGAGCGGCCATTTTCGATGAAATACCCACATCCTTTAATAACCCCTAAATTGTATTGATCGTCTAGGATCAATTTCCATTCACAGCTCCCAGTGTTTATCTTTGCAAAGAGATGATTAAACAGCACATTCAGGAAATCTTCGGGAACATTGATATCTATTTATTTGACCAGCTGGCCAAAGGCACCTACGATAACTGTAAAACTGTTTTAGATGCTGGATGCGGAACGGGAAGAAACCTGCTTTACTTTTTAAAAAGTGGCGTAAATGTATTCGGTGTAGATCAAAACCCTGAAGCTGTTGCACAGCTTAAAAACCTTGCCAGTGCCTTTCCTCATATCAATCCCGAAGAAAACTTCAAGGTAGCACCGGTAGAAAAAATGCCTTTTGAAAATGAAAGTTTTGATCTGGTCATTAGCTCCGCGGTCCTACATTTTGCGGAGAACCAAGAGCATTTTGATGCCATGTTAAGCTCCATGTGGAATGCCTTAAAACCCGGAGGATACTTTTTCTGCCGCCTCGCCTCAGAAATCGGAATCGAAACTTCAGTCAGGTTTATTGGGAATGGCCGATACATCCTTCCTGACGGATCAGAAAGATTCCTGGTCAACCAAGAAATGCTCCAACGGCTCACCAAACGACTTGACGGAAACATTTACGAACCCATCAAAACCACCAACGTACAAAACATCAGAGCCATGACCACCTGGTGCGTGCGGAAATAGAATGAAAGCCTACTAATTCCGAATAAAAAAATTAACGTAAAACACACCACCGGATGATAAAGCTCGAATACTTTAAAACATTATTGAACAACCGATACATTCTTATAGTTACCTCTACCAGCGTTGAGAAAAATGCTGTGAATGCAATACTTCATGCTAAAAGGTCAGCCAAAATTATACCAGAAAATCTAGGGTGTTATATCGGGCTGTCTTTCCCATGAGGTGAACCCGCTGGAATTCGAGCCTAGTCCAGAAATCAGCGTTTATTCATTGTCAGGGAGGTTTTTGATTTGTTACTAACCGAATCGCTCACCTTTCTATCCTCCAGATTGCTTTTTTATTTAAAGCAATAAAGGGCTTGATGGTCTTTGTTGTTTACGGAAAGCTTAAATGTTGTCTTCTTCAAGTTATTGATAATTCCCCATCCTATCGGGCGCTGTAATCGGCGGGTGGGATATAAGTAAATTTATCCAAAGCCCGTAGCCGTTAACTGAAAACCCTGTTTGATCAAGTGGCATAAACACGGGATGCTAATGAATCTACTTTTGTTTTCATCATTCATTAATGTTTAAAAAAAATAAAACAATGAAAACAACAACAACAAAACTTATTCTATTTGCCGGATTAGCGCTAACAATGGGGTCTGTCATCACATCATGTAAGAAAGGTCTCCCGATCAAATCCAATGACAAAGTTTTTAAAGTAGACCTGTTCAAACAGGGTCTTAAACAGCAGCTGTCCGCTGCCAGGGGTTATCAGTTTATCATCAACAAGAATGGACAGTGGGCTGACAGTGCTGTGGCTGGTATTGGTGGGTTTAACAGGTCCAATGTGACTTTTCCTGCATCCGTAAATTCTGAAGTAAACATAGCCAGTGTGACCAAACACTTTACCGCTGTCGCTGTACTCAAATTGCTGCCGCTAAGAAAACTTAACATCGAAAGCAAGATAGGTCAATGGTTGCCGGCCAGCTGGTCAAAGAACAGTACGGTTGCTAACCTGAAGTTTAAGGAGCTGCTTACGCATACCTCAGGAATACGTGCGTCAGGTACTGGATGGGGAACGCTGAAAAATGTAGTAGCGACCATTCCTCCTGGAACAAAGGATGGAAGTTATGCCAATGCGAATTTTGCGCTGTTCAGGGCTATGATTCCAAAACTTGTCAACAGCAGCTTGTTTAATTCGAAAGAAGCTGAACTTTCAGACGCGGAATTTGATATCTGGATGGGCGAGGAGTATGTGAAGCAGATGAATCTCCTTGTTTTTAAGCCGGCGGGTGTAACTTCGGTTTGTATGCCTACACTGGGAAGAACGACCAACATGATGTTAAACGAAGCTCCCGCGCCCCTTGAAGGAGAATCTTTGGGGGACTGGACACAAACCAGTGGTGCTGGCGGTTTCTACCTGACTACTGTTCAAATGGCGCGCATGATTGCTTATTTGGTTCATTCTGATGCGGTGATCGATACTGACATCAGGGACATTATGGATTCTGAGCGGATAGGTTACAACAGGGTATTCGCGGTTTCAGATGGTATAGCTCTGGGTCACGGTGGCTTGCTGTACGCCGGGGGTGGCAAGAAGACGCCTGGTCTGCGTACGCTGATTATGAAGTTTCCAAATAAAGTTGAGTTGGCACTGGCGATAAACTCTACAGATGAAGGAGCCAAAAGAGACATCAATACCATTGTTAAGACGGCATATAACAATGCCTGGGTTAACGATTAACTGATATTCATATCATCTGAAACTAACGCCAGCTTTATTTCAACGGAGGTTCCTGTCCCTAATCCATTTTTATCTGTAAGGTCATGAATGGTGAGGGGTAGGGATTGTCCATGTATCCTGTTGAATAATTCTATTCTCTTGCAGGTAATGGACATTCCCATTGAGCGTTTGGCAGTGAATGTTTCTGCAGGGGATTGATCGGGTTTTTTCCGTCCCACTCCATCGTCAGTTACCGAACAGGACAGGATATGGGGTTCAGGTGTGGTAATGTGGATTTTGATGTTTCCTTTGTGTTGCTTTGGAAGGACGCCATGCAGGATTGCATTTTCGAGAAAGGGCTGAATAAAGAAGGGCAGGACCTGAATGCTCTCGGTTGGCAATTGTTCTTCAACTGATATTTTAATGTCAATATCCGACCCAAAGCGAAGCTGTTCCAGTTTGATGTAATTTGTTACGGCATCGAGTTCCTGGGCCAGGGTTATTTTAGACTGGTCAGAGTATTCGAGAGTCTTGCGCATCAGCCGGGATAGGCAGGTGAGGTAGTTGGAAGCCGTTTCCTTATCCAGCTTGTGGATAAATGAGTTGATGTTGTTCAGGCAGTTGTTGAGAAAGTGGGGGTTCATTTGAGCGCGCCAGGCAATGTCTTTCAGATCTGCGACCTGTTGTTCATAGTGTTGTACCTGCTGCCTGTTTTTGATCCTGAAGTACAGGAAACAGATGAATATGGTGATCAGGATGGTGATAATCGTGGTGATGATTGAGGGAGTCATTGATGAGATGAAAATTTTTAATTGTTTGATTTAATGCAATATAGATAAATTTACATATGAAACACATAGGAATTATTGGCGCCGGCATAAGCGGTCTGGTTACTGCTAAAATTTTCCTCCAGAAAGGTTATCTGGTGACGATTTTGGAGAAGTCTGATCAGGTTGGAGGCGTGTGGGACAAAAAACGGTCTTATGCGGGAGTTACTACGCAGACAACAAGGGATGAGTATGCTTTTTCGGATTTCCCGATGCCGGCTGATTATCCGATGTGGCCCTCGGGGACACAGGTTCAGGAATACCTTGAAAATTATGCTAAGCACTTTGGGTTGCTGCCTTACAATATCCGTTTTGGGGCTACTGTTAAAAGAATGAACTATGATGGTTTTCTCTGGCAGGTAAAGCTGGACAGCGGCGAGCTGCTTTCTTTTTCTTACATGGTAGTCTGTACAGGAACTTTTCATGAGCTATATATGCCTGAGCTGTCCGGAATGCAGTCTTTTAAAGATGCCGGAGGTATTGTTTTACATTCTTCTGAAGTGGCTTCAGAAGATCAGCTCCGGGATAAGGATGTGGCAGTTGTCGGTTTTGCCAAATCTGCAACGGATATCGCTACTATGGCTTCGGATGTGAGTAAAAGCTGTTCACTGATCTACCGCCGGGCCCAGTGGAAGATTCCAAGATATTTTGGTAATCTCATCAACATGAAATATTTGCTCTTCTCCCGTTTTTCTGAAGCTTTCTTTGATGCGCACAAGAAAACAGGGTTCCAGAAGGTTTTGCATTCGGTAGGTAAACCGATGGTATGGCTGCAGTGGCGGGGGCTGGAATTGCTGTTGAGCAAGCAGTTTAAGCTTAAGCAGTGTGGCATGCTGCCTGCGCATAGAATTGAGGACCAGATCAGCTGCAGCCTTGGGGTAGAGCCGGTTGGCTTTTTTGAGCGGGTAGCCAGTAAAAAGATCAAAGCTTTTTGTACAGAGATCGAGCGTTTTGAGGGGCGTGATGTCGTGCTGAAAAACGGGGAGTCTATCAGGCCTGATCTGGTTGTATTTGGAACTGGTTTCAGACAGCGGTTGCCTTTTCTAAGTTTGCAGTATCAGCAGAGGATCACAAATTCAAAAGGAATGTTTTCTCTTTACAGGAATATTTTGCATCCTGATTTGCCCCAAATGGGATTTGTAGGATTTAATTCAAGTTTGTTTACGACGGTTACTTCTGAGGTGGCAGCGAGCTGGCTTGCGGCGACAGTGGCGGATGATCTTATACTTCCGCCTGCAGAAGAGATGTTTGCAGAGATGGCCCGTATGGAAAAATGGAGAAGTGATGAGCGGCCGATTGCTTCTGAGTTTAGTGGTCTTTGTGTTGCTCCGTTCAATTTTCAGCATCTGGACGAACTAATGAGGGATATGGGACTTAGCACGAGGGCATCAAATAACAGGGTACGCGAGTTTTTTAAACCGATTGATCCGAAGGACTATAAAAAAATGCTGTCCGGCAGACCCAAAGTATTTTAACCCCTTTTTTCCTATCTTAGCTGATATAATCACCCGGATGATACGTTTTAAACTGTGTGTCTTTTTTCTTTTTCTTTCATTTACCTTTTGTACGCTTGAGGCTGCCGCTCAATCGACGGATAGCTGGCAGCAGGTCCGGCAGAACAAAGGGGGTACGATCACTGCTTTGTGGTACGATATCGACCCGTTTATTTTTGAGGACAAGAACGGCAATCTGCAGGGGGTGGAATACGAGCTGATGGAATCCTTTGTAAAGTGGATCAGGGTAAAATATGGGTACGAGGTTTCGCTGAAATGGAAGAACGCTAGCAGCTTTGAAAATATTTACGCAGAAGTAAGGCAGGCGAAGGTTAGCGGATTGTTCGGCTGGTCCTTTTTTTCTATTACACCGGCGCGGCAGAAGGAGGTGCGTTTTACGCCGCCGTATATGCCGGATATGAATGTTCTGGTCACTAATGACGCCATGCCGCTGTTTAATAATAAGGCACGTTTTCTGGATACAATTTCTTCTTTGGAGGGCTATACCATGCGCCATACCGCAATGGAGGAGGACCTGGGGATGCTTACAAAGGGGATAGATATTCCGATATCCAGGCAGTACGATGATTATGAGATCCTAAAAAGGATCTCTGAGGAGAAAAATGCTTTTGGGTATGTGCCGCTTACGGTTTATGTGGTGAGTTTACAGAAAGGAATTAAGGTAAAGCGGCAGCATTTGTTTGCGACAGAACGTGAAGGGCTTTCGGGAATATTTCCGCTCAACAGTGACTGGCAACCGGTGGTGGATGAATTTTTTCATGGTTTCGAGTGTAAGCGGATTGCATCGAGGTTATTGTCTAAATACCTGGGTGCTGAGATCGGCAAAATCATCATGGAAGATCCGGGGACGAGTCCGGATGATCAGCGATCAGCTGAGCTGGAACTGCTAATGAAAGAGCGTGAAATAGTTTCTCAGCGACTGGTCAATACATTGCTGACGGCTGAACAGGATAAGATGCTTCGTAACATCAGTATTTTGGTCGTTGTCATTGTGATCATCATAGCAGCTCTGTTGTATAATCGGTATCGTATAAAGACGGAGCTAAGTAAATTATTGCTGCAGCGAAATGCGCTGATCAGAAAGCAAAACCGGGATATCGAACTGATCAACAGAAAGCTACACATGCGTGTCCTGCAGGCACAGATTAACCCGCATTTTGTGTTTAATTCGCTTAATGATCTTCAATATTTTATTAATAAGGGTGATACAAGCGTTTCTCTTTCTTATGTTTCCCGGTTTTCGAGGTTCATGCGTGAGCTTTTGTCTCAGGCGAATGATCCGGAGATTAGTTTGATGCAGGAGGAAAAGTTTCTGAAGCTCTATTTGGATCTCGAGAAAATGCGGTTTACAGGCAAGTTTGATTATGTGATCGAAACTGATCCGGATCTGCCTTCAGGTTTATCTGGTATACCTCCGCTGATTCTATATCATTTTGCAGAGAATGCTTTGTATCATGGCATTCTGAATAATAATAAGGCCGGGGAAATTAGAATAATATTCAGTTATGAAAATCCGCATCTGGTATGTGTAATTGAGGACAATGGATGCGGAAGGGCAAAAGCGAAGGTGCTGAATGATAACCGGACATTGAATGAAAGTACTCCTTATAAAAAGCTGCTTGAGGAAAGGATCGGTGTTTTAAATGAGGAGACGCCGGGACGGATAACTGTAAATGTGGAGGACCTGGTGGGAGCAGATGATGACCCTGAGGGCACCAGGGTAGTTGTGCGCTTCCTGGTGAGTTCCAGTATGCAAAATTCTGCTGTATTTGAATATTAAACTGTGATATGCAAAAAGCAATTATAATTGAAGATGAGGTCCGAAGCGGAGAATTACTTCAGGATCTGATTGAAGCCAACTGCGAGGGGGTGAAGATTGTTGCACTTGCGGGTAACGTGGAGGAGGCAGTAAGGCTGACCCGGAAACATGAGCCTGATCTGCTTTTTCTGGATATTGAACTGCAGACAGGAACTGGTTTTGAGGTGCTCCAGCAGTTGGGTGACCTGAGCCCCGCGGTAATATTTACTACGGCGTACGATCATTATGCAATCAAAGCCATTAAGTTTAGTGCAGTAGATTATCTGCTTAAACCGATTGATGTAGAAGAACTTAAAGAAGCTGTGACTAAAGTGTTGAGCCGGGGGAAGGAGACGCAGCAACACCTGCTAAGTTCATTGATCCATAATCTGGGGCATTTGCAAAATAGCAATCCAATTCTTACTTTGTCGCTCGCTAATGAGCTTGAGTTCGTTCCCGTGCAGGAAATCATCAGGATAGAGGCAGCGGGCGCTTATTCGGTTTTTTATCTTGCTGATGACCGTAAGATCATGGTGAGCAAGAACCTGAAAGAGTATGAGATATTGTTGACTGGACACAGTTTTATGCGTGTTCATAATTCTCATATCATCAATCTGAATAAGATAAAACGAATGCTTAAAACAGATGGGGGATATGCAGTGATGAGTGATGATTTTCCTGTGATTATCTCGCCGAAAAAGAAAGATGAGTTTGTGAAAGTGATGACCAACAGGAATCTGTAGTTAATTAATGCGATTTCCAGGCGCATTTATCTTTTCCATCGTTTATGCGTCCATAACCAACCGTATGGTTCTTCATTGATATTTTCTGTTAATAGGTCAATGTACTTTTGCGTTATTTCGCCATCGCTCATAGATTCTGCTTTAGAACATACAGGTAAGCAGACTATTTTATAGCTTCCTTTTGATAGCTGTGTAATATGCAGATAGATAACTGCTGTTCGGCATGTTCGAGCCAATTTTTCCATTCCTGAAATAATATATTACCCTTACGATATGGTATATGGTGACGCACCGGAAGACCCGATTGATCCTGCGCCCGCACCAGAACCAGCGCCGCCTGTCCGCAAGAAAAGCTGGTGGCATTTTTGGTAGTGATAGCCACGAGATTTAAACTAATATGTTAACCACCAGCGGGTGATTTTTTTGTAAAAGACATGCTGAAGGCCGGTCAACTGAAGCAACTGTGGAAGAACAGCAAACCCGCCAGCAATACGATCTATCTCGCCTATCACCGCCATCATGCCACTACAGCCTAGATTGAAATGATGCGCAGCTTCCTGAAAGGATTGTAATTAACCCGCCACCCCCATCCGTCAGTTCAAAACCGGTTTCCGTTAAACGGGCGCACGGAAAGAACGAACGCTGCTGTAGGTTTGTGACCGTAATCAAAAAACAATTTAAAACCCCCAATTAAAAAATTAAAAACTGTTATGAAAAATAACCTCAAAACTGTTGCATTCGGCTTGTTAACCTTTGCGGCATTATGCACCGTAAGCTGTAAAAAAGAGAACCAGCTTGCAGAACCGTTATCATCTGCCGATCTTAAAAAAGCTTCCGGTCTTGGCGACCTGGCCATTCTCGAGTTCGACGCGATGAAGTTCGCCCAGAATATCGAGGATTACATGAAAGGGAAGGTTGCCGGCTACGGTTATGCCATTTACCACGAAGGCATACCTTATTACATTGAGAACGGTGGCGGCGGTTATTCCCGCAAACCGCAAGACGCTCCGGCCACGGCGCATGGCGCCCAGGTGCGCCAGGGCATTGCCAGCAGTACCAAATTCGTTACCGCCCTGGCTACCATTTCCATGCTGGAACAATGCGGCATCGGGCTGAATGAAAAGCTTTACCATTACCTTCCTTCCAACTGGAAGCCTACAGCAGAATTCAAGCAGCTGGACTTTGAACGCCTGCTTTCCCACAGCTGCGGCCTCATTGGTTACACCGGCGGTGATTATGCCGGCCTGAAGCGTACTGTGGAAGACGGCGTTGATATGACACGCTTCCTTGCGAAGACCAGGCTTTACGACAACACGAACTTCACTCTGGCAGCTTTTATATTGCCATATGTGTATGCCAAAAAGAAATCCCCGGCGGACTACTTGGCCCTGAAATCCCTGGAAGGCAATCCTACCGCACTGTACAACGGCCTCGGCCAGCGTTTTATCGGTATAGCGAGGGTGAACGTGTTTAAAAAGGCGGGCCTGCTCCATTATAGCGTTATGGACTGGACCACCTGGAATAACAACGGTCCTATTCCTTCCTCTACAGGCACACTCGGCTACACTACCGTTAGCGGTCCGGAAAATGGCACGAGGAAAGGAGACAGCAGGCCGAACGGCGGTGCGGGTGGCCTGTACATCAGCGCTTCGGAATTTGCAAGAGTCCAGACGGCCGCTTCAGAAGGCAAGATCGTAAGCACGGCGGGTTATAAGGCCATGCGCGATAAGCTCCTGGGCTTCGACGGTTTCCGCATCGGCGCACATGGCCGCTATACCTTCAAGAACGGCGGCGCCAACAACCACGAGACCATGATCTTCGATTTCGGGAAAACGCAGGTGGCTGTATTCGCCAACTCCGGCACCAGCGAAATAGGGAACGAGCCAATGATACTGGTAAATGCCTACGAAAAAGCATGGGTACCTAAATAATACAAAACAGGATATCTACCACTGTTATTCAGATGGTCCCGGGTTGTTCATGCAGCCAGGGGCCTTTTTCGTTAAGTGAAACCCGGCATCCGTTAATTCATTCCCATTCGGGTAATAATTGGCTGCCAGCCGGCTGGCAAAACTAAGCCAACCGGGATCATGACCATACGAGATCGGCAGAACCTACTGCTTAATTAATTCCCATTTATCTTTTTTTACTAAGTTCGCATGACGGATTTCGGGCTTGGTCAAATCCTTCGTGACCAACACATGGAAAGGCGTAATGTTCTCATAGGTGACCGTGTATTATTCTACCTGCGTTTGGTCTGTGCCGTCATTCGAGATGTTATTGATCGTGCTGATTTTCATATCAGTTACTTTTACCATTCGAACTTTGCCACTTTGGTCTTCCTCAGGCATTCCAAGAAGGTATTTCTGTCCCTTTCCGGTAAATGCGATTACCGGACTGCCGATGTCCGCCATGCTTTTGATTTCAGAAGTCGTTACTAAACCGGAATCTACCAGGCCGGCGGCTTCTACGCGCTCCCGCATTTCCTCAACCCAGCTACGTATCAAAATTTTCTTAATATTAACGGAGGGAGCAGTTACTGGGGATATAACGTATCCATCGGCTCGGATAATAGCTCCAGCTTTGTTAATGGACCTGGGGGAAGCGACCGATATACGATCAATTCCAATCTAAATATTAAACCTGTCTCGGCTTTAGAGATTAGTGCGTATTTCAGTGAAACTGGTTCTTCCCCACTTTGGTATATAGTAGCGACTACATTTCGGTCCAAACTGTTCACCCGAACTTCTGCCTTTAATTTCAGGCGGCATCTTAGCCTTAAGGTCAAATATATTCAAATTTTGAAAATTCAACCTTTCCCATAAGAATCTCATTTGCCTCATGATTTGGATGATTTTGGAGTAATGCGTTTCTTAAATCGGTGATTCTTTCCATTTTTGCTTTCTTGTTTCTGTTGTTGGAAATCCAATTACTATATTATTGGCCTGGCAAATGTGCTGTTGGTGTTCCTTTTAAGCCTTGATGAACCAATTGAGCTAGAAATTTTGCAAACATGGTGATATCCTGTTCGGCACTGGCAAGCTCTAAGGCTTTCATATATTCTTCTCTTGATTCAACAGGTATTACGGTCCATGGGTAGCCACCTGAAGCTAACATCACATTCATTAAGAATCTGCCTATCCGGCCGTTACCATCCATGTATGGGTGAATGAAGACAAAAATAAAATGACCCAATACTGCTCTGACGGAAGCTTCTTCCTCTTGTCCCAGGAGTTCAAAAAGTACCGGCATTGCATCTCTCATCGCATCAACATTTAATGGAACATGTTTGGATCCTCCAATATAGACTTGGTGATTCCTGTAGCCAGCGAGATCCTGCGCCTTTATGAGTTCAGCCTCAACACTAGGTGCGAATAATTGCTGGTACCATGTGCTGTGATCCCTGTCAGCTGTAACTCCGGAATTGCCTCCTTTCAAGATGGTTTCGATACTCTGTTTGACACTTTGAAAGGCCAACCAGTATCCCCTTGCAGCCATTGCATCCCTATGTCTTTTGTCTTCTTCATTTCCTTTTTTATCCCATTGCCCACTGCGTACACGTTGGATTAATTCCGGGGTTACTCTATAGCGCTCTATGGATAGGGAATGATAAGCATCTGTAACATAAATTTCTTCAACTTTTGAAAGGTAGGTCTGGTGATCTGCAGATATACCAGGCATTGCTGGGAATAAAGAAACGACAATAGGCCTCATATTCTCCCACATCATTCTTAGCCTTACAACATATGGAGATCGTTCTCTAGGGAAATCTACATCCAGTTTGTCCTTGAATGGATCGATTTCCCGAACATCATATTGAGCAGTTTTCATTGCTTTTAGGATGTCATCGGCAATTCTTTCCCTGCCGACATTTCTAAAAGCCCCCGCTAAACGTCCCGCAATAGAACTGTGTCCATTTTCCAATGTTATGGCTAAAATTTCTGAAGCATCTCTTATCATTAGTAATGCTGTGCGTACATCAATAGCATTATGTTTAAATAATCCCGGCGAACAAGAAACTAAACTGGCAGCAAGGTTATACATTCTTATGCCTCTCTCTTCTGTTAATAAGGTCGATGGCGGTAGTTCCCCCTTTAAATTGAATAATGAAGTATTATGGGGTAGTGATAATAAGGAATTCTTAGCTTCTGGTGATTTGACAATGAGTTGGGAAGGGACCGTCCAATTCCCTGAATGTCTAAGGACGGATTGATCCGCAGATATACACCATTGATTTCCATATTTTTCCTGTAGATATCCGGCACAGTACTCCCAGTAGGATATGTACCACGGGGTGTCCCCAGGTCTTTGGTCTGGCATCGTTGGAATATACCAACCCCGGGATACCTCGGTTATAAATCCGTTTCTGATTAAAGTTTCCCTGATCTGCCTGGTGGGGATTTCCTGGCTTTTTATTGCGATTGTCCCATTTTCCTGTAGCTTGTGTAGTACTTCAAGTGCTGTCGCAAGCTTTTCTCGTGGTGTTGCCATAGCTTTTGTTTTGCGCGATTGCAATAACTTGATGTTGTGCAGTCGCAATAAATTAACGCCGTGAAATTGCAATAAATTAGTGTTGTGCAATTGCAATAAATTAATGCAATATATGGAGTTTTTTTCTGATCTAAGGTAATGTGGTACAATTTTATGCCACGAATTCTATGATTTGTCCCAATTATGCTGCCCGATTTCAGGCAATCTTTTTAAACAGACAGCTGAAACGACAGGTACGGGAAATCCGGAGCGTTTCCATGATGGTTTTATGTTCGTGTTGGCACCAAAAGAATACGAAGGTGCCTATTTGGCACCTTGAAGCAAGGTGAGAACCTCAAGTATGCACAAATGGTGTTTACCGAGCAGGAAGTTGCAATGCTGAGTAGTGTTTTTAATAGCCCCATGGCTATTAACGTCAACATTCGGATCTTGTTTAATGTGTTCAGTACGATTTTCTTTGAAAAAAACAGCTGCGTTCTTTTTTAACTGGCTTGGTTTATTGTCAATTTCCCTATATTTTATTTCCGCGAATTACCGCTCTTTCTAAAAATGTACATAGCTTAGCAACATGGATATGCAACCTGAACAAATTGTTATTTATCAAACACCAAGCGGTGAAACTGCAATTGATGTAAAAGTTGAGGAGAATACTGTCTGGCTGGCATAAAGTCAGATGGCTGAACTGTTTGGTAAAAATAAATCAACAATTTCAAGGCACCTTAGTAACATATACAAGGAAGAAGAATTGGATCAAGAAGCAAAACTGTTGCAAAAAAGGCAACAGTTCAAATAGAAGGCCATAACGGGTTTTTTGCAAAAAAATGCTACTAATTAGTGCTGATACTGACTGTTAGGCAAATTTTTAGAAATAACCAATTTCCTCACAATGCAAAAAATTAGCGTTAACCGTAACCAATATTAGATGTCGGACAAATTTTTAGGTGCAAAAACTAGAAATTAGCAAAAATTTAGAAATAAAAAGAGGTGGCCAAGTTTCTATATAACCAAACTTATTGGAATATGCTGCTAGAATAATTGACTTGGTTTATTCTATCTTTAACTAGTCAATCTGGACGTAACCTGGCTTTCAGCGTGGTTTTGCATTTCATGCTCATGGCGTTCGGCGACGGAGAAGGTAAATAGATCCACCAATTTAGCACTAATTCCATTTGATTCGGCTGTAGGAATGTTCGCACTGTTGATCGAAATGATTTGCGCACTTTCCTTGACTAAACTAAGTGTATGCTTTCTGCTCTGCGGTGTATTGTTCAGGTTGATGAAATTTAGTTGTGCGATGATTTTGTTGTTTAAGAATTTTCATAACACAAATTTACTGTGTGGATGAACACACATGATAGGCCTCATTTCCCTATTTGTTAGCGATTATTCCCGAATTCACCTGAGGCCGCTTAACGCGATGTTTATGACCTAACATAGCGGCGGCAGGACATAACATAAGTTGTATCCAAATGTACACCTGTCCTTAAAATGCTTCTTGATCCTCCCTTGATGTCCAACTTGAGACGATTGATCTTGAATATTGTAACTAGACTACACCAAACACGCATTAACCTCAATAGGCTAAAAACTAATTTCAACAATCCCACATCTTGAACCTTAAGATAAATGGCATTGAAAGGTAGCTCAAAATTCAAATTAACCTCTATATTCACGAATAATTATGGACAGCAACGACTATCAAAAAAAATTATTCCCATATGCCTATAACATACTGGGCACATACGATGATGCTAAAGATGCCATTCAAGATGTTATGGCAAAATATTACTCGGCCCAGGAAACAAATATTGATAACGAAAGTAATTATCTTATAAAAAGCGTAATTAACACAGCCATCAATCTTAAAAAAAGGAACAGCAAATCAACATTCTCCAAAATTATTCTTCCTGAACCTATTTCTACCGAAAATGCAGATACTAATATTATCCGAAAAGAGGTTATTTCCTATTCTTTACTCGTATTGCTGGATTCCATTAATGCAAAAGAAAGAGCTGTTTTCATTCTTAAAGAAGCTTTTAACTATTCGCATCAGGAAATTGGTGATATCCTGGATATCTCAATTGAAAGTTCTAGAAAATTGTTAAGCCGGGCAAAAATAAAGTTAGCAAAACTTCAGCCGGATAAAGTAACCGCACCGTTTAACAATACATTGCAATTAGAAGATTATATTAATGCTATAAAAAATGGTGACGTAAAAAGCCTTGAAGCTCTGCTCGTAAAAGACATAGCGGTAATGGTTGACGGCGGAAACATTAATATCGTTTCAGCATTTGAATGCGGAATTGCGGATGTTATTAGATTAATGACCTATGTATATACCACTTACCAGTACAAAATGCACGTCAGAATAACCTCAGTTAACCATCAACCGGCACTGCTCTTTTATCAGGACGGACATCTGATCAATTGCCAGGTTTTTGATATCGACGAACGAACTTCGCTCATTACAAATATATTCTCCATCGTTGATCCTGAGAAATTAAAAAACTTCGACAAAATTTAAAAAACGGTCACGTTTTAATTGAGCTGTTTGTCTTAATACTAAATAAGACAAAAGCAATGAAAGAAAATAAAAAAAATGCTAGAGCAATTATTCCACAGATTGTAAATAATAAAAGCGGCAAATTGCTTTTATTCTCTGGAAGCAACAGTGTTAACTCTATTAACCAACAGTTGGTCTCGGCCTTGGCAGGCATGTCATATAAGAGTACAGTTACGTTAATTGATTTGAAAAATTTTCCAATGCCTTTGTATTCCGATATGGAAGAAGAAAAAGGAATTCCAGTTGAAACCAACAGGTTACTGGATATCATTGGTAATCATGATTTATTGGTTATTTCTGTGCCGGAACATAACCATTCTATGCCAGCATTCTTTAAAAATATAGTTGATTGGATGTCACGGGCTCGTGAAGATTACAGGGTATTTAATGGCAAGAAAATAATCCTGTTAAGCGCATCACCTGGTGATGGTGGTAGCCATTCAGTTGCAAACACACGTATTGTTTTGGGGACTTTGGGAGCTAATATAATTGGCTCCGTAGTATTAAATAAATTTTATAGCCAAACTGCGAATGAAAACGATCAAATTCATATTACAGATCAGATCTTCTTAAAGCAGTTTAATAAGCTTGTTTCATTAGCATGATGGGAGTAGAATATCCGTCTGAAAATAAAGATGAAAGTAAATAGGCAATTTAGAATTATAACAGTAAAAGTAACCTACGGAGTAAGAATAGAATTTGTGCCAAAGAACAAAGAAAATATTGAAGTTTTTATAGCTGATTTCAAAATAATGGATGATAAGAATTTCCAATATAATGTGTATACACTTCATGACGAAAGAACATTCGTTCACATATTGCGCTATGTCAATAAAGACATTCAGCAAAATGCGTTGGCTATACCGTCATTTATTGAATTTCAAAAGCAAAGGGACGAAAGCGGGTTAATAAAACCTCATAGTATTGAGGTGCTTCATAGCTTTGCCGCATCATATTAGCAATCGATCTTTATTATTTTTTCCTGACTAGTGGAGGCTTCTTTGATCTTCCCATATATATTATCCTAGGCAATTTATATTCTATGTAATTTGCTTAACCTGAACATTTTTGCAATCGAATAATATAAAAATGACAAAAACATTAGTAATCATAATTCATCCCGATGTTAAAAATTCGGGTATCAATAAAAGATGGGTAGAAGAACTGAACAAATATCCCGAAAAGTATCATGTTCATCAGTTGTACAATGCTTACCCTGACGGAAGGATAGATGTAGTGTCAGAACAAAAACTGATAGAACAGTATGGTAAGATTGTGTTTCAGTTTCCCTTATATTGGTTCAATTGTCCTCCATTCTTTAAAACGTGGTTGGATGACGTTCTTACTTATGGATGGGCTTATGGCAGCAAAAGCGGATACAAAGTTTCGGGAAAGAAGATTGCTTTGGCGATGTCTGTGGGAATTGATGAACGTGAATATAGTCCTACCGGAAAATACAAGTATAACCTAGCTGAACTGACCAGGCCCTTTGAACTAACCTTCAAATATGTAAAGGCCGATTACATGCCATTTTTCGCATACTATGGAATTGAGATAAACAGTGAAGCGGAATGGATAGAAAGAAGCGTCCCTTTGTATATAAATTTTTTGAACGGTTTCTAATGGCTGCCAATTATATAGTTGTGGGCCGAATAAATATTTTGTCATATGTCTTGAATGCACTTTTCAATGAAATATTGATGATTATCCAATGCTAAAAAAGTATATATTATATAAACATGGACAGATTAAAAATGAACAAAGCCTTTCCTGAAGGCTATAAGCTATTGAAGGAAATTGATAACTTGATCAAAAACGCAGGCATACCTCCTCTGTATTTGGAACTTATCAAACTCAGGACATCCCAGATGAACGGGTGCGCTTATTGTTTAAACTCGCATAGCAATGATGCGATTAAACTTGGAGAAGACCCTAAACGAATTTATGTACTAAGCGCCTGGCGTGAAGCAAAGGATTGGTTTTCGGAAGAGGAACAGCTTGTCCTGCAGCTTACTGAGGAAATCACGTTTATCGGGAACCACGGTATCAGTGAGGAGGTATATCATAACGCCATTTCATTATTTGGCGAGCAAAAAACGGCCTACTTGATAATGGCTGCAATTAGTATCAATTCTTGGAACAGGATTGGAGTTGGTTTAAGAATGCATCCATAGAATACTCAGTTCCCTGGGTGAGATAACTTATGGGGTCAAGTATATGAAACTCAATCTCGTCGATCGCCTTCGCTCGCAAACTAAAGTTTCGCGCTTCGTAAATCCTGTTGTCTTTAGAAAAGGCCATAAGGATAGCGAACATTTCTCTGATCCTACGGAATTTTACATCTGCAAGATTGTGGAATAAACTGGGTTTGTTCATTGATGTTAGATGACCGGCAATAATTGTCCGGAGTAGGCTAATCATTATGAAGTTCGTAGCAAGTTTGGATTATAGCCTTGCTGCCTCGCTTTTTTGGTATTTTTTGCAGGACAGCTTCGGGGAAGTGGTTTGGACACGATGAAATGTTTTGATATAACTCTTGGATAGTTTGCAGTACATTATTCCTGCCCCAATGTTCAATGTATTTTCCATCGTGCAAGCACACAAAATCCATTACACTGAACTGAACCTGCTTGCCCATGGTTTACCCATTACTTCACCTGTGTGAATGGCATGGATAGTTTTCTGGGTGGCTGCCAGATCGTCCTCGGAAATTTGGTCATGGCTTTCAATGTTGAAATCTGAAGATCCGGTATGGAGCACTCCTATGAACTGCTTTAGTCCTTCTGTATCCTTTGGAATTAGGGTAACCGCAGTATGGTTTATAAAACCTTTAGCTACGAGTTCTGAAAGGACCTCTATATTTCCTGCCTAATCTTCATACGCGCTGTCGACGGCCATTTTCTTATCTGTATCAAGCTTGTGATAGAAAATATAGGAAATAAAAATTGCCGAAAGAAGTATTAAAGGAAAAATCAGATCCGGTCCAAAACCTTTTACAGCCCAATAGCTTATGATCGCGAATATGGTATTCAATGTTATACCGGCATATGCCCATTCCTTTACCCTTGCCGGAACCACCGGAATGGTAATGGCGAAAACACCAATCAACTTGAAGATTAACAGCGCAACCCTGAAATATTCGGGATATCCAAGGTTATAAACAATTTCCTTTGCATACTGGGCATTTGCTGTCGCAATATTTCCAATTCCCTCTACAAAAATGATAAAGCTCGCCGCTATCCAAAAGACTATTTTATTTGTACTAACTGTCTTCATCGCACTTTAGGATTTAGGTTGGTAATGGACCATGATGATACCGCTCGGAAACACAACAGACTCTTTAAGCGATAGCTGTTGGTAGCTAGCAAGCCCACGGAAAACCGGCTCGCCGCGGCCGAGGGCAACCGGGTTGATGAAAAAATGAAATTCATCAATCAGCCCTTCTTTTATCAGGTCTGTAACAAATGAGCTACCCCCATAGACAATAATATCTTTGCCTTCTTGCTGTTTCAATTTGTTTACTTCTTCTGCCAGATCGCCAGTTGCAAGCGTTGTATTGTTCCAAACCGATTCGGTAAGTGTCTTAGTGAAAACGACCTTTTTAGCGCCGGAAATAAGCTTGCCTCCCTCGTGCATAAGTTCTTCTGGTTTAGTCGCAACATCATCCCAATAGGGGATATAATCAATTGCAAGTTTACGTCCGATCAGTATGGTATCACTTGACTCCAGCAGGCCGAGCACATTGCCTTTAATTTCTTCCCATGCCCAGGTCACCCAGTGCTGCTCGTCGTTTGGCCCGGTTGATACAAAACCATCAATGGAGATCTGCATCTGTAATTTTAATTTTCTCATAAGCTATTGTAGATTTTTAGTTGAATTTTGAATGTCATCAAGGTAATTTGCCAGGCGGTCAAATGTCCCTCCAAATCCCTGCTGCATACTTTCGTTGATGGCCTGAAATCCTTCTATTTCTTCTTTGCTCGCCTCTACCGGTTTACCAGTGAGGGTAATGATGGTTTTATCTCTGAGATCGGTAAAAGTAAGTGAATAAAAAATGGCCTTTGGTAAGCTGATATTGAAAGGGGCTGCTATGACATTGGCATTTTCATCCGCAAAGGAATTGGTAAATTCAAGAAGGTGGTGCGGCAGTATCCGGCCAAACAGAAAACGGCCATAATTGGTCTGCCCATCTTTCTCCATTCTATAATGAAAAATGCCACCCTGTGTAAAATCAAGTGAGATTACCGAGTTGCTGGTTTCCGTGGGCCCCCACCATTCATTCAGTGCCTCCGCTTTAGCGAAAGCATTAAATACATCTTCGCGGGGCGCATTAAATTCCCTGACGATTTTAAAATCTTTTGTTGCTGAACTTTTCATAGGATTCATTTTTTTTCTTTTTTATTGGCTTGAACTTTCGCAAGATATTTATCAAGTGAACTGAATTTCTCCTCCCAGAACTGTTTATACTGTTCTACCCAAGCTGCCACCTCACCGAGCTGGTCGAATTTTGCTTCACAGTATCGTTCCCTCCCATACTTCTTTATGCTAATCAGTCCACATTCGTTGAGAATCTTCACATGCAGGGACACCGCCTGACGGGTAACATCAAATTTCTCTGCTATCGAATTAAGGTTAAGGGGGTTTTCTGCGAGCAGCCCGATGATCTCTCTTCTGGTAGGGTCGGCAATTGCCTGAAATACATCTCTTCTGATTTCCATTATTTGCAAGTATATGCTTGCAAATATATATGCAAGTATTTGCTTGCGCAAATGTTTTGTGATTTATTTTTCGTAACCCTGGTTGATATTCATTGGAACGATCCCGGCAATCTCTATTTTAATAGCAGAAACGACATGAAATTGTGTATTTCAGTGAAAGTGGTTCTTCCCCAGCTTTGGTGGTTAATTTGTTGTCAATATTAGTCTTTTGCGGAGTAATTCAAAGCTTGCTCTCCCGTACATTTGACGCTTATAGTTTTGAGTTTGTTTACATTTCCCTCCACAGGCCCGTTGCTCCAAGGTAAGGTAATCGCATTTTGCACTGCCTTAAGATCCGTCAATAATACTTTAGCAAAAGTCTTTCTTTTAATGTATCACTTTTGTTTATTGTATAATAACTACAATGCCGATTAGGGAATGTTTTTACATTTTTTATTTTCGAAACGGGTCCGAACATGTTCCGTCCTATGATCCAGGCGCCAATGTTCTCGAACGACTTGTCCACGAATTCATTATCTATACCTTCAGTTCCGCCATGTTTATTTTCGATCTTCCGAAAAAAAGGTCTATAGATCTATTAGAGGAAAAGCAATGACTTCTTCTTTTAATTATTCAATTGTCGACCAACTTTATATCCGATTAACTGACTTATTTATTAAAAATAGCTTTAATTTTATCCAGAACACCTGTTTTTCTACTTCTTTGTTTTTCAGTACCTATCAAAAAACCATATGGCTGCAAACCCGGTATATGGTCGCAAAAAATTTTTACCATTCCCAGTAAGGGGATCGCAAGAATCATTCCCGCTACTCCCCAAATCATCTCCCCCAATACGATCGCAAGTATCGTAAATAAGGGGTTAATGTTTACCTGTTCTCCCACAATAAGGGGTTCGAGTATATAGGTTTGAATAAACTGTACCAGGGCATAAGTGACCAACACACCGATAACCATGCGGCTATCCCCACCTTGTGCAAGTACCGAAAGTAGGGTGATTAAAGTTCCGGTTAAATTTCCGATAAATGGAATGATCTCCAGGACGCCGCACAAGACCGCGAAAAAGATAGCACTTTTCACGCCCACAATACTGAAACCTATGCTATACATGATCCACAGAACCCCAATCATCGCGGCGAGGCCACTTAAATACCGCTGAACTACTTTACCGGCCTGGTGTACCACTCCATCGGCTTTATTCTTTTCGCCTCCGGGCACAAGCTTAAGAATAAACTTTTTAATGTGGGAACGATAAAGTAAGAAGAGGAACATATAGACCAATACAAGCACAGCATTAAACAGAATGGACATAATTTTCCCAGCAAAGCCAGCCAGCATATTTCCGGATTTGCCACTCCCAGACTGTCCCTTGATCATTTCTTCTTGTTGTTTTAAGTCTATTCCGGCCTTTTCATATATCCAATGCTGAAAGTTAGAGAAAAGACCAATGACACGCTGTTTCATTTCGTCGATATTCTCTACCAGACCATTGAGCTGCCAGATCAGAAGGAAAACAATCAGAGAAATGGTTAAAACGAAACTAAATATGCAAAAAAGTGAGGCTACAGATCTGCTCATCCCTTTATGCTCGAGCCAATTACAAAACCGAATAAATAGCATGGAAAATACAGATGCCAATGTCACAGGAATAAGAAAAGGTGCTGCAAAATACAACCCGGCAAGAGATAAAATAAAAAAAAGCAATACATAGATGCAGCGTTGAAGTCTTGCCATATGTACTGTAACAAATCCCGATAAAAACTGTTTTACTGATTAATAATCTCCTCTGTTTCTATTGTGCCGGGCAATTAACAATTATGATCAATAGCACAATTCCCAGATCCGGTCTTTGGTCGCTTTTAAACTAACGGCTTCCTTGTCGGGAAGCAACAAGGGGCACTCTTAGATTTCCCCCACCGCATTTCCCGAAATCTATAGGTTCAGGGTTCGTTTTTAAGAACGTCTTGTCTTGCTTGTATCTAAGTCAATTGGCTGTGTGTCAGAAGTTTTTTGCCTGTATGAAATTTCTTATGAGCATCAACACCTCATCAAAATGAGTGTCCAGAACATCGTGCCCCCCGTCTAACACATGGATTTGTGCTTCGGGTAAGTCACGCTTAAAACAAGGAACCTCTTTCACAGAAAAAAATATTTCATGTTCCCCCCAAATGACAAGGGCTGGTGGTTGGTGGTTGCGGAAATACTCCTGGTAAACAGGAAACATTTCCAGGTGAGTTTTGAAGTCACAATTTAGTTCGAACTGCTTTTCAATATTACCCGGTCTCTTCAAAAACGCCCAATCCAGCATCCACAATTCCGGGCTTACCCTGGATAATACTTCATCGGGAAGTCCGCCGAAGTATTGATTTTTTATACCTTCTGCGCTTAAAAATTTAATCAGCTCTTTCTTTTTTTCGGTTGTCGGGTGGTACCAGTACTCAATATACTCGTCCCATTCTGGGCCCATACCTTCACGATGCGCATTGCCACTCTGAACAATTATACCGGCAATCTTTTCAGGGTAATTTATGCACAATTGAAGCCCAATGGGGGCACCATAGTCATGGAGATAGATAAAGAACTTATGTAACGTTATTGCATCAGTGAATTTGTTTATTAAAGCTGATATACCCCCAAATGTATAGTCAAAATCATCTGGTACGGGAAATTCACTGAAGCCAAAACCTGGATAGTCTGGAGCAACGAGGTGATACTCGGTGGACATCGCAATCATCAAATTCTTGAAAGCTATCGAGGAGGTTGGGAATCCATGTAAAAGCAATAGCGAGGGATTCTTTTCATCTCCGGCCTCCCGGTAGAAAACATCAATTCCATCAATTTTGATGGTTCTATTGTAGATTTGCCTAGACATGCTCTTCAAATTTACTTAAAAGTATTACAGATTCAATCGAAGTAAGTTCTTGTTATTCAGAACGATAATTCTCTTGTGAAATTATTCTGAAATGGTTTCTTTTGATTTCACAACGTTGGTCTCCTCCGTTTATGGCCTAGTGACTATTGATTTACCCAAGCTTGGAAGATTCGCAAGGAATCGCAAAAACTAAACAACTTCAGCATTTGCCGAGAACATCCTTGAGGTGACTCACCTTGGCATCTTCTAATGCAGATCAGAAATGGCTTTCGAGCTACTCGATTTTTACCATTACTTCTTTTTTCCCTTCTACTGACAATTATGAGCGCCGCCTGGGATCTGCGGTAGGTGCCGACTTGTTTATTAAAACAATTCCAAAATACGATGGTTATATAATTGAAGGCTAATGTGCTAGCTTGATTTATTAACCTAAATTCAGAACAATGAAGAACAGACAAGACGCAAGGCATACCAGTTCAGAACAGGGAAAGCCTACTTCAGATCGTATGCACCACAATGCCAAAGACGATAAAAAACAACAGGGAATTACCAATGGCGGAGGTCAGCGGTCAGACCAAACTTCAAATAAAGATAACCAGCGGAAACGTGAAGATCATTAAGGAATCTTAGTGTGATTGTGGATAATACTCTTACTTATAAAGAGGATATAACCATAATGCTGCGAAGCAAATTTATTTCAGGATGACGAAAGTACAATACCGGAACAATCAGGAAGGAATATTGAAATTAACTGATACTCCGCCATTTGGGTCAACGAATACCTGCAATGTCCCTCCAAATTGGGTTTCTATACGTCTTGCAGTATTTGGCCTTTTCCATGAAACATCGCCTCAACGGTTCCTCTGTAAGGCAGTCCGCTGTTTGTTATGAGAAGCTCGTCTTTCTTTTCAGTGTCCGACAGGTAATGGTGACATTACCGCCAGCAATCGCAGGTTCGATCGCATGCTTGATCGCGTTCTCTACTAAAGCTGTAACAACATTGGAGGAATATGCACCTGAATGGCACAGTTATCGACATCAGCTTCTTTCACGGCCAATGGGAGCAAAGAAAATGAAGCTTATGCCGAACTGGAGAAATTACGAACTAAACCTTAGCCAGGAGAGCAATGGAATGCTGCGATTCAGGAAGCAATTCCATTCTTCCTGACCTTTCCTGATGCGGTTTTAGTTTCTCTTTCAAAATTTGTTTGTCTCCCCATTTCTTCAGATGGTCAAGAAAAGGGATAAGCTCTTTTCCCACTTCGGTTAGCGAATACTCCACTTTCGGTGGTACTTCGAGATACACCTGCCTATGAATGAGTACGTCTTCTTCCAGTTCACGTAAAGATTGTGTCAGCATTTTTGGGGTAATGTCGCATAGTATTTTCCGAAGTTCCCCATAGCGCAGCACATTACGGTTATGTAGGTACCATAAAATACGTCCTTTATATTTCCCACCAATGCGCCGAAAGGCATAGTCTAATGCACAAGTTGGTTCGTTTCGATATTTCTTTTCCATTTAACAGATTTTTTATCATTGATAATCAGGTTGCTATCTTTTTGGTGCGTGGGGTACTAAAAAGTGCATACTTGTCTCGAAGATAGTAATGAAATAGATTTGTCATTCAGTAAAAATAAAATTTTATGAAAGCAATCATTTTAAAAGAAGCGGGTACCGCTGCAAACCTGGAACTTACAGAACTGCCTTTACCAAAAATCAAAGAAAACGAAGTGCTGGTAAAAGTAAGGGCCATCAGTATCAATCCCGTGGATGTAAAAGCAAGGGGAAATGAAGGTGTGCTGACCTGGCTTTTCGCTGAAGAGCGGCCGGTCATCCTGGGCTGGGATATTTCCGGTGAAGTTACGGAAACGGGCGGGGAGGTATCTGCCTTTAAAATTGGTGATGAGGTATTTGGGATGGTGAATTTTGTTGGACAGGGAAAAGCTTATGCTGAATATGTTGCTGCCCCTGCCGATCAGCTTGCTTTGAAGCCGGCTACGATCTCACACCAGGAAGCTGCAGCGGCCACCTTAGCGGCTTTGACCGCCTGGCAGGCATTGGTCAACCATGAGAAGGTAAGCAGTGGCCAGAAAGTTTTGATTCATGCTGCATCCGGTGGCGTAGGGCATTATGCGGTGCAAATCGCCAAATATCTAGGTGCATTTGTGATCGGTACTTCATCTGCTGCTAACCGTGATTTTGTGCTCAGTTTGGGTGCAGATGAACACATTGACTACACCTTGCCGCTTTTTGAAAAGGCGGTGACCGATGCAGACTTTGTACTGGATACCATTGCCGGGGATACACTGACCCGTTCGATTGACATGGTGAAACCTGGGGGCAGGCTCATCACTATTCCTTCCCCTGACTTCCCTCAGGCGGATAAGGAAAAAGCCCGTAGCAGGAACATCAATTTATCCGCCATGATGGTACAGTCAAGTGGAACAGATCTGAACTTCCTTGCTGATTTACTGGAGAAGGGCATCCTGAAATCTCATATTGCTCGAAATTTTGATTTCAAGGACATGGACAAAGCGCACCAGGCAATTGAGACCGGTAGAACAAGAGGCAAGATTGTCTTGACATTAGCGGCGGATTCAAATTAAGGTCATACAGGGATTAAACCTTTCCTGTATATCGGGAAAGGTTTTTTTAGGAAGTTGATTCTGCTATTTCAATAAGGTTTGGAGTTGCTTTTGTAGCTCCGGATTAGAGGGGCGTTTTGCGTCGTTGTCAATGACGATGCCATCAGGACCGATCAGCAAGAATCTCGGAATAGAATTTACGCCGAATTTCTGTACGAATTCTGACTTAAAATCGTTGTCTGCAATGAGCTGGATCCCATGTAAATCGTTATCCTTTACATAGGTTAACCACTTATTCTTCTCTGCAGGTGCATCCAGTGAGATACTGACGAATTTAATGTTTTTGTCCTTCAGCTTGAGTTCAAGTTTTTTGAGGTCTGGAATTTCTGCAATGCATGGTGCGCACCACGTTGCCCAGAGGTCAATGTAAACATAACTGCCCCGCATACTTTTAAGGCTTACCAGCTGGTTATCAGTATTGGTATAACTGAAATCAGGAACAATGGCGTTTTTTTCCGTTGCTTTTAAGTTTTTAAAAGCCTGTTCAATGTCTTGAAGACGGCTCGAAACTTTAGTGCTGCTTAGGTAGTCCTTATAAAAGGATTCCACTTTTGCGCTGCTTTTCGACTTCCTGATCAGCGATAGGGTAGTGGTGTACAGAAAATAGTCTTTGATATAGTCGTTGTCGATTTCTTTCCTGATGAACATGAGTTTGGCCTGATCGGGGCTTTTCAAAGAATCACTCAGCTTCTTATATTCGCCTGATCTGGTTCCGAAATTAATCCGGTTACTGATCGCATAGCTATAGGAAGAAGAGTTTTTAAACAGCAGCTCGTTGTTCATGTCCCATCCGGAAAATAACAGTTCATCCACCTGTTTCTTTTCCTCCGCTGTCATTTTCTTGCTGAATTGATACAGATAGGCGTTTTGCAGCTGCTGGGTATGGTCTTTTTTGCGTGCAGCCAAGGGGATTGAAAGCGTTTTCTTTAGCGAATCCATTCTGGTGCTGTCCAGTCCATAAAAGAGTTTCCAGTTATAGATTTTATTGAGGCGAATGTAATTGATCTCTTCCCGCATCAATGTTTTAAAGAATTTATTGTTGGATTTGTCAATCGTTTGCAATGCCAGTTCTTTGTATTTGTCCATGGTCGGGATAAATTTTTCCGGCTCGGTGAGCAGGACTGAAAATTTTACACCGTATCCACTATTCGAATTCATCCGGTTTAAGGGAGTCTGGATTTGTTGGATCAGGTTGTTTTCCAGGCTTCCGTTCCCGCTAAATTCATACCCTTCACCGGCTTTTTTAATGATTAAACTATAACTGGGTTCCAGGTAGATCTCTCCAACCTCCCCGAGATTGTACATTCCCTTTTTAAGTGCCTTGATAGGGAGTTTATAGTTTCCGTTCTGATCGGTAGTTACCGGCGTGCTCCAGCCGTCGCTGTTGCTAAGAGACCACTTTGACTTGTCTGTTCCCGGTATGACACCGGTCACCTGGGCATTTGTAATTTTTGCGCTGCCTGTAATCAGGAAGACTAACAGTAGATAGGCTGAGGTTTTCATATTTATAACTAATTATTTAGTTTAATTTACTACTAAGTTTTTAGTTATGCAAATCTTATTTGCGATTTATCCATGCGACCTCTGTTTCAGGGCGAGCGCTGATCGCATGATTTTTAAAGAATCAAATATTCAGGCGAAGGTCGCCTGCCGGACATGGGGGTAGGCTTCGCCAAAGTATTATGCAAAAAATGGCTATCCCTTCGGGAGCCTACGCATTTTTTGTATCTCCAGTTTGCCATTTATTTCCAGGTCTGTCGAATGGGACGCCATAATTAGTTTTCACTAAAATCAGCAATCATGGAGCCCTGAAAAATCAAAATGACCTGTCTATTGTATCCGAAATTAAAATTAGTTATCATCCTCAGTTTAAAGCGATGGAAAGACCTAAGTGAGTTGTTCCTAGCAAGATATCGTATCATGCTCCGTCAATGGAATAGGGATGCCATTTCTTTTCAGGAGGAATTCAAGATCTTGTTGTTAAACCGGAACAACCGGCTGCTGGGTTTTTTACCCTACTGCTACCGGTGGTCTGGCTGGAGTGATTGCGGATGCTAAACTGATCTTTGCTGCGGATTTAAAGGCTTGTGCCAGTGCGATTATGCTGTTTCATAATTATCCTTCTGGAATCCTGCTCCAAGTACAGAGGATCTGAAGATCAATAAAAGCTTGGTGGAAGTGGGGAGGTTGTTGGATTTACTGGTCTTTGATCATTTGATCCCAACTGCGGAAAATGGATACTTCTCTTTTGCGGATGAGGTGTGATGTGATCGTTTATTAGTGAATTAACTGTATATTTCAGAATAGAACCAAATAGATCAAGAATTAAAATCCCAACTTTCTCTAGCAAGTTATATACCTGCATTTTCTGACTTCTAAACCATATCTTTTTTAATCCATTGAGCCAGGAGCGGGCCGTTTAGTATTTGGGATGAGGCAAGGACTGGTTTACCTTTATGGTTCAGGTAAAGGTAAGTGGTATACCAACAACTGACGGTCCAAGGTAGCGGCCATATTTTATGAACTTAGTTTCCTGTCTATTGAAACGACAGCAGATTTAGAAGTGCCATTTTTTTCGCCATCAGACCATACACCATAATAGAAATATTTTGGATGATGCCACATGAAAAAGTTATTATTACTATCGAAATCTGATATGCTTTTTGACTCTTCCCACACTATTCCCTTTGTACAAAAGGTATATGGACAATGGCAGCAGCAGCATAACCAGCAGGCACGCCAAAGCAGGCAAAAATATAATTTTTACAGCAGCGATAACTTTATCCAGATCTACAATAGCCCTCAACATAAGAACAGCATAAAGGCAGATCAGAAATAAAAGCAAAGAGATTAGATAGTACCTTGTTCTAAGCATAGGTTTTAAGATTTTTCTGTTAGGCAATGTTTGTATCAGAGTAGGCCAAACCAGCAATACCATGAATATAACATGTATTTTAATTTCATTATGATTTCGGTCTGTTGGTATTTATACGAGTTGAGAATGCAAAACGCTACAGATGATAATACTATTAAAATAAGTGGAAAATGGACCTGCGCCTGTTGTATATATTTGCTCAGAGGAGAAGCGACACGATAAGCTTCATACCCATTTTTGTTGGTAAAGTAATTTCATGTGATAGTTTTCTCTCATAAAGATTTTCAATAACCGCTTGAGAGCCCATTTTGTTAGATTGATTAGGCAAGGATTTCAGTTCGCCCTCAAAAATGGGGAAGAACCATTTTTATTGTTTTAAATTTATACGTAATTTGATATGGAGTTTGATGCATCCTGCATTCCTTATGTGTTTAATTGGTTTATATATTGTGGTTGGCAGGTATACTACTCCGCTCTTGATCCAAAACTCCGCCACTGAATTTATTAAGAAAAATGGAAGAACTTAGCAACATTAATTTAGTATTCGTGATTAAAGATTGTAATACACTGTCTTGATGACAAGTAAAATCACAAGAGAACAAGCTATTGTTCAAATTAGAGGAGGTCTCAGAGGGCGAAACGCCTTATTCACGCTTGGCATTTCTATGGGCAAGCCGGTTGGTATGATTGCAAAAGCTTGTCAATGTCAATAACATTGCCGAACAGACAACAACAAAGTAGCAGATATTTATTTATTCCGAAAAAGATTGATATGAAACTATTTTCACAAGCAGAAAACATCCTGGCTCAAATCGATACTAAAACGAAGCTGGGAGATTTAAGGAAGATTGCTAAGGGCATCAAAAAGGATCATGAGCTGGCTATGGAACTATGGTCAACCAAGATGTTTTTGCCCAGGCAATTGGCCCTATTGATTATGGATAATAAGCTTCTTTCCCAAGATTTGATTAATAAGCTTGATAAGGATATGCAGACTCATACATTTGAGGAGAGAAATCAGCTAATGGACTGGCTAATGGCCAATCAGCTTACTAAGGACAAAAAGACAATTACACTAATTCAATCTTGGGAAAACAGTCCTTTTACTCTTCAGAGACGGGTATTCTGGTATTACCAAGGTCGTTTACGTTGGATGGGACAAACTCCTCCTTCAAACAATGACGAGTTATTACATAAAATTGAAAACCAAATCCAAAAAGAAGAACCTGAAGTTCAATGGGCAATGAATTTTACAGCAGGCTGGATTGGGGTTTATGATAAAAAGTATCGCGATCGTTGTATTTCACTTGGAGAAACAATAGGTCTTTACAAAGGTAAGATGGTATCAAAAGGATGTACTCCAGAATATTTACCCGAGTTCATTACGATTGAAAGCAACAAGCGAAATTTATAATCCAGCAAGCAACTTCAAATCTTCTATAAACTGGTTCGAGAATTGTACTGGCAGGGTCACATGCAACAATGTCAAAACACAACAAAATTCTACAAATCAAATGATTGCAGAGTTTTTCGTTTTTAGGGTACAGTTGGGTATTCTGGGGGAAATGGCCGCGGATTCCGCGTTTACTGGTCCCAATTAACAAGTTTTTACTTGGTTCGTTAGAGGAACTTGCCGAACAAACTATGTCTTGCATTTTCAATCCAACATTCTTCTATTTTTAACCGGATTAGGTTCAATCAAATCATCTCTTATTTTTAAAACTAATGAAATAGATAATTGCAGATGCTTAAATTTACACTATACTTGCTGTTTAAATAACCAATATGAAGGTATCACCCAAGGGTACAACCGATGGAGAACAGGCAACTTAAAAATGAAGAAGAACTATTGGCCAGGATTGCTATGGGCGATCAGTGTGCATTTAAGGAAATCTTTGATTTTTATCAACGGTATGTATATGATTATGGTCGAAAGCTGACTAAATCCGAAGATCAGGCCAGTGAAATCGTACAAGATGTATTCTTAAAAATATGGCTCAACAGAGAAAAACTCAATGAAGTGAAAAATTTCGGGGGATATCTAAATCGGGTAGTAAGAAACCATTCAATAAATGTGATACGCAAACTGGCACAAGATGCCAGATCGGCAACACAGCTTAAAATTAATACTCAGGAATCTGACAATTCCACAGATAAAATACTAGATTACAATGAAAGCAATAGGATACTAACCCAGGCTATCGAAAACTTAAGCACCCAGCAACGGACAGCATACACCCTTTGCCATATCGAGGGATTGAAATATGAAGAAGTTGCAAAAAAAATGAATGTTTCAAGCCGTACCGTACAGGCACATATGCATCAAGCTTTAAAACATATACGTGAGCACTTCAACAAACATGCACTTAGCTATCCGGCATTATTTGCTGTACTGTTCAAATAAATATCATTGTAAATCAGCTTGTTAGATATTTATCAGTTATTTTTTGATAAATCACTAAGCATTTTTTCCGCGTCACGTGTCAATGTAGTTAAAAGGTATTAAAACTGCCTAAATCAACAAACGATGCAAAAACCAAACGCGAGGCTTCAAGTCCTGCTACGAAACTATTTCAATAACCTGAATACCGAAACGGAAAATGAAGAGCTATGGTCGCTGATCACTGCTTCTCACAACGATGAGGAATTGATGCAGCTTTTACCCGATGCATTTAGTAACGAAATGGCCGTTCCCGAAAATGCATTGGATGCTGCAAAAAAACAGACTATCTTAAATTACATCTACAATTATCAGTTATTACAAGGAAGCCATCAGCCTAAAAAGACGAGGTTGCTGCCAAAATTAATGGCAATAGCAGCAGCTGTAGCTTTAATTATCTCAGGCGTTTGGTTTTATACCGGCAACCCAGTCGTAAATCGTAACTCAGAAATCGCTACTCAAAACGATATTAAACCCGGTAAAAACACAGCCACAATCACCTTACCTGACGGCAGTAGCGTGCAACTAAGCGATGCGAAAAGCGGAGTAGTAATTGATGCAAGTAAGATAACATATAGTGATGGAAGTACTTTGGGTTCAGAAGGTGAGTCGGATTTAGAGGATAATTCTTCGCTGCGCTTGCCGAATGGAATGACAACCATCACCACACCCCGTGGTGGAACGTATCAGGTTGTGCTTCCTGATGGTACCAAAGTGTTTTTAAATGCCGATAGTAAGCTTGAATTCCCGAGTAAGTTTTTTGGCGGCGAACGGCGGGTTAAGCTGACCGGTGAAGCTTATTTCGTTGTTGTGCATAATTCAAAAAAGCCTTTTAAAGTGGAAAGCACTGGTCAGATCGTTGAGGACATTGGCACTGAGTTTAATATCAATGCGTATGCGGACGAGCGCAGCACGAAAACTACATTGGTTGAGGGCAGTGCAAGGGTAAATGAGGTAATCCTCAAACCAAACCAGCAATCCTCCCTTATCGGCACTCGCATAAAAGTAAAAGATGTTGATACAGAATTAGTTATAGCCTGGAAAAACAATCAATTTATTTTTGAACACGATGACATCCGTTACATCATGCGCATGATCTCACGCTGGTATAATGTAGAAATAGTATATCAGGGTGAATTGCCTATCACCACATTTAGTGGCGCGGTGTCCCGTTTTGCTAATGTGTCTGAAGTATTGCGGCCACTTGAATCAACCGGACAGGTAAAATTTAAAATTGAAGGAATGAAGATTTTGGTAAGCAGATAGTACCGATATAAGAAAAACCAAATCCCTGCTGAAACCAGGGACTTGGTCAATGCTTAGTGCTTAATTTAATAAAACTAAACCCGCAGTGGCCTGACGCTTCAGAACAAAAGGCTCCTGCACAACCAAATATAATAAATGTATAGAAAAATAACCACAAACCTGGGTATAAATTCGTGTATCCGTAAAATTTGGCTAATTATGCGATTAACCACCGTAATACTAATAGCTGCCCTGATGCAGGTAAGTGCTGCCGGCCTTGCACAGAAGATTACTATTTCAAAAAAACAAGCAGACTTACGGGCCGTACTAAAAGCGTTAAGGACCCAGAGTGGCTATAATTTTGTGTATGCGGATAATGTGCTCGCTCAAGCTAAGCCCGTTGACATCTCTGTGAAAGCTGCCGACTTTAAAGATGTTTTAGCGCAAATATTTGCCAATCAGCCATTAACTTATAAGATCGATAATAACGTTATCGTTGTTCAAATAAAGCCAACTGTGGTGACGCAATCTGGTAGAAAAAATATTAGGGTTTCAGGTGCGATCACTGATGAAGAGGGGAGTCCATTGCAGGGCGCAGGCATAAGCGTGAAAGGGGGCGATAAAAAAGCTGTTGCTGATAAGGACGGGCGCTATAGTATAGAGGTTCCGGATAATGCAATACTGGTATTTACCTATCTGGGTTTTGATGATCAGGAGGTACGGGTGGAAGGAAGGCAAACCATTAATGTTACATTAAAACCGCAGATCAGCAAACTGGATGAGGTTTTAGTGGTTGGATATGGATCCGTGCGAAAAGTTGATCTTACAGGCTCTGTTGCTCAGGTAAATATTCGTGATATGACTAAAGCCCCGGTGTCTTCTATAGAACAAGCATTGGCTGGGCGTGTGGCTGGTTTAAATGTTTCTGCCAGTCAGGGACAGCCGGGAGAAGAAGGAATAAATATACGTATCAGAGGAGTGGGGTCTATCACACAGGATGCGTCTCCTTTGTATGTCATTGATGGCTTCGCAACAGAGAACTTTGATCTTTCTATGTTGAACCCTGACGATATAGAATCCATAAACGTGCTCAAAGATGCTTCCGGAACTGCGATCTACGGATCCAGGGGTGCAAATGGTGTCATTGTTGTGGAAACAAAAAAGGGGAAAGTGAGCAAACCCAACTTGAATTATTCAGGATCCTACGGTTTTCAGGATGTGACTAAAAGAGTTGAGGTATTAAGTCCTTATGAGTTTGTTAAATTGGAATTTGAGCGGGATTCGGTAACTGCCAGGACGCTGTATCTCCCAGATGGTGTAACCTATGATTCCTATAAAAATCTGGAAGGGATCAACTGGCAAGATCAGTTCTTCAGACAAGGCATAACCAATATTCACAATTTATCATTGCGGGGTGGAAATAAAGATACCAGATACGCCATTTCAGGATCCTTGTTTGAAACTGGTTCTGTGGTAGTGAATACGGGTTTGAAGAAACAGCAGGGACGTATAACTATAGATCAGAACGTGAGCAAAAAATTGAAAGCTGGTGTGAATACAAATTATACACATACGCAGACATATGGGCAGATTGCTTCTTCTATAAAAGATGGCTATGCATCGAGTGCGCTTCTTTATTCAGTATGGGGGTACAGACCAGTTAACGTCAGGTATTTAACAGGCGACATAGACCTGGAAGAAGAACTTTTTGATGAAGATGTAACCAGCACTACAGATTATCGCTTCAACCCGGTGCAGTCTGCAAAGAATGTTTACAGAAATAAAAATAACAGTAACCTGGTTGCTAATGGATATTTTACTTATGACATCACTAAAAACCTGGTCTTCAAATCTACGGGTGCCATTAACCTTAATGCCATTCAATTGGGGGCGTTCTATAATTCCGGTACGAGCGAAGGTAGCCCCGTAAGCCCTAGAAACAACTATGGGCAGTGGGGTTCAATGGCCTATAGCAGTCGCACCACCTGGTCTAACGAAAATACCCTTACCTATAGCAAGGTGAACAAGACCAATTCATTAAACGTATTGGGTGGTTTTAGTTTCCAGAAGGAGAGCAACAAAGGAAATAACTATACTGCAATTAAAGTTCCCAATGAGACTTTGGGCATAGACGGATTAGGGCAAGGTACACCGCTGGCGGTAGGCTCTTTCGGTACCTATAACACCCTGCAATCTTATTTCAGCAGAGTGAATTATGGGTATCAATCCAGATACCTGTTCACAGCAACATTCCGGGCAGACGGGTCGTCTAAATTTCCGAATAGCAAATGGGGTTACTTTCCATCAGGAGCTTTCGCCTGGAAAATGAAGGAAGAATCCTTTCTTAAGGGAATTGAAACCATCACAGAAGCCAAATTACGTTTGAGTTACGGCCTGACGGGCAACAACAGGGTAGGGGATTTTTCTGCGCTTTCACCGATCAGCGTAGAGAACTCTACTGGTTATTCTTTCGGGAATGAGGTGCCAACACCAGCAGCCATCCCTAACATTGGCAATCCCAAATTAAGATGGGAAACTACTGCACAGCTCAATTTAGGATACGATTTAGCTTTATTGAAGAATAGAATTGAGTTGGTGGTTGATGCCTATCGAAAGAAAACAGACAATTTGTTGCTGTTGGCCAATATGTCGCCCAGCACAGGTTATGCCCGGGCCTACAAAAACGTAGGTAAATTAAAGAATGAGGGATTGGAATTTACCTTGAACACGGTGAATATCGATAAGCGTGACTTTACCTGGCGGAGTAATTTCAACATCAGCTTCAACCGGAATACCATTTTACAGTTGGCTGATGAAGAAGAACGCTTATTGAATAGTATCTCACCCAGATGGCAATCCGGTTATGCTGACCCGGTATTGTATAGCGCCGCGATAGGTCATTCAGTAGGCAATTTTGTTGGGTACATCTTTGATGGGATTTATCAGTATGATGATTTTTATCAATTGCCAAATGGCGGCTATCGCCTCAAAAATGCTGTGCCGACAAACGGCATGGCCAGAGAGGTCATCAAACCAGGATATATCCGCTATAAAGATCTGAACAATGACGGAGTCATCACAGCGGCCGATCAAACCATTATCGGAAGGGGGTTACCTATTCATTCTGGTGGTTTTTCTAACAATTTTACTTATAAAAACTTAAGTCTGAACGTCTTCTTGCAATGGTCTTATGGCAATGATGTATACAATGCAAACAAACTCATTTTTGAAGCAAAAGCATACAGCATGCTGAATCAATATGCGAGCTATGTGAATCGTTGGTCGCCTACAAATCCGAGTACGACCATACCTGTTGTGGGCGGGGTCCCGGAGGGCTATTATTCGACCAGAGAATTGGAAGATGCTTCCTATTTAAGGTTGAAAACTGTGGAGCTAGCTTACAGCATACCAGCGAATTACCTGAAAAAATTAGGGCTTAAAGAGCTCATGTTGACAGCTTCCGCACAGAATCTGCTTACATGGACCAACTACTCGGGTATGGATCCGGAAGTGTCCACACGCAACTCCATCTTAACTCCAGGATTTGACTATTCCGCATTCCCTATTGCGAAAACGTTAGTTTTTGGACTAAAGGCTTCATTATAAACTAAAATATATTATGGAAAAGAAATTATATATCTGTATTGTTGTAGCCCTGGTTTGTATGGCTACATCCTGCTCTAAATTTTTAGATACCGTACCAAAGGATACGGTCACCAATTTAAATTATTACGAGACAGAACAACAGCTCAATTCAGCATTGGCTGGGGTGTTCCAGACATTAACCAAAATTTATGCACACAGCTTTCAAGGGGTGATGTCTTTGGATGGAGATGAGGGTTTTTATAACCGTTCTGCACAGAATACGGGTATTACTGTCAACCTGGTTACCACTTCTGAAAGTAACGTTACTACCGTATGGACCGCACTTTATAATGGAATAGAAAGAGCGAATCTATTGCTCGCCAACATCAATAAGCCTACAATGAGTGAAGCAAATCGGACGGTCATTAAGGGAGAAGCTTTGTTTTTAAGATCGTACTTTTACTTTTTACTGGTCAGTTACTGGGGAGATGTGCCTTTGCTGCTGGAACCTACCTCTTCTGTTACACAAACCAATAATCCCAGAACACCTTCAAAAGAAGTATACGAGCAGATCATCAAAGATATGACCGAAGCGGAAAGTTTGGTCCCTGACGTAAGGCAGCTCACCAACGCAGGTCACATCAATAAATCTGCAGTACGTGGTTTATTAGCCAGAGTATGTTTATATATGGCAGGAGATCCTGTAAAGGATGTATCTAAATACGAAATGACCAAAATTTGGGCGAAAAAGGTGATTGATGATGGATTTCATAGCCTTAATCCGGATTACAGGCAAGTATTTATCAATATGAGCCAGGATAAATATGACCTTAAAGAAAGTATTTGGGAGGTTGAGTTTTACGGTTATAGCTCAGACGGTTTCAATGCTACCGGGAAAGTTGGCATTCATTATGGCGTTTCTCACGGTGGTCAGGATCCAAACTATGGTTACTGCTACGGATATGTAGCGGCCACACCAAAGTTATATTTTTCGTATTCAAAAGGTGATCTGAGAAGGGACTGGAACATCGCTCCATACACTTTGTCTTCAACCAATCCCGCCACTAAAACGTATCTACCTACCTATCCTACAGCGATGCAGGCAAGTCAACGAAACTCAGCTAAATGGAAAAGGGAGTATGAAACCGTTTATCCAAAGGAGCAAGGAGGTAATTCGGTCAATTATCCACTGCTGCGATATGCAGATGTGTTGCTGATGTATGCAGAAGCAGTAGCAAGCCAAAATGGAACCGTACCAGATCAAGATGTACTGGACCAGACTGTGAATCAAGTGAGAAGAAGAGCTTTTGGAAACCTATTGCCAAATAGAGAACTGATTGATACCATTACGATTTCGACTGCAGGTTCAGGGTATACCTCAGCGCCGGCGGTTACAATTTCTGGTGGTGGCGGTGCAGGTGGCGCTGCTGTAGCAGCAGTTGCAACGAGCGAAGCCAGAGCGCTAACCGCGATTTATCTGGAGAATAGGGGTGGTAATTATAATTCAACACCAACCATTACTATTGGTGAATCCTGGATGCCAACGGTCTTTTATGCTGCAGGTAAACAAGTTTATAATGACAATAAGCTGTATACCGTCACTACGGGAGGTACGACAACCACCACGCCACCTACACAAACCTCCGGAGCATCTGCAGCAGCGACTACCGGTGCTGTGTTTGCCTATGCAGGGGTACAGGCAAAGGCCTCCATAACCCTAACCAATTTGTCTGAATTTAAGGGTGACGTAAAAACTACCGACTTTGCCGGCTATGCCAAATTTATGGAGTTCCTGAAAGCGGAGCGTTCAAGAGAATTGGCATTTGAGACCATGAGAAAGAGAGACTTGGTGCGCTGGGGTGATTACTACCGTGTGATGAAACAAGTCGCTCTGGATTTTGCTCCTCTGGGATCAAGGGCCTTCGGTGGGAAAGCAGGAGTAAATACCTCAGAGAGAGACGTTTTATGGCCTATTCCGGATGCTGAAACTACAGTCAATAAGGCAATCGGCCAGAATCCGGGTTGGTAATTGTTATTCATTTTTACTATTTATTGATAATCTAATGAACATGTATTTCAAATATTATTTAATGCTGATGTCTGTTGTTTTATTTTCTTGTGAGAAATATCAGCTTGATGATCCGGCATTAGAAGTTACGGCTGACAAAACCACTATTAAGGCTGGCGAGTCTGTCACTTTCAAATTGGAAGGGAACCCTCAAATGCTGTCCTTTTATTCAGGAGAATTCCTGAAGAACTATAGCTATGTCACAAGTTCCAGAGCATTAAAAAATTGCTATTTGTCCTTCTCAAGTGCTACGGTAGCCGCTATACAACAGGCCGATCAATTGGCTGTGTTGGTGTCTGCTGATTTTGATGGTAAATATACGATTGCCAACATCAAGGCTGCTACCTGGGTGGACATCACCAACCGGTTTGCCCTTGCAAAGAACGCCACAGTAACGGCCTCGACAGAAGTTGATATCATGGATCTTGCCGTTGCAGGAAAACCATTATATCTGGCCTTTAGATATATTACCAAGCCTCAGACAGAATTTTTAGCCGCCAATGATTGGAATATCACTGCTGTATTGGTGGAAACTAAATTTGACGATGCAGAGGTCACGCTAATGGACTATGGTTCAGGCAGTAATTTTTCTGTATTTTCTTATGGAAACAAACAAGCAGGCAGATCACTTGTAAACGCGACCACGATTCAGTTCAAAGGAAATGCAACTGCGGCAACTAAGGAAGAATATACCGAAGACTGGGGAATTAGCCGGGCCATCTATATCAACCCTAACGACCTGGGGAAAGATAAAGCAACCGCGCTTAAGTTGTTTAGAGAAGCAAAAAAGGAAAGTTACACCTATAGCTATAGTGAAGCCGGCACCTATACCGCCACTTTCATAGGTGAAACAAATAATGTCTATGGAAACAAAAAGGTAGTTAGGCAAATAGAAATTACCGTTACCAATTAGGATGCTTTCACAACTGACCAAAAGAATGATGAAAACTATTTTTTTAGCTATTACGCTTTTAACAACGACACTCAGTTTACAGGCCCAACGTAAGGTTGATGTACATAAAGAAATCGAATTTGCCAAAGCACAATATGAATTGATGCTGAAAGCGAATACAGACCTCACTAGATTCCCTCAATCTGTAAAGAAAGAGGGAATACTGGATACCCGAACATCAGATTGGTGGTGTAGTGGTTTCTTCGGCGGATCCTTGTGGTATCTCTATGAATATACTAAGGACGATAAATGGAAAGAAGCTGCGGACAAATGGACCATGGCTGTAGAAAAAGAAAAGTACAATAAGACCACCCACGATTTAGGGTTTATGCTGTATTGTCCTTTCGGAAATGGTTATCGTTTAACCAAAAATGAGAAATATAAGGACATTATGCTTACTGGAGCAGAATCGCTGGCTACCCGTTTCAATCCTAAAATTGGGTTGATTAAGTCCTGGGAGGAGTTTAATGGGTTTGACTATCCTGTGATTATAGATAATATGATGAATCTCGAGTTCTTATTATGGGCAGCGAAAGCATCAGGAAACGACAAATTTTATGATCTGAGTATTACACATGCTGACAATACCCTTAAAAACCATTTTAGAAAAGATTATAGCAGCTATCATGTAGTTTGTTATGATACTACAGGAAAAGTACTTGCCAGGAAAACCAATCAGGGAGCTGCGGATGAGTCTGCATGGGCCAGAGGGCAGGCATGGGCTGTTTATGGTTATACCATGATGTATAGGGAAACCGGAAATAAGAAATATCTTAACCAGGCTATAAATATTGCAAAGTTTATAGTCAATCATCCGAACCTTCCATCGGATAAAATTCCATATTGGGATTTTAACGCGCCGAATATACCGGATGAAGAAAGAGACGCCTCCGCGGCAGCGATTACTGCTTCTGCTTTATTGGAACTATACACCTATACAAAAGACAAGACACACTTCAAGTCGGCTGAGGACATGTTGAGGAGTCTTTCGGGCAAAGTATATACTGCAAATCTGGGCGAAAACAACAATTTCCTACTAAAACATTCGGTAGGTTCAAAGCCCTACAAATCAGAGGTAAATACGCCGATTATTTACGCAGATTACTATTACCTGGAGGCATTATTAAGGTATAGCCGGATTAAACTATAATTAGCGCACGCTTTTCAATAAAATAAAAATTTGATATGACACACATTTCTAGAAAGGATTTCCTTAAGCATACCCTCCTGTTTGCAGGATATTTAGCCGCTGCCCCAGCATTGGCACACGATGGCAAGACCAAAAAAAGCTTACTCTTACGTTCTTCCTGGCAAGTTGAGAATATTGGAGATATCGGTCATACACCCGGAGTTTTGGCTTTGATTGAAAAATACTTGCCGCATGTACAAGTTCGCCTTTGGCCAGATTCTGTTAAATCAGGCGTTGAAGAAATGCTTATGGCCAGGTTTCCCAAATTGAAGATCTTAAAATCAGAGGATGACAAACAAAAAGCCATATTGGAATGCGATTTCTTTCTCCACGGATCGGGACCTTCATTGGTAGGCAGAAATGAGATGCTCCGGTGGAAAAAAGAAACAGGTAAACCATACGGAGTATACGGAATTACTTTCCCAGGCAATTATGGATTTCAAGCGCAAGATGAAAATTACAATCCGTTGGATGTTGAACTGTTCAATAGTGCTGCTTTTACCTGGTTCAGGGATTCTGTATCTCTTCAGTTCGCAAAAAAAATAGGAATAAAGTGCCCCATTATGGATTTTTGTCCGGATGGTGCATTTGCCGTCGACGTTAGGAATGATCAGGCCGCAGATGTGTTTTTAAAGTCACATGCACTCGAAACTGGAAAGTTTGTATGCGTTATTCCGCAACTCCGGTTTTCTCCATGGTGGGAGATCCCATCAAAGCAATTGCCCGTCAACGAAAAGAAACATGCATGGAATGAAAAGATGAAGGAGCATGACAATCGGCCGATTCGAAATGCGATCATTGAAGTAGTGAGGCAAACGGATCTTAAAGTCCTGATTGTTCCGGAAAATGAAACCCAAATTCGTATCGGTAAAGAAATGCTATATGATCCACTCCCGGAAGATGTTAAATCGAGGGTGGTCTGGCGCGATCAATATTGGTTAACCGATGAGGCTGTGAGTACCTACGCGCGCTCCGCTGGCTTATTCGGATTGGAGATGCATTCGCCAATTATGTGTATTGCCCTGGGCGTACCCGCTATTGTTTGCCGGTTTAATGAGCAAACTTCTAAAGGGTACATGTGGGATGATATTGGCCTGGGCGAGTGGTTGTTCGATATGGATACACCTGCTGATGTGGAGCGAATCATCCCTACTGTACTGGATATGCTCAAAAATCCTGAAGCTTCAAAATCAAAAGTCAATACTGCATTAGAATTGGTCAGGAAATATCAGAACGATACGATGAAAATACTGGGGCAGTGTATGGATAATCAATTTATAAAAAAATAAAAGATGAAGAAGAATTTCGTAATCGCTATCATCGCATTGTGCGTGGTCAGCGGAGGCCTGGAACTTAGTGCGCAGACCGTTCCTTATCCAATACAACCAATTGATATGACGAGGGTTAAGGAAATTGAAAAAAGCCTTGCCAATGCACCGGCTGGTTTCGGGCATCCTTGCAACAACCGGAAGGTTTGGGACCAGTTGCTTTTATCCGGGCAGTATAATTCTTTTTTAAGGTCGATGCGCGGTTATAAAATGCCTGCATTCAGTAAGGAAGACTATTTCTCTCTATCTAAAGGAACAGAATCCTCATCGGGCAAGGGCTTGGCGATGATGCGCAAAAGGGCAGAGGGCTTGTCCAAGTTGACCTGGGCAGAATGTCTTGAAAACAAAAATCAGTACACGAAGCGTATTGAAGAGGCCCTTCGGGATTTAATTCAGCAAAAATCATGGACTTCACCACGTAGTGACCATGGTTTTAAGAATTATAACGGCATTGCCTATTCAGTTGAACTGACTTCTTCTTTATATGGGCATACGATTGCACAAACATTGTATTTGATGGGTGATAAGATTCCCCCTGATTTGAGGAAACTGGCATTGGATGCCTTATACATCAGGATCTTTAATCCGATACTGGAAAAATTCAAATCAAATAATACAGAAAGTGAGAAAGGTTTTTTGACGGATATGAACAATTGGAACCACGTGTGTTTAGCCGGACTGGTTGGGGCTGCGCTGACTACCATACAAAGTAAGGAAGAGCGGGCCAAATTTATTGCTATCGGTGAATACTATTCAAGAAATGGCTTGCTGGGTTTTGGTGATGACGGCTATTGTGGAGAAGGAGTCGTGTATTTCAGCTACGGATTTGGACATTATATCCTTTTGCGTGAGAGTATTTGGCAAGCTACAGGAGGTAAGGTAGATTTGTTTAAGGATCCCAAAGTACAGAAAATCGCACGTTACCCGGCCAATATTGAAGTCATCAATGAGGTGTATCCAGCCATATCCGATTGTAAAGAAGGTGCCAAACCCGATGCGAATGTAATGACTTATTTAAATAAGAGCCTGGGGCTTGGATTGGCAAAATACGACACACTAGGGCAACAAGCGCGTACGGGCGATAATAGAATGAGTGTGATGATGGCTTTTCCAAATTCTTTGACCAAAAGTAATTTATCTCATAGCCGCATTCAATCGGATCAATCGGACATTCGGTCTTATTTCGAACACACGGGTGTATTGGTGTGCAGGCCGATCCCTGGCTCTTCTTCCAATATAGGGGTTGCATTTAAAGGCGGCAATAATGCAGAATCTCATAATCATAATGATGTAGGATCGTTTACCATTGTGCAGGGAAACCAAATAATGGTTGGTGATCCGGGAGTAATTCCCTATGCAGCCAATATCTTCAATCCTAAATATCGTTATACTTATAAAACAATAGGATCATTTGGTCACCCGGTTCCGTTGGTTGCGGATAGTTGTCAACAACCAGGTGCCCAGGCCAGGTCAAAAACTATTCATACGGACTTTACCCGCGAAAAAGATGACCTCACATTGGACATTGCTTCAGCATACCAGGTGGCAGGGCTAAAGAAACTTAACCGTACCATGGCTTACGACAGACAAGACAATGGAGCCGTTACTTTTACAGATCTTTTTGAATATACTCAGCCAGGTAATTTTGAAACAGCTATTTCTACACGGGCTGTTTGGAAACAGGTTTCCGATAGTACATTATTGCTCACAAGACATAATGAAAAAATGTTGGTTACCTTTTCTTCTCCAGGCAATCAGTTATTGCTAAAATCCGAAAAAATATCAGAAGGTGACACGCCTTATACACGTATTGGTATTTCTGTCTCTAAGCCGGTAACCGCCGGTCAGATTATAATTATCTATAAACCGCAAAACTAACTTTATGAAAAAAACGATAGAAAAATTTCGGCTGTTTCACTCCGGAATGGTTTGTTTACTAATTCTGACTTTTTGCTGTCAGGCTATGGCAGTTTCTGGGAGAGCAATCGTTTCTCTAAATTATGAGTTTCAGAAAAGTCCGGGAACTGTTAAAGGAACAGTTACAGATAGTAAAGGTGAAGCTTTACCCGGGGTAACCGTAAGACTGGAAGGTGTAACTACTAAAAGTCAAATTACAGATATTAAAGGTGCTTTTATATTTAACAATGTTGAAGCCGGTACTTATAACCTGGTATTTAACTATGTAGGTTATAAAGCAGTAAGTAAAAAAGTTAGCCTTGCAGATGGAGCTGAAAGCTTACAAAATGTTGTTCTAACAGAAGAAAGCAGTGGCCTTAACGAAGTGGTTGTAATCGGTTATGGAACTGTAAAAAAAGCAGATCTTACCGGTTCTGTTTCACGAATATCTACTGAAGATATCAATGCTACACCGATTGTTGCACTTGATCGTGCCTTACAGGGCAGAGTAACTGGTGTAAATGTTACTACTAATTCTGGTAAGCCGGGGAGTGGAACCACTATTCGTATTCGTGGAGCCGGATCTATAAATGCCGGAAATAACCCATTATATGTAGTGGATGGTCTTCCGATTTCGGATTTGAACTCCATCAACCCAGGAGACATCGAAACAATTGATATTTTAAAAGATGCTTCTTCTACAGCTATTTATGGCTCGAGGGGGAATAACGGTGTGGTAATAGTAACCACCAAAAGAGGTAAATCAGGAAAGGCCACTTTAAGTTATGATGGATATTATGGTAGCCAAAGTGCTCTTCGAACAGTACCTATGCTCAATGCAGTGCAATTTGCAGAGATGGTAAATGAAGCAAGGGTCAATGCCAACCAACCCATTTATTTCGATGGCTCTGCTGAAGATAGGCCATTAGTATCATCGCTTTCTGAAGGAACCAACTGGCAAAACGAAGTTTTCCAAAAGGCTGCACCTATGCAAAACCATCAGTTAAGTGTTACAGGAGGCAGCGATCAGGTTCGTTATGCCATTTCAGGTGGATATTATGCTCAGGATGGAATAATAAAAGGTTCTGATTTTAATCGGTACTCATTGAAAGCGAATGTAGATGGCAACGTAAACAGCTGGTTAAAAGCAGGGGGTAATCTATACAGTGCTTATACGAATGGTAATAATGCCAGAACAGAAGTTAACGGAAATGCCGGTGGAGGTGTAGTTAGTGCAGCTTTAAATTATTCACCAACATTCCCTGTATACAATTCCGCAGGCACTTATTATACAAATATGGGATCAATAAATGGTTATGCGGTAGATAATCCTGTAGCGCTGGTAAATGAATGGACTGACAGGGATAGAGGTGTGCGTGTTTTGGCGAATACATTTTTAGAGTTTAAAATATTAAACGGCTTAACCTTTAAAACCACTTTAGGGTTGGATATTAGTTCAGTAAAATCAAACGGGTATGCTACCCGCTTCTTAACAGCTGGTACCGGAAATGGCTCCGCATCAGTGAGTAACAATCAGGTAGTTAGCTGGCTGAATGAAAATACCTTAAATTATAGCAAAACTTTTGCAGCTAAACATAGCTTCAATGTGCTTGCCGGATATACCAGTCAGGCATGGGAGCGTGAAAATTTTACGGCTAATGCCAAAGGTTTCGTTAATGATTTTGCCTTATACAACAACTTAGGGGCAGGTACAACACTAACGGCTCCAACTTCCGGTGCCTCTCAAACATCTCTGCAATCTTTTTTAGGAAGAGTGAACTATACTTACGATAACAAATATTTGCTTACTGTTTCGGCTAGAGCAGATGGATCATCCCGGTTCGGGCCTGATAGCAGATGGGGCTATTTCCCTTCTGCAGCTTTTGCCTGGAAAATAGTTGAGGAAAACTTTATGAAAGCGCAAAAAGTGCTTTCTGATGCAAAACTTCGGGTAAGCTACGGACTTGGCGGTAACCAGGATATTGGTGATTACCAATATATTGCAACGCTTACTTCTGGTGGATATATCTTAGGAAATACATTATACAGCGGTACTACGAATGCCGTTCTAACTAATTCAGATTTAAGGTGGGAAAAGAGCGCTCAGTTTGACCTTGGTGTAGACTTAGGCTTTTTCAAGAATCGGGTAAGGCTTACGGCAGATTATTATAGAAAAAAAACTTCTGATCTGTTGTTTGATGTTGGAATTAATCCAAGCTCTGGTTTTTCAACAGTATTTAAAAATATAGGTGGAGTTGAAAATAAAGGTTTTGAACTGGAGCTTAGTACCAATCTACAGAAAAGGGATTTTAATTGGGAGTCTCAATTATCTTTTTCAACAAACAAAAGCAAAGTATTGGCACTAAATAACTTAAATGAAATAGTAGTAGGCGGTGATATCAGAGATGTTGGTAATGGGCAACTAAATGCGGCCTTATTAAAGGTGGGTGAACCAATGGGCCAGTTCTATGGGCTGGTATTTGATGGAATTTTTCAAACTGCAGAGGAGATTGCAGTCTCTGCGCAGAAATCAGCTAAACCAGGAGACGTACGTTATCGTGATTTGAACGGTGATGGCCAGATAACAACTGATACCAAAGACAGAGAGGTAATTGGAAATGCAAATCCCAAATTTTTTGGCGGATTTAATAATACTTTTACCTGGAAAAATATAGATCTTAATGTATTTCTACAGGGTTCTTATGGTAATGATATCTTGAATGTTGCCCGCTTTGATTTATTCGGACTGAATGGTTTAAGTAATAATAGCGCGGAAGTATTGAATCGTTGGACACCTACAAATCCAAGTAATACCATTCCAAGAGCTAATGCATTAGGTACAAACAGAACAGTATCATCCTTCTTGGTTGAAGACGGCAGCTATTTGAGATTGAAAAATGTATCTCTTGGATATAAATTTACGTCGGATGTATTAAAAAGAGCTGGTATAGGTTTGGTAAGGGTTTATGTGTCTGCACAAAACCTAGCTACTATAACCAATTACTCAGGGTTTGATCCCGATGTAAATCGCTTAGGTAGTGGAAGTGGCTCCACACCGGGGGTGGACTATGGAGTCTATCCTTCATCCAAAACCTTCTTACTGGGTTTAAACTTTAACTTTTAAACGTGAAAAAATGAAAACTAAAATAGTTGTATACTTCTCATTGATAATAATGTTGACCAGTTGTAAAAAACTGGATCTTGTTCCTGTCAATAACTTGACACGAAATACCTATTATAAAACACCAGAGGATGCGAAGGCTGCTATAGGATCCGCTTATGCACAAATAAGTGCTATTTATAGAGGTGCCGATCTTATGTTTATAGATTTGGCAACTACGGACGATGGTGCAACTTTTGCAGGTATTGGAGACCGCGTGCCGCTTTGGAATTATAAAATTACTCCTGAAAATCAATTTATCAATCAATATAATAATTCATACCAAGCTATTCAAAGAAGTAATATTGTGATTGAGCATATTCCGCTTATTCCTTTGAGTGATGCACTAAAGGCACAATATATAGCTGAAGCAAAATTTATTCGCGCACTTAGTTATTTTAATTTGGTTCGCCTGTATGGAGGTGTCCCATTGGTAACAACAGAAACTAAATCACTGGATATAGATGTACCAAGAGTAAGTGTTGATGAGGTATATGCCCTTATTGAACAAGACCTTAAGGATGCAGAGGTAGTATTGCCGGTTTCTTTTCCTGCTGCAGACCAGGGTCGTGCTACAAGAGGTGCCGCCAAAGGCTTGCTAGCCAAGGTCTATTTAACTCGCGCAGGAACAACTGCCGGTTCACCTTATTGGGCATTGGCAGCTTCGAAAGCTAAAGAAGTGATGGATTTAAATATCTATGATCTCTGGGCAAATTATGCGGATGCATTTTCTTTAACCAATAAGGGTGGCAAAGAATTTGTTTTTGAGATTCAAAGTAAAACGGACGTATTAGGTTCTGCTATGGGGAGATTATACGGAGTTCGCTCACTTCCCTACGCAGGTGGCGCCGGAGCTGGAACTTGCCGGGTGACTCCTAGTTTGTTTAATTCATATGAAAGTGCTGATACAAGAAGGGCTGTAAATGCCCCAACTACTTATACTTACGGCGGCACTACATATACTCTTTCAGCTACAACTACTGATGTAACTAGAGCAGTTCCTTTTGCTAAATACTTGGATCTAACATCAACTACAGGAGTAGGGGGCAAAAGTTTTCCGTATATGCGATATTCGGAAATTTTGCTGATCTATGCAGAAGCGTTGAATGAAGTAAATACAGGTCCAAATACAGAAGCATATAATGTTTATAAAAAAGTGCATGACCGTGCGGGTCTAACTACACCTTTACTGAACACTTTTGCTTATCAAACTTTTAAAAATGCTGTTTGGCTGGAAAGAAGGCTTGAATTTCCTGCCGAGATTCAAAGAAGGTTTGACCTTGTAAGAACAGGTCGCCTGATTAGTGCCGTGCAATCCGAGATTTCATTCGGTCGTGTTCTCGAGATTCAGCCTTTTCACTATCTATTACCAATACCACAAGCTGTAATTAATTCAAGCCCTTCTGTAACACAGAATCCTGGATATTAATTAATAAATTATAATAAATATATTAGAGCGTTAAGCGGGAAGCACTTTACAGAGCAAAATATCTAAAGGATATATGTGGCAGGACATTGGGTTTAACAACTGCCAATAATATTTAGCAGCAGATCAATTATAAAAAAAATTAAGACATGGATTTTTTAAATGGGGTTAACGCCCTCACTTTAGTTTTTATCGCCTTATTGGTATTTGCTATTGCTTATAGATTTTACGGGATTTTTCTGGCCAATAAAGTATTAAAGCTCAATGCTGCAAACGTAACCCCTGCAATAGAATTTTCAGATGGAAAAGATTATGTGGCCACCAACAGGAATGTACTGTTTGGCCATCATTTTGCAGCCATTGCAGCCGCCGGACCTTTGGTTGGCCCGGTGCTGGCAGCCCAGTTTGGTTACCTGCCGGGAACATTATGGATTTTGATAGGCTGCGTATTGGGAGGCGGGGTGCATGATATGGTGGTACTCTTTGCATCAGTAAGACATAAGGGAGAAAGCCTGGCTACCATAGCAGGAAAAGAGATCGGTACAGGTACCGGTTTAATCGCAGGAATAGCCATCCTTTTTATCCTTATCCTTACCCTGGCGGGCCTTTCTTTAGCTTGTATCAGCGCGATGCATGAAGCTTCCTGGTCTTTGTTTACCGTAATTGCAACCATGCCCATCGCCGTGATCATGGGATTGATCATGCGCTACCGGAAAGACAGCATTACCCTGGCAAGTATTTTCGGGGGGATCATGCTGATCGCCTCTATAGTGGGAGGTCATGAGCTGATGCAGATCCCTGCCATTAGCAATATTTTTCACTGGAAGATAGAAACCATATCCATAGCGATAACAGCATATGGCTTTTTAGCATCTGTATTGCCTGTTTGGTTATTATTAGTTCCAAGAGATTACCTGTCTACCTATTTAAAGATAGGAACTATCCTTATGCTGACCATAGGGGTAATATGTGTACATCCAACACTGCAAATGCCTGCACTTACCCAATTCGTGGGCGGTGGCGGTCCGGTTATTGGCGGTCCTGTATTGCCTTTTATTTTTATCGTAATTGCCTGCGGGGCGATCTCTGGTTTTCATGCCATTATTGCCACAGGAACGACTCCAAAAATGCTGACCAACGAAAAGGAAATCCTATTTGTAGGCTACGGAGCCATGCTGGTGGAAGGCTTTGTAGCATTGATGGCCTTGATAGCTGCCTGTACTTTGGTTCCTGGAGATTATTTCGCCATCAATACCCCAAAAGAAATGTACGAAAGCTTTATAGCGCAAAATCCACATTTAAAGGCAGTAGACTTAGCCTATTTTAGTGAAAAGATCGGGGTAGAGCTACAGGGAAGGACCGGAGGGGCGGTATCCCTTGCAGTGGGTATGGCGCATATATTTAATAAAATACCTTATATGGATGATGTGATGGCCTATTGGTATAATTTCGCCATCATGTTTGAAGCGGTATTTATATTGACAGCAATTGATGCAGGCACACGGGTAGGCAGGTTCTTCTTACAGGAGATGATAGGAAGAGTAATTCCCAGATTCAAAGACAAGAACTGGATACCGGGGATCATCATCAGCAGTTTGCTGTTCACCTTTTCCTGGGGCTACCTGGTGTATACAGGGAACGTAAGCAGTATCTGGCCATTGTTTGGGATCAGCAATCAATTGCTGGCAGCCTGCGGCCTGATTGTTTGCACCACCATGCTCATCCGTATGAATAGGAAGAAGTACGCCCTTTGTGCCGCTATACCCGGGGTGTTCATGGCGCTCATTACATTCTGGGCAGGTTACGAGCAGGTGGTGAATATGTACATGCCCAAAGGCCAATATTTACTGGCTTTCCTGGCCTGCATAGCCATGGTGCTGATGTTTATCGTGTTTGTGAACACTTTTAAAAGATGGTATCAATTGTCGAAAATGAAAGCAGATAAGGTGGATTATTATGGAGATACGGTAAAGGAATTGGTGGAAAGGTAAAGCTCGCTAATAATAGCTAAAATCACTTCCAAATATTCTAACGGATTTCCAGATACCCGCCAGAGGGGACGCCTAAGGAAAAATCAAAGGATTGCTTCAAAAAGGGTAATTATTTTTATTTGAGTATCAGTAAGTCGGGCTCGAGTACCGTGTCTTTTCGGCTCCCCTATAGTGATTTCTTATCGTTAAAGTGCTAAGAAATATCTTTCTACACCATCAAGCGGTTTTACAGATATTCCTTCCGCTTTACAAAAGTAGCTCCATATGGTATTGTTGTAGGCAGAATGATATTTGGGGAATATAAGTTTCCTGCTTCGTTTATGGAAAAATACAACCCTGAAACGTCATCTGCAATTAACAGTGATAACTACTGGGAGTTTCTATAAACGAACCTGATGGAATCCTGAATACTACGTGATTTCGGCCTAGCGCCGGAGGCGGTACTGGCTGAAACCATGGGCGGGGCGCCGAGAGGAGTACTTCATTGATCAAGACCCGTAAGGTGTAGAAAATCATTGGAAAAAAGTACCTTGGTCTGCGGGCTTAACAACTGATTTCTATAGGTTTTCCATTCCTTTATGCGGTCTCCATACATATATGCTGTCAATCCGGGAAAGGACCAGTCTGCATTTTTCCCCCAGTGCAATGTAAAATCGATATTGTTTTCCTGCAATACTTCTATAATCCGGGTACAGAATTTTTCTAAAGTGATCATGCCGTGTGGTTTCCCATCCCAGGTAATGCCGTCTATTTCCAGCATGCATGTAACCGGGAACCTGGTAAAGGCCAAAGTTGCTTCAGATTGCTTCACAAAGCGCATTGCATAAATGCCTGGGACTGGGCCTTCCTGTTTTGCCAGGTTAACCAGCAGTTGCAGTGCTTTTGAAGAATCTCGATGATCAACCCCCACAGAACAAGCAAAAGCGGGACCTTGGTAGCCCGCATCATAAAACATCTCGCTAAGCATACCAGTTGTTTCTATATCAACAGGTGGCAGGATAGAACTTTCCAGTATGTGGATCAGTTTAGGGATGCTGTTTTGCCATGCCTGAGCGATTTGAATGAACAGGTAGATGAGATCTTTATACAATGCTGTTTTAATTGCAGGAATAGGATCAGGGTAGCCACCTTGATAGGCTTTTTTGTACATGAGCTCTATCACATATTCGTTATCATTTACATATGGATTGATAAATATTTTGTAGTGATACGGGCGAAGTGCTTTCCCCGATGCATCTGTTTCGGATGGGATTTTAACAGGGGAGTTCTCAAAATCCAGCGAAGTGGCAAGATCGAGTGCAAGTGCTTTGCTGATCTTTTTTACATACCTTTTGAGCAGGAACCGGTCTTCAGCTTCAATGACTACACCATGAATAAAGCCGAATGAGCCCAAGGATACCAGTGCGGCATTGAACATCCCGTCGTCGCGGATAACCCTGGACAGGATGGTTTCGGCAAAGGCATCTGATAGGCCGGGTTTTGAAGCCCGTTCCAGGTATATACGATCCTGGGGATCTGGCCCGGTAATGAGGTTCAGCCCGACCACGCAATCCTGGACGGAGCCGGTATCTAGCGCCGAGCCATGTACACCTGTGGAAATGCAGCCAGCTATGGTTTGTCCGTTACTGGCCCCTGTGGTTTTCATGGACTTGCCTGTGGCATTTAAAAAGTTATGAACTTCCTTGATCACATTTCCACATTGGATAAAAAAGAGATTTTCGGCAAGGAAAACTGTATCAGGATGAAGTTGACCAGTTTCGGTCTTCATTTTCAAGTTCATCATTGCGTTGACCTGGATGTTGTCTTTTTGATGTGCTACCTGGGACATAGACCATCTGGATCCTATAGCACGGAAGCCTTCTCCCTTGCTGATGGCATCAGCAAGCAGTTGCTGCATCTCTGTAGCCACATCATTGTAGCGTTCGATCTGTGAAGGCATATCTGCTTTTTTGGCAAGTTCGGTACTGTGCAGAAAGCGGGTAGGCCAGGGGCCATTTTCATGCAGTGTATTCCAGGAACTGATTGCGGATGTAGTGGTTTTGGCCATAACTAATTGTCTTCTTTTAAACGAACATATGTTACTTTAACTTTTCTTACCCGGCCCAAAGTGATGCCACTCAGCAGAACATGCCCCAGGGTAACTCTGTATTCAAGGGCATAAAAACCGGTTTGCCCACAATCCCTTCTCAGCTCAAAAGAGCCCTGACTGAGCTTGAGGTTAATTGTGGTGTCGATTGTATTTACTTTCTGGTTTTTGTAGAAGTCCTGTGAATCGTTACTGTAGTCAGGTTCAGGTACACCAGCCCTGCTAACCAGGCGTACCGAATAACAGGAGCTTAAGACTATTGTGATTGTACTGATAAGCAATAGCGACCTTAAATGGCAGGAGCGATCTGTAGTTTTCATAGCGTTATGTTATATATCAGCGTCGTATATTTAATTTGAATAAAATTTCAGTAAGAAAAAACTTTTAAAACCAGAGAAACTTAAATCCTATCGATAAGCTTATCTTTTACCCGTGGAATTACTGATGAACTATATTATGTCTTTTCTTGGTTGACTTTTATAAACTGGGCATTTGAATAAATAAACAAATAAGGGTTACCGCCAATGTTCGAATATGAGGTTAACTTATTGAAGTTAAATATTTAAGAGACTTGTCACAATAGTTATTTATCGCTATTGTGACAGCGTAAACAAAAAGGTAGAACTTACATCGATTTCTACCGAATGCATTAGATTCTCACCTTAAGACAATTAATAACGACTCCCAGTCTTTGCTTGACATCGCGTTTCGCATCAGCCTGATTACCTTATTTCGGTGAGAAATGATCGTTTTTTATATCGCAGATAAATACAGGATTTGTTAATAGGTGTGACTGGCTTAGAATGTCTTGGCCTGGTATAGCTTGTCATTTGGTTAAAGTTAAGTGGCTAGTGTTGGTCCTTTCACTGTTTACCATTAAGCGCTCTAATGATAGCTAAAATCACTTCTAAATGTTCTAATGGACTCCCTATTCCCCCGCTCAGGGAAATAATCATAATTGGTTATTTCCTTTTTTTTTGCCATTAAAATGCTGATTTGCAGGTATTTATACACGAGTTTAGGTCCGGAAAAGCAAAAATTTGTTCAAAGGAATAGATTTTCACTTTGAAGGTACATGATATTTCAATGATATATTGGGTCAATTATTTTGTAACATTCAGTTCGATATTCACCGCACTCCCTTTTTCTTGCTTGTTAGATACAATTTCCATTTTGCCATTTAAGTAATTTACCCTGCTTTGTATGTTCTTTAAACCCATACCATTTTTAGCAACTAAAGAATTCTGCGCAAACCCTATTCCATCATCTTCTACAGTTATAAAAAAAGACCCTTCGTTTTGGCTGCATTGGACGATAATATTCTGTGCGTTAGCGTGACGCTTGGCATTATATAACAATTCTTGCACAATACGGTAAATTGTCGGTTGTATCTTTGTCGGAATATCTGCATCGCTGAGAAAAGACTGAAATACTACATAATTATTGTTTACAGACATCGAATCACATAAATCTTTTAGTGCGGTTTCTAAACCAAATTTCACCAAACTTTCAGGCATCATATTATGCGCTATATAGCGGAGTTCATTTAGTGAATCGTCAAGCTGACAAATAATCTGGTCTAATTCCACATCAGTCTTTAAGTTATGCTTATTTGCCGCCCAACTGGATAGTTTAATTTTAACGCCAGCAAGCATTCCACCTAATCCATCATGAAGATCTCTCGCTATTCTTTTCCGCTCTTGCTCTTCTCCTTCAAGCATGGCAGTTGTGCTATCCAATTTACTCTTACCCCGGTAATAATTTAAGGTAAAAATAGTAACTGCCAGGAACAGTACCGCGGCCGTCCCAAACAGCCAGATCATTAATCTGCTATTTTTTGATGATAAGACTACCTTCTCTTTTTCCGCTTCCAGAGTAGCAATCTTTTTCTGATTCTCTAAATTCCTGAATTTAATTTCAAGTTTATTAATGTCATTCTTAAGCTGGCTATCATTTATACTATCGTTTAATAGGCTGTACCGTCTTAGCCAGGTATAAGCCAAGGCATCATTGCCAAGATGATTGTAGGTTTTTGCCAATTCATTAAAAATGGATTTTCTATTGTTCGTTGTACTCATATAGGCCGTATCTCGGGCCACCTTTACAATTAATGGAAGGGCCTCGCTGTATCTCTTTAACTTTGTCAATACAGAATATTTCTGCATCTCAAGCGCCTGTACAATATAATCCTGGCCCTGTTCGGTTGCCATTGCCATTCCAATATTATAGCTTTTCAAAGCCTGCGAATATTGCCCAATTTCTTCATAATAATTGCCTTCGGCCCAATAATAATCAGACTGTGAAATGGATTTAGGAAATTTAGACAGCATATTTTTCGCCTTGTCAAGCATTATTTTTGCTTTTGAATGTTTTTTTAAAAAAATGTAGTTTGATGAAGCAATAATGTATGTATTAAGTAGTATGGTGGATTTTGTTGGTTTATTTTTTATGAGGTCAATTGTTCTATTATAATATTCTTCCGCCTTTTCGAGTTGATCATTGTTCATGAATATTTTTCCGGCTTGTGAATAATATTTGGCCAGCATTAATGTATCCTGACTTTTTTTTGCAAATGGTATAACCTTATTTAAAATAATGTCTAAGGTGGCTTTTTGGTCGTCTTTTCCTTGCGCCAGGATCGCTAAATTATACCATAATTTGGACCTAAATGTATAGGATTCTTTAGTTTTAAATTTCAAAAGCTGACGTTCGCCTTCTAAAATTGCATTGGTACTTTTCTTCGGATCTTCATACAAGTACAGATTTGATTCGAAAAAATAATATATCGCCTGTAGATAAGGATATCTCTTTGAATATGCCTTTCCACGTTGCAGATATTGATTGCCTTTTCGTGTGTCGTGATGTATGCTCCAGTAATGTGATAATTGATAATTTGCTCTGGCTTTTAAGCTGTCCGATTTCTTACCAGTAAGAACCTTTTCCAAACTGTCGGCATATTCCTTTTCATTTAAAGGTAATTGTGCATTACACCATAAGACAGAAAATGTCAAAACCGCAAAAATTAATAAGAATCTATTCATAATATTTAAAGTCTAAACCAGCAATAGGCAAGATAAAGTGAGCATGCTTATTTATTGAAATATCGTTGTAAAAATACTGGCATCCCCATAGAAAAGTACAACTTTTCATGGATTGTTTGAAACGATAGGATGTATATTTCAAAGATGTGCTTGGTAGCCAATTCGATGGCCACTTTGTCCCGAAACGAAGGAGGATACTACCTTGCCCTGGTATTGCCATTGATTAAAGTTAAGTGATTGGTGTTGGTTCTTTCACTTTTACCATACATCTCTCTAATAATAGCCAAAATCACTACTAAATGTTCTAACGGACTCCCAGATACCCCGCTGGAACTGATATCAAAACTAAAATCCTGCAGTCATTTGATCTGCAGGATTTTAGTTTTTAGGTCAATCGACCATTTTATGCGCCAACTCACCGAATTTGATACTCCTAATTGATTATCACTCAGTTCAATCACGAAACATCTTGACCATTATTAATTGCAAGCCTAATTTTGTTTCACTTTTTAACACCGTTGGTATAAAAACTTTCTATGTCCAATCGTTTGTTGTACATGGTTAGTTTGCCGTCGTTATCGAACCATTCCTCCCGGGGGCGGTCCCAGTATAGTTCAACTCCGTTCTTGTCGGGGTCGTCAAGGTAAATGGCTTCTGATACACCGTGGTCTGAAGCCCCTGTTATGGGATATTTAGCCTGTATCAATCTGCTTAAAATGGCTGCGAGATCTTTTCTCTCGGGATAAAGAATGGCTGTGTGGTACAACCCCGGAGCGCGTTCGGGCGCCGGGCCGCTATCTTTACTGTGCCAGGTATTTAATCCTATATGATGATGATATCCTCCTGCTGATATGAATGCAGCCTGGTCGCCATATGTGTTTGTGAGTTCAAAGCCTAATAAACCGCAGTAAAAGTCAAGTGAGCGTTGCAAATTGCTTACTTTTAAATGTACGTGGCCTATGCGGGTTTGAGCGGGTATGGTGTAGTTGTCCATAAGTCAGAATATAAGTAGTGAATTGATTGCCGGTTTGATCAAATTGATGGACGGATCATCCTTGCCTTGCTGTTTTCGACCTTTGTTTTTCGTAATCGATCTTTCCGTAATCACCATTATAAAAATCCCGGTAGGCATTGGCAATATCCAGCTTGGAATTCATGACGAAAGGGCCCTCCGCAAATATTGGTTCCCGGTAAGTTTCGCCACCGAATAATATAAAATCACAAGCTTCCTGGTTCTCATTGCTCAGTTCAATTGTTCCGGCATTCCTGTCATATTCGATAAAATCGCCGGCATTGAACCTTTCATCATTGATGATGGCCCGCAGTTCAGGCAAATAGACAGCTATTTCCAGTTTATCGGCAAAATCGATAGTGAAAACTGTACCCGGCTCTAAATGGATATGATACAGAAACTGTTCCGAATAATTTGGTATCGGAGAGGTCAGATTTTCAAACGCACCGGCGATCACTTTAATCCATCCTTTTGCATCCGGTAAGGTTTTGTATGGCACTTCATTGCCTTCAATAGCTAAATATTCAGGCGTTTCGGCTTTGATCTTTGCCGGCAGATTGATCCAGAACTGGAATGCGTGGACGAGTTTGGAATCTGTTTGGGAGTCATAATTCAGCGTTTCATCATGGATGATACCGTCACCTGCCTTCATCCATTGGACCCCTCCCGAATGTACCATGGCGTAGTTTCCGGCACTGTCGAAGTGTTCGTCCTCGCCATTCATAATGTAAGTTAACGTGGCGATGCCCCGGTGCGGATGAGCACCGGTTCCTTCCTTGCTGATCTTAGTTTGAATAGTAGGAACGACATGATCCAGGAATACGAACGGGCCGACTGCGTCGGCATATCTGTTAGCCAATAAACGGTATATTTTCAGCTCACCTATATCTGCCCTCTGTCCCTGGGTAGAAAAACTGCTTTTCTTTTTCATAATAAATATTGATCGTGAAAGGTTTAAATTTCTGTTGTATTAAATTAGTAGGTGGCTATCACTCTTTTTTTGATCTGTGGGATAACCTTCGAACCGATCAGTTCAATAGCCCGCATTGACTGCTGGTGAGTAAGACCGGCAATATCCATCTGGAACATAAAACGGTCTACACCGCCAAGAGCTTCGCCATGTCGCAGTAGCTTTTCAGTGACCGTTTCCGGCCCACCAACGACAAGGGCACCTTTTTCAGATACCAGATCGTTGAACTGGTTTCTTGTAACAGGTGGCCAGCCGCGTTCGCGGCCTATTTTAGTCCATGATTCTTTATAGCCCGGATAATAATCATCGATCGCTGTCTGATCGTCAACACCGACATAGCCCGGTGAATGCAGTCCTACCTTCAATTCCTCCGGTTTAAAACCAGCCTCTTCACCAGACTTTCTGTAAAGGTCGACCAGCGGCCGGAACCGCTCTGTCTCGCCACCAATGACCGCCACCATTAAAGGAAGCCCCAGCATACCGGCACGAACAAATGATTGAGATGTACCACCCACGCCAACCCAGACAGGTAACTGCTCCTGAAGCGGTCGCGGGTAAACGGGCTGATCTTTAAGCTCCGGTCTGAATTTACCCTTCCAGGTGACGAACTCCTCGTCTCTGATCTGCAAAAGCAGTTTTAATTTTTCTTTGAACAAGGCGTCATAATCATTCAGGTTATACCCAAACAGTGGAAACGCTTCTATCGAGGAACCCCGGCCGGCCACGATCTCCGCACGTCCTTTGGAAATGATATCCAGTGTGGCGAATTGCTGAAACACGTGCACAGGATCAGAAGCGCTCAGTACCGTCACCGCACTCATCAACCGGATCCTTTTGGTGCGGGCAGCAGCAGCTGCCAGTATTACCGCAGGAGCAGAGTCCAGAAACTCTTTTTTATGATGTTCGCCGATGCCAAAAACATCCAGTCCGGCGACATCTGCTGCAACTATCCTGTCCAGCAACTGCTCCATCGTATCAACACTGCTCAGCTCATTGCTGCTGTACATTGCCGAGGCAAAACTATCTATACCTATTTCCATGCTATTCTCTTTTCATCTTTTAATTACTGATTTTCGGTGTTCGTTTTTATTGCCGCGTTATTAGGGTCTTTTTTACCGTATTGCTGATCCGTCATGAGTGACTCAGGACAAGGTATTAGGTGGTGGTCCTCCCGCAGGCTTTGAATGGTCCGCTGGTAAAGGGATAAATGCCTCATTATCTGTTGGCGGTAAGAGTATCCGTCCCTGCATCCAGTCTTCTTTCGCCTGTTCAATTCTTTCCTTGCGGCTTGATACGAAGTTCCACCAGATATACCTTTCACCGAGATGTTCGCCGCCCAGCATCATTAATGTCGTATGTTCAGCAGCGATAATCACTGGGTCCACGCCGGAGCTGAACACCAGCAACTGACCTTCCTGGTACCGTGTTCCATTCACCATAATACTCCCGTGCACAATATAAACCCCTCTTTCACTATAACCTCCGGGTATGCCGAACCGGGCACCTTCATCAAGTACCACGTGCAGATAAAACAATGGTGAGGTGGTTTGCACCTCGCTTTTCAGGCCGAACGCATCCCCGGCAATCAGCCGCATCCAGACGCCGGTATCCGTAAATACCGGCAACCGATCTGGTTTATAGTTTTTGAAGGTCGGATCCGCTTCTTCATCCTTTTCGGGTAAAGCGACCCATGTCTGTATCATTTCCAGTTTCCCGCCGGATCTTAATGACGGATCTTCGAAACGTTCGCTATGGGCTATTCCTTTTCCCGCGGTCATCCAGTTCACCTCGCCAGGTTTGATCGCCTGCTCGATACCAAGAGAATCCCTGTGCATGATCTCTCCGCTGAACAGATAGCTTACTGTGGACAAGCCGATATGGGGATGCGGCAGAACATCCAGGTCACTGTGGATGGCGGTCGGTATACTGATAGGTCCCCCATGGTCCATAAAAATAAAAGGCCCGACCATCCGCCGGAGCTGGTAGGGTAAAAGCCGTTTGACAGCAAAACCCGGAATGATCTCCGCCATACGTGATGAAATAACAATGTCCAGCATAATTAGAATTTTATGTTAATATAGTAGAGGTGATCTTGGTGGCAGGATAAACGAAAGCAACATCCTGATCGGTCAGGATGTTGCCTTGTCAGAGAATCGTTATTGTGCCGGTACTTGCGTATCCAACAACTGTTGTTCCCAAAGAAATGCTACGCCGCTGGCGCCGCCATGTTCTACAAGAATATTTGCAAATCCAAGTCCCGTTTCGGTGCGGGCATGGTCACGCTGCCATTCAGAAGCTACAGCTATCCAGTTAATCGGTGTAATACCATGTGCTTCCATACGACGTACGGCCATATCATGTGCTTCCACAGAAACCGCTCCGCATGCATCTGTGACAACATATACATCATATCCTTCTCCTGCAGCCTGGATCGCCGGCATAGCCACACAGATCTCTGTGTAGAGGCCCGCTATGATCAGTTGCTTGCGGCCGGTTTTGGCTACTACATCGGTAACGTTCGGGTCCTGCCAGGTGTTGATAAAGGTACGGTTAATTGGCTTTTGCTCCGGGAATACATCCTGGATCTGCTTAAGGAGTAATCCTCCGCGTTCTTCGATAACCGTAGTAAGAATGGTTGGTACATTGAACAATTTAGCCGCTTTAGAAAGTCCGGCGGCGGCATTGATGATTGCCTGCGGATCATGGCTGTTTAGGTTCGTGAACTGGAAAGGCTGGTGATCGATCAGCACGACGATACTGTCTTCCGGACGAAGGAGGGCCTCAAGGCCTGTTTTTACATTTTTTGACATTTTTTGATGGTTGTATAATTAATGAATTGGAAAATTGCGATGTGCTTGAGTGGCAGGTCCTTCAAACCGGCGCTGTTGTTTCGAATGTCTTTTGCCTGTCCTTCTTTTGCAGCTGGCCATGTGTCATGGCCAAAAGGATTTTTTTGGTTTGGATCATGGAAAGAAAAGCTAAGCATGGATCTCATGATAATTTTTATTTGCTTGTGATAATGCAAATTTCATGATCCTGACAGATCAGAACGATGATGTATGTAGTAAAAGTCCGTAGATAATTGTCTACGAAATTCTTAGGAAAACCTTGGCGAACGCGAGTATTCCATCTGATAAAAATCAAGTTATCAGTTAGTTAAATCGGCTCTATAGCGCCCCTGCCGGAAAGAATATGCATTTAATCGTATATTTGTCTGACAACAAATAGTAATTAATATTTAAAAGATACGAGGGGCTTATATGTACGACGCTTTTTTTGACTATCTGAAGAAATTCAGTCCTAAACCGCTTTCAGACGAGGAAAAGGCATTGATCAGACGGACATTTACGCCGTTCAGATTAAGGAAAAGACAATTTTTGCTCCAGGCCGGGGACCAGTGTAAGTATTTTGCATTTATCGTAAAAGGTGCGATGAGAATGTATTCAGTGGATGACAGAGGCATTGAACACATCGTACGGCTGGGTGTTGAACAATGGTGGATGGGTGATCGGGAAAGTTTTGCGGAGTTCACGCCAAGCCGCTATCATATCGATGCCTGGGAGCACTGCGAACTGCTTTATGTCACCAGGGAAGGTACAATAGAACTGCAGAATAAGGTGCCTGCATTCTGTGAAATGAAAATGAAACTGGACGAGCGCAATATGATGGCCAACAACAGGCGTCTCACTTCCACCATAAGTTCTTTGGCAGATAAGCGTTATACAGATTTTGTAGAATGCTATCCTGAACTTACTCAACGTTTTCCGCAACATATCATTGCATCCTATCTAGGTATCAATAAGGATACGCTAAGTCGTGTCAAACGCCAGCACAATCTGAAATAAATCCTTTTCTTTTTACGCCCCTGGGGGAAGTAGACTTTTATCTACTATTTTTTGCGATAAATATCATCTTTCTTTTTAGCCCGGTTACAGAGATTTGCGTGTCAGCTTATATCGATTGTCACGCATGGCGAGCCAGGTTCGCTATCTGTGCAATTTCATAGGTTTCAACATCGATCTGTAAAAAGCACGCTATGGAAACACTTAAATATCAGAACGGGGAAATAACGATCCTCTGGAAACCAAAAACATGTATTCATGCCGGCATCTGTGTCAGGATGCTGCCTCAGGTCTATGACCCGAAGGCACGCCCCTGGGTACGGCCGGAAAATGCGACGACCCAGGAACTGGTCAACCAGGTCGCCAGCTGCCCTTCCGGGGCATTGACCATTAAAATTGATGATACCGAAAACGAAACTAAAGCATAATGGAAAGTACAACAGTAGTTTTTAAAGGCCGTGCTTATGGCGAGGTACAACTCTTCACAGATGAGATCAAAGCCGGCAAAATGGACATTGCCATCACTGATGGAAGGCTGACAGTATTCCACACAGAAGTGGCTCCTGAGTTCGAAGGGCGGGGTTTCGCAAAATTGCTGCTCGAAAAGCTTGTCAGCTATGCAAAGGAGAAAGATCTGAAGATCGTGCCACTTTGCCCGTATGTGAATATACAGTTCAGACGCCACCCCGCGGAATATGAGGAGGTGTGGGAAAAAGACGGGCATCGATGAAATATATCTTGGAAACGCCAGTCAGAGGCGAGATCGGGAGCGAAAAATTCAAAACAGCTATTCACCGGAGGAATGGCATACTGATCACGCACGATCCTGAAAAACTAGGTGGTAAAGATGTCGGTCCGGACCCCTATACGCTCTTATTATCATCTCTTGTTTCCTGCACACTAGCGACACTCCGGTTGTATATCGATCATAAAGGTCTGGAGATCCCGGAGATCAAGGTCGAGGCCAATATGTTCCACCGGATCGAGAAAAACGATGCGTTCCTGCACATCGATCGCAAGATCGTTTTTAAACATGTAGCTGATCCAGAGTGACAGCAAAGGCTGATCTGGGTTGCGGAGAACTGTCCGGTTTCCAAGATCCTGAGAGGGAACATCAACATCCAAACAGAATTTAAGTGAGAGCAAGGTAAATGAACTTAAAGATATTGGTATGGGCAGGCCTGTTGTCCTCCGTACAGTATTCCCGCGCACAGCAATTCGATGTTTCCGCAAAAATTGTCCTTGACATCACTGGGGTGCTCAAAAATCACTATTATTTCAAGGTGAATAACGGCCCAATCCGCTGAAGATAGCGTTTCTATAAAATTACATTTGAACCTATTGTTCCTTCATTATCGATAAATATTTCTTCCTGATCATTGCCCATTTCTCCTCATCGTCTTCGTAAGTTTTCAATAATGCCCTAATTTCCCTATCATCCAAAGATTCTACTATTTTTTGCTGAATATCAAGCACTACCAAAAGGTGCTTTGCTTTGTCCAGGTCACACAGCAAACTTATATTTATACCATTTCGGTAAATTCCTAGCCGCCATCGCGGGATCTTCCTTTGAATTCACTATATCGTACAACGCCGTGAAGAGTTTTGCATATTGCTCATGCTCCAGGCACCGGAGAAAAACAACTGTATAATTAATTCAGACCAGCGTGCTGTTTGAAATCAGCCGCCGCTATATAGCGTTTAAAGTTTGGATGTCTTCACGGATCATGCGTTCAAAGGGTCCATCGAATATTGTGGTGATCTCCCTGCCCAGATCCTGAATACATAGAAGAAAGTCGGCGGGATTTACTCTAAATACTATTAAAATAACTAATATTATTAGTAATTTTAACTACTTTTGTTAGTAAACTATAGAGAGATGTCTGAGCGAATTAGAGAAAAACTAAATATCCTGGCTGACGCAGCGAAATATGACGTTTCCTGCTCTTCCAGCGGGGGAACGAGAAAAAACGACAATAAAGGACTCGGTGATAGCCATGCTTCCGGAATTTGTCATACTTATACAGAAGATGGACGCTGTGTTTCTCTTTTAAAAATTCTCCTGACCAATCATTGCATTTATGATTGTGCTTTCTGTGTTTCAAGAAAAAGTAACGATATTGAACGTGCCGCTTTTACTGTAGAGGAAGTTGTTTCCCTAACCATCAATTTTTACAGACGAAACTTTATTGAAGGACTTTTTTTAAGCTCTGGAATTTTTAAAAACGCCGATTTTACGATGGAGCGCTTACTGAAAGTCGTCAAAAAATTAAGATTGGAAGAACGCTTCAATGGATATATTCATTTGAAAACGATTCCCGGTGCAAGCGAAGAGCTGATCCGGGAGGCCGGTCTTTATGCAGACAGAATGAGTATCAATCTGGAGATGCCAACGGAAAAGGGCCTAAAATTACTTGCCCCAGAAAAGAGCCATGACGATGTAAAGCGTCCACTTGGATTTGTACAAAATCAAATCGTACAATTCAACGACGAAAAAAAGCTGATTAAAAGTACTCCTAAATTTGTACCTGCTGGGCAAAGCACCCAAATGGTAATCGGTGCAACACCGGAAACAGATAAAGACATTATGCATACCGCAGACGCATTTTATAAAAGCTTCTCTCTGAAAAGGGTTTATTATTCAGGTTATATTCCGATTAGCCATGACAATCGTCTGCCGCTTATTGGTACTCAACCCCCGCTAATTCGCGAGAACAGATTATACCAGACGGACTGGCTCATGCGCTTTTATGGTTTTCACGTGAACGAACTACTAAATGATGCTAACCCTCACCTTGATGTTGATATAGATCCAAAACTGAGCTGGGCACTCAGAAATCTTCAGTTTTTCCCTATAGACATCAATGTGGCCGCCTATAAAATGATTCTGCGCGTCCCTGGAGTTGGGCTGGGTTCAGCAAAAAAAATTATACAGGCCAGAAAATTTGGGAAATTACGGATCGACCAGCTTAAGAAAATAGGGATTGCCTATAACAGGGCAAAACATTTTATCAAATGCGCAGATACTCCCTATCAGATTAAAGATTACCAGGGTACGCAGATCAAGTCATTTATATTCGCGGAAAGCCAGAGTAAATATTTAAAGAATGATGTTCAACAGTTGATTTTATTTTAATCCTGCAACTTTAATGATATACGTGATCGATGGTAGTTTAGAAAGTTTGCTGTGTGCAGTTTTTGAATGGTTTGAAAGAAAACCAGGAAAGATAATTCTGAAATTGGAAAAATACCACCAACCGGAAGCCTTCACTGCGGAATTCCATGTGTATAAGGATCAGAAAAATGCTGACCGGGTATGGACAGGATTAAAAAAAAAATTAGACAAAAGTTGGATGAGAAGATTTTACTGCACCTTCCTCTCAGAATCAGCTCAGGCTTACAGTAGTCTCTTTGAGTTCACTTGTTATATATTTTCAAACCCAGCCGGAGCAGAAGCAAATTATGGTAATGCCCACGTACTTGCGGTAGCACAAACAGCAAGGAAGGTTGAAAGAGAGAAACACAGGATGGAAGCTTTCATACGATTTCAACATTCGGCAGATGAGATTTTTTATTGCGCTATAGACCCGGACTTCAACGTACTCCCTTTGATTATGAACCATTTTAAAAACCGTTATTCGGATCAGCGGTGGGTTATTTACGATGTGAATAGACATTATGGATTATATTATAACCTGGAAAAAGCAGAAGAAGTGAACTTCACTCCAGAAGAAGAAAAGAACCTGCAAAAGACAACCGGGGAGCTGCATGCGGTCAAAGAAAATCTCTATGCCACATTATGGAAAGATTATTTTAAAAGCACCAATATCGTGGCCAGGAAAAACACCAAATTACATGCACAGCATGTCCCAAAAAGATATTGGAAATATCTTACTGAAAAAATGGACACTTAAAGACGGTTTTAGGATTCGAGCCAACTTAGGCTTTGTCCATTTGCTGATGTAGGTTATCTGCACTTCTTTACCGAAACTTGCCATGCTAAAGGAATAAGTAATATTCAAATATAAATTACTTCTTGTTTCAAAAATAATCCGTTGGTATCATCTTTTAGCAAACAAATCTGCGATTAAATGCAAATCAGATAGGAGATGGTCAGTTCGACCATCTCCTGTTTTTTAATAACTATTTAAAAATCATTTATTTTATGTCTTTTTAGTGGCCAATAAGCGGTTCGAGAATTTTTACTATTTATTCTCCCCTCGACTTTTAAGATTAGCCCCTCTTATGAGATAGCTGCTAACATATAAGCGTCGCTTATTTTTTCACCAAAATTGGCTTTCCTTTTTCAACAATATATGTGGCTAACTCTACTGCCTTTGTTTTTCCTATATTTTTTGCAGCATGAGCCACCCCGGCTGGAATAAAAAGGGTATCACCTTTTTTAAGTGTTACTTGCCTCTTTCCGGCAACCTCATAAATAAACGTCCCGTTGAGTACATAGATAACTTCTTCGCCTGGGTGGGTATGCATACCAAAAGCTGTTCCTTTGTCAAAATCTATTCTGACTTGTATGGTCTCCCAACCGGGGGTGCTGATATCATGTCGCTGTAACTCTGTGCGGGTAACGCCTTGCTGTTGTGCAAAGGCAGGGGCTGGTTTAAAAAATGCAGATAGGGTTAGTATCAAGGCTATTGCAAGTATGCTGAAATTTGTTTTCATCTTGTTTTTGTTTAAAAAATGTTTAATGCAGCCTTCTAAAGGCTGAACGGATCTCTTCCGAGAAAATTTGAGGTTGTTCCCATGCTGCGAAATGGCCACCTTTATCAGATTTTTTGAATAGCCTGTTTTCAGCCATTTGTTGGGTAATAAATGTTCATTCGATCAGCTACTTTGCTGACCACTCAGCTTACTTTTTTACAGGATATTGGTCTCCACCTTGATATTGCCTTTAACCGCTTTTGAATAGGGACATAATGTGTGAGCATGCTCAGCGATTGCCAATGCATCTTCTCGGTCGATGCCTGGAAGACTGATATTGAGACGTACCTGTAACGAATATCCTTCTGTATCTGATAATACCAGATCGACTTCTGCATCAACGCTAGAGTCGGCCGGAAGCTTAATGCTTTTGCTTGCTGCAGATTTGCCCATCGCTCCTAAAAAACAAGCTGACCACCCTGCTGCAAATAATTGCTCGGGGTTAGTGCCTTCACCTTTTCCTCCCGGAGGGGTAAGGGTAATGTCCAGGTGCCCATCTGAACTTTTTGATGCACCCTGGCGGCCACCAGTGGTAATTGTTGCTGCTGTGTACACCACTTTGGATGTACCGTTGTTTAAACTTTCCATTTTTATTATTTTTAATCGTTTATTGATCTGTTGTAAACTTTTTGTATAGCAAAGGTATTGCGCTGATTTGCGGAGAACGATGATAGAGTGGTTGAACTGGACAAAGTAGGGGGTAGAATAGGCAGAATCCATAACCGGACTTTTATTTACCTGAGTGGGTGGGAGCAAACTCCTTTTAAGAAACAATATGAAGATTTGAAAGATTCAGGAGATTGGCATATTGAAACAGTTGATTGCGCGCACAATATAATGAGAAAGGAGCCCGGGAGATTAACGGAGATCTTAACGGGGCAGAAAGAATGCGGTAAGGAATGAAAATTTGATTCATGGTAGAGAAAAACTATTCGATCCAGGGGGGCAGCTGACGGTGATGAGCTGAAGATTAAGAATACCTGATTAACAATCGGGGGGTAGATTTTCAGCTTTTTGTACCTGCTGGTTAGTTCTGCTAATCACAAAGCCGCTTCGAAGATACTGTGCCCAAATGACCTAAACATTTAACCTCCGCGGTTGTTATTTGCTAAAAACCAAAGGTCATGAGCTTAACCCAATACAATAAAAAACGCGATTTCGACAGGACCGCCGAACCCAAATCAGGACACTCTACAGACAAGGACAAACTTCAGTTTGTCATTCAGAAACACGATGCCAGCAGGTTGCATTACGATTTCAGATTGGAAATGGAAGGCGTGCTGAAAAGCTGGGCGGTACCCAAAGGACCATCTACTGATCCCAAGACCAAAAGACTGGCCATGATGGTCGAGGACCATCCATTTGACTACAAGGATTTTGAGGGAATTATACCAAAAGGAGAATACGGCGGGGGAACAGTAATCGTATGGGACCAGGGAACTTATGAGCCTATAGAAAAGATAAAAGGAAAAAAGGCACAGGAAAAACACCTGCTCGAGCAGCTCAAAGTGGGTTCAGTAAAGATCATCCTACATGGGGAGAAGCTCAAAGGAGAATTCGCATTGGTAAAAACCCATGGAATGGGAGAGAATGGATGGTTGCTGATCAAGCACAAAGATGAGTTTGCTAAAACCAGTGACATTACGAATAAAGACAAGTCAGTACGGTCGGGGAAAACGATTGCCGGGATGGAAAAGACCGGTGATAAAGTTTGGCAGAACGGTCATCAAGAGAAAATAAAGGAGCCTACTAAACCCGCTAAGAAATCGGCAGGTAAGGTGTCAAACAAAGCAGCGGAAATCATTGAAGGCGATCTCCCTGGGAAACTGACAGCGGAAGTAAGAGCACTCATAAAGAAAGGCAAAAAGGCAAAAATTCCCATCGGTATGAAGCCTATGCTTGCAACGCTGGTAGATGAACCTTTTGACGATAAGGACTGGATATATGAAGTAAAATGGGACGGTTACCGCGCGCTTGGGTTTAGCCTGAAAAATGGAGATGTACAGTTGCTATCCCGAAACAATAAGCAGTTCAATGAAAAGTTCTATCCTATTTTCCAGATCATGCAAGGCTGGAAGAAAGATATGGTAGTTGACGGAGAGATCCTGGTGCTGAATGAAAAAGGGATTTCCAATTTCGGGAACCTGCAGAACTGGCGTAGTGAAGCAGACGGGGAACTGGTGTACTATGTTTTTGATGTGATCTGGTATGAGGGGATGGACCTGACTGAGCTGCCCCTGGAAGAGCGTCAGCAAATCCTGGCAGCGATACTTCCCCAGGAAGATGACAGTATCCGGCTCAGTAAAATCTTTAAAGCAGGGGGCAAGGATTTTTTTGCTGCCGCCCAAAAAATAGGCCTGGAAGGTATCATCGCTAAAAAAGCAAATAGCCAGTACGGTGCCGGCGCACGCTCCAAAGAATGGCTCAAGATCAAAGTACACAAAAGGCAGGAAGTGGTTATTGCCGGGTTCACTAAAAACGAGGACACGCCCAAACCGTTCAGCTCGCTGCTGCTTGGTGTTTATGAAAACGGAAAGCTGGAATACGTAGGAAAAGTGGGTACTGGGTTTAACGACAAAAATCAAAAGGAAATGATGGCCCATTTCAAACCGCTCATCATCCATGAGACTCCTTTTTCCGAAGTACCGGATGTAAACAAGCCCTCTCGCTTCCGCCCCAATCCTCCAAAAGCAAAAGCAACCTGGTTGAAACCAGAGCTGGTTTGTGAAGTTGCTTTTACTGAGGTCACCAGTGACGGGGTATTTCGCCATCCTTCCTTCCAGGGGATGCGTGTTGATAAAAAAGCAAGAGAAGTAACGCGGGAATCCGAAGTGGCAACCAAGGCGATAGTGGCGCTGGATATGCCTGAGGAGGAGGAGACCAAGCCTGATCAGAAGGATAAGCATCCCCAGATCGTTTCACCTCCTAAAAATAAAAGCCGTAAGACCTTGCTCAATCCAAAAGAGGAAACACAGGTACGCAAGATCAAAGGCCGCGAGCTGAAGTTTACCCATCTGAGTAAGCTCTACTGGCCGGAAGACAAGGTGTCTAAGCGTGATATGTTTAATTATTACTACCAGGTGGCGGATTATATATTGCCGTATCTGAAAGACCGGCCGATGTCATTAAATCGTTTCCCCGGGGGCATCCACTCCAAAAGCTTTTACCAAAAGGATGTGAAAGGAAAGGCGCCGGACTGGGCGGAGACCTTTCCTTATACTACCAGCGATGGCGAACACAAGGAATATTTGCTGGGGAACGATGAAGCTGCACTGTTGTGGATGGCTTCCCTAGGCTGCATCGAGATGAATCCATGGTTCTCCAGGTCGGCATCGCCAGACCATCCCGATTATTGTGTGATTGATTTGGATCCTGACAAGAACACCTTTGACCAGGTGATCGAGATTGCACGGATGACAAAAGATATACTCGATCAAATCGAAGTCCCTTGCTATCCAAAAACATCAGGTTCAACCGGAATCCATATTTACATTCCGCTGGGCGCTAAGTACACTTATGATCAGAGTCAGATGTTTGCCAAGATCATTGTCAGTTTGCTGCATCAGCGGGCTCCGGAATATACCAGCCTGGAACGGATGATCTCCAGTCGCAAGGGGAAAATGTACCTGGACTTTCTGCAAAATAGGCCTGGTGCTACCATTGCCGGACCATATTCGCTTCGGCCTAAACCCGGTGCGACAGTATCCATGCCTTTGGACTGGGTGGAGCTAAAGCCGGGTTTGACCATGAAAGATTTTACTATTTTTAATACGCTGGACCGGCTTAAAGAAACTGGAGACCTCTTCAAGGGCGTACTTGGAAAAGGTATTGATTTGGCTAAAGCGGTAAAAAAAGCCAAGGAAATATTTGGTACATAGGCAGACGTAAACTTTTTTCGCTGATGGAAGAACAATTTGCTTCATTGATTGACCGATTAAGGGCTAATCTGTGGGTTTGTTTTGGGGTCAGTCTTCAACGCCTGATCCGGCGGTAAATTGTCCAGTTAATCCAGGTTATTAAATGTTCAAGCATGGGTCATTAAACGGCCCTAGATCCCCGATATTTAGAATATTCGTTCGCTGAATGGTCTAGCAATGCCGGACATATTGGTTGTATGAAAGTAATTGCTGATTCACTAGCATCAGTTATTTTTTACGAGTTCGTAATCAATTGCTTTTTCCCGAATCAGCCGGCCTGCCAACTCTAAGCCCTGGCATTTCGCGCGGAAATCTGCTTCTTCCCAGGAAATAGCTGAAATTCTTTTTCCCGAAAACTTTATTCCATTAATATCAATATAGGTGGTGAAAATAGACATATCTAAGTTTTTTAACCAGTTTGAAAGTTACAGTCAGGAAGCCCATATATTCCTATGCCCTCAATTATTCGCATTAACTACATTTGGATACTAATTCCCCTTAGTTGTAACGCTAAGGGGAAGTGCAAAAGCCTTTAATTAGGCTGCTGTTTGTTCGCTGATGGAGTTGATGATCCAGCTTTCGTCGTCCGCTTCATTTCAGATGCTATAAAGCAACATGATCTCTCAGGGCTTTGATTTGGTCATGTGAGGATCTTAAATCTGCTTTTTGATCAGAGATAATGCTCCTGAGATTTGCGGACAGACCATCTGTTTCTAACGCCATTTTATAGGCGTTTTGAGCGGCGTCCTCGCCAAATTCGCAGTTATTCAAAACAGTTTTGCGGTCATGTCCCGTAAATACTGCTTTTACATCCATCCATGCCCGATATATTTTTCCTGATGTTGTGGTACCAGTTTCAACTGTAGCGCCCAATACCTGAACTTCCTGGGTCAGCGTAGCTTTATGTTGGTTGCTTTGTCTGATCATTTGAGGGAACAGAGATTTTAGATCGCTATCTTCCACTGCCAATTCGTCTATCGCTTTTTCATAACCGCTGACCCTGTCATTGTTGATTTGGATCAGATCGTTCAAAATTTCTGTGTTTACTGTTGTATTTTCCATAATTATTTGGTGTTGATGTTCGTTTCTAACACCAATGTTTAGGAAAGGTTTAGATTTTTCTGGAATGTGACAATTGTTTTTCGTATTGAACCCCGCTATCTCCATACATGTGTGATTCGATTGATGATATAAAGCGATCCACGGCGACAAGATGTTTTTATCTGTCAGCGGAAAAGACAGCATTTGGATGTCTGGAGGCTGCTAATGGTTTATTTGTTCAGTGGTGTCATTTATCACTTGCAATTTAATGCCGGTTTTTTTTTCCAAGTTAGCAATGGAATCTAAATTTGCAGACAGAAGCTTTGCAAGTTCACCCAAGGATTTCCTGGCATAACGAATTGCAAAAAAAGCATAGATTTTATTTCTTATTCGCTCGGCTAAAAATAATTCCATTAATATGAGTGAGCCAAAAAACAGGTAATGTGCGGGGGCGCTATGGTAAATCGTATCGGATGCGATTATTGGAATTTTGACGCTGACGGCAACGAATTCCAAAAGCAGCGGGATACCAATGATAGGAACCAGCCCAAAAATGCCGGTCTTCCATTTGGTTTTTTGATCAGCCATATTTATCATCATGGCATACTGGTCAAACTGGGGTTTTAATGGTACTTGCCGGGAGAGTCGATTTTGCCTGAGTTTCTCACCTGTTGTTCCATACTTGATGTCAACACCGGTAATTTGTTCTTTAAGGGCAGATTCTTCGGCGTTAATATTTTCTTGATCTTGAACGATGGCCTCCTGTTCAGCAATCAATTTGTCAATAAGTTCCAAATCCTCAGGAATACCTCTGCTCAGCTTTTGCTCGACGGAGATGATACGGTTATCTATTTGTTTGAACTGTATTTTCAGGTCGTCGAACGCTTTTTGACAACGTTTTTTTTCTTCGATGTAATTATTTTCAAGGTGTATCCTTTCAATAGTATATTCAAAATTAATTAGGTTTTGTTCATTCAACTGGAACCTGGAATACAGTAAGCTTAATTCCCTTAAACTTTCCGTCGAGAATAAGGGGAGGGTGGACAGCTTATCTAAATAAGCTTTTAAATCAGATTCAGTCAGTTCAAGTATTGGCATCAGCATAGATATAACGTAAAAGTAATCAGAAAAAGGATTTTACGGGGTCTTTTTTGAAATTCGTTAAGGAACTTTGTTTTATTGGAGAACCACAGAACGATTTTCTAATATTTTATTATTGATTTAGCAAACGGGCACTTATGCCTGGAGAAGTGTTTAGTCATTTTTCCTTCGGATTTAGAGCAGTTATCCAGTTGAAGTCATACAAACATTAATTTATTGATTATCAGGTGCCGATCACATAATGGAAAAAAAACTTAAGTTTTAACATTGGCATTGGTGTGTGTGTGCGATCGATGGGCCAGTGAAGCGGATCTACGGAAAGATTAATTCTTCCAAGTTGTTCTTCAGAGCGCTAATCTCTTTACGCAGAATTTCGCTTATAGCATCATACATATCCTTAACCTTTTGTTTAGGACGTCTTAGCCACGGAAGAATGGAGAACCACGGACAGACTGGATAATCTTATCTGCGTGGGTTTGCTGAGAGCGATACCGTTAATTGGCAATGAGGATTCCAATACTGAATAATAGCGCAAAGGAGATTCCTGAATCATATTTAGGAGGTACTAATAACCCGACTCCTAAATAAAATGATTACCTTGGTAGATGATTAAACCCGATCAACCGGAAGGTACTCAATTAAAAGAATTGAACAACCGTATCATTAGGCATGAGCTCCATGAAACGCAGCTCAATACTGATCTCAGGGAACAAGAGGACCTGATTGCTGCATTGCGTCTTGCAGAGGAGCAGAGTGCTAGGCTAGCAGCGATTGTCAGCTCCTCGGATGATGCGATCATCAGTAAAGACCTTAATGGCTTGGTGATGAGCTGGAATTTCTCTGCAGAACGAATATTTGGTTATGCAGCAGATGAGATGATTGGGGAGTCCATAACTAAGCTGATTCCGCAGGACCGAATGGAGGAAGAGACGGAGATTCTTACCAAGTTGCGCGTTGGCGAAAGGGTGGATCATTTTGTAACCAAGCGGTTGACCAAAGCGGGAGGGATTATTGATGTTTCACTGACGATTTCTCCTGTAAAAGACATTTCAGGTAACATTATCGGTATATCCAAGATTGCACGGGACATTACCAGCCAGATTAAAGCAGAACAGAAAAGTGCTATCCTTTCGGCGATCATTGCTTCGACTGATGATGCCATCATCAGCAAAAATTTTAACAGCATCATCACCAGCTGGAACAACGCAGCCGAACGCATTTTTGGTTATACCTCCGAGGAGATGATCGGGGAGTCTATTTTAAAATTGATTCCGCCTGACCGCCAGCAAGAAGAGCCACAGATCATTGACAAACTCAAAAAGGGGGAAAGGGTGGAACATTTTGAAACCAAACGACTTACAAAGCAAGGAACGCTGATTGATGTTTCACTCACCATTTCACCTGTATTGGATCTTTCCGGAAGGATTATCGGTGTTTCTAAAATAGCAAGAGACATTACCGAGAAAAAGCTTCAGGAACAGCGTAAGAACGATTTCATCGCGATTGTGAGTCATGAGCTGAAAACACCCCTGACTTCAATTCGTTCTTATTTACAGCTGGCGTTGATGGGATCTAAAAATGAAGTCAACCAAATTACTGAAAATCTATTGCGCAGGGCGGAGAATCAGACACATAAAATGACCTCGATGATCCATGATTTTTTAAATCTTTCAAGGCTGGAGGAAGGTAAAATGTCGTTAAACCTTTCCCATTTTTCTTTATCTGAGCTCATCGAGGAGGTCGTTTCCGAGGTTACGTTCCTTGCTCCGGCGCATAGGATTGATTATGAGCGTAGTCTAAGTATAACCGTCTATGGGGACCGGGAGAAGCTTAGCCAGGTATTGGTCAACTTAATGGGGAATGCCATAAAATATTCCAATGAAGGAACCGCTGTTCAGGTCCGATGTGTGCTAAAAAATAAGCTCGCAACAGTCAGTGTCAGTGACCAGGGGGTAGGGATTAGTCCGGCTGACCAGCTCCGTTTATTTGAACGGTTTTACCGGATACAGGATGATCGGTATAAGAACATTTCTGGTTTTGGGATTGGGTTATATCTGGTGGGAGAAATTCTTAATTTACATGGGAGCAAAATCAGTGTACAGAGTGAACTGGGGAAAGGCTCAACTTTTTCATTCGTGCTGCCGTATACCTAGTGTGTTGTTCTTTCCATACAATTTAATTACCTTTAAAAGACATTAAACCAACAGGCCACCCTAAAGTTAGGCTAATGTTAAGCAAAGGAACCTTAAGGATTAGAAAGGAAGATACGATCATGAGGTTGCGATCAATAGATGGATGGAGATTTTCCCCTATTGTTCATGGGTTTTTAAGTTGTCATTATTATACGGATCGACTCCAGAAATTTTGTTAAATGCTAAACACCTCATGTGATCATCCCATGTGTTTTTCGAGCAGCTTGCTTAGCGCATCCAAATCAAATGGTTTGGCAATAAAATCGTCATTGCATGCATTCTCCTGACCGACATTTTCCGGATTGACATGTGCGGACATGATCAACACCGGGATGTGCTTTTTATCGGGATCCTGCTTGAGCAGTTTGCAAAATGACAGCCCGCTTCCATCGGGAACCATAATGTCTAGCAGAAAGATATCAGGAAGTTGTTCTCCGGATACACGGGTTAACTCTGCAATGGTTCTGCAAACACTTACCTGAAGGCCTTGGGAAGATAGAAATAATTCAAGTATGAAGCTGATGTGGATGTCGTCCTCTAATATATATATACGTTTTTGCATAAAGTTTGTGGTAAGATTTGTCAGTTAGGTAACGCCCTTAGATACAATAAGTTTTTTGTCACTCGATTTTACGTATTTATACTGGTGTATGCAAGCACTCATGGATTCAATTCCTTAAGGGAATTTCGTTGCCAGCAAAACGCTGTCGCTGTTTTTTTAATATGCTGTACGGTTCCCCCTGAAACGGATTTACCCGGCCAATTGCGTGAAGTACCCGTTTGAGAAAAACAAATATGCTCCAAGGTTGTTGTATGATACCTTTATAGTTAAAATACTATCGGTACTACCCGTGCTAACCTTCAACTTTGATGCAAGATAAAAATATACAAATCAGTGCCCTGACAGAACTCAATGAAGAGCTGGAAAACTATTTCAGCAACACGATCATACCACAGCTTTTTGTAGATGCACATCTGATCCTGAGGAAATTTACTCCCCCGGCCATGAGCCAGTTTAACCTAAAGCATGAATTTGTAGGTAGACCTCTGGAGCAGATTAAGGAGAACTTCAGATATCCTACTATAATCGAAAATATTAAAACGGTTTTTGCTACCGGTAAAATTCTTCAAAAAGAAATCCAGACTACAGATATGCACTGGTATCAGATGAATATTCTCCCATATCTGGTACGCAAAGAAAATAAGACCAATGGCGTGATCATCACCTTTGTGGACATTACTCCGCGTATCCGCGACCTTAAGGAACAAGAGAAGCTGATTGCAGAACACGAACTCTTGTTGGATACGATTGCCCATGACATTAAAAATCCACTCCTTTCACTGGGTTTAACTATTGAGATGCTTAGGAGATTGCCCGAAAAAAGTATGGAGAAGTTCCCTGAGTTACTGGAACATGTCGAGAGCAGCCTGAAGCAGATGAAAAAGGTGATAAATGACCTGGTAGAGACCCGTTGGCAGCAACATCGCTATCAGGCAGCGAAAGAACTTTTGGACTTGCAGAATATTCTGGAGGACGTAAGGCTTAGCCTCGCTCCTCAAATTCTGGAATCGGAGGCAATCATAAACGAAGATATCGGAATTTCTCAGATTCGCTTCATCAGGCGCAAACTGCGCAGCGTGATTTATAACCTGGTTAATAATGCCATCAAATATACTCCCGCGGATCGCATCCCTGAAATCTTCATCAAATCCTATCGTGAAGAAGATTATATGGTGATCAGCGTTTCGGACAATGGGATAGGTATGAGTAAGACAGAGCAGGCTTCGATTTTTGAAAAATTCCAGCGGGTAAGAATGACCGGTGAAGGGTCGGGTGTGGGACTTTATTTGGTCCACACCATTATTTCGACTGCAGGGGGAAAGGTCATTGTGGAAAGCCAGCCTGGCCAGGGATCGGTTTTTAAAGTGTTTCTGAAACTGGACAATGAACAGTCAACAGCTGAGTAATTTAAGCTGCATCAATGGAAAAGGCATTATAGCAAAGTGGCGGCATTAATCCGCCACTTCCCGTGATTTTCATCGTCAGCTCAGGGACGACTCACGTTCGTCTAGATCGTCCTCTTCTTCATTTTGGGGAGTATCGTTCTCCAAATCCTCCTGGTCATCTTCTTCGGATGTATACTGCTCTGCTGCACCAACATCAGCCGCGTCTTCACCTGGTACATTTTGGGGTGGTGTTGACGGGACCCCTTCCGAAGGTGATACGCTGCCATAGCCTACGCCGCTGTTTTGTTCGCTGTTTTCTGCGTTGTTGTCGTTTAAGTCCTCGTGTTCTGGTCGTTCTGGGTTACTTATCGGACCATCTGCAGGAAATGATTGCTGATCATTTTGTTTGGGCTGGTTTTGAGACCGACCTTCCTCTAATTCATGCTGCTGCTTCCTTGAAGCTTCAGTATGCTCATCGTAATTTTCCATAGTCGTAGTGTTTATAAGCAGAACACCTGGATAACCTAAGGGTTTTCGAAATCTGGCCCGAGACTGGCCTGATTAATACCTGTTTTTTGAGGCGAAGTACCTGCTTATTCTGGATTTGAGTCAGTTCATTTTTTCAGGTCAGAACAATTACCTGTTTTGCATCACCCATAGGAGGTTAGATGTAACCTGAGTGCCGATTATCGACGAAGGTTTGCCTGCCGATTCTGCCGGTCGGAGTGATTTTAAAATATTTATGTTTTTGAGTTAAAGGCAGAACGTAGCGTAAATCCTGAAAACTGATCTGCGCTATTTCAGGCTTGTAAGGTAACCACGCAGGCGCAGAGCGAGGAACTCGACGGTCTGACGCACAATTTCTTTAGGGCTTCCCTGAAAGACCATTCTTTCGCTGAACAACAGGTCATGGTTTTTAATTCCATACAGGAACATTGTTCCTACAGGTTTATCGGGGCTTTCGCTGCCGCCGGGAGCGGTAAGTCCGGTACAGCCGATGTGGATGTCCGCCGGAATGAGTTTTTGTAAGCCTGCAGTGATGGAGCAGGTCACGATTTCGGATTCCGGAGTAAAGGCTTTTAGCTGTTCCTGGGGAACCCCCAGCAGCGTACATTTGAGCGCCGCATCGTAACAAACGACCCCTCCTTTCAGGAATTTTCCGGCATCAGGTATCAGCGCAAACTCAGCGGATATCCGTCCGGCGGTTGCACTTTCTGCGAAGGCAATGGTCAGCTTGTTTTCGATCAGCAGCTTGCCGCAGGCGCGCAATGAAGTATCATCAATTTCTTTTTTCATAGGTGGCTTCTCGATTTTGTTAGCACTTATTTACTTCCCGGTTTCCAAATGTGGAGCATCAACGGGTTTGGATTCAGGTGATCCTTTTTGCCGCAGATAGATGGTCAGAAAGACGATAGAGGCGACAGATAAAAATTCACTCTGCCAGTTTTGAAAGGTCTCAAACCAAAATTCTGCCTGCCCGAGGTAAGTAACAACGGTATCTTTTGGCAGATGTTTGACAACCTGCTCCACATTATGGTTCTGCCAGCTGCCATATAGGTGCAGTGCCCAACTGGACAGGAAAAGAATGGCAAAACAAATGGAAAGCGAGTGACTGTACAGCTTCAATATCCAGCCTCCTTTTTGTACTGCCCATGGCGCATCTTTTGACGGTTTCGGTTCCCGGTCTACCTCTTCGGGCGTATCGAGCTGTTTGGATTCTGCTGAGCCAATCTGACGTAGGGATATGGTCAGTAAAACATACAAGGCCATTTGCAGGAATTCACTTTCAAAGTTTTCAAAAGTTGCTGAAATGAAATGTCCGCTTTGCAGATAGGTTGTCAGACCTATTTCTTGTGCATGATCTTCCAGAAGATCTTGGTTGTGTTGCTTCCATCCGGTTAGGGCCTGGGCAAAAAGGGTAACTATAAATAAAGCCAGGAAAACAATGGTTAACCCATTGCGATAAAAAAAGGTATGATTAGATGGAGTTTTCATGATTATATGATTTGTAGGTGAGGTCTGATCTGTAAGCTGATGACGTCGCAGCGCAGCGGCTGGGATAAACAATACAATACACTCATGGCGATGTCTTCGGCTTTTAACATTTCCAATGCTGTTATTTTCTGATACTGTTGGGCAACATCTTCCTCGATCATATCCGTGCCAACCAGGCCAGGTTCAATAAGGCTGACCTTGATACCCATCTCGTTGACCTCTTTTCTTAAGGATTCATTAAATCCCTGGATACCAGCTTTTGTGGCCACATACACCGAACTGCTCTTAGCGCGCTCATCTGCGCTGATCGAACCAATATTAATGATGTGGCTGCCTGAGCCTCCTTTCATGCGCTTTACAGCTTGATTACAACAAGCCATATAGCCGAGAAGGTTGGTGTCTACGATATATTGCCAGTCTTCATAAGTACCTTTCATAACGCCTTCATAAGGAAGGGCGGCGTTGTTGATCAAAATATCAAGACCGCCGAACTGGCTGTCGACCATACTAAAGACCCTGTCTACGTCTTTTTTATCGGCCACGTCGGCACGCATGCCGTAACATTCTGTTTCTCTATCCAGTACGCGTATCGCTTCCATTGTTGCGTCGATGGATGTCCCGTGGCGTCCAAAGATCATAATTTTTGCACCCCGGGAAGCGAGTAAAATGGCAATTGCGTGGCCAATACCGGTAGTGCCGCCGGTAATCAGTATCCGTTTTCCGCTGACAGATCTGGGTAGGTAGTCATTTGATAATTCCATGGGTTTGACATATTAAAGGTTACTGATGTATTTTAATCGTTATGGTACTGTTTCCTGGTATGGTGTATTCCCGGTTTCCATTTGCAGTAGGTATTCCTTTCAGCGGTTCTTTCTGACCGTTTAGCTGGATCTTAAATTCCGGGATTCTTTTCTGTGCTGTTTTGACGAGCATCATCCGGCAATGGAGCCGATCATCACCTAGTACACGGAAAGTAATGTTTTTTCCACTGATTGCATTAAATCCTGAAGTCGGGTAATCGGTATAGATCAGGAAGGGTTGATCAGGAATTTTCAGATGGTGCCGCGGAAGTATTCCAAAAGCATTACCTGCGCCATATACCTCCTGACCAACGGTTCCTGAGGCCAGCCACCCATCCTGCAGGTCCTCCAGGGCGATCCAAAGCTTGGGGTCAACTTCGCCCATCTTTGGGTTTTCTTCAAGCATCTCTGCCGGCAGCATTGTCGGGTAATAGAATATCGCCCTGTCTACCAGGTAACGGATGTATTCGGCTAAGAGCAGTCTTACTGAAGGCAGGATGTCTACCCCTTCGGCATGCATCAGGTAGTCGTGAAAAGCACAAAAAACTTCCTGTTCTTCATAAACAGCGGTGTAGGGTGCATCATTTAGCGGATAAAGCGAAAAGAATTTCGGGAAATTCCTGCCATAGCCATAATTGCAGTCCCACAGTTGCACATTCCGGAATATTGCCGCAAGGCAGTTGTAACTCAGGTTGAGGTATAATTCATTTTTAGTGATTTTATAGAGCCGGAGCAATGCCCCGGATGCAAAAGCTGTATTGTTGGCCTGATAAAATAGCTCAAAGCCATAACCCTGTAAGGTTTTTGCCGCTTTCTCTGCCTCGTTTAAATATTTTTTTTCCCTGGTCAGTTCCCAGGCCTGGAGCATGACATGGGCATAAATGCCAGCTACGTCCTTTTCTCCGCCTTTGCCTTCAGCTGTTTCCGCTTTGATGACTTCCAGGGTATCCATTTTATAGAATACAGGCCATTGGTATTTAAAGTGCCGGGCAACGTTGATTGCGAAATCCAGCGAGTCCAGGAATAGTTTTTCTGCCATCTTGTCTCCCTTTAACGCCAGTCTGGAGAGGTTGAGCAAGGGATGGTGCAGGTACCAGGAATCCATTACTTTGGGCTGTTTCTGCTCTTCATCGCCTTTGAGCTTATCTTCTGCTGCCGGAAGCCAGCGCATGATCGTGCCCAGTTTTTCATCATAAAATGAGGGCAGACCTTCCTTGATCACTTTCATTACTCCCAGCTGCTCACCGCTCCATTCCACGTAGTCTAGCAAGGGTAATAATACAGCCAGCTGTACCATGATTTCGGGTGGGGTCTGGTAGTCGCTTACATAGGCATTGAAGTATTTGTGTCCTGCCACCTGTGACCAGCATCCGGGGCTATCAATCAGGTCTTTTAATCCCTTACTGAGGATCTGGGACCAATTCTGATAGTTTGTTGCTGGTTTTGGCAATAGCAGATAAATCCTGGCCAGCAAATCAAGGTATAAACGCATCATTGCCGGCTCTTCATCCGGTACTTCCTCATCGAAAGCGATGAAGGCGTCAGAAAGGATGACTTCTTTACCTGCCTGAAGTGGTTTTTTGGAAGGAGGGAGGGAAAGTCCCAATTCTGGCCATACTCCGCCGACGGTATCACCCAGAGAAGTTTCCGTCTGTTGACAGTAGTCTGACAGTGCCGTCAGGTTCTGCAGGTAAAGCAGCGTGGCGGATTTTGGTTTAGTCTGACTCAGATACAAGAAGCCCGTGCGTGTACCAAACTGGCTGGCATGGATTTTTCCTTCCGTGTGCTCAGGATTGTTGTGCTTTCCAATAAACAGTATGTCTCTTGGCCAGCTGGGTATCAGTAGGTCTTTTACAGGGGTCAGGCTATTGGTATAGCGCAATACCGGAGAGGATTGCGATTGATTGATACGAATACTGACCGTTTGCCTGCCCACAGCAGATCGGAGATTCAGGTCTATTCCCGGCTGCTGATGTCTGGTGATTTCAAGGATTTCCAGGTCAGTCCCGGGACTGTAAGCCACGCGGAAGGCCACCCGTCCACCGCCAGGTAATTCGGTCCGGATCCAGATGGAATCTGAAGTAGCGGTGACTTTAAAATGGAAACCACCGGCGGCATGATCAAAGATTGCTGATGGATTACCTGCCAATTCATTACCGGCGGAGACCGCCCAGGGGGTTAGTGGATTCATAACAAGCTCAATTTAAAATTATCAGGATAAGTAGTGTGCTAAAACCACTCACAGGCTATTTTGTTTTGACTATGTCACAAGTCAGGAAACTGCTTAGCCGGATGGCCATATTTCTTTTTTGCATGGTAGATCTGTGGTTTAGATCGCCTAAAGAAAAACCACTGTTTATTTTGGTTTTCCCTTTTTTGAATTTATTCCGGGTTCTTTCTACTTCAGTTATCCAAAACAACTTAGGCTACCCGATGTTAGTAGGTAAACCTCGGTCTGGTAAGCGTCTTTAGTGCTTAGGAAAGGCTAAAACCAGATCCTCCATAAAACTGTTGAAATATGAGCGTAGCTTTGAAAAAAATTATAATTATTGGCGGAGGTTTCGCCGGATTGAACCTGGCTAAAAAGCTCGCGTCAGATAATGAGTATGAGATGGTGTTGGTGGATAAGAATAATTATCATTTCTTTCCACCATTGCTCTACCAGGTGTCTACCGCATATATTGAGGCCTCGAACATCAGTTACCCGTTCCGAAGGATGTTCCAGTCGAAGCCACAGTTTAGCTTTTACATGGGCAGTCTGCTCAATATCGATTTGGCTGCGCATAAGGTTCATACAAATAACGGCTCCCTGACTTATGATTATTTGGTACTGGCGATGGGAACGGAGACCAATTACTTTGGAATGGAAAACGTCAGGCGCGGGGCGCTGCCGATGAAATCCATCGATGATGCACTGGAGCTGAGGAATCATGTGTTACTCAGACTCGAGGAGGCGGCGCGCAGCGAAGATGAAGATGAGCGGGAGCGACTGGGAAATATTGTCATCGCTGGTGGCGGCCCTACCGGCGTAGAAATCGCCGGGATGCTGGCAGAAATGGGTGGAAACATTGTTCGGAAAGATTATCCAACGGCGGCGAGAAAAGGTTTGGGTAAGATTTATTTGGTGGATGCGCTGGACCGTTTACTGGCACCGATGAGTGAAAAGTCTCAGCAAGAAGCGGCTGGTGTGTTGAAAAAGCTTGGTGTCAATATCCTGCTGAACACAGCAGTCAAGGATTATGTAGCTGATCAGGTGATCCTCAGTAGCGGTGAAAGCATTCCCAGTGCGACACTGATCTGGACCTCAGGGGTGATCGCAAGGGAAGCGGCCGGTTTACCTCCGGAAGTCGTTGGTAAAGGACGCAGAATTATAGTGGACCAGTTTAACAGGGTAGCCGGCTTGGAAAATGTTTTTGCCATCGGGGACATCTGTTTACAGCAAAGCGACCCGAAATTTCCGACCGGACATCCTCAACTGGCACAGGTAGCCATTCAACAAGGAACACTGCTTGCCCGGAATTTCGTGAACATCCGGGAGGCAAAGCCACTTCTTGCTTTCCATTACAAAGACAAAGGATCGATGGCGATCATTGCGAAATTTAAAGCAGTTGTGGATTTACCCAATGGATTTTTTAAAGGTTTCCTGGCCTGGCTGGTATGGCTTTTTATCCACATCATTCCGATTGCTGGCTTTAGAAATAAACTTAAGCTGGCTTTTAACTGGTTTTGGAGCTTCGCCACAAATGATCCGACCCTTCGGCTGATTATTCGGCCGGAAAAAGATAAAAACCGGTAGGCATTGCCTACTAGGCGCTTTCAAATATAAATTAGGTTAAGATTTAATAGTATAAACAAAAGTTCAGGCAAATGGTTATAGGTACCAAACAAAGACATTAGACCATGAAAAAATTGATTTATTTATTTGCATTTGCGGGATCACTGATCTTCCAGAGTTGCGGACAGCAGTCGGAGAATAGCACTGATGTGTCCGATACGACAATGACTGACACCACGATGACCTCTGACATGGCGCCCGCAGAATCCGGCCTCGCCGATACCAGTTTCGCGAACAAAGCAGCCGTAGGCGGAATGGCAGAGGTGGGGTTTGGTCAGCTGGCTTTACAGAAGGCAAGCAGTGCAAAAGTTAAGGAGTTCGCAGCAATGATGGTTAAAGATCATGGCAAGGCTAACGAGGAACTAAACGGGATTTCCACAGCCAAAGGAATTGCACTGCCTGCGACATTGGATGCAGAACACCTTGCCGTACAAAAAGAGCTGCAAGCTGCAAGAGGTGCGGAATTTGACAAAGCCTATGTAAAGGCGATGGTTGACGGGCATCAGAAAACCCTGGCGCTGATGGAAGATGGCAGTAGAAACCTTTCAGATACGGAGCTAAAAGCCTTCGCAGGCAAAACGGCACCCGTAGTAAAGCATCATCTTGAAATGATCGAAAAGATACAAGCCGAGATAAAATAACGAATTAAGGCGATTCAAGGTAGAACTATTATCCAATGAATCGCCTCCTAGGGTACTATTGTGGGGGTGGTTAAGTTATAGTGGCGAATGGGCTCGGGCTGTTCGCCGCTATTTCTAATACACCATCCTCCGTTTCAGCCTCAAGCTGGTAAAGTCTCTATATAAGCGGCCCCAAATTGTTTGGACAAGTGAGTGGCTCGATGAGTACGCCAGCTGAATATAAGTTGTCCCGGCTTTTCAATGGTTGCTTTACCGGCGGAGGCCATCACGATGTTATTACCGGATAAAATCCTATATCAGATCCCCTAGCTATAGGTCTTATCCGTCTAAATTTCTCAAATATTGACTATTGGTCTTAGTAACCGATGCCAATGTCAGCAGCACTGATCATGATATAGTCGCTTAACAGCCGGCCCTCTAAAGAGCAGTGGAGTGATCGGATTGCTGAAATAGTCTCTAGTTCTTCCTTTAGTTCGCATCGATTTGTTTGTTTTTTACTCAACATATTGGAGACAAGTAACACGAATAACAAGAGTTCGGCTATCTGTTTGTCTGCATAACGCTGGCAATCACAATTATTTTCCATAAACAGGTAGTTGACACATCGAAGCCAGTAGAAATTACGTAAGTTTAATAGGTAACTTGGTACTGGCAAAGGAGAGTGATGTTATGATGTTAGATTTGCGAATTTTGGCACTACTGCACCGTAAATACAATCCGTCTTCAGCTGTAGGGATGCAGACAGGGCGCTTTGATTTACTTATCACTACAGATAGGGAAGGTTCCCCTGTGAGGATTTATGTCAGTTTAGCCGGCGGAGACCACAGTAGCAAAGGACAATGGTACCGTCGTATTTCAGTCAACGATAGCGTGACGGATGTCATGAAATATATTTGGGAGCCTGAGTTAAAAGATGGGTAATTGCTCATGGTTATCAGTTGTCGTACACGATTACAGGTAATTTGATCATAAAGATGTAGTTGGACATCCTGCTTGGTAGTGCTGTCTAGAGCCGATGAACTGCATTCCCACTGTCCACTTATGCTAAAAATATCGATGCCAAATACCCAAATTCCTTGATTTGCGTAACAATTCGCTGTTGAGATTGTTCTTAGCAAAAAACAATACTATGATAAACGTAATACTGGCAGAAGATCACACTATTGTTAGAAATGGCATAAGGATGTTACTGGAGATGGATAAAGACATCCATATTTCAGCTGAAGCAGTGAACGGCAGGCAAGTCTTGGAGTACATTTCTAGATCAGAGCAACCTGATGTGATATTGGCAGATATCAATATGCCCGAACTCGACGGAATATCCCTGCTTAAGGAGCTTAAAGCACTCGATCTAAGTGTCAGGGCAGTCATGCTGTCTATGCATGACAATGAGCATTATATCTATCAGGCCTTCACCGAAGGTGCATACGGTTACCTGTTAAAAAATGTAAGTGCTGACGAACTTATTTTCGCCATTAAACATGTTCATGCTGGCAGTAAATATTTGTGTTCAGAACTTTCGATGGGTATGCTGAATAAACTCGCCCATAGTCGAAATCCTGTTGTCGGTGTTCCGGAAAATCAAATCGATTTTTCTACCCGGGAGATTGAAATTCTGCATCTGATCGCTGAGGGGCTAACCAATAGCGAAATGTCTGATAAACTATTTATCAGTAAGCGGACAGTGGAAGGACATCGCCAAAGCCTGATTGAAAAAACCGGCTCCCGAAATACAGCAGCATTGATTCGTTATGCCGTCCTTAATGGCTTTGTAGAATAGCAATCACGTATTTAACGCAAATAATTTCAGGGTAAATGCGGATAGGGCCTAAATCCCATTGCCTTCTATACATCCCTCGTAAAATTGACTGGTGCACTTAAATGGCAATTTTCCCAGATGAAAGCCCAAAATAGGGCAGATCTCAAAGGGCCCAGAAGAAGATTTTCGTACGATTACGAGTGCCCAAACATGCGTAAAATACGCAATAATGACTAAATACCCGTTTTTTCATTTGGGCAAACTTTTTATTTTCCTGACCTGTTTAAAATTAGCAGTGCCTATTAAAGCACTTAATATCTACTTGTTAAACCTTTAAAAATGAAAAGAATGAAACTACAAATTCCAGCCATGCTGTTGATTCTTAGTATAGGATTTACAGCTTGCAATTCAGATCGCAATAGTAATGATACGGATTCGCTAATGACCGACAGTGCCGTAATGGACACGGCCAGGACAGAAACCGGGATTGCAGATACTGCAAATATTGACTCTTTAAGCTTAGACAGTGCAAATTAAAGATTCAATTGGATCGAGCAGATGACTTGATAAATAACCTCAGTGGCATGAGCAATCTGATAAAAGATCTTAATTGTTGTGTTAACCCCCCCTCAAAAATATTGACCATGAAAACAGAATTATTAGATTTTAACCGGCAGTTATTTGATGTTGAAAATAACCTGCACACCTTTGCATTTTCATTTACAAAAAACAAGGATGACGCTGATGACCTTGTCCAGGATACCATGCTTAAGGCGATCCGCAATGCCGAAAAGTTTGAAGATGGAACCAACTTAAAAAGTTGGTTGTACATGATTTTAAAAAATACTTTCATTAACAACTACCGCAAGAAAAACAGAATGAAGGCTTACATGACTGAATGTGTAGGGATGGTGACCGATGATTTTAGAAACAATACCGCCCGCAATGGCGGGGAAGGTAAATGTACACTAGATAATATTCATTCTGCCTTGGCTAAGCTTCCGCAGGACTACTCTTATCCGTTCATAAGGTACTTTGAAGGGTATAAATACCATGAAATTGCAACCGAATTGAACATTCCCATTGGGACGGTTAAAACCAGGATTCACCTGGCCAGGGGTGTATTGAAGAAAAGTCTTAAAATGTATCAGGCTGAATTTTTAAAACGATAGCTCATTGTGCCAGGTATTTACCACAAAAAACGAAGGTTCAAGCCTTTTTTTTCGTGTTTTTACTGGTTTTCAACTGCAATGGAACAAGTCCTCAAACGGATTGTTAAAATTATTAAGATTAAAATAGCAATAAATAAAAACTAAAACTATGGAAAATTCAAGTCAAAAATCACAAAGCATGCCGAACGGCCATCTTCATGAGCTGTTCGTAGATGAATTAAGAGATATCCTGGGTGCTGAGCGGCAATTGCTGAAGGGGTTGAAAAAATTGGCGTCCAGCGCAAACAGTGCAACATTAAAATCTGCGTTCGAAGCCCATTATACCGAGACAGAGGAACACATCGAACGACTAAAACAAACTTTTGACTCGATCGGCCTGTCTGCCAGAGGTAAAAAATGTAAAGCGATGGAAGGCTTGCTCGAAGAAGCCGATGAAATTATCGAGAGTTTTGAACAAAGTCCCGTTTTAGATGCAGCACTGATCGCCGCTGCCCAGAAAGTAGAACACTATGAAATCGCAAGTTATGGCTGCCTGGTAACCTACGCCAAATTAATGGAACATACAGAAGCTGAGGAGCTGTTGAGCACCACCTTAGCTGAAGAAAAGGAAACTGATGAAAAGCTTACAGATATCGCATTGACTGAGGCCAATGTGGCGGCAGGGTAATACCGGCCTGGTGTTTTAATGTTGAAAGTTAGCGTACGCAGCATATATGAATATTATGGAAGAGTTCAAAAGTAAAAAGGCCAAAACCAAACCGCAGATCGGACATAAGATGTCCTTCATCAGACGGCCAAGTTATTATTTTCATGCCGATGAGGATTTCAGAGAGGATTGGCAATGGGGAAAAGTTAAAAAAATAAGAAAGCCAGAGTAAGTAGACTAAATGCTTGTTAATCTTTTTACCTGTTAAATTCCGGACGTTCTTAATCCGGTCGGTTTTTGCCGAAGCTTTAACATTATTATTATAGCGTTTTCTTATCCTTTAATTTTATTAGATAGGCAATAAGTCTTCCCAGCTGTACTCAACTATAGTTGGGAAGATAAACTGCCTCCCTGCATTCAATAAGCAAATTCGGCCAAATTAATATAGGATAGAAAGGTTTTATCATTGGTGATTACGCCAAGATTACCTTTTGGATCATCACAACAGTTGGGTAAGGTCACTCCGATGGTTTCATTCCCTTTGAAATCAGTATTTGGCATGTCACCTAAGATTTTAATTTAGTTTCAAAACACTTCCTCTTATGCGTTGTTTTCTTATTAGATCAGAGTGAATAGGTGAATGGGAATGAAATTGAGGAACGTTAGTTACCCCTTGTATTTAAAATGAGCCAATGAAAATGCATGAATCAATAGTGAATGATGATTTCATTAATAACCTGGCTGCGAACTGGTATTTTTTAAGCCTGCAGTTCGGTTTTCAAGATGGCAGATATGCCGACGAGGTTTCTAATGAGCTGATCGAAAACGGGCTACAATTAAAAAGCATACTGCGGGCAGGGTCATATACTTACCTGCAGCCTTTAAATGTCTATGTTGACATGGATAGTTTTATTGACATTTGGCTGGATGCTGATGGGGACATTCAAACTCGTGTATTGGATGGCGAGGAGTGAGCATCGGGCTAGACGATAAAAAGTGTGCAACTTGAGCAGTTTAGGCAATAATTTTATTGTTCACCCTCCCTGCTTGGCTAGAGAATGGACTTTAAAAAGGAGGAAATGCCTGAGTTAAATTCTTTTAACAAAGCGAGATGGACGGTAAAGTTAAACAAGAAAGGAATGCAATTAATCTGGACGATAATTATGATGTATTATACCGGACAAGTAAGTTAAAATACAATGAGTTGAAGAAGGCTGTACCAGCAGCCGGAAATTCAATTGAAGCCATAAAAATTCATTTAAATAAAGCATAATGCCGGAATTACCTGATCTGGAAGTATTCGCCACTAACCTGGAAAGGCGATTTAAGAATAAAACACTGGAATACTTGGAAGCTTTGGAAACCAGGAAGCTAAACGTCTCAGAAAAAGAATTGAAGGATCAACTTGAGGGTCGTAAACTTCTTGGTGTCAGACGCGAAGGAAAAACACTGCAGCTGCATTTCGCAGGAGGAAATGTGCTTGGTCTGCATCTGATGTTACATGGTGAGTTGAAACCATTTGAGCGTGATGATGAAATTAAACATTCAATCATATCATTACTTTTTAAAGGTGTGGGCGGGTTTGCGTTAACGGACTTCCAAAAGGCAGCGACACCCACCCTTAACCCTGCCCCATCTGATGTGCCGGACGCGCTTTCCCATGAAATGAGTTTGAATTATCTGGAAAAGGTTCTGGCAAAAACGAAGAAACCAGTGAAAACGGTGCTGATGGACCAGCATGTGATCCGGGGTATCGGAAATACCTATGCAGATGAAATTTTGTGGACAGCCAGGATTTCACCGATGTCGGTATCAAAAGCGATCCCAAAGGCTAAAGTCAAAGACTTGCACCAGGTCATCGGTGCCTTACTGCGCAAGGAAATTGCTCAGATCGGAGAAGTGTTGTCCGACGAGTTGAGTGCCGAGATTAAAGATTTTCTAAAAGTTCACGGAGCACACATTAAGGAGAGTCCGACAGGAAAGAAGGTGCGGGTAGCGGAAATTGGCGGACGCAAATCTTATTTCACTGAAGAGCAGGAGTTGTTTGAATAACAAGTATGGAACCCAAGATGGTTTTCGTTAAAAACAGAAAGCAAATGCACAGCCCAGACACTAACAACAAACCAAAAAGCACCTGGTAACCGAATAAAAAAAGTGCTGGTTAACAACCAGCACTTTTTTTAAATATCACTCCCCGGAGTGGTTCCCGGCTCATGGCTTGAGCCAAGGGGTTTATGCTTCCTGTCGGGCTTTGAAATCAGGTCTGTCCTGCCAGTATCGGCTACAGATGAAGTCTCTCCGTTATCTGGTTTCTTTTCATTGATACGCTCTTCTGCTTCCTTGTAGACAGTTTTTTTTGACGCCTCATCTTTTCTATGGTTATTTTCCTCATTTGACATAATGGTAGGTTTTAGTGAAAATCTGTTCTGTTAAAATAACAATGCAACTTGTCTTATGTTTGATGGTGTTTCATTTTCTTCCCTAAGAAGGTCAAACAGTGCTTCCCAGAATACCTGAAGTTTGTTGGTCGCCTCTGCACCCTTGAGGCCTAGACATTGACTTGCTTTTATGATCATCCGCTCGCGAGGTTTTCTTTGCTGGAAACCATTTCGTGTGAGAGGCGTTCTCCACGAAACTTGCCAATAAGATAAAGAAGCAATTGTATATTCTCTTGTTTCGGACTTGGGCTGGGCGCTGTTGCTGGATCACTGTCGAACTGAACGGACATTTTTGTAAAACCTTTAGGATTGCCGGGTGTTTGCTTTCATGTGTTAATGATTTGGTTTGAGGTAGATTTATTCAGCCGTTAAATTTTAATTCAAAAAAGAGATGAAGGAAGCAGTTTTTAACATCAAAATTGGTTACGGTCAAAATGAAGTGACTTTGACCATTCTTCCCAACGAAGATCATTTCAAGGTGATTTATTTTGGAGGGATTATGGGCGCGGTCCGTTATGCCGATGCAGACTGGGTACTGATTGATCCGGAGAAAATAGCACCGGGTGACTTGCCGATGTACACGCCGGATTTAAAAGGGGAGCGGCTAATGGTGATCCTGAATGAAGCGACCGTCGATGCGATCGGAAAAGAAATTGAACTGCATTATCTTAAGGAAGAACAGACATGAAAGATCTGGCCAGACGCTTTCCGGAAAACCCGCTACTGATGCCCCAGGACCTGAAAGCCAGCAGGGAAAGTTTACAAATCATTAGTTTGCTGAATCCCGGCGTATTCCGCTTTCAGGGTAAGGTCTGGCTGTTGGTACGGGTAGCCGAAAGTATTGCCCAGAAAGAAGGTGTAATTTTCTTTCCCATATGGAACGCCCATGGGCAGATGGAAATCATCGAAGTGCCACTGAACGATCCTGATTTGGTAACTACGGATGCGCGGATCGTGAATTATAAGGGGCTGGATTATCTGACCACGGTATCCCACCTGCGTCTTTTGGTGGCGAACGACGGTGTTCATTTTTCTGAACCGAACGACCTTCATTCTTCTTTGTTTGGAAGTGGTAAGCTGGAACGCTATGGTATTGAGGACTGCAGGGTAAGTTTCCTTGAGGGAGCCTATTACCTTACCTATACTGCAGTTTCTGATAGCGGCGTCGGAGTAGGCCTGAGGATCACCAGTGATTGGCAGCACTTTGCCTATAATGGGATGATCCTGCCACCTCATAATAAGGATGTAGCTATTTTTGAAGAGAAAATTGGGGGGAAATATTTTTCATTGCACCGATCCGCACTCCTTACGGCTGGCTTGAGGTTTACCATGGGGCGAATAGCAAACACGAGTATTGTCTGGGCGCTTTTTTGATGGCACTGGAAGATCCCTCAATGGTCATCGCCAGAACTATTGACCCGATCATGGTGCCAACGGAAAAATATGAACTGAGTGGGTTCTTCGGCCACGTGGTCTTTACCAATGGCCATGTGGTTGATGGTGACCAGCTGACGGTGTATTATGGTGCTGCCGATGAGTTTGTCTGCGGGGCGTATTTCTCCATTAATGAAATTCTTGAGGCCATGACTTTTGGACCGAAACAGGATCATTAAGTTCTAAATTATTAATCTAAACTATGGAAAACATGAAAGCAAATATCGAAAGAAAACATCTGGGGAAGGGCGATGTCCCTGCTCAGCAAACAGGATCGGAAATGGATGCAATAGAAGAAATAGTACTTCCTTCTGCAGGGGAGGCAGATCGTTTTTTTCAGACCGTGAAAGGTCGCCTGCTGGAGGTGAACTGCTGGACAAAAATCACGGGCGGCGTCTTATCTGACTTCAGGCTTACTGATGCAAATGGAAACCAGGTGCAGCGCAAAGCATCAGTCGGTGACCACATCAGGATTGATATCCCCGGACCGGGGACACAAACCGCTGGCGGTTACGACTGGGTCAGGGTTGAAGCGGTAAAGTCAGAAATGCTACATGATGCCGAAGTACTGAGTCTGATCGTCAGACCATCGGTCAGCCCTATGGGCAATACCGAGACAACTGCGCATTTTCTGACGGAAGAAGCTACCTCCACTATCCAGGTAAAACGCATTGGAAGGCGGATTTATGCGGAAGCACATGGACGCAATGAAGTACCCAATACCGATACCGGAAATACGCTTGATAACCTCCGTAATACCATTGTCGGCTGGGGTGCTAAAATCGGGATTTCATACCCCCAGTGGAAGGCCCTGGTGAAAAACCTGCTGAGCAAAGATGTCCAGTAGAGAATATTTCCGAGTACTTAACTTAAAACCAATAATGATGCAAAATAACAAACAGGATACGCCAAACAGGCGAAGAGACAGCGCCAGTGTGAGTCCCTGGCAAGAAACTGCCGGGTACAATCCGGCAGAAGGAGAAAGCCCTGCCGTGAATTCCGATCAGGTGTACGATTGTCTGATCATTGGCGCAGGGATTACCGGGGTCACGACCGCTTTGCTGTTGCAGCGATCCGGATTGAATTGTATTGTGGCAGAGGCTGGGCAGGCTGGCTTTGGGACAACCGGAGGTACGACCGCACATTTAAATACCTTTTTTGATGCAACATATCCAGAAGTTGAAAGTGACTTCGGTCAGGATGCTGCCCAACTGTTGGCACGTGGCGGAAATGAAGCATTAGACCAGATCAGCAGTTTGGTGACAGAGCTGGACATAGATTGTGATCTGGAATTCAAGCAGGCCTGGCTGTATGCTGAAAACGAAAAAGAATCCAGGCAATTAACGCAGATTCTAAATGCTTCTAAAAGAGCCGGATTGGGCGTAGCAACTGCTGATCAGAATGGAGTTCCTGTTCCTTTTGATTCAGCGATTCAATTTGAACACCAGGGTCAGTTTCATCCTTTAAAGTACATTTCTGGATTGATTGCGGAGTTCATTAAACTGGGTGGACAGCTTGCAGAGCATACCAGGATCAGTGAAAGCAGTTTTGAAGATGGCATTTATACTGCGAAATCAGATGGGCGTTCGATCCAGGCAAAAAGGCTCGTTTATGCAACACATATTCCACCGGGAATAAACCTGATGAGCTTTAGAAATGCACCTTACCGCAGTTATGTACTTGGGCTGAAATTGAAGGGCAACAATTATCCTGATGGGCTGACCTATGACATGCAGGAGCCCTACCATTATTTCCGAAGCCATGTTATTGAAGGACAAAAATACCTGATTGTAGGCGGGGAAGACCATAAGACCGGTCATGGTGATCCCCAGCAGGCCTTTACAAACCTGAAAGCGTACGCCAGCCAATATTATGATGTGGCCCAGGTCGATTACCAGTGGTCGGCGCAGTACTATGTACCTGTGGACGGGCTGCCTTATATCGGGCAGATGCCCGGTGCTGTTGAGGGCACTTATATGGCCACTGGTTTCAATGGAAACGGGATGGTATTTGGAACACTTTCCGCACGGATCATTTCAGATTTGATTCTTGGGAAGGAAAATCAATATACTGCGCTTTTTAGTCCATCCCGTATGAAACCCGTAGCCGGATTTACAGAATTTGTAAAGGAAAATGCGGATGTAGCCTGGCATTTTGTTGCCGACCGGTTTTCTTCGGAGGAACTGCAGGCACTTACTGATTTGAAGCCCACCGAGGGGAAACTTGTCAGATTTCAGGGGAAACAGCTTGCGGTTTACAAAGACGATTCAGGAAAGGTTATTGCCTTGAATCCAACCTGCACGCATGCTGGCTGTATAGTTCAGTTCAATTCCGTTGAGCGGAGCTGGGATTGCCCATGTCATGGGGGCAGGTTTGATGTTTCAGGTAACGTGCTCACCGGGCCACCCACCACAGATCTGGAAAGGGTACTGATTAGCGAAACGCATGAGCCGGGAAAAGATTAATAAAGTAAGATCGGTCAGTCTGAACTGGACACATTATACCGCACGTTTTTTTGGGCGTACAGCTGTTGGCTAGTGATGATGATTTATAGTATTTTCCAATTCTTAGTGAGGGGAATTCATTAAAACATTTTGTCAAAACATCCCGGACGATGAGCTGTTATAGCATAGGTTACAAACTGATCAACAGTGCAAGTTAAAGCTGTTCTTGCGGTGCTTTAAATTCCACGCGTTTTTGTTAACCAGTAGAGAACACGGGGATGTGTCCTTCTCCTTCCTGTTAATAAAAAAAATCGCTAAACCAGGCTCTGAATACTAAATTAGTGAAGAATGAATGAAAATCAAGACCAAGATAAAACTGTTAACTGTCATCCCGCAGGTTTGAGTTTTGAAGATGAACTAGTAAGATATAAGCAAAAGATCAGCAACATTCTGGAAAGCTTTACTGAGGCCTTTTTCGAGGTGGATCTGAATTGGGTAGTAACTTATTGGAACAAGGAATGCGAGCGACTGTTATCGAAATCACGAGAGGAGATTTTAGGTAAAAACCTTTGGACGGAATTCAGCCAGGCCACATCCCTAAAATTCTATTCCGAATACCACAGGGCCATCCGGGAAAACGTTGCTGTCCGATTTCAGGAATACTGGCCGGTAAATAAAATGTGGGTGGAGGTGAGTGCATTTCCGTCTGGCGAGGGCCTGTCGGTTTATTTTAAAAATATTACCGAGTGGAAGCAAATTACCCGGCAACTGGAACAGGAAAAAAAAAGATATTATGGTCTGTTCAATCATAGTCCCCTGCCACAATGGGTCTATGATTTTAAGACGCTGAGGATCTTACAGGTTAATGATGCCGCCATCAGGCTCTATGGGTACAGTCGTAAGGAATTTATGGAAATGGATTTGATCGATCTGAGACCAAAAGAGGATGCAGATGCACTGATCCACCTGGTAAATAATCACATTCTAAAAGGCCGCTTTAATTCTTCTGTAGTACGACATGTCAAAAAGAATGGGGAGATCATCTATGTTAAAGTAGACGGCAACTCTGTTTTTTTCGACCAGAAAAATGCACGCCTGGTGATGGCCGTTGATCAGACGGAACAAATTAAGGCGGAACTGGAATTGGCAAAAAGTGAACAGCGGTTTAAGGCACTTGTACAGGATGGTTCAGATCTGATTGCGATCCTGGATGGCCAGGGTGTTTATAAATATGTTAGTCCCACCGTAAAACGGATTTTGGGTATCGAAGCCGATCATTTCCTGGGCAAAAATGCATTCGACTTTATTCATCCGGATGACAAATCCCCAGCTGAAAAGGAATTCAATCTGCTGGTGTCCAACAAACAACTCAAATTACCCGCTTTCCGTTTCATCAATGCAAAAGGCGAATACCGATGGATTGAAACAATCATAACAAATTTGCTTAACGACCCTTCAGTGAAGGGGATAGTTGCGAACTCCAGAGATGTTACCGAACAAATTCAAAACGAGCTGAAAACGAAGGAATTGCTTAATCGCTTCAGGATTGTGTCAAAGGCGACCAGCGATGCCATTTGGGATTGGGATATTCAAACAGGCAAAATGCAGTGGAGCCAGGCGTTGCGCACCGTTTTTGGGTATCGGTCCAAAAGCCATAATATAGAATGGTGGGAGCAGCAAGTACATCCGGATGACAGGAATGCCGTTCAAAACCAATTTAGTGAATTGATTGGGAGCAAAAAATCAAGGCTCCAGCTGGAATATCGATTTCGTTGCGCCGACGGTAACTATAAATTCGTGTTGGATCGCTCCTTTGTCATCTTTGACCAGAAAGAACAGCCCATCAGAATGATCGGTTCCATGCAGGACATCACCGAGAGGATATCACATATTAAAGCTATTGAAGAAAAAAATTCACGGTTAAATGAAATAGCCTGGAGCCAGGCGCATAATGTTCGTGCGCCCCTGGCCAGGATAATGGGACTGGTAGATTTATTAAATGAAAAGACTGATCCGAACGCATTAATGGAGATCGTTAATCATTTGAGGTCTTCAACGAATGATCTGGATGAAGTCATAAAAGGGTTTATTAACAAACCGGCTGATTAATCGGGATGGTGGCTTTAAAGGACGTCGGGGCTTAGTTCGCTGATGTTTCTGTAGGGTTATATCATGACTGAAGCAATATTCACAGGTAAATGCATAAAAGAATTTCGTCGTCTGGAGACAGGTACAGGATCTTGATTTGCGCTACAATAAGTGTGGCTCATCCCTTTAATCACTTAGTCATTGATCTGGTAAGCACGATTCGGTGTTCAAATGGGGACTGGCTTGTGAATTTTATTAGCGCTGATTTTTCCAGTCTGGCAAAACAACAGCAGTTACTAGCTGTTAATGGTAGCAGTGACCAGGCCGAGTCGGAATACATATGAACTGTAAACTATGTTGCAAATGAAAGGAAAAAAATGTTTTGACAACTATTATTCAGGAACGAGTGGTTTGCTGCTGCCGGTAAGAAACAAGTTATTTTATCCCGAAGCATTTAAGGGCAAAAGCCGCTTGTGTTTTTATGGTTCGATGATGAATAGTATTGAAATTAACAGCTCCTTTTATAAAGTACCTATGGCCTCAACAGTAGCCAAGTGGGCAACGGAGGTACCTGAGGATTTCAGATTTACCTTCAAACTCTCCAGGGATATAACCCACAATAAGGGACTGGCATTTGATCCTGCAGCAATAACACAGTTTATGCAGGTGATTGGTCTGGCAGGGGCTAAGAAGGGGGCGCTGCTTGTCCAGTTTCCAGCCAGCGTGCGGATTTCGCAGTTCAGACAGCTGGCTTTACTGGTCTCAGTGCTACGGGAAAGTGACCCTGAAAAGGACTGGGACATATCGCTGGAGTTCCGGCATGCTTCGCTTTATCAAGATGAGGTATACCGGTTATTGGATGTGCATGAGATGGGGATAGTGATCCAGGACAAACCTCCCGCTGCCACACCGTTGATGGAGGGTGAACTGCCCTTTGTTTACCTGCGCTTCCATGGCCCTGGTGGAAGTTACCGGGGAAGTTATGAAGATGACGTGCTTTATGAATATGCGGACTATATCAAGGACTGGATGAGCGAAGGAAAACGTGTGTATTGTTATTTCAATAATACGATGGGAAAGGCTATTGACAATCTGTTTACTCTCAGGCACCTGGTTATCGAAGGAGATCATGCCCCGTGAGTGTACTACTTCCTGATTATTACGCTTGACTGGGTCTGCGTTCGGGGCGTTGCTGCTCGTGTATCGTTGTTACATTTACCCAACAAAGTGTAGATCAAAATAAAGATAACGATTGCGGACAAGCAGCCACCTCCCAGTTTTTTAGCGCCCCATGCGGCGATAATACCTCTGAAAAAATTATTCATAACTGTATGGTTATTGCGGACCCCTGATGTTCTGATTAGGGTAACAATGCTGCAATGCTTGTATTTTCTAAACCTGCCGATACGCTGATGCGCTTTTATGTTGTCAGCTTACAACAGCTCAAACCAGAGTTTGTTTAAAAAACCACTGAATAAAAATAAACTGTTTTTTCTTAAACAATCTCTTTTTCAGGGTGTTCAAACTAGACATCAATAAAAACCTATTATGAAAGCAGCAGTATTTCACAAGCCCGGAGACATCAGTTATACGACCGTTGCCGATCCGAGAATCGAACTGGCAACAGATATTATTCTTAGAGTGACCTCAACAGCGATTTGTGGGTCTGACCTGCACATTTTAAGCGGGGCAGTTCCTCAAACTACCGATATGGTCATGGGCCATGAATTTATGGGCATTGTCGAGGAAGTTGGGGCAGAAGTAGTGAATCTGAAAAAGGGGGACCGTGTGATTGTTCCTTTTCCGATCGCCTGCGGTCAATGTTTTTTCTGCAACCATGGGGCCTCGCCCAGCTGTGAACATTCCAATTACAAACATTATGGCCCCAACGGGGATATGATGGACCAGAAAGGCGCTGCTTTGTTTGGTTACACGGATTTGTATGGTGGCTATTCAGGGGGACAGGCAGAGTATGTCCGTGTCCCTTATGCAGATGTGAGCCCAAGGGTCATTCCGGATAATCTGAGTGATGAACAGGCGTTGTTTTTAACCGATATTTTCCCTACCGGTTGGTCCGGGGTGGACTGGGCGCAGCTTAAAGGTGGGGAGGTCGTGGCGATTTTTGGATCCGGTCCTGTTGGACTGATGGCCCAGAAAGCTGCATGGTTAAACGGCGCAAGCCGGGTGATTGCAATTGATCCGCTGGATTATCGCCTGGAAAAAGCAAAGGCTGTAAATAAAGTAGACACACTGAACCCGCACAAAGTAGATGTGGTCGAAGCCATCCGTGAAATGACCCAGGGAAGAGGTGCGGATGTTTGCATCGATGCGGTAGGCTTTGAGCCCGAACGTACATTTATGGACAAGGTGAAAGCTACAATTAATTTTGAAAAGGGTAGCATGAAGGTACTGGACATATGCTTTGAAGCGGTGAGAAGAAGCGGAACTGTTTCCATTCTAGGTGTTTACGGCAGTCCGTATGATAATTTTCCACTATTCAGAATTTTTGATAAAGGTCTGACCATTAAGCAAGGACAGGCACCTGTATTGAATTATATCGATCATTTGATCAACCTTGTGCGTGAAGAAAAGGTCGTGCTGGACGATATCATTACCCATAGCCTGCCTTTGAGTGAAGTCGGTCAGGGATACAAAATCTTTGATGAAAAACAGGACAATTGTGTGAAAGTAGTTTTGAAACCTTAATTGAGAGATGATGAATATGTTAAGTAAATATGCCCTGATTACGGGTGCTACCAGTGGGATTGGTTATGAACTGGCTAAGCTTTTTGCAGCTGATGGTTATAATTTGGTAATTGTCTCCCGGAACCAGGAAGAACTGGACAATAAAGCAAGGGCGTTTAAACAATATGGGGTTGAATGTATCTGCATTGCAGCCGATCTTTTTGATCCGGGAAACGCTTTTGCCGTCTATGAAAAGGTAGAATCCTTAGGGATAAACATTGAGGTGCTTGTGAATGATGCAGGTCAAGGTGTTTATGGTCAGTTCAGTGAAACCGATATTGATCGTGAGCTGGAAGTCATTGACCTGAATATTTCCTCGTTAGTGATTTTAACTAAGCTATTTTTAAATGGAATGTTGCAAAGGCGGTCAGGGAAGATCCTTAATGTGGCTTCGGTAGCCAGTAAAAGCCCCGGACCATGGCAGTCCGTCTATCATGGCACCAAGGCATTTGTGCTGTCTTTTACTGAGGCGATACGGGAGGAACTGAAAGATACCGGCATAACAGTGACGGCTTTGATGCCCGGGGTAACCGATACGGATTTTTTCAATAAAGCGGATATGCTGGAGAGTAAAGCGGTACAGGATAAATCAGCAATGGCGGATCCTGCAGAGGTGGCGATAGATGGATATCAGGCATTGATGGCAGGACAGGATAAGGTCATTTCCGGCTTAAAAAACAAAGTACAGGTCGCCATGGGCAACCTGATGCCAGACAGTGCGCTTGCCCATCAGATCAGTGAACAGCAGAAGCCTGCTGAGGGCGAGGATTAAATATATTGATAAACTTAAGCTGAATAGGATGAAAGTAGAAAATAAAATTAACCGTCGAAATGTTATTGGTAGCCTGGGTATGGGCATAGCAGCCATGGCTGCCAGTCCGGTATTGGGAGATACACCTGTGGGGTTTGGTGCCTTTTCAGTTAATAAAGAGCTGGAAGACCCTACAACGAAATTTCCAAGGCCGCCGTTTAAAGAACAAAAACAATCCTGGCCAGGGCTTGCCGGTAAAATGGATCCCCGTCCCGATCACGGAGAATTAAGTTACAAAGGCTCCGGACGCTTAATGGGACGCAAGGCCCTGATCACCGGTGGTGATTCAGGAATGGGGCGGGCAGCTGCAATAGCCTATGCACGTGAAGGGGCGGATGTGGCAATTAACTATCTTCCGGCAGAAGAACCGGATGCGAAGGAGGTTATTGAGTTAATTAAAAAGGAGGGACGTAAAGCCGTTGCCATTCCAGGTGATTTGCGCGAGGAGGCTTTTTGTAAACGCCTGGTGGATGAGGCGGTGAAAGGACTTGGTGGACTGGATATCCTGGTTAACAATGCAGGAAGACAACAAACCCGTGAATCCATTCTGGATATCTCTTCTGAAGATTTTGATGCCACCATGAAAACAAATATTTATGCACCATTTTGGATCACTAAGGCTGCTCTGCCACATTTAAAGCCCGGTTCGGTGATCATCTCTACGACTTCAGTACAGGCAACGGATCCTTCTCCTGAACTGTTTGACTATGCGCAAACCAAGGCGGCCAATACCAGTTTTGTACGCTCGCTAGCTAAACAGTTGGGGCCGAAAGGTATACGGGTAAACGGTGTGGCACCTGGCCCTATTTGGACTGCTTTACAGGTAAGCGGGGGGGCAACAATGGAAAAACTTAAAAACTTTGGTGGCGACACCCCTCTGGCCAGACCCGGCCAACCGGCTGAGTTGGGCTCTATCTATGTGCAGCTGGCAGCAAATGATGCCAGTTACGCCACCGGCCAGATTTATGGTGCTGCCGGGGGTGGTGGACAACCTTAAACTGATCATTTTAAAATTAGCATGATGAATAAAGAAGAAAAAAAACAGAAAGGGCCAGACCAGTCTGCAGTATAAACGGCGATGCTGAATTCAAAAACAGGGATATAGGTCCGGGCTTCATATTCGAGAACACCAAGGCGGATTTGGATCACCTGGCATTAACCGTGCAGAGGAGCCCGGCGAAAATAAAGGCGATGAACAAGGGGCCGACCGATCTGCCCCCGGATTGGGGGAGCTTGACGGGACCAACCCGGGATCTAATCATCACCCCATGGACGAGAAAACTAAAAACGATTGATATGGCTAGAAAAGCAATTACGCCATCCACCCCGGTCAGTCCGAGGGATGGTCTGGACAATACAGGAACACAGGGGTATGATTCCCTGAGTGATGATGCTTACACCGGTTCTTCAGACAAGCCGGCTGAAAATCCCGAGGATGAAGAAAGTCATACCGGAAGTTCTTCAGAAGACTTTGAGTCTAAGCAGGAATGAAATCTGATAAAAAATGAAAACGTGATTCAAAAAAATTAAACTGATGGGAAATATAGAAGAAGGATGGGAGCCTTTTGAGGTTCAGGTGACCATTGATGGAGAGCTCAGGCCGTTACTTGTGGTTCCCGACCAGGAAGAAGCTAAATATCAAATTTTCGACCAATATACCTCTTTGGGTATCATGTGGCAGGATCTTGGGGAAACCGGTAAGATATGGTGTGGAGAAGGTGTTGCTGTGAAGGCCTTACTGGTGCCGCTGGGAGAGCAGATCGAAGATTATTTAAATAACAAGCCGGTATAGGACCATGAATATTTATGGTCCCCATCAGCAACCGTCGGCAGTATCCTTGCAGCCTTTAAAGGCAACTTCCATAGCCGCCGTAATGCTGGGCGTTGACCTGGGCGCCTGATTCCAGGAGTAATTTTGCCGCCCGGATGATGCTTGCTGTAGCATGCAATGATCGACGGAGGATATCCCTTTTTCATCCCGTGTATTGAGGTCTGTCCCCCGGCGAATTAGTTCCTGACGGACTTCAATGTTGACGAGCCTTAATGCGTGAATGATAATTTGAGTAGTCTGGATCATTGTTTTGATTTATAATGCGAAAGCAATGCCATTAAGAGTGGCAACCGATGATTGTTTCGCTGATTACGCTGACAGTGCCTTTGTTCTAGCGTAAAGTTTTTGGCACATGGTGCAATAAAATGTTCTTCTTTTGGTCATTCCTAGATAGCCCTTCTCTAAGGGATGTTTAAGAGGGCAAAATTTTCTGGTATTCACCAGCCAGTGTTGTTTAAGTACATAGGCTTTTTTCCACTTCAGGAAATCAAAGCTGTACTGTCTGGCTTCTGTTATAAGCAGTTTCAGTTTGGCCAAGGGTATTGCTTTTACGCTACTTAAAGGATGTATACCAACTCGGTAGAGCACTTCATTTTTTATGATGTTACCCACTCCTGAGAAAATCTGCTGGTCCAGCAAAAGATCACAGATCAGTGCCTCTGGTTTCGCTTTGAGTTTTTTTGAGGCTTTTTTTGGATCCCACTCCTGGGACATGACGTCGGCAGACCAATCATAGCTACAACTGAGATCGCCCTCTATATATTGCAACGAACAGGTATAGAAATTAAGTTCGCCCTTTTTAAAAGATAAAGTTAGTCTGGCCGGGGAGGTTTTTCGTTCGTTGATCCTGTAGGTGCCAAACATCATGAAATGTATTCTGAGGGTAAAATCTTTAAAACAAATCAAAAAGTGCTTGCCCCAGCTTTTGAAAACGGTTACTCGTTGACGGAGCATTCTTTCTTTATCTATCTTAGTATTTCCATTCACAGCAACGACCAATTCACCTTCCAGATGAAGGGAGTCAATTAGCTCTTTTAAAATTACGATAGAGGGCCCTTCAGGCATGTTCAGTTCAGTTAGGCGATTTTATTGTAATATAAATTCAACTTGCTTTTTCCACCCCTTTGATAGTCGTTATTATGGGTTTTATAGGTCGGTCTGTGTTATAATATTGGTAATATATACAAATGGACTGGCAATGACTTCACCCTCCTTTTGAGACTCCATTGCGATAGAAAAGACAGGCAAGTTCAGAATTGTTGGTGCTCCATTCAGTATGCCTGTAAATTTCCACAACCTAATGACGCTGCAAGTTATGGCATATCCAAAAATAAGGCGGTAGTCCCAGTCCTCACGTTTGCTGCTTTTGATCCATTAGGGTGTGATGAGTTTTTCACGGTCATCTTCTCCCTTGTTTCGCGGATTGCCCAGATTGGTTTTTGGCAGATCTTGTTTCGAAATTTCTTTTTCTGCCTGATCGTTTAGGTTTTCCGTTGCGGGCAATTCATGAGATACTCTTCTATCTGTACCGCTGTGGTATTCAGGGACGTTCAGATGCTCTGGTTTTTCAGCATTGTATTCCGCTGAACCGGGTTTTGGTGTATTTCGATTTTTCATGATATTTAATTTGGGATAGTTTTAGATGTCAAAATTCCTGTATTGCAAGGTCGATTCGGAATTTTTGTCTGCAGATTTTCTTCCTGCCATACCTTATCACAATGACCAATCGCACGCAATGAGCTGATGGGGCTAAATGTGTCCCTGACCGTTATTCCATTGTTCATGATACTGAATACCCTCACGGATGGAATTTAGTACTGGCATGTCGAGTTCGCACCCCTCGCTCTCACAGCGAGCGTGGTTTTGCTCATCCAGCTCAATCGTGCCAATGGTCTCTCCATTATCAAAGATTTCATACCTGGCATTACCTAACGGTTTAATGTCATAAAACCTTCCTTTTCCTTCGTTTGCGACTTCTAATCTAAATTGTTCCATAGTCTTATATGTGTAATTAAATTATACCTGAACCTAATTAACAATTTCGAGGCGGGTTGGTTCTGTATTTAATGATTCGGCTCTGAATCCCGTGTGCGTCTAATCCGGTCTACCAAGTGAAAAGGCCAGATTCAATAGTTAATGGTAAACTACATATTGAGGATCTTCAAAACCCCAGAACCGAATAGTTCTGAGGCTTGTTTTGCTCATTTGGTTATTCCGCGGCTGCCTGCTCGTTGATGGAGCTGACCGCAATTTCAGTCAGAGCTACATCTGTTACTTTTTCATTGTCCAGTGTAAACTGTAACAGTTCAGCAGCATCTGTATGGCCCATGTTCTTTGCGAAAACCACAAGCGTGCCGTAGGTAGCAATTTCGTAATGCTCCACCTTCTGTGCTGCAAGGATCAGTCCCGCATCGCGGATCAGGGTTCCCGAGTCGGTGTCTTCGATGATCCCTTCGGCCTCTTTTACCAGACCTTCCATCGCATCACATTTCTTAGCCTGTGGCTTTTCATCCAGGAGCCCGAATACCTGCTCGAGGGTAGCGATGTGCGTTTTAGTCTCTTCTGTGTGTTTTTCGAAAGCAGCCGCAAGTTCGGGACTGGTCGCTGCTTTTTTCATTTTAGGAAGGGCCTTGGATAAATGTTTCTCTGCCCAGTAGATGTCTTTCAGTTCATCTACGAAAAATTCATGAAATTCTGAATTTTCCATTTTTCCTGTCTTTGATTTGTTTCCCAATGAAACGCTGGATGATTTTGATGCGGTTGATGTTCCGCTTTTTTTTGCTGTAGTTGCCATATTCGTGTTTTTTAAGGTAATGTGCTATAGGAACACCGATGTCTCGGATTTGTTTAATCATTTTTCTAAATAGTTTGACGAGCGTTAACGTGCATGCCTTGTTCTTGGAATAACCCGAGTCTGATGCCTGACTTATCTCTAAGTCGGCCGCTATTTCAGCGACAGACCCTGCCAGGGAGAAAGACTGGCCGTAAGGGGGATTCTAGGTGTTGAAGTTTCATAATCAAGTAAAATAGCTATCGGTGAATTAACATCCATGAGGCTGATTGGTTTTATCTTATTTTGCCCGCATCGGAAGGAACTGATTGGGCGGAAGGGATAAATGTCAATTCGAATTCCGGACTTTTGAAAGAAACCCCTTCCAAGACTTCTCCACTGGCTTTAATGAAGAGGTAGGTGCAGGTAATTATCTCAGGATGCGTGTTATACGTGATTTTTGTGCTGACTACGTATAAAAAAACGGGTAGTTGACTTTTAAACTATTACTGCAGAAGATGGTTGTTATTTCAATAGCGCTTATTTATTTACACTTAAACAAAAACACCATGTTTCATCATTCAAAAGATCTTCAATTTAACGCAAGGGTATCCCGCCCTGACCCTGCATTCGCCAATATCCTGCTTGAGCAGTTTGGTGGTGAGAACGGCGAGTTGGCTGCGGCCATGCAATATTTTACACAGGCCTTTGGTGCCAAGCAGCCCCATCCGGATAAGTATGACATGCTGATGGATATTGCCACAGAAGAATTTTCTCATTTGGAGATTGTCGGGGCAACCATTCAGATGCTGCTAAAAGGGGTAAATGGCGAACTTAAGGATGCTGCTGACTCCTCGGAGATTATGCAGGTATTGGACGGTAATGCGGCAAAAGAAAGTATTATTCATGCTGCGCTGACGGCCAACCCGCAGTTTGCGATCATTACTGGCGGAGGGCCCACCCTAAGGAATAGCCAGGGCATTCCATGGTGCGCTTCTTACATCCATTCCAATGGGGACTTAACCGTGGACTTGAGAAGCAACCTGGCATCCGAATCCAGGGCAAAACTGGTTTACGAACACCTAATGAAGTTTACTGATGACCCCTACGTAAAGGAAACCCTGTCTTTTCTGATGACACGGGAAGTAGCACACTATAAGATGTTCGAGGCGGCATTAGAAACCATTCAGCCAAACTTCCCGCCGGGCGTGTTGCAGGCTGATCCGCGTTTTACGCAACAGTATTTCAACTTGTCGCCTGATGAAAGTGAGAGAGGTCCATGGAACGAAGGGGAAATGCCAGGAATGAACAAGTCCTGGGAATATATCGCCGATCCTGCTGACCACATTCGTCAAACTGAAGGGCTGAGTGAGCTGGAAGATGACATGGAGTCTGAGTTAGACAAAATGGCTGAGATAGATCAGGCGATGAGCGAAGAACGTAGTGCCGAAGTTAAAAGCGCTGAACCCAAAGGTACCGCGCAATGGAGCAGCTATTCAGCTGACATTCCAAAATAAATACAGCAGTGCTTTAGGGGGTCGGCGGCGTCCATCCGGTGCCCCCCTCTAGTGTTGCTTTCCTGCTTCCAATCGGAGGACTGGGTTGGATCCCTTGTAGTCGTTTTATACGCTTACAACCGTAAGCTGCTTAACCCATCATAGATGAAAATTGGGCTGTCGCGGGCGATCGAATCTGAACAACAATGTTGGAATCGGTCGTATTAGCTAAAGCACGCAACCAAAGGTAAAACTACTTGCCATCGAAATTGTTATGTGTACATACTTGCAATAATTATAATTATAATTATGGAAAATTATCTGATCAGCATTAGTTTACGAAAAAAGGCATACTTTTTTGAAGTTGGTGAGTACCCGCACCATAACGGAGAAAGCTGTAAAGTTAAGGTGTTTCAGGATGGTAAATTTGTAGCCAGCTTCGAACCCGATTTTCATCAGTATTTGCATATTTGCCAAAATCCAGGAGGTTTGGAAGAGGATGTGCTTTTCCTGTTGGCAGATAGAATCGAAGCGCATCATCCACAAGGTATTAACAAGGACTTAGAAAAATAGTATGAGATCAATATGGAAGGGAACCATTGGCTTTGGATTGGTCAGTATCCCAATGAAATTGTATGCTGCCGTTCAGGCCTCCTCTCTTGATCTGGATATGCTTGACGGGCGAGATCATGCACACATTAAATTTCAGCGCATCAATGAAAATACCCGAAAAGAAGTGCCTTACGAAAAAATTGTTAAAGGCTACCTGTACAAAGAGGATAATTATGTAATCGTCGAAGAGAGCGACTTTGAAGCGGCGGCGCCTGAAAAAACAAAAACAATTGAAATAGAGAGTTTCGTTGACATCGCTTCAGTTAATCCAATGTTTTACGAAACTTCTTATTATGCCGAACCGGAAGCAAAAAGTAATAAAGCTTATGCATTGCTCCTGCAGGTACTCAAAAAATCTAAAAAGGCCGGACTTGCACGTTTTGTGTTAAGGAGCGCTGAAAGTCTGTGTATTGTGCATCCGGTCGGGAATGCCCTGGTGGTTACCCGTATCCGATTTCAGCAACAAATCCGTGACCAGAAAGAACTCAAAATCGGGGATAAGGTTGCCATCAGTAAAAAAGAACTGGACATGGGACTGGCGCTGGTCAATCAATACGCAGAGGATTTTGATGTTTCCAAATATAAAGATGAATACCATACCAAGCTGCTCAAACTCATTGAAGCAAAGGCAAAAGGGAAAAGACCTACCATTAAGAAACTCAAACCCCGTAAGGACACCAGTGATGATTTGTACAGTCAGCTGATGAGTAGTTTAAATACAAAAAAAGGCGCGTAGCAAATTGGGATTAGGAATAGCAGATTCCTCGTGAGGAAAAGGCTTCCAAAGTATTGCCAGTGTATGACGAAGTTTTTCGTCACAGTTTTTCGGCGAAATCTTATGACCAATGGTTAAATAAAACAGCCTGGGGTAGTATTTTCACTAGCCCAGGCTGTTTTATTTCTGTCCTGAAAAGATATGCCATTCGCTGACGTTGAAGCATCCTTGTCATGTCAAGGCTTGTTACTCCCTGATTTTTGTTGCCAGCTCCGGGCTTAATGACTGCCAGCCCCCGCAGGATTTGGTTTGCGCTGCTGCCCGCTCTGATCAGTTTCAGAGATTTGCTTGATCTGTTGTAAGTGGCTGCGTAAAGTTGGCAGGTGTTTGCTCGCAAAAGCTTTTATGTCCGGGTCAGAAGATTTTGTTCCCTGTTTAAACAAAGCTACTGCATTTTTGTGGTCTGCGACCATCATTTCAGTATAAGCGTCGTCAAACTGGGTGCTTTCTAATGCATACAGCTGTTTAAGTGCTGCGGTGACATCTGCTTCATTGACCATTTTCAGGGAATCGTTCCCATCATTCATACTGTTAGCTGCAGAACCTGGCGATGGCTGTACATTTTTCCTTTTCGTCGCAGCCTTATTCGATGTGTGTACTGTACGGATTGACTTGTCCGTTTCGGTAATGCCAGTTGTCACTCTTGATGATCCGGTTGTGCTGCCTGTTGTATTTGCGTTTACGGTTGTTCCAGCAGTGCTGTTTAAGCCTGTCTGAGTGCCGTCTGTTGCTGGTCTGGTGCCAATGGAGCCCGATCCTGACGAAACAGCAGTAGTGTCAGCTGAACTCGGTAGGGTGATGCCTTTGGATTTCGCGATCGCCGTTAGTTCAGCGTTTGCCTTATCATGGTCCTGGGTCATCATGGCTCCATAATCTTTGAGTTGTGCGCGCTGCGCTTTTTGCATCGCCATTTTACCAGCTGCCACTTCTTTCATGCCACTAAGAGCGGCCTGGTTGATGAACTGTTCTGTAGTGATACCCGAAGGCTGGCTTTGTGTCGGCGTCTGGCCGGTAACTGTGACTGTTGCAGTCATCATGGTCATTAGGCAAATGATGTAGTTTTTCATAGTTGAGAATTTTTGAGTTAACAATTCTGGGTTATAGACAGATATTTAACTATAGAACCTGTCTCATGAAGAAAAGTTTTAAAGTTAAATACCTGTTTTTCAGATGTTAATACGCGTTTAAGCGGTTGCTCATCTATTCTTAAATTGAAACTGCTGGCGTCTGGCACCAGGAAATATGCGCCGAATGCCTTGGTTTTTCATGTCTAGGTCGCTCTTCTGATGATGCCCAGAATAATTGCGACAACGGCAATGACAATCAGTATATGAATGATTCCGCCAGTGTAAAAACCGCCAAAGAAACTAATGGCCCAGATGATGACTAAAATGACCGCGATGGTATAAAGTAAATTTCCCATGTTATTTCAAGATTAAAGGTGAAAGGTATCGCAACTTTCATGCGGTTGCGTTTGTTTAAATTAGTAGCAGGATCGATTTATAAAGCAAGTCCTGCGTATCGTTTGAAATCTGTTTCTTCCGCATAGGTTTTGAAGCGTTGAATGTCTTCACGAATCATGCGTTCAAATATGCCATTGAACAGGGAAGTGATGCTTCTGCCGATGCTGCCTGCCGGTGGAAAATAGTCGATTTCTATGTGCAGTTCAGTGCCCGTACCGTTTAAAGCTTCCCTGAATTCTATTTTACCTGCATTGTCGATCATGGAACCTTCCCTAGACTGCCAGCCCAGGTATGATCCTTTTTCTTCCCGGGTAATTTCAGCGTTCCAGTTCAGATCTAATAATCCGCCCGGGGTATTGGCCGTCCAAAGCGAAATTTCTTGGTCGATCTCTTGAACGCTTTTCAGGTGCTTCATGAATTTAGGCAGATTGGAAAGCTCACGCCAGAAGGCGTAGACTTTATCTATATGGGCATTTACAACGATGTCCTCGGTAATGCTGATCGCCTGGGGGTCTGTGGTGTCCTTACCAATTTGTTTGTAAATCGGACACATTCCTGTAGCGCCCCGGTAGAGCATAAGGCCCCCTGCGGCTGCACCCTGAAGGCCGAGGAACGGGTGTTTGCCCATTTTTTTCAGGCTCTTATAGAGCAGCCAACTTCCCGCAAGCAGGGAAATGATTCGTTCGCCCTGATCAATGTTTTCTTTTCCCGTTGTGGCCAGCCCAAAGCCGGTCAGTCGTTCGATGATTTGATTGCTTATTTCGTTTTTCATGTGTAGATGGTTATTCTTTGATTATACTTTGTCGGTGAGGATAAGCGTTAGCTGATCATGTTATGCCGGATCGTCGTCGGGGTTTTCAAAATCTGCATCATCTTCATCCTGATCAGGATCGGTTTCCTGCTTCTCTAAATCGTCATCTTCCTGCTCATCGGTTCCCGGTGCTTCAGTTTCCTCTTCGAGACGGGTACCTTCACCATCGGCAAATTCAGTTTCTCCTGGTGTATAGCCGCTGGATGTTGAAGCGTTCCCGTTATCCTGATTCTCCTGATCCTCGGCCGGATTACGACCAACCTGAAACTGTTCTATGTTCGTAATTTCTTCTTCTGTTAGCTGCTCTTGATTTTTCATAATAATAGATTTTAGACACCTATAACATCGGACATGGTATTATGTTTAATAAATTTTCCAATGGGTCCTCTAACGACCTGGTTGTTGCAGCATTAGTTCGATTTTTTATATTTCCATTTACAATACAGCATGGCTGCATTCAGTATTAGAGAGAAAATATTTGTGGAAACAATCGGGATATCTGACTTTTTTAATCCATAGTTGATCCAAAGTGAATTCCCGGCTATCAAGACGATGAACATCACCAAGGATATATCGGAGGCCTTTTTCTGCTGTATGGTTTTAATCAGTTGAGGAATCACCGATGATGAGGTGAAGATGCCGGCAGTCAGTCCAAGTATTTGAATAAATTCCATATGGGTTTTTTTAATCGGAATTAGATCAGCGCTGTTAAACTCAATAGTTAACATTTATTTCCAATGCAATTTGCGCCTGTTTTTTTCCGGTGATCATAATTTAGTTTTTAGCTGGTGCTGTTTGATGTGATGATGCGGTCCGCTGCAGCAATTAACCATCCCCTTGCACAAATGTTTAAGATTGTTGCAGTGAAAAGCATTTTCTTTATCAGGAAGCAAAAGGTTACCAGCACCACATACCGCATGCAGTGCTTAAGGTTATCAAGTATCCGCAAGTCACTTATAGGGACTGCAAGCCGAGTATTTTAAGCGCCTTATTGTCATCCAGTCCATCGAAAAATTGTTCAGGACCAGTCCGAATACCGGATCTGAGCCTGGTACGCAGGAATGCAGCTTCAGAGCATCCGGACTTCCGAAGATGAGGAAGAGCTGCTGACTCCAGTTTCATAAGTTCTCCGGTAATCAATACTAGCCTGGGGGCCCAAAATACGATGCTTAAGGTAAACATTTGCTTCATGGATGTCCCGGGTTGCGTAAGAATTAGCAGCATCTGAAATCCTAGTCCCTGGATCTGGGGAAGATGTACCACATTCAATGCATTTGTTTCCTGCCATTGCTGATTTCGGCAAGCACATTATGGAAATCAGTTTCCTGTACTTTTAAAAAATGCTCAAGTTTTAAGAAAACTTTAAAAGGGGATACCTCCTGATGATTAGCAAGATCCGTTACACAAGTCCTTTGCCGGCTGGGTATCTTTTGAACATTCAAAGCAGAAACCATGCGTCGCACAGCGGAGATGTGTCTAGTGATCTTGTTGTGGGTAACTGGCGTCTATTGCAGCGCCGATGGCATCTACCTCATGCTGATCCATATTGCCTTCGAGTTGTCTCCAGCGTCGATCTGTATCCTGACTGATTACACCAAGGGTTTCTTTGTTCCGGGTCAGTTTGAAGTTAAACCGATGAGTTGTAAGAATTGAACTATCCTGGTAAGCGAGAACCGTCATAGTCAATGGTTCCAGCCCTCGATTGATTTCCACCGATATGTTAAATGTTTCTTCTTGTTCTTGCATGGTCATTGGATTGGTTATAAGCTAAACACCCAATGAGCGAAATTGTTACGCGAAAGTCGAAGTCATTCAGCTAAATTTTCGTATGGATATACGCCCTTAATATATCTATTGAGATAACGCCCTTTCGACTTGGCGGCGCGGAACGAAAGATAGGTGTTATAAGGCACATCTTTATAATCGTAAACTTGTCCTGACAGGAATACAACGGTAAGTACCCCTCTCTCTTTATCGTATATGATCTTATCTATTACACTTGACGGCATCGCTCAATTGTATTTAACAACTCTTTAACATCCTTAAAGGTAGGTTGTTTCATTTAATACGGAAAAGGGCTGTGCACAGTTATAATATTAACTTCAATTCGATTGAAAGACTTTAGGTACGGTGATTATTTGTCTTCTGTTGATTCATAAATTGATAAAAGTGAACCAAGTCCACAACCAACACGACTTGAGGCATTGGTTAAGCCATAAGAAGAAAGTTTTTCAAATAGTATCTAAGTGACTAAAATTGCTGTATCTCGCAAATCATCAAAATTATCAGCTGGTTGTTCAGTCTGCCGGGCTGTGATAAAACCTGTCAGACAGAGCTGGACCAAAGACATTCCATTGGAAACCGTAAAAACCTCATTAAAAAATTCTTTTTGTGTGGGGTATTTGACGGGAACACTCAGATAGGGTTTGCCCGGCTGGTTGCCGATTATGCCACTTTGCCTAACTTGCTGATGTATTATATATTATGAAGGCACATAGCGGACACTGAACTTATAATCAAGAATTTCCTCAATTGTACTTAATAAATTTTTAGCACAGTGATCACTAGGAGGATGTTGAATCCGGTATCGGTTAATGCTATTGTAGGGACTCTAGCGTGGCTGGATCGATTTCTTGCGCGATTGAGGTCTCCATGTGGAATGGTTGGACTAGATCGATATGACGGTAAATGTAGCAATTTCCTGAATTTAAGGGCCTTTTTATAACAAGGTCAAAAATGCTGTTGTGTTCTTCCGACTCTAAAAGTGATCTGGAGCTAGAAGATCAGGCCAACAGCACCCTAGTTATTCAATTAACTTTGAACAATTTCCCAACATGGCTGTTAATAGAAAAAAAGATCGATATGAACTACGGAAAGAATATTAGTAAACTATTGTGTAAAAACAGTGGTAATTCAGCTTTGGTTGGTACTGCATTGATTGGGGGGGTGATCCTTGGTGCGGCGCTTGCGGTGCTTTTTGCACCTAAAAAAGGAAAGGAATTACGTGAGGATATTTCTGGTGCCGGATATCAATTTAAGGGTACGCTTTCTGAGTTAATGGAGGCTTTGAAATCAAAATTTAGCGGGAGTGAAACTTTCGGGGAGGATAGTAGTGATGACCAGGATACTGCTGTTCGTTCAAAGTTAAAGCCTAAGTCTGACATAGGTGAATTGATACGCGAAGCCCACAAAACAGGCCACGCCCCTGGTCAGAATAGTTAAGACTGACAACTTAATGCCTGCCTGTTCGCAGACCAGGAGGTTACTACTGACACGGTGAATATAACTGATTTGGTCAGGCGGGAAGATGGCGTTCCTTTTCCTCAAGGGCTGGAGCATTGCAGTTAGGAGCAGCTTTCGGTGAATATACGCCTAATCGCCGAAGAGGTATTCAGATATCTGTATCCGGAGATTTATCCTGTTTGCTGCGACCCTCGGGTTGATTACTTTTAATGTATGCTGAAATTACGCCTGATCGCTTTATTAATCTGGCACATAATTCGGGATAAAATCATGGTTATGCAAAGCAAAAATGAACAGATCAGTTCACTGATCGAACTCAATGATGAACTGGAGAATTATTTCCGCAATACCATCATTCCCCAGCTTTTTGTTGATGCGCAGCTGATCCTGCGGAAGTTTACGCCTCCGGCGATGAAGCAGTTCAATCTCGGTAATGAACACATCGGGCAGCCCCTAGTCAATGTAAAAGAGAACTTCAGGTTCCCGACCATCCTGGACAACATACAGCATGTAATTGATTCCAGTGAGATTCTGGAAAAGGAAATTCAAACGACCGACCGGCGCTGGTACCAGATGAATGTGCTGCCTTATATTGTCCAGAAAAGTGGCAAGACTGATGGGGTGATTATTACTTTTATTGACATCACTGCTCGGATCAGAGACCTGAAGGAGCAGGAAAGGCTCATTTCTGAACATGAATTGCTGCTGGATACCATCGCTCATGACATTAAAAATCCCCTGACCTCACTTGGGCTTACCATAGAATTGCTTAAAAAGCTTCCTGAAAAAGGAATGGCTAAATTTCCGGTGCTGCTCAGCAAGGTGGAAGTCAGCCTAGTTAAAATGAAGGATATTATCGCAGATTTGGTGCATAACCGATGGCAGGGGCAAAGATACCAGGCGGTAGAAGAGCTGCTCGATTTGCAGAATATTCTGGAAGATGTTCGGCTGACCTTGTCTGCCCAGTTACAGGAATCAAAAGCCGTGCTTAAGGTTGAAATTGGTATGTCCGAAATAACGTTTGCCCGGCGTAAACTGCGCAGCATCCTGTATAACCTGGTGAGTAATGCGATCAAATACAGTGCTGTTGACCGGGTGCCGCAGATCCTGATCAAATCAATTGAGCAGGACGGTTTCATGGTGATCAGCGTTACTGATAATGGGATCGGTATTGATAAACAGCATCAGCATTCTATTTTTGAGAAGTATAACCGGGTTGCGCGTACTGTTGAAGGGAATGGTGTCGGCTTGTACCTGGTCAAGCAGACATTGGAAACTTCTGGTGGTAAAATTTCGGTAAGCAGTACGCCAGGGGTAGGTTCGGTATTCAGCGTGTTCCTCCCCTTGGCTCAAGAGTCTGTTTTGGGTTAGTGTCATTTTGGTAGTGTAAACCAAATGTTGTATGCCAATGACAGTAACCATTTCAATGAAAAGTAGAACAAATTAGAATTACGTTCAAGCAGGCTTATGGTTTCCATAGTTCTCATTTTACAGAGAACCTATCTTTGTAAATATTAATCTGTTAAATTGTAAAATACCCGCGCATCCATACTCTACCAGGTTTTGAAATGAGATATTCTATAAAGTCGTCTGCCTTCCAATGTCTATTGAAATCACTGTGATTAGGCTACATGTAAATGTTGCCTGATCTTGTCGAGTAAATTAGACAGGTCAAATGGTTTGGGTAGGAATTCTTCCGCATCGCAATGGGGACTTTTGATGATATCGGCATTGGCGGACATCATAATTACAGGCAAGTGTTTTGACCGGCCTTCTGTTTTAAGCTGATGACAGAGCTCCATTCCATTGCCGTCGGGTAGCATCACATCCATCAGGAACAGGTCAGGCAGTGATTGACTCACTGCTTGCTTAAAATCGGTTGCGGTGGGTAACAGGTTCACTTGAAATCCTTCGTCATTTAAAAAATATTCGAGTATAAATCCGATGTCGGGATTGTCTTCTACCACATAAATCATAGGTAGCATTTTTGTAGTAATGTTTGGAATTTCCATATAGTCGGGTAGTTGTACAGGAGTAACTCTTGGTTGAGGACAATTGTTTGGGAATATTGGGCATTTTCGGGGGGATTTAGTAAATTAGATATTGTCAATTAATGTTTATATTATGTATACACACAATTTTAAATTCGTTAAGAGATCAAAAACTAAACCGACTAACCTAGTAGCATATCAGCCTCTTGATGGATATAATGCTTATTATCAACCGAAAAAGAATCCACTACTCTTTACCATTTATGACCCCGTAAAGGAAGTTTACCACACATTCGAGCACAATGGGACGTCAGCCAGATTTGGGGATATTGTTAAGGACTTAATGTATACAGTAAGAAATGTCATCAGACAACCAGTAAGGTACAGGTAAACCTTATTTCAGACTATTTAAATAAGCATAAATTGCTGCCAGGGCATTTTCTGTCATCCCTGCATACATTGTCCAGGGCATTACATTATTTTATAAAGTCATCCCAACTTTTCAGCTTCCAGTTAATTAAGCTGTTGGGATAGCATTTCGTGAGCGGATTAAAAAGCTTCTCCCAGGTTAAACATCAGACTGCGGTATCCCTTACTCATGCCGTAGTCGATGCCTATGTTGGTGTTCGAGCCCTTATTGAACTTCACCCGAAGTCCGGTTCCTCCGGCTGGTCTCCAGGAAGTAAATAAGCCTTTTGATCCGCTAATGGTATTGACATTGGTAAATACTACAAATCCGAGAAGGCCGTTGCGGGTAATGTCTCTCCTGTACTCACTTTCCAGATAAAACAAACTTCTTCCCCTATAACGGTTCTGGTCTATTCCCCTGGCCGAACGGTTGTAGGGGTCCCAGCCTGTACTGGGTAAATCAAGATAGGGGGTTTTACGGTCAAGCGCTGTCCAGAAATAGGACCAGAATGCCAAAGTATTCTGTTGGTTGGCTCTGGCAGGGTTCATGGAAATGTATTTTCTTACATCCAGGTATAAGGAACTCCAGGTATTATTGCTGCCTAAAAATGCAGGATTGATCCGGTAAACCAAATTTCCGTACATTCCGGGCATCGGGTTTATGGCATTGTTACGCGTGTCATAGACCAGATTTAAACTGATGCCCGAGGAAACCGAATTGCTGCTTGTTCCATACCTGTAACCTGAATAGTTCCCCAGGTCTATTGACGCATCTTCAGGTTTGATATGAAAATGATAATCCAAATTATATCCCAGGCCAGTGTACAGGTAGGGGCGGATGCGTTTCAGTGCATTCTGATAAAAGCGGATGTACTTATATTCCAGCAGGGTTTTTTCTTGTTCGGTTCGCGTAGTACCTAAGCCCCAGGTAAATTGTGGGTAGACTAAAAAACGGATATCGCCTTGTATCAACCAGGTATTATCAGGGAGCCAAATGTTATTGCGGATAGGAAGGCCGAAACGGCTGCCGAGGTTCCAGTAGGGCGTAAATGTTGCAGTGGATAGATTGGTGGTTTTCTTAGGACCAAGATACATTGCTGCTGATGTGCTGGTGATTAGCGCCTTGCCGGATCCTCCCGGTACTGTGCCACCTGCCGGCAATATTGAAAAGTAAAGATGTTTTCCCTTTTGTTCTTTTATTTTACGGGGCTTAATGTGGAAAAGTGATTTGGCAATATCAATCAGGTCTGTCTGTTTTGCAGTATCCAGTACCTGGCTATTTTCAGGAAGTACGTTTCCCGCATTTTGCGCTTTGGTACCTAAGGGAAGCATCATAATAATCAGGCAAACCTTAATGAAAGAATTTTTTATCATAAGTTTTAAAGTGCATTTCAGTAAGGCCGTGGCAGACTCCTTTTTTTGTGGTGAGCTGAAGATCTGCAGTTCTTCTGTTACTGAAGTTTTGTTATCCACAAACTTCAGTATTTGCGTGGAGCTGTTTTTTTGGAACATGGTTGAAAAGATTTTTTCTCCGGAAAGCCTTGCACTGTTTAGCAAATGTAGAAATATGCCATCATATGTATTGAACCTTTCCGGATATACCGCAGGCTCAAATATATCCGGATTTTCTTCCCAGAAGCACCATGTTTTGTCATTATATTTTTTAGGCGCATTGTCTACTAGCAAGACTTGCTTATTGGAGCCTTTTAAGTAAGGCCGCATACGGATTGCCAGACTTGGTGCCGAACATCCTGCGCCGGCAATGATATAATCAAACTGTCTCATGTTTATTTTTCTTAGTCTGCTGCCAGTACTTTCGAGCTGCAAATAACATACCGAAGGATTCTCCATGCCACAGGATAAAAGAACAATGCAAGCAAATATAGCGGAACGGCAGTATTTTGATTGGCCAGAAAATCCGGCTCGTTCTCAACCTCTTGACCTCAGGAACCAATAGTAATGGACATGAGACGCTCAATTGACAGTCATGCAGGAGATTGATCGCATATAAGACATCGAAAACATGAAACGACCATATCAAAGAATAGCAAAGTAGATCTTCCAGTCAACTTTAACAATCGTAGTGCATCGCAGGCCACTAAGGTGCAAAAGTTTTCTATTATGAATTTAAAAAATCAGATCTTGTTTCCAGCTCTCGGGGAAGCGGAAAGATAATACCAATGTGAAAACAGGGAAGCTGGAATCCCGATCATTGTCATTAAAATAACCATATTCATCAACGCCCAGTCCCAGCGAAAAGGACCTGGTTTGATCTGCGAGAGCGGTATTACTACGTTATTCATGATCACCCATATTAGAACTCCATACAAAAGGCCACTCCATATTTTGTGCCTGCGTATTAACGGAATGCCTAGATAGAGTAAGAAGTAAATCAGAACCCAGGAATAAGTGATAAAATAATGAAAAATAATCCCTGCAACAGCCATCAATGCTCCACCTTCCATAGCGGATTTCCCAAAAGCACCTGAAGCAATGCTTTGTAACAAAGCCACAGGCCGGAACAGCCCAGACAACGCGGTGTGCAATAGAATGGCGGACACGATATCAAGTGTGCCGGCAACAAGGCCGGCCAGTAAAAATGCTTTGCCAAAGGTAACATTTTTTGGGTCAGTAGTTATGGGGCTGATGGTCATAGCACAGGTCTTTTCCTAAAATTAAACAATTTTTTCAATAATACTTTTTATGGGGTAATTGAAAAGAGAACCTGCACTCATGCGGCTGCTTTGACCCGAAACGAATAGGTTGTTTTAAGGTTCAGGCTGCTCTTATCGCGGTATTATCTGGTTTAAGGGTACAGTTTTGTTCCATATTATTTTACTGGCTTACACTGAAAAAGGTCATTGGGATGATTTCGCCTTCAAAACGTTTATTCTCGATATTTTCAATTTTAGTCTCAATTGCTGAGCGTTTTGCGGCTAGAATTTTATGCCTTTGGTCTCTTATTTTGAGGTATCTTTTTATTATAGCCCTTTTTATAAATTATAAGCGAAATATGATACATGTATAAGATCAGGTTTAATCTGGAAAACTGTTGCGAATGAGGCTTGAATTAAATTTAACTTTTTAGATTCATCTGGTGGGTCTTTTCAGATATGGTTTTTATTACAAAATCTAATTCATTGGCGGACGAGGACAGAAGAGCCAAAAGCTGTTTGCTTTCGCTATCGATCCCGGGGTTGTTTTTCACAAGCTCAACCAGACCCATTATTCGAGCAAGAGGGGCACGTACCTGATGTGATTGCATCCATGCAATTTCTAATAGTTTCTGGTTTTGTTTTTCAATGTCGGCGATGTAATTTAACCTTTCTGTAATGTCCCTTAATACGCCAATCATTTGTACCCCTTTTTTATTTTCATCTCTTTGTATATACCCTTTGCCTTCTACATAGGCATAACTTCCATCTGCTTTCCGAAGACGATATTCTCCGATCCAATTATACTGATGAGGATCTTCAATGGAATCTAATAAACTGGAGCGCACTGCGGAAATTTCCTCAGGATGTACCAATTGCTCCCATTGCGAAAAGGTATTGCTTTCTTCACATCTTTCCAATCCAACTAATTTGAAAAAGCCATCACCCCATTGAACTTCACCACTAAGGATATTCCAGTCAAAAATGGCGTCGTTGGTTGCTTTATTTACATACTCATAACGTTGGTTGCTTATCCTAAGAGCCTTCTCCGCTTTTTTAAGGTCCGTCACATCCAGACCAATACATTGAATTTCGATGGCTTGTCCGTTGGTATTGGGTAAGCCGATAAATTGCCATAAAGTTTGACGGCTACTGCCACCGGGATCGAGTTTGTCTAGTTCGACTTGGAAGACCTTGCCAGGTGTTGCTATGCATTTTTTCCTGAAATCAATTACCCGCTGATGATGATAGGACTGAATGGTGATCGTAATCACGGTAGCAGTAAGCATTTTATCTTCTAAAAGCCAATTGAAATCTTCGAGGTATTTGCCATTGCAATACTGATAAGTTCCATCTAAGCTTATGCGGATCACATAGTTGGTCTGTGCTTCTATCAGGTTGTTTAATCTGGATTCGCTGGCTTGTAAATCCTCCTGAGCTTTTTTATTTTCTGTAATATCCAAACAGGCCCCAATCATTTCCAGAGGTACACCCTGGAAATCGGATTTTAACTTCCCCCATGATCTTAAATGCCGTATTTCTCCGTTTGGACGTATAATTCTCTCCTCAAAGTCCACTTCGTCGCTGGTTTTTAAGGCATCGGTAATTAGCTCGTGCACTCTTTGCCTGTCATCTGGGTGTAACAAATTTTGGTAATCCTCATAGGTAGCATTGAACTCATTTGAATTTAAGCCATAGATAGCATAAAGAGTTTTAGACCAGTTCACCACATTGTTCTGTATATCCCAGGACCAGGTTCCAAGGTGTGCAAGCTTTTGTCCCTGTTTCATGAGTAAATTGTTTTCCTCAATAATTTCTGATTTTTGCTTGTTTTCTAAGATGATTTCCAAAATTGCAGTGACTCGGTCAATTACTTTTGATTCTTCTTCATCCGGTGTTTTAGGCTCTTTATAATACATGCCTAAAACAGCCATTACCTCTCCAGTCGAATTAATGATGGGATAGGACCAGCATGCACGTAAGCCATGTGGTAAGGCAATGTGCTTATAATTGGACCATCTGGAATCGGTTTTAATATCACCAACAATTACGTTTTTTTTTAAGAATACTGCAGTTCCACACGAACCCATATTGTCCTGTATTGGAAGGTTTTGCATGGCTGCAATATACTTCTTGGGCATTGAAGGAGATGACCAGTTGTATAGGCGATTATTTTTAATCCTTAGTATAGAACACTGCATCTGGGGGAATAAACCCTCTATACCAGTAAGATAGCATGATAATATGTGTTCTACAGTCGAAGTGTTTTGAGAATTTAATTCCAATATATTTCTTTCCAGATTCTCTAAGTCATTTAACCGTTTAATAGTGGAAATTCCATCTGTAAGGTCTGTAACGGAATGGACAATATAAATGACCTCACCGTTTTCGTCCATTATAGGGGTATTTGCAACCTCCAGGTATTTGGCGATACCGGGAGTGCCAACCTCATATCGCCTTGGCGGAATTTTATTGGTTTTTTTTTGGATCAAAACTTGATTTAACGAGTCCTTTGATTCGAGTAAGTTATAGTATTGGTTATTGTCAAAGAAATCTTTTCCTGATAACTGTGCTCGGGTAAGTTTTTTTAATTGGAGATAAGCATCATTTACTTCTATTATTGGAAAATTTGGCCCATTCGGACAGATCACTAAAGCAGGAGACGATAGAGATCTAAATATTTGTGCTAGGTTCTTTTGGGATATCATAGAATTGACCGTGTCTTGAATGGGGTTCAGTCTGATTTTAGCTTAAAAATTGTTTAATAAACTTACAAAAATAAATTCAATGTTTGTCTTGCCCTGTCATAAGAAACGAACGATATTTTTGTAAGTTAAATCCTAACTAAGGAAAATAATTGTCATACCACTAATGGCTCAATGAATTCTGATTCTATCTCCCGGCTATTGGTTGAGAATTTAAAAAGACCGGCTAAAAATTATATTTGCGACGAATTTTTTTACAAATAGTGCCTGAGTGAATTGAAATTTCATGTCTTTTTGAGTAAAAAATGTGTGTAAACGATTGTTAGTGCGAAATATATATTGCATGGGGCGAAAAAGCAATGGCAAAAGGTGTTATGTGTGAAACAACACAGGTAGTATCATAAATATTTATAGATTTGGTTGACAAAGGTGATGACATACCGGGGAAATTCAAATAGTATTGGAGACCATGAGCTCTTGCTTAAACTAAGTGAGGGGAGTAAGTATGCCTTTGATATTTTATACAATAGGTACTGGAAGCTGGTTTTTAATACTGCCTTTAAAAGGTTGAATGATATGGAGCGCGCTCAGGATATTGCGCAGGATGTATTTGTTCAGCTTTGGATCAGCGGTACTACAACTTCAATTAAAAACCTACCTGCTTATTTAAATGTGGCTGCCAGAAATGGGGTGTTTAAGCATCTTGAGAAAGAGGGTAGGTATGTTGCACTTCCTGATACTGCAGCTGAACTGGAAGGTACACTTGGTGATGCCGATGCTAAAATATTGCACGCGGAGTTTCTTGAAGCCTTTCATCAGTTGATAGAAAAACTTCCCGCACAACAGCGTGTGATCTTTAAAATGCGTTTTGAAGAAGATTTAAGTAGTCAGGAAATTGCCGATAAATTGCAAATTTCCCCGAAAACAGTAAGAAATCAATTGGGAAAGGCTTTGAATACGCTTAGAACTTCCCTAATGCTGGTTTATGCGGTTATACTGTACTATCAGGCAAAATAAAAAGCTCCTTTTTTACTAATGCGGCTTGAAAAAATAAAAATTTTCATGTAGCGTGGGCTATTTTTTATTTCCTGACTCATATAGGTATAACACCGACCATGAAAAGCGTCTACAAAAACTATTTCAGAGAAATTCTTAAAAAATACAGGCAACAAACAGCCAGTTCTGAGGAAGCAAAATTCCTGGAATCTTATTACAATATGTTTGAGGTCAAAGATGGGCTGATTAATGATAACAATGAGCCCCTGTTTTTGGAATTAAAAGAAGATATTAAGGCAAATATTGACAAACGAATCGCGGGTGCGAAGATCAGGAAACTAAGTTATGGTTGGGTGAAATACGGAGCTGCTGCAGCAGCGCTGTTGTTCGTTTCGGTTTCAATCTACCTGTTTTCTTATCAACAAAAAAATGGGCTCCTGGCACAAATGGATCGTACCATTGTTCCCGGAGGTAATAAAGCGGTGCTTACATTGGCCAATGGGAATAAAATTGTATTGAACGAGGTTAACACAGGAGAGATAGCACGGCAATCGGGGATCAATATCACTAAAAAAGATAATGGAGAACTGATCTATCAGGTTTCCGCTAGTCCAGAGTTAGCTGAGAAAACTGCAACGAATACCATATCCACTCCGAACGGCGGCCAATATACCATTGTCCTCTCTGATGGTTCCCGGATCAAACTTAATGCTGCTTCTTCGGTAAGCTTTCCGACCTCATTTAAAGGAAGGGAGCGTGCAGTTGAGCTCCATGGCGAAGCTTATTTTGAAGTTGCTAAAGATACGCAACATCCTTTTAAGGTGATTTCAGATGGACAGACAGTAGAGGTTTTGGGGACACATTTTATTGTGGAGGCTTATGCAGATGAAAGTGTAAGCAAAACTACTCTTGCGGAGGGCTCTGTCAAAGTTGTTGCCGGAAAGCACCATACAGTTATCACCCCCGGCCAGCAGGCAAGGGTAAGCAAAGAAATTGTCGGTTCCATTACTACCGCTCAGGTGAATCTGGATAAGGAGATGGCATGGACCAATGGCCTGTTCATTTTTGATGGGGATAACCTGAAATCTGTAATGAGCGAAATATCCAGATGGTATAACATTACGATAGTCTATACCGGAGCTATTCCTGATAAGAAATTCTTCGGCGGCATATCCCGAAACAGCAAGCTTTCTGAAGTATTTAAAATTCTTGAGCTCAATCAGATAAAACTGAGTTTAAAGGGCAAAACGGTATATGTATCGTATGACCCTTCCAATAATAAACAACCCTAAACCACCATAAAAAAACTAACCGAATTTTTAACCACAAACCATTATCAGATGATAAGAAAACTACACCACCACCACTAGGAACCACAGGACTAAAAAAGCCGAAAGTGTCTCACCACTTCCGGCCCAAAAAAAGGTCAACAGCCAGATGTTGAAGCCGGGCTGTTATTTATTCACTTAATTCTATTCCAAAAGTATGAAATTAACTTTTCTTTACAACCCCGCGTGCGAAATGCGGAGGGTAAAGTACAAATTCCTTATAGTGATGAAATTAACTGCTATTTTATTACTGATCGGCGCCATGCATTTGTCCGCCGCAAGCTATTCGCAAAAAATAAGTATTTCCAGACGTAACACCACACTTGAGACTGTTTTTCAGGACATTAAACAGCAAACCGGTTACCTCTTTTTTTACAGCGAAGAGGTGAATGTGAACCGTCTGAAAATTCATGTTGCACTAAAAAATGTACCGCTTAGCGAGGCCCTGAGTGCCGTGCTGGAACAGCAGGGTCTGACCTTCAATATTATAAACAATACCATTGTCATCAGGAACCAGATCGGCAATAAAACGTTGGAAAGTATAAAAAATAACTTTGTCGAGATTTCTGGTCTGGTGACAGACAGCAAAACCAGGCAACCGATGCCAGGGGTAAATGTGTCGCTCAAATCGAATTCCAATATTCGTACCCAGACCAATGCTTCCGGGGAATTCAGGATCGCTGCCCAGCCGGAAGATGTACTGTTATTCACCTATGTAGGTTATCAGGTAAAGGAGGTGAGGGTTGGAGATAAGAAGTTCCTGAACATTGAGCTTGAAGATGAGGTTACTCAAATGAATGATGTAGTGATCACCGGTTATCAAACCATAAAAAAAGATAGCTTTACGGGTACTGCCATCGCGATCTCGGGAGATCAACTAAAGACCATCAATCCTCAAAATCTTTTACAGAGTATTGGTGCTTTTGATCCATCCTTCAGGCTCGTGCAAAACAATCTTGTCGGTTCAAATCCAAACAGAATACCTTCCATTAATGTACGCGGATCTTCGGCATTGCCAAGTGGTGACGGTCAAGTATTGAGAAGGGATGCGATTTCAGGTGGCGTGAACATGCCGGCGTTTATTCTGGACGGGTATGAAGTTGATGTGCAGAAAGTTTTTGATCTGGATGTAAACCGGGTGGCATCAGTTACCCTGCTAAAAGATGCGGCCGCCACTGCCATCTACGGAGCCAGGGCTGCTAACGGTGTATTGGTTATTGTAACCAAAGCACCAAAAGAGGGTAAATTGCGGGTGAGTTATAATTACGAACTGAATGTTACCGGAGCGGACCTGAGCGATTATCAGGTGCTAAATGCTGAAGATAAGCTGAGATATGAGGTGCTTGCCGGCTTGTACGACGCTGATCATGAGGATATCCCTCAGGATCATTTAGATGAGCTGTATTATCATAAGTTGGCAAATGTAATTGGAGGTGTAAACACTTACTGGTTGTCACAGCCGGTCCGTACTACAGCCGGACAGAAACACTCTGTATATCTCGAAGGTGGCTCTCAGGCATTCCGTTATGGTGTTGACCTGAGGTACCAAACCAGGCCGGGAGTCATGAAAGGTTCTGCAAGGGACCAGTATTCGGGGGGCATGAACTTTACTTATAATGTCAATAAATTTCAATTCAGGAATGACCTTTCTATTACCCAGGTTAAGGGAAATGAATCTCCCTATGGCAATTTCGCAGACTATGTAAAAACAAACCCGTACTACCCGATGGCTGATGCGAATGGAAACATTACCCGGGTGATAGATATCTGGGAAAATTCAGCACGTCAAAAATCCTACACATTCAATCCATTATACGATGCACAACTGAGCAGTTTTAACAAAGCCTCCTATATGGAGATCATCGACAACCTTTCTGCTGAACTGGAGCTGATGAAAGACCTCAAGTTAAGGGGGCAAATGAGCTTAACAAGCCGTTCAAATACAGATGATATCTTCATTTCTCCCCTTGCTAACAGGTATTACCTCTATGAAACTGCAAAAATCGATGAAAAGGGAGAGTATACCAACAAGAATAGGAAAGAAACCTATTGGGATGGAAATATCCGTTTAACCTGGCTAAAGCAAATTTCCAAAAACTATTTTAACGTGATGGCTGGTGTAAACATACGTACGGAGCTTTCGGATGCCAAGGAGTACACTGCTTTGGGTTTTGCCAATGACCGGTTCTCAGATATCGGATTTGCAAAAGGATACGCAGAGAATGGAAGACCTTACAGCAAACTTGAGCGGTCCAGGTTATTCGGCTCATTCATGAGCATGAACTATTCCTATGACAACAAATACCTGATGGATGCTACCGTAAGGATCGATGGCTCTTCCAAGTTTGGTGTAGACAATAAACTTGCACCTTTCTGGTCATTCGGGCTAGGCTGGAATCTTCATAACGAAAACTTCCTCAAAGACAACAGCGTCATCAGTCAGCTTAGGCTGCGGGTATCAACAGGACTTACCGGTTCTGTATTGTTTGATCCTTATCTCTCCAGGACTACTTATAACTACTCCTCGGATAACTGGTATTCGACTGGTATCGGTGCCACAGTGAACAACTATGGCAACGAAAATCTTTCCTGGCAAAAAACGTTAATGACTGACATCAGTATCGATTTAGGTCTGTTTAAAGACCGTTTGACCATCTCTCCTAAAGTCTACAGGAAATTTACTAAAGACATCCTTGCAGACATCACGCTTCCTCCATCAACGGGTTTCCTTTCTTACAAAGAGAATCTTGGGGATATGGAAAATAAAGGAGCTGAACTGGGAATAAGATGGGATGCCATTCGCAGAAAAGACTGGTCGGTAAACCTGACCGCAAACATGGTAGCCAATAGAAATCGTATTGTCAGGATTTCCAACGCCCTGAAAAAATACAACGACAAAGCCGATGAACTCCAATCGGTAGATCAAAAAGACGGAGGTTTTAAAGGAGTGCCATTGTTGAGGTACAATGAAGGTCAGTCCATCAACGCAATCTATGCAGTACGTTCTTTAGGTATAGACCCTGAAAACGGCCGCGAGCTTTATGTAAAAAGAGATGGAACACTTACTTACGATTACGATAAAAGAGATATCGTAGTGGTGGGTAACGCAGATCCCAAGGTCAATGGATATTTCGGTGGAACATTCACTTACAAACGCTTTAACCTTACTGCTAATTTTGAGACTTACTTTGGCGGCGATACTTACAACCAGACTTTGGTAGATCGGGTAGAAAACGCAGATGCAAGGTACAATGTCGATAAACGGGTGTTTGAAGAGAAATGGAAACAACCTGGCGACCTGACCTTTTACAAAAACATTGCCGATTTAGGCACCACAGAAGTAAACTCCCGATTTGTTCAAAAGGATAATCTGCTTAATCTGCAGTCGCTTTATTTATCCTACGACATAGATCAGAAATATGCCAAAAAACTGTCCATGTCTAACTTACGATTCGCTGTAACGGCCAATGATGTGGCAAGATGGTCTTCTATTAAACAGGAGAGAGGGATTGACTATCCTTTTGCAAGAAGCATCACTTTTTCGGTCAACGCTACTTTTTAGGTCTCATTATTTAACAGATAAAATATAAAAATATGAACATTAAGTTGTTAATCGGTTTCATTTTACTTGCGGGCTCACTGAGTTCCTGTAAAAAATGGCTGGAGGTTCAGCCAGAATCAGAAATATCGGCTCCGGTTCTTTTCAGTACCGAAAATGGTTTCATGGAAGCTTTAAACGGAATATACATCAAGAGCACCAGTCATGACCTATATGGGAAAGAACTGACATTTGGAACGACTGAAGCGCTTGCCCAAAATTTTTCTATTGGCACCGACGGACAGGACTACAGACAAACTTCCCTGTACAACTATACCAATGGAAAATTCATTGAACGTAAAGACAAAATATGGAGCGGCCTGTATAGTGCCATTGTCAATTGTAATTTGATATTGAGTAATATAGATGAGCGTAAAAATGTATTTACCGGATCAAACTATGAATTGATTAAAGGTGAAACCTTAGCCCTAAGGGCCTATTTGCACTTTGATCTGTTGCGGTTGTTTGCCCCCTCTTACCTCAAAAACCCAACGGCTCCTGGAATACCATTTGCACAAAAATACAGCAAGGAGGTTACGCCAATGTCCTCGGTTACCGAAGTAATGGGTTTGTTGATTCAAGATCTGGAGCAAGCTAAAACCTTAATGGCAAATGATCCCATTCGTAGCGCCGGATATAAAGTCAACTACCCGCTGGTTACGGACACGACCAAAAACACAGAAGAGCACTCTCCTGTGTTGTTCCTACAGAACAGAAGACATCACCTGAACTATTACGCGGTCTGCGGTACACTTGCCCGGGTTTATCTTTATAAAAACGATAAAGTAAATGCACTGAAAAATGCTAAGGAGGTGATCGATTCGGATAAATTCCCCTGGACCACCCAAAGTGATTTTATTGCCTTTGATGAAGCAAAAAAAGACCGCATCCTTTACAAGGAACTGTTATTTGGATGGTATATTCCCGGCTCTGCAAAAGAAATTAAAGAAAACTGGTTTAAAAGTGGCACCCGGGGTTTCTTCCTTTTGGAAGACCACGCAAGGTTAATTTATGAAGCAGGTACCGTGGGTGGTGAAGACCTCCGCTTCAAACAGTGGCTTACGCTAATGGCAGATGTGAGCAGCAGGTGGTATGACATTGTAAAGTACAATAGAAATCCGCTCAGTACAGAGGCAAATGCCAACTTGCATTACCTCATGGCACCCGCAATAAGGCTAAGTGAGATGTATTACATTGCTGCTGAATGTAGCTACGCAGCAGATCCCGCACAATCGCTGAAATACTTTAATGAAGTACGTGCCGCCAGAGGATTTCAAAATCAACTGACAGTCCCTTCAGAAGATGGCCTTATTAATGAATTATTAAAAGAAGCCCGTAAAGAATGGCTTGCTGAAGGTCAGATGTTCTATATGTACAAGAGACTTAATAAAGCCATCGCTGCACCAACAGGAAGCGCGATCCCTCCTTCAGATAAAATATTCGTATTGCCACTCCCTAATGATGAAATTGTTTATGGAGGCAGATAATTTATAAGAACATAATTATGAGAACTATAAAACCATATATCATCATCATCCTGACCCTGCTGTCCATTACTTCCTGCAAAAAAGCGGAAGAGATGGTCTTTAGCAATGAAGCCAACGTATATTTCGATTTATATAACGGTAACAAAGACAGTCTTGTCAGGACCTTTGCGTATACACCTACCAAAGCCCAGGACACCTTGTTTTTACCCGTCCGACTTTCAGGGATAAGAACATCTGCCAACCGAACGTACAACGTGCGGGTTGAATCAGATTCTTCAACAGCGATTCCTGAACAACATTACCAGTCATTAAAAAGCAGCTACACCATGCCGGCTGATGAAGGTACGGCCTCCATCCCGGTTATCATGTACAATAAGGATAAGGCTCTTGAAGAAAAATCAGTTTCTATCATTATCAAGCTTATTGCTTCTGATGACTTTGGCGTAAACAACCCTACCATGCTGCGGGCTAAAGTGGTGTTTTCTGCGAAGTTGGAAAAACCTGACTGGTGGGACGAGTGGTTAACCAATTATTCCAGGACCAAGCACGAATTGTTTTTCATTACAACCGGTCAAACCTCCATGACTACCGGTTCTCAGGGTGGCATGGATGCACCTAAAAACCTTTACTATACGGGCTTGCTTACCATCATGATGAACAATCCTTTTAACTGGGTGACCAAGAATGTGGCTAAAGGGTATGTGTTGGAAGAAGTAACGCCTGGAAATTCGGATAGTTATTATTTTTTTAACACCGGAAACCCTGGTAAAAAAACGCTGCTGAGGAAAAATATACAGACCGGAAAATATTACTTCATAGATGAAAATGGAAAAGAAGTTATTTAAAAATATAGAGATGAGCCTTAGAAAAATAATAGGATTAGTAGCATTGACGATCCTCACCCTGTCTGCCTGTCATAAGGATTTGGGCGATTATGAGATCAACATGCCCGCTACACCAGAAGTAGCAAATCTTGACTCAGTTTATACCGCTGTGGTTGGAGATAGTTTAATCATCAAGCCAACAATAAAAAATACAAGCAGAGATGACATAGAACTGCAATGGCGCATCATCGTGATGACCGGTAATGATGTCAAATTTACCGGGCCGGCACTTAAAATCATATTCGGTCTGGAGGCCCAAAGGTACCAGGCTCGTCTTACTGTCTATAACAAGACAAACGGAATGAAATATTTTCACGATTTCTTTGTAGATGGAGGTACGGAATTCGGTTCAGGTACTGCGGTATTGAGCCTGGAAAACGGTACCACTCAGTTCTCTTTTATTAAGCCGGACGGAGAAGTGCAGGCACGCCTGTATCAGGCCATGCAGGGAAAAGACCTGCCAAAAGACCCTATGAATCTGTTTCTGATGAAAAATACCGCTGCAAGTGGCACACTCCTTGGCTATTGGATCATCACTAAAGGTGGCGGGATACGTTTAAATGCCAATACCATGCAGGAAGATCCAAAATACCCTAACACCATTGCTGATAACTTTTTTGCCGCCCCTGATGATCTGGAGGTTGGCCAGCTCAAACAGCACCCTCAGGGTATCCTGGCTGGTGTGATCAGCAACGCACTAACCTACGGAACAACCAATACCTGGGATCAGTCACCTACTTATGGCATGTTCAGCGCGGCGGAGGGAGCGTATCAGCTTTCACCTTCATTTATCATGAATTTTAACCAAAACCTGGGGACTTACTTTATCGGATTCGAACGCAATCTAAAACAGTTTGTCAGGCTCAACGTATATAATGGGCCTACCTATTTCGGTACGCAGTACGATGCTGAATCGACGGCTATATTTGATCCGAAAAACGTTGGTATGGACCTCATTCATATGGAACAGCTCAACGGCAGCGATTGCTTTGCGTATTGCAAAAATGGAGAAGGAAAAGTCTATGAGCTCTCTTTCAATGTGAAATTTACCGGTCCTTTTACCTTCAGTCCATTAAAAAAACGTCTTTTTATTCGCCAGGAACTCATCACAGAGAAAACCAAATGGCAAGGGGCCAAAAACGGAATCATCTATCTCAGTTCAGGATCCAAAGTATATAGATACAACCCAATCAATGAAGATGTAAGGGAACTGTTAACTGACTTTGGCGGGGGGGAAGTAACGATGATCAGGCTTGCTGAAAATGAAGAAAGCATTATGGTGGGTGTGGCCGGTAGTATTTACTACCTGGATATCTCGACGGGAAAACTGGGCACATTGATTAAAAAGATTGAAGGAATCCCGGGTGCACCGATAGATGTGGCAGTACGATAAATATAACTTATAAAACATATGAAACTAAAATTTTTAATTCTTGCCGCCCTGGCACCCGTTGCTGTGGCCGCACAAACGCCTAATTTTACCATCACAGGAAAAATAGGAAACTTAAATAAACCGGCAAAGATATACCTGGATTATACCGCTGAGGGTAACGGCCGTACCGATTCTGTGGAATTGGTTGATGGGAACTTTAAGTTTTCCGGAAACATCTCGGGGATTGCTTCCTCAAGGATAACACTTTCACGTGAAGGCATTAAAGACAAGGAAATCTATGGTTCCAAGGGTGTAGGTGATGTCATCTATGTTTACTTTGGTAAGGAGAACATCAGCATTACCTCTGCAGATTCATTGTACAATGCGAAATGGACAGGTTCAAAGGTTTACGATGAAATGAAGGCTTTTGATCAGCAGGTGGGACCTACAGTAATGACCGTACACCACAATGCGAATGCTACCATCAACAGGGCAACGCCAGAACAGCAAAAAGACACGATGTACTTTAAAGTATTGGACAAACAGGTGCAGGCGTTTAGAAAATCGCGTGGGGAGAAGATAATCGAATTTGCCAAAGCCAACCCCAAATCTTATTTCGCCTTACAGGCATTAGCGGAGTCGGTAAGTGGTTATAGCCTGAAATCAGATATAGCCATGCCCATCTTTGATAAGCTTAGCGAAGAACTTCGCCTTTCCTACGGTGGCCAGGGACTTTATAAGCTTTTAAATGCACATACAGTAACTGCTGTCGGTGCTGTGGCCCCAAATTTTACCTTGAAAGATGTAAACGGGAAGTCCGTTTCCCTGTCAGATTACAAAGGGAAACTGGTACTAGTAGAATTCTGGGCGAGCTGGTGTTCACCATGCCGTGCGGAAAGCCCAAATCTGCTTAAGCAATATGCTGCTTTTAAAGATAAAGGGTTTGAAATCCTTGGTGTTTCCGTAGATAGCGATAGAGCCAAATGGTTGGATGCGATAAAGAAAGATGGCCTGACCTGGACCCAGGTATCTGACCTGAAAGGTTGGGATAACGATGCCCGAAAAGTATATGGCATTTCTGGTGTTCCTGCCAACTTCCTGATTAGTGCTGATGGAAAGATTGTTGGCAATCACCTGATGGGCGAGGAGCTGAACAAAAAGCTGGCTGAATTACTGAATTAACCAAAATTTCTGTCACTGCATTCCTGCCCCGACAAATTGCTTTATTGCATTGCCGGGGCAGGAATGCTAAAATGAATGGAAATCGACGGCTGTCTAAAAAATTGTAAATGATCTTAATTAAAAACACCCTTAAAATAGCATTGTTCCTGCTGTTTTTGCTGCCCGCTGCCCAATCCTTCGGTCAGAAATTTCATCCCAAAAAACTAGAAGAAACACTATCCCTGGCTATAAAAAAAGCTTACGGTGCCAGTGTAAGAATATGGGGGTATGATACGTTGAAAAAGGTGCAGACCAGTGCTCAGTTTACGGGGGTAGTGGTTTCTGCCGAAGGCCATGTGCTGACAGCGGCGCATGTGAATCAACCTGATAATACGTATTTAATCATGTTTCCTGACGGGAAATCACATGTCGCACGCGGCCTTGGCGAAATTGAATTTAGTGAGAATAAGATGTTTCCTGATGTAGCACTCATAAAGATCATCGGAACCGGTGTCTGGCCCTATGCTGAAATGGGCTGGTCATCTTCCTTAAAACTAGATGAACCTTGTTTGAGTATTGCCTATCCCGAAACGTTAAATCAAACATTACCCACCATTAGATCTGGCCGGATCACAGACCTGAACAATCAGTATGGGTTTATTCAGTCAAGCTGTATGATGGAGCCGGGTGACTCCGGAGGCCCGCTGTTCGATCATTTTGGACGGGTAATCGCTTTACACAGTGCAATTGGAACCAATGAGGATGAAAATTATGAAATCCCGGTAGATCTCTACCGAAAGTATTGGACAGCCTTAAATATTCCTAAAACCTACGGATCACTTCCTTCAACTGAAGACGCTGTCGGCAGGGATGCACAACAGTCAACTATTCTCAGTATTCCGGGCCTCAGGAATCTGCAATCAGACTTTGCATCATTACCTGCTAAGTTAAAGGAAAGCCGTTTGCGTATTAGTAGCATGATCAATGGCAAAGAACAACAAGTCAATGGAACTTTGTTTTCGTTATCTGCAGGTGCTGCCGGTAAGGACATGGTCGGCAGTCTTGTGATCAGTAAAAATTCCTTAATTGGCGATCATCCTGTTGTATTAGCCCAAAATAGATCCTTTGCCCTTAAAATTATTTTGCGTGATTCCGAAAACGACCTTGTGCTGTTGCAGCCGCTAGTTCCGATTCAAGGTGGTATACCATTAAAACAATTTAACCGGGACAGCCTCTCCTTTGACAGACTGGGTAAATTTCTGATTTCTCCGCTACCGGATCATCGTGATCAGATTAGCATTATTGGAAGTATGTATTTTAAATCTCCAAAAAGATTTAGCATTGGATATTTAGGCGCCATGGCTACATTAAAAGACAATAATATTGTGATTGCAGCAGTGCAGGCAGGCTCTCCGGCAGGAGCAAGTGGGATAGCCGTAGGCGATCAAGTGGTAAGCATTAATGGCATAGACATTAATAAACCCGAAGATTATGGAACTGAGCTGATGAAGTTTTGGCCATATGATCATCTTAGCTTTAAAATAAAGCGTTTAGATAGCTTTTATTCCAAAAACCTGACTTTAGATGTATTTAGACCACCTTTGACAAATCATCCTGCTGAGCAATTTGCAGGAGGTAAAAGCATAAGACGTGATGGATTTGCAAAGGTATTTAGTCATGATGCCAAAATTAAGCCGGAGGAATGCGGCGGACCTGTTTTTGATATTAATAACCGTTTCTGTGGCATTAATATCGCACGTTCCAGCAGAACAACTACACTTGTTGTTCCTGCAATTGTGCTACTGGGCGTGATAGAGAATTATTTAAGCACATTAACCAATTAAACACATAACATATGAAGAAAATACTAGTAGTTACGCTGTCACTGCTGTTAAGCCTTTCGGCAAGCAGCCAAATTCTTAAGCCAGTGAAATGGAGCTATGCGGCCAGGAAAACTTCTAAAACAGAAGCTATCCTCTATCTCAAAGCGACTATTGAAGACGGTTGGCATATCTACTCCCAAGACGTTAAAGAGGGTGGTCCTGTAAAAACAACGTTTACATTCACTCCTGGGAAAGCATACAAACTAAGTGGAAAAACCATCGAGCCCAAAGCCATTACCAAATTTGAAAAATCTTTTGAAATGAATGTCAGCTATTTTGAAAAATCTGTCGTTTTCCAGCAAAAGATAAAATTAACAGGCCCCAAAGCACTGGTCAAAGGAACCCTTGAATTTATGGTTTGCGATGACCATCAATGCCTGCCTCCGGAAAGCGTCGGATTTTCTATCCCTGTAAGCTAGTATAAAATGAGAATGATTCGCTCCCTGATGACTTTATGTTTAAATTAAATGGCATCCGAAGAATAGGAGATTTCAAGGTGCCAATGTGGTGCCTTGAAATAAGGTGATAAGGTATGCATTAATTTATCGTGGTGGCCGTGCTTAAGTTCGTGTGGTCGACCATTAATCTACGATAATCTCACTTTAATCTGAGCGAAAAAATACCGTTTGGTGTCGTTTCAAAACCATAATTATTCAAAACATTACTCATTATTCAGTTTCCTAAAAGCAGCACTAACCACTACGATTAAAGCATGCATTTATTAAGTCGATGGATAATTTACATTATTTACATTTCTTTTTACAATACGGATTCTCCTTTATTCATCTTACCGCCTTAGGTTTGTTAAAGAAGCCCAACACAGTATGGAAATGACAATAAGAAAGTTAATACTCCTATGTTTACTATTCAGCCCAATCGCAGGACGTACCCAGGTAAGGGAAAACTGGATTGATAAGCCTGTGTCCGCATGGCCGCGGATCGCATTGATCAACCATGTTCAGTATAAGAACGGCGACCGCTATGTGGACCCGTCATTTAAATACGCCGCAACAGGTTTTCTGATTGATAACGGTAAAGATACCCTGGCAGCGACCGCCAAGCACATTCTGTGGATCGCAAAAAACAGGAAGACCAAAAGCACGGAAATCAATAAAGAGCTAAAACAATGGGTAATGACGCCAAAAGGAGTGGGTAAAGATTCAGCCCTTATCGGCAGGCTGTTGAATGAAGATCCTGGCGAACAGCTGGAAGGCAAGGGTTCAACGAGTCTGGATCGGGATTGGATTGTTTTCAGTACCACAAAAGTTACTTCAGGTTTGTATCCCTTAAAACCACGCTATACCCAGGTGAAACCTGGTGAAAAGGTTTACATTCTGAGCTGTGCCTACGAAGACAGTTTGTGTACGGTGCATGAGGGGAAGGTGTATAAAAAGCTGGGAATGGACATCCTGATCCGAAGAGATATGAAAACACATAAAGGAGGCTGCAGTGGCTCTCCTGTAATTGATGCAAACGGATATTTAATCGGCGTTTTGTCCCGTAGCTCTTACTCCGCGCAGGGGAATGTTTCTGTGGCCATATCCACTGAATATCTAAAAGAGGTACTGGCTAAAAATCCGGATCTGAATATACCTAAGAAGGACTATGGAGAGCTCCTTTACCATACGGTGCTTAAAGATGGAACTGAAAAGGCAATCAGACAGTATCGCGCCTTAATTAAGGATCCGCAGAATTATTATGCGTATAACCTATACAGCCCTGACCGGAATGGACTGCGAGAAACCGGAGAAAAGCTAATGCTGCTGGGAAGAAATAAAGAGGCAATAGAAATGCTGAAATTTACCATCCAAATGACGGGAGATTTTTATGTTCATTACAACCTCCTGGGCAAGGCACAAATATTGGTAGGTAATCAAGCCAAGGCCATTGAAGCCTATAAAGCCTCTGTCAAGGCAAATGGGGACAAAGAAAATGAAGCCTATGCGGAGCTGGAGAAATTACAAACTAAACCTTAGCGCGGAGGGAAATGGAATTCTGCAAGAGATTTCCATTTTTAAGCACTGTTCCTAATGCGGTTTTAGTTTCACTTTCAGAACTCATTTGCCTCCCCACAAACGCACTAACATAGGCAGATCAACATTGTTGTAAGATCTAATAAGGAATAGTCTCCTTTCTTAACCTTAAAACAACCTTCTGACTCTGTGGTAAACAAAGAAGAATAGCAATGATGAAAACTACCTACAAGCATCAGATCGTAATAATCTCGGGTAGCACGGGGGAATATTTGTTGTCTTACTAGTTTATTAAAATACGCTCCTGAAGCTCCTTTTGCTGTATAGATATCGCTACGGGCATTTATATATTTGTTTTGAATGTCCAGTAAGGTAATAGGCAATTGCGGGTTAGTTTCGGTTAATGTTTCTCGAATCTTCTCCCTAACTGCAGATTTGGAAAACAATTGAATTTCGTTATTAAGAGCCAGGCTGGCTGTAAAACCAGTGAACCTCGCAAATATTCCGACAAGTGACGCATTTAATGCAATCTTTAATTTAAGACAATGCCAAAAGTGTAGAATAACATTTAAACTATGGTAGGAGGCTGCCGCCAGAGCACCTGAAAGTATGGCCGCACGCCTAACTCTAAAAAAATAGAATTTGATGACGACGGTATAGCATTCTTCTTGAAAAGTTGAAATACTTTGTTATTTTTGATAAAACAATATTATTTAACGCTTCTTATTAATGCACTATAAGCCTGGTCTTCATATCCTCTCTGAATTTAATTCAGATAAGAGAGATTATCTTTTTTCGTACGCGGCCTGTGAAGTTTTATTTAATGATCTGATAGATAGATACGAACTGGCAAAGGTAGGTGAGGTGTATCATGATTTTGAAAATGGTGGCTTCACTGCAGTGGTCTGTCTTACGGAATCTCATTTATCTATTCATACATGGCCTGAATTCGGGTTGGCCACATTTGATATTTTTTTGTCTAATTACCAAAAAAATAACGAGGAAAAGGTCAAAGCGCTTTATGCTGAGGTATTAACTTTCTTTGATGGAGTAGAACGTCAGAAAACAGAACTGATCAGATAAGGTATGGCTACAATTTCTATGACTTGCTTTCCGATCCCAGAAAAAATTACCTGTCAGCATTGTAATTCAGTAATCACCTTATATGATCCCGCCGGAAGTGAATTTTGTGTTTGCGGATTTTGCCACACCTATATTCAGTTCGTGGATGAAGTCCCCAAAGAAGTAAAAACGTTAAGTCCGCCACAATTGAAGCCCACTATTCCATTGGGAACTGAAGGTATATTGCAGGATATTCCCTTTAAGGTAATCGGATATATGGAAAAGGACGAGGGAAACAGTGCGTATGCGGGATGGAGAGAGTATTTGCTCTATAACTATGAAAAAGGGTATGCCCTGCTGTCGGAATATAACGGGCATTGGAACCTGATTTTTGATAAAACCTATTTACCAAAACTGGAAAAGGTGCTGTACGGGAATGACTATGTGATGTATGATGATGTTGAATATAAGTTGTTTCATAAGTATAAGCCAAGGGTACTTTCCTTAATGGGTGAGTTTGATTGGGATGTGCTAAAAGAAAGAATAAGGACCGCTGAATTTATCGCACCGCCTTATATTATCGCCCGTGAAGCGGGGCTTGGAGCAAATCATAAGGATATCAATTATTACCGAGGAGAATACCTCGAAGAGGGAACAATTGCCGATGCCTTTAATCTGGACCTTGCTTCATTTCCAACTAAGGTTGACCTCATATCCAATCAACCTTCAAAAGCTTATAGCAATTGGAAGTGGTCATTGCAGACTAGCCTTGCTGTTATTCTCGCTTTACTGCTAATTGAGTTGTTTGTAGTGTGGATAAAGCCTGAACAGGTACTGGTAGATAGTGTATACAACCTAACCTATGATCCGGAAAAGGGAATCAATGAGTTTAAGCCATTTGTGACCTCAGCATTCAATGTTGAAGACGACTCCTCGCCACTGGAAATAGGTATCAGCTCCGCTGTAAATAATAATTGGCTGGAAACCACGATTGTACTGGTAAATGAAGCAAGTAATCAAACCTGGGAGGTAACCAAGGGATTTGAATATTATGAAGGTATAGAAGCTGGCGAAAGATGGACTGAAGGAGAAACAAGCGCGGAAGTATTGCTTTCCGAAATTCCCAAAGGAAGGTATCACCTGAATATTTATCCAGCCTCGGGCGATTCAATGAGGAACGTATTGGCCGTGAAGGTGGTTGGCAATGTAACCTTATGGAGAAACCTATTGGTTTGCCTCCTTGTTTTAAGCATTTTTCCGGCTTACAGCTATATAAGGATGCGCAATTTTGAAAAACGACGCTGGTCGAACTCTGATTATTCACCTTTTGAAGAATGATATGAATAAAATTTTTAGAACTATTTATCTTGCTTTAAGCCTGGGTATCACGGGTTACTTTGGCTATGCTGTTTATTACGGAAAAGCTTTCTGGGAAAGCAGCACGGTACAGAAAAACACCCAATATAACGGTAAAAGATTCTATGGCGGTTACGGAAACAGATTAAATCATAAATAATTACAACGATATGAACCTAAGCGAACTCATCAATTACAAATACATAGTTGCCTCTATGGTCTTCTCTGTATTGGGCATTCTGATCTTATTTCTGGCCTTCTGGATCGTAGAAAAGATTACACCAGAAAATCTTTGGAAAGAGATTTTGGAGAAACAGAATATGGCATTAGCTATTGTCTTTGCTGCCTTTATTATTGCCATAGCAATTATTATAAGCTCTTCAATCCATGGATAGCAATGCATAAAAAGCTACCTGTTTTATTATTGACTTCTGTATTTGTTGTGGCCACCTGCGGGTTGATCTACGAACTGGTCGCCGGGACACTTGCCAGTTATTTACTTGGAGATTCTGTTACCCAGTTTTCAACAATTATCGGACTGTACCTCTTCTCCATGGGCATTGGTTCCTGGATATCCAAGTACTTCGAAAAGGACATTTTGTTCTGGTTTATTCAGATTGAAATTCTGGTTGGTCTTGTCGGAGGAACCAGCTCCAGCATTTTGTATATGGTTTTTGAAAGTGCCGCTTCTTTTCGTGTCATTTTATATAGTCTGGTGGGCATCACAGGAATCCTGGTCGGACTGGAAATCCCTTTGCTCATGCGTATTTTGAAAGATCGTTATGAGTTTAAGGATTTGGTTTCGAAAGTATTTACCTTCGATTACATAGGAGCGCTGTTGGCTTCTATTGTTTTTCCATTACTACTGATTCCCTATCTCGGACTGATAAAGACTTCTTACCTTTTTGGTATTCTTAATGTCGCTGTTGCCTTAATCGTATGTTTAAATTTTCATAAAGAGATTAAACGGGCAAGTTATCTTAAAGTAGCTTCAATAGTTTGTTTATTGGCACTAATGGCCGGATTTGTTTTGGCTGATGCCATAACCAGATACTCAGAAAGTTTGGGATATAATGATACGGTCATCTATTCTAAAAGTACCAATTACCAGCGTATTGTATTGACCAAAAAAGGGAAAATGCTGCGCCTTTATTTAAACAGTAACCTGCAGTTCAGCTCAGATGATGAGTACAGGTATCATGAAGCGCTGGTACATCCTGGTCTTTCGGCAATACCAGACGCTAAAAAAGTACTGGTAATGGGAGGAGGTGATGGCTTGGCAGTAAGAGAAATTCTTAAGTACCCAGGAGTTGACCAAATCTCGCTAGTTGACCTTGATCCGGGCATGACAAATTTGTTTAAGTCTAACCCAATGCTGACGGAATTGAATAAATCTTCATTGCTGTCGCCCAAAGTTAAAGTCATCAATGCAGATGCTTTTTCCTGGATCAGGTCTCAAAATGAAAAGTATGATTTTATAATTATAGACTTTCCTGATCCTTCTAATTATTCAGTTGGTAAGTTATACAGCAACTCTTTTTACCGCCTGGTTAGATCCATTCTTTCAGAGGGCGGCAGGATTGTGGTGCAGTCGACTTCACCTTTCGTGGCGCCTAAATCCTTTTGGTGTGTGAATAAAACACTGGAATCTGTTGGGTTCTTTACCACACCATATCACAATTATGTTCCTTCTTTCGGTGACTGGGGATATATTATGGCAGCAACCAAACCTGGATACAAAGTTCCCGAACATTTTCCTGAAGAGGTAAAGTTTCTAACTAAAGAAGGAATAGCTCAGATGCTGTATTTTCCTAAGGACATGCAGAAGCAGGATGCAGAAGTTAATAAACTGAATAATCAGGTGTTGGTTAAGTATTTTGAAGAGGAGTGGGGATCGGTTTCCTATCAGTAATATGGGGTTTAACAGAAAAGGCTTCTTATTGCGTTCTGCACTGGCTATGGGAGGGATCTTTTTAAGCGGTTGCGTTCGGAAACTTAGTGGCAGGAATGAAAAATACAGACACATAAAAGGTCGCCTTAATGGACCTAATGAAAAGGCCGGGCACATGCTGAGGGATAAAATTCCTATTGCGGAACCCACCTACTCCAAAAAAGTAAAAACGCTGATTATAGGGGCCGGGATTTCGGGGCTTTCTGCTGGCAGATGGCTGAAAAAACAAGGTGTAGTGGATTTTGAAATACTGGAACTCGAAGACCATGCAGGTGGAAACGCACATAGTTCAGGAAATTCTGTGTCATCCTATCCCTGGGGGGCACACTATATTACCATCGCAAATAACGATGACGAATTATTGATCGATTTTCTTGAAGAAAATGGGGTCATTACTCATTTTGAAAACGGATTGCCATTTTACAATGAATTTTACCTGTGTTTTGATCCCGAAGAGCGTTTGCTCATCAAAGGTCAGTGGCAGGAAGGATTAATCCCTAAATTTGGCATTTCAAAACAGGATCAGGAACAAACAGATAAGTTCTTTGCACTTTGTCAACAATTAAAGTATGCAAAAGGAGGAGACGGGAAATATGCATTCAATATTCCCCTTGATGCTTCGTCTGAAGATCAGCTTTACAGGAACCTTGATCAGATCTCTTTTAAAGATTACCTGACAAAAGAAGGTTACACCTCTTCTCATCTGCTATGGTATCTGAATTATTGCTGTAAAGATGATTACGGCCAGCAGATTAAAGATATTTCGGCATGGGCCGGTTTGAATTATTTTGCAGGACACAAAGGTACAGCTGCAAATGCGGAACCCGGAGCGGTACTCACCTGGCCAGAGGGAAATGGTTTTTTGGTGAATAAATTGAAGGGTTATTTAAAGCCACACATCAGAACTTCTGTAATGGCTACTGCCGTGGTAAGTAATAAAGATCATGTTGAGGTTACAGTTTTTGACCTGCTTAAAAACCAAACTTATGCAATAGTGGCTGAACAGGTAATTATGGCCTGTCCACAGTTTGTTAATAAACGGATTTTGAAAAATGTGAACAGGAATCTGTTCGACTATGATCAGCTAAATTATGCACCCTGGGTAGTGGCAAACATAACATTAACTGATTTTCCTGCTTCAGGTCTGCAAACTTTGTCCTGGGATAATGTTCCTTTTGGAAGACCGTCGGTAGGCTATGTGTATGCAGGCCATCAGCAGGTTGATCGTGGTCAGCAGGCTAAAGTGATTACTTTTTATTTGCCCTTATGTGATCGTGAACCCAGGGTTTCTAGGCTGGCCGCTTATTCGAGGGGTTATGAGCAGTGGCTGGATATAATTATTCCGGAACTGGAATATATGCATCCGGAAATCACCCCCTTAATTGATGGTATAGATGTTTGGGTATGGGGCCATGGAATGATCAGCCCATCGGTGAATTATATTTGGGGTGAGCAAAGGAAAAAAGCCCGGTCTTCAGTTGCAGATCAGATTTTCTTTGCACATACAGATTTGAGTGGCATTTCTTTGTTTGAAGAAGGGTTTCATCAGGGGATAGATGCAGCCAGATCTTTATTGGAGGCCAGTCGATGAGCAGCGCGGAAACTGAATGGAAACAACCCTGGATAAATACCGCCTTATCGGACAGTATATTTATTTTATCACCACCATTTTTATCATTGTTGCTGGTGTTCATTTTTCCAGAGCAATTTAAGGTAAGTACGACCATGCCTGTTGAGTATTGGGTTTTGTTGGTGGTATTTATCGATGTTGCACATGTTTATTCAACACTTTACAGAACTTATTTTAATGCAGCCAGGTTAAGGAAGCAACATACTTTATTGACAATAGCGCCATTGCTGTGTTATGTTTCTGGTGTCCTGTTATACCATATAGACGCGTTGTTGTTTTGGAGGGTATTGGCCTATCTGGCTGTATTTCATTTTATCAGACAGCAATATGGTTTCATGCGTTTATATTCAAGAACGGAAAATACCTCTAAAATTGCCCGGATTATTGACGTTATTTCCATTTACACGGCAACATTATTTCCGATGCTATACTGGCATTTTGGTGAGTCCAGAAATTTTAACTGGTTTGTAGCGGATGATTTTATCTATTTTCCTTCTAAAGCTTTGGCTGCACTTTGCAGCGCTTTATACCTTATTGTGATATTGGTTTATATCGCAAAGGAAATCTGGTTGTTGGTCGGCAAACGCGGCTTAAACATTCCAAGGAACATGTTGATCATGGGAACGTTTTTATCCTGGTACTTTGGTATCGTCTATTTTAATGGTGATATGGCTTTTACTACTTTAAATGTGATCTCTCATGGTATTCCCTATATGGCATTGATCTGGTTTTTTGAAAAGAAAAGTAATGCCCAAATCTCTTCCCGGAAAAGCACGCTGGTACGGGCTACATTTGGTAAATATGGTATTTTGGTATTTATCCTGCTACTTATTTTACTGGCTTATATTGAGGAAGGTTTGTGGGATGGTTTAATATGGAAGGAGCATGCTGGTGTATTTTCTATTTTCTCTTCGTTACCAAAAGTAATGGACATCAGTATACTGACTTTACTGGTCCCTTTACTTGCATTGCCACAAAGTACACATTATGTACTGGATGGCTTTATATGGAAATTGAAAAGCAGCGAGGAAAAATGACCTTTCCTGATTTCCATTGTCTTACAGGCTGTAGAGAGGGTTTTGTATTTTAGTAAGATTTTTATCGGCTTTAAGGCTGCTTTATGGTTCGAGCCCATTAGCCGTAAACTCAATGTGCAATAAAATTATTCTTTTAAAAGTCGAATAAAACTCTTTGGTAAGAAACCCTAAGTCTATAACCTATCTGGGTGTAAGATACTTTATTATAGATATTACTGCAAAATACATAATCTTTATTGATTTTACTGCAATGTTAATCAAATTACTGCATTTGATGCAAGTCATTCAAAATGACTGATGTAAGTGTTTTACTGCATTTGAACTTGTATCAAACCACTGTTTTTAAAACGATGATGAATTACTTGCGGCAAAGTCTTGTTTAGGGATCGACATAATTAATTAAGCATGTGACATTCTATTATTTATAAGGTGAATCAGACCAGCTGGCGCAAGAACCGCATGCTTTAATTCACAATAGTAATAGACTCAAAACTCAGGTAATCAAAAGGGGGTGGAAGAATTCTTCCACCCCCTTCCAGCATTTTTGACTTATAAACTTATACGTTAAAGTTTGACTATGTGGGCACCTGAAAACACCCCTTTAGCTTCGATAAACCTGCTGCCTGAGGACAATGTACCCAGATCGACAGGAGCAAAGCCGATTGTATTGATCAGTTCGATTGTTTCTGTTTTTGCACCTTCATCATCTCCGGCAACAAAAACCACCCGGAGGCCTTCATCGACTACTGGATCTGCTGCGATCCTTGCTGCAAAAAGGGTATTGAATGCTTTAACAATACGGGCACCCGGAATCTGTTCCAGCACAATGCCTGTTGATGTTTTATCTCCTAAGTCTGCGATCTTACCATTCGGGAGGAACTCGTTGGTGATATCGATCACAAGTTTATCTTTCCAGTCAATCAGGGTGGTCAGTTTATTAACTTCCCACCAGGGCAGGGCCAGCACCACAATTTCAGCGGTGGCTGCTTCCGCAGTTGTTACCGCCTTTGCATCCTTGCCTAATTTCTGAATGACAGGTTCAAGCGTTTGAGGCCCCCTGCTATTACTGATCAAAACTGATATGTTATTTTTCAGCAGTTGTCCGGCAACCGATTGTCCGATATTGCCGGCGCCAATTATCCCTATTGTTTTCATGCTATTCTTATTTACTGATGATTGTTAAAATGCAGATTTGATCACTCCGCCATCGGCACGAAGTGCCGCGCCGCTTGTGGCCGCTGAAAGGGGGCTGGCGATGTAGGTGACCAGGCTCGCAATTTCTTCCGGCTTGATAAAGCGCTTAAGTAGTGAGGTGCCACGCATGCTTGTGAAAAACACTTTTTCCATTTCCGCACCGCTGATGCCTTGCTGTTCAGCGGTGGCTTTCATGAAATTAGTAATGGCCTCCGTTGATGTCGGCCCCGGTAAAACGGTATTCACCGTAACTGCTGTGCCTACGGTCATTTCTGCTAATCCACGTGACAAGCCGATTTGCGCGGTTTTGGAAACCCCGTATTGTATCATCTCCGCAGGGATCTGAACACCCGATTCGCTGGAGATAAATATGATGCGGCCCCAGTTGGCTTTCAGCATCTGGTCTATATAGGCACGCGAAAGACGCACACCACTCATTACATTCATCTGATAGATATCCAGCCATTCTTCATCTGGAATATCTTTGAATGCTTTCGGCTGGGCAATACCTGCGTTGTTCACCAGGATATCTACTTCTGGATATTGCTGAATAAGGGTATTTACCTGGTCGACCTGTTCTAGATCTGCTACCGCCCCATAGATGTTCCGGTTACCGGTTTCCGTTTTGATCTGCTCGATAGCTGCGTTAACCCGCTCCGGGCTGCGCCCGTTAACAATAACCTTTGCGCCTTCATGTGCCAGCGACCTTGCTATGGCAAAGCCTATCCCGGTAGTTGAGCCGGTGACAAGGGCGGTTTTTTCTTTTAATTGGAGATCCATGATCTTTATGTTTTAATTGTTTTTATAATTTTTTCTAAAATGCAACCTGCGAAAGGGGTCAATGCCTCTTCCGAAGGTCTTTCCTTCCGGGATTTATTTGCCTGCTGCCATTGCTTCTGCTGCAACTTTAAGCCTTTCCACCCAATACTGGTGGTAAGTGTAAAGGCCTCCCGGATGTTTGTGGCCCAATATGTCCAGGAACCATTCACCCTGCTGTGTTTCTTCAGTCAGGACATGGACGCCCCCTTCCGTGGGTGTGATCACCCAGCCGTGGTAAGCGGTTGAACCGGTCTGGTCACCGTCAACGGTCGTTTTCCAGGCCAGTCTGTGGTTAGGTTTAAACTCGGTTACGGTCAGGTGCATCAGGTAGCCAACAGTTGTGCGGGTCCATTTGGTACCCAGTTCCAGTTCTTTTTTATCACCTAATATCTTCACCTGATCTTCAGGCGGGAAATAACTTACCCAGTTTTCTGCGTCGACCAATAATTTCCAAACCACCTCTGCCGGTGCTTTAATATCGATATCATTCAGCGCATAGATTGCAGACATTTTTGGATCCTGATCTACCGGCCAATTTGTTTTGTTATACATACTATTATTCTCCTTTATTTTTTACCAAAGTTCCGGTAACCTGCTCCAAACAACGAGGACATTTGAACGAATTTGTATGTGATAAATGTCACAGTATATCATTCCAAACGGACCTGTGTGCCATGAGAGATTCATAAAATCCGATCACCTTTATCCCGATTCTATTTGCAGTAAGGCGGATTATATTCAGCGTGGTATTACGTTTTATAGCTGTCTGTGTAGAACTCTATAATGATCATGTACAGCTAAGAATCAATTTTGATTGTCGGATTTACTGGAAATAAGAACCGGTTTTGCAGAGCCGTTTGTTCATTGGCTACAGGAGGATTTTAATGATACATGGAATTCAGCTTATTTGGTGCGGATCAGCGCTAATTGCCCTGCATGGTGAAAAAGGTGGGCATTTCTGTTCAACAGCACATTGAATTTGTTCCTCCTGGGTTCAAAGATAAAATCAGTTTCGCTGATATAATTATGTTTTGATTTCCAGTCAGCCGGACTCAGTTGCCTGAGATAGGCAGACAATACTTCATTGATGGAAACCCATTGCTGCAATAAAAGCTCATAGGCAGGATATTCATTTGCATGATGTTGAGGCGTAAGAAAGAGCTCGTCGTATTCCGGATAACGTCTTGGTTCAGGCTCCAAAGCCGCCAAAAAGCAGTCACTCGCAACGATCAGGTGGCCTAAGAGATAAATCACCCTGTTTTTTCCCGGAGCTACCGGTTCCATTGCAAACTGTTCTCCAATAGCTACAAACAGATCGGTCGTTTCCTGTATCTTGTTTTCCCATTGATCCAGGAGTTGATCAATCATAAAATTATAATTTCCCATTGACCTGTTAGAAAAGCTATTTGAATAAAGTACGGAACAATATCTGTCTTTTCTATTGCAAAGTTGCTTATATTGAAGCCTAGCTAACAAGGACATTTAACACAAATGGAGCGTGACATTTATCACATTAAAGGTTCGTCTGAAACATTTTGTGACATGAAAGGAAAACTTTAAGAAGCCTGTTTTGGGAATTGGCTGTGCATAACCAGTATAGTTAATGCGCTTTAGCGTATTGCGTTCTGATCCGGCTTAATGTCTCGCGGGACACACCAAGAAAAGAGGCAATCATATGAAGTGGTACGCGGTTAAAGATGTCCGGATAAGATTTTATAAAATTTGTATATTTTTCTTCGGCAGTGTCGCTGATATTGCTCATGATTCTGTTTTGACTGACATCATAACTCCTGGCTTTTAAGGTATCCCTGAAAGTCCTAAAATTTGGAAAGTCACTGACTATACGGTTGAAATCATTTTTCTCGATCAGTAAAAGTTCACTGTCTTCGAGTGCGTCAATATTGTTTTTGGAAGGAATTCCATTATTATAACTCTCCTGATCGCTGATCCACCAATTTTCTACTGCAAACCTCAGAATGTGTTCCACGCCGTCCTCGCCAACGCGGTATAATCGCAGGCAACCTTTTGCCACGAAACAATTATAGTGACATACATCGCCCTCCTGCAGGAGGTATTGCCTTTTACGTAATCTTTTGTTGATTGTAACGGCACGTACTTCTTCTAATTGTTCGTCGGTAAGACTGGCTTTTTCCTTTAAATACACTGCGAACTTTTCAAACATTCAGGTCACTTTTTAACAAATCTATTTAAAAAAAACTTCCGATGATCACGGCAAATTACAAATATGGATTTAATGTGACTAAATTATAAAATGCGTAAATGACTTAAAAAAATAGTACAGATGTTGCAGGGACGTCTACTCCAAAGGATTCTTAAGGCTGCTGTTGAAGTTAATATAAATTTTGCCTCATAATAGGGCGGTTAGGCTAGAAGACTCATAATCGTTTATCCCGGTAACCAAAGTTGTCCCGGGTTGGTGCCGGTCGTTCTGCCAGGTTAACCATAATGGATGCTGAAAGTAAGCAGTACCCGCAGTCAGATCCGATGGAAGAACAAAATAAATACCTGCTTTTTTCAGTACATTACTGTGCCTCGCGGTACATTTTTGGGGTAATGCCTTCCAGTCTTTTGAACAGTTTTATAAAAAAGTTAGGACTATTGAATCCGGACATGTAACAGGCCTCTGTTGTTGTTATAGTTGAATCTGCCATGATCTTTTTGGCCAGCTCAATCCTTTGCCGGATAACGTAATCTAAAGGTGACATATGGAATGTCTCTTTAAAGGCCTGAAAGAAGGAAGGCTTACTCATACATGCCTGCTTTGCAAGTATATCCACGCTAATCTTTTCTGTGAGGTGATCATGAACATATTGTATCGCGGGCATAAAGCGATGGTCTTGTTTTGACGACCGCTCATGGATGTTTTCCATGTTTTGGGTCTGGATTATCCTAAGTAACAAAAATTTCAGGGAAAGGTCTGCCAGTGCGTCCTTAGCCATATTTTCTTCCATACTGATGCTGATCAGCTTGTTGATGCTGCTGGCCAGCTCCCTGTTGTTAGAAAAGTGATACCGTGTAAAATTAAGTTTCCACTGGAAAGGGTATTCGGTATTGGGGTAGTGCTCGTTAAGGAAAGCCAGGTTTTTATTGACCATGTCCCAATCAAGAGCAAGTGTGGCGCACTGTACAGGATGTTTCAGGTCGGCTTCTGGAAAATCGACCTTCATCGAGATGCCTCCGGGAAGAATAACGCTTTCTCCCGGCAAAAAAACAAACCCATCTTCGCCGTCAAGTGACAGCACTTTTCTTCCACGCATCATACTGGAAATGACCAATCCGTCATAAGACAATACCACATCACTACACTGGTGAAAAGTTTCAAAGATATTCAACTCACAATTTTTCAGATTGAATACTCTTCTGTGTTCCACCAGGGTGTCCAGCGCCGTGCTGTCACTCAGGTTTATCGGAGCAAGTTTGCAAATATGGTCCATAATTTATAGATCAATTTATTTTTTCTACTAAACGCAAGGCGGATATCTATTTCTAAAATTAGGGAAAATAATCATAACCTGAGATTACTCGCTTGGTTTTCAAGAGGATCGTTCCATTAAAAGATAGGATCGTTCGGTATCCTCAGGAACCCTTTGGCTATATTGTACAAGCATATTCCAACAAAAAAAACAAATTATGGACATTACCTTAAAACAGGCAGAAGCCGCCATTGCAGCGGCAAAAGCCAAAGCGACCGAGATCAACACTTTGATGAACATTGCAGTAGTGGACAGCGGCACCAACCTGGTTGCCTTCGCGCATATGGACCAGGCCTGGCTCGGATCCATTGACATTTCCCAGAGAAAGGCACGCACGGCCAGGTATTTCAACATGAATAGCGGGGAAATAGGTAAACTCTCACAACCCGGCGGCCCGCTTTACAACATCGAACATTCAAATGGGGGGCTTATTTCCTTTCCCGGTGGCGTGCTTATCAAAAGTTCTGATGGTGTGATCTTAGGAGCAATTGGCGTCTCTGGTGATTCGGTGGAAAACGACCATATCGTTGCCCAGGCCGGTGCAGATGCGATTCTATCAACTATTTAAAATCTAATTTTATGTGTCAAAACCATGGAGTAGCTTACATCAAACCCGGAGTGGTAGAAGTAAGAGAAATAGACTATCCCAAGCTTGCACTGGGTAACCGTAAATGTGAGCATGGCGTAATACTGAAAATAGTATCAACCAATATATGCGGGAGCGACCAGCATATGGTCCGAGGACGGACCACCGCACCAGAGGGGCTTATACTTGGCCATGAAATTACCGGGCTGGTGATAGAGGCCGGGCGGGATGTTGAGTTCATTAAGACCGGCGACCTGGTTTCGGTTCCGTTTAATATTGCATGTGGCCGTTGCCGCAATTGTAAAGCAGGCCAGACCGGTATATGTCTGAATGTGAATCCGGCCCGGCCTGGTGCTGCCTACGGTTATGTCGATATGGGCGGATGGGTTGGCGGCCAGGCTGAGTATGTCATGGTTCCGTATGCAGATTTCAACTTATTGAAATTTCCGGACAGCGATCAGGCTATGGCAAAGATAAAAGACCTCACATTGCTCTCGGACATATTTCCTACCGGTTTTCATGGCGCGGTAACAGCCGGTGTAGGACCGGGAACTATTGTTTATGTTGCCGGGGCAGGTCCGGTGGGACTTGCCTGTGCGGCTTCCTGCCATTTGCTGGGTGCGGCGCTGGTAATCGTTGGGGATATGATCGATGAAAGGCTCGCGCAGGCCCGAAGCTTTGGCTGCGAGGTGATCGACCTGAAAAATGATGCAACGCTGGCCCAGCAGATCGAAGCCATTGTGGGCGTTCCTGAAGTAGATTGCGCCGTTGATTGCGTAGGCTTTGAAGCTAAAGGTCATGGCCATGACAGTGACCATGAACAACCCGCTACCGTTCTGAATGCCATCATGGAGGTAACCCGGGCAGGTGGGCAGCTGGGAATTCCGGGTCTGTATGTAACCGGGGATCCGGGTGGTGTTGACGCGGCAGCTAAAAAGGGAAGCCTGAGTATCCGGATTGGATTGGGCTGGGCCAAGTCGCATTCTATCCATACCGGACAATGCCCGGTCATGAAATACCACCGGCAGCTCATGAATGCGATCCTTTACGATAAAATAAATATTGCGAAAGCGGTCAATGTTGAAGTGATTTCCCTACAGGATTCGGTGAAAGGATACCGTGATTTCGACAAGGGTGCTGCAAAGAAATTCGTGATCGATCCGCATGGAATGATCGCTTAGACATTAATCTATACTCATCAAATGAGGCGTCAGCAAAACTGACGCCTTTTCCCTGGCCTTGCGTCAAAAAGGTAACGTGTCAAATATGTTCATATTTACATAGATTAAAACTAGGTGTACGTTTCAGAAAATTCTGAAGGGATGTACAAAAACAGACATGCCCCGGACCAATGACATGCCGGTTTCATGCACTAAAACGCGTATTTAAAAGTAAGGCTGAAGCGTGCCGGTTCGAAACTGGTACCATGTGTCAGTTCCCACATTGGCCGCCAGTCGAATCCTGCAGCAATGGGGGCTTTTGGAACTTTAAATTCCAATCCGGCCTGAGGACGTAGCAGAAAACCATTTGTACCGGTACCAAAATAAAATTGAGGACCGATTCCCAGATTCCAGTTTAAGCCAGGGGCACCGGGTATCCCTTGATTATAAGAATATTCCGCGCCAAGAACAGTCAGACTGTTGCCAAATAAAAGCATAGCCTGTCCTGCATGGTTGCCTGTAAAAAAATGCTTGGCATGCGGGCCAACGAAAGTACCACCCGTACCCAGGTCAAGCATCAAACCAAAGCCCGTGTTATAGGGAGCTTTTTCCTGGGCGGATGATACTTTCGCGGAAAAGATTTGTGTGACCGTAAGGCATACGGCGATTAAAAGGGATTTTTTCATAAGTCAATAGTTTTGGTTTAACGATTCAAAGTTGATGAATGTACTGCGATTATAAAATCCTGCGATTTGCTGATTTTTGATCTCATGGTTTTCCGGTATATTGAGAAAATGCCTGACGAACTTGATCTGCATTAGGTATATTGCTGATTAATTTATTGCCTGTTGTAGATCATATGAAAAATCTATTTCTGCTCATATATCTGATTAGTTGGTCCCTGACTGCCAGTACTCAGCAATTGGTAAACTCCCGGGTCGATGATTTGGAGCGAAAGCTTAAAAGCAGCCTCAGGTATACCGACAGTGCAAAAATAATGATGGAACTGTCTAACTACTGGGCCTATACCGACTCGGCGAAGTCGATGAGTTATGCCCGGCAGCTGATGAAGCTGTATATGCACCATAAAGACCGTCAGGGTATTGGCGTCGCTTACTATTACATTGCCGGGGTGTACATGGATGCCGGTAAAAATGAAATCGCAAAAGCACACTTCGGTAAAGCCAGGGCGATTCTGGAAAAGGATACCGCTTATAATGCACAGCATTACCTGGCTAGGGTCTGGCATAACATTGGCGCCTTGTATCAACGTCAGGGAGACAGCAAGGCGTATGTGGACATCCTGCTGAACAAAGCCGTACCGATTCTGGAAGCGATTAACGATACGGTAACACTTGCGCGTAACTACAGCGACATCGGGCAGATTTTCGTCAATACCAACCAGTTTGATAAATCTCTTTCCTGGTACAAAAAGGCAATCCAAACTTTGCAGCATTATTCTGGTTATGAAGATCTCGCGCTGGCCTACCTTGGGGCTGCCAGGTCCATCCTGTTTAAAGGAGATTTTAGCAAGGTACCGGCACAGCAAATTAGATCTTACCTGGATCAGGCCGCGAAAGTTCTGAAACCCAATCCCAGGGCTCCCGCATGGATTGAATATTTTATGAACATGGGCCTGTACCGTATGGAGATAGATAAAGATCCGGCAGGCGCTGTCAAAAGCTATGATGAAGGATTGGCCCTGGCATCGCAGCTTAACGATGATTATTTACAGCTGGAGCTACTTAACCGAAAGTATTACCTTTATGACAAGCAGAAGCAATACCCGCTGGCAAGAGCTACCGCCTACCAGCTATACGCTTTGGTAAGCAGATATCCGATTTCTAAAAATAAGCTTGTTGTATTAAAAAACCTGGTTGATGCAGAGGAGAATAGTGGCAATTCGGAAAAAGCATTTGAGTTGCTAAAGCAATATACCAAACTGGCCGATAGCTTAAAGATAGAAGATACCAACCTGCAACTCAATGAACTTGAGAAAAAATATGAGCAACAAAAAAAAGAAAAAGAGATCGTACATCTGCAAAGTGAGAACAGACTAAAAAGTACCGCATTGAGCCAGAACAAAACCATGATGCTGGCCATCTCAGGCCTATTGATAGGTGTTATTGTGGTTCTGGCACTGGTTTATCTGCTGCAGGTGAATAAGCATAAACTCGCTCAAAAGCAAAAGCAACTGGAACAGGAGCAAGTATTTTTTGACGCACTGATCCAGGGGCAGGAGCAGGAGCGTAAGCGATTGGCGGGAGACCTGCATGATGGATTGGGTGGCTTACTGGCCAATATCAAACTGTTGATCTCTAAACAGCATGATCAGGAAAACTTTAGCGATTTTAAAGGGCGTATTCTGCATAAACTCGACGATGCAGTTAATGAACTCAGGCGCATTGCCAGAAACCTGATGCCCGAGACCCTCCTGCGATACGGCCTGGTGATTGCTCTCAGGGATTATTGCGAAGACTTTAAAAAGTCAGGAGTTGAGATTTCTCTGCAAACTTATGGCATGGAAGCCGCTTGCGAGAAAAGTGTGCAGCTAATGATATACCGTATCCTGCAGGAGCTGATCAGCAATGCTGTAAAACATGCTGCGGCCAAAACAATATTGGTGCAATGCATCCAAAATGACAAAAAGATCTTTATCACAGTAGAGGATGATGGAAATGGCTATGACCAGCAAACGGCAGAGCGCAAATCAGGACTTGGGCTTTCCACCGTTAAAAGCAGGGTGGCTTATTTAAAGGGAGTCATGGAGATCCAGACACAGCTTAATATTGGAACAACCATTAATATTGAACTAAATGACTGCAAATCAAATTAAAATCAGGGTGTATGTTGTGGATGATCATCCTATAGTATTGGAAGGCATCAAGCATTTTCTTCAATCCAGCGAAGATCACATTGAGCTTGTCGGCGGATGCGGGAACGGACAGGAAGCGCTTTCCGCATTGGCCACAGCGAATATAGACGTTCTGCTCCTGGATATAAATCTGCCTGATGTGAGCGGAATCGATGTTTGCAAACAGGTAAAGCAGCAGTTTCCTGCCATTTCCATTATTGCGATCAGCAATTACAATGAACGCAGCATGATAACCAAAATGGTTAATAATGGTGCAACTGGATACATACTCAAAAATGCATCAGCGGATGAAATCCGTGCTGCGATTGAAACAGTATATAAAAAATCGCTTTATTTTAGTCCCGACGTGCAGCAGGCCTTGTTTGAGGCTGCGCTGGACGATCCAGCGGATCGCCCCCGACTCACACGACGGGAAGAAGAGGTGCTGCGGAGCATCGCAGAAGGTAAGACAACCAATAAAATTGCAGAGCAGCTTTTTGTGAGTATCCATACTATTGAAACGCACCGTAGAAACCTGATGCAAAAGTTCAATGTCTCCAACTCTGCGGCACTCGTAAAAATGGCCTCAGAGTATAACCTGATTTAGCGCTGATGATTAAAAATGATTGTGTAAGCTAAAAAGCAGTTTTTCGAGAAGATGGACGGTTTTTTGAATTAGTATGATCCCGCTGGGATTTACACCTAGTGTAAAAATCGGCGTTTTGCAATATCTAGAATGGTTCTGAGATTCGAACTCCCCGAATGACGCACCTATTTTTTAAAACTTTTTGTATGCAAATGCTATGATTTAAATATACCAGTTTGTATCAAAAATTCCAAATTTAATCGCATAAGGTAATCTTTAATACAAAGAATTTTTATTGCTTTGATAAGCATTGTAATGGTCGAAAAGATTTATTCAGTCATCGATTTATAAATAAAGTAGAAGACTTTGAATCTTAGACTCGTTAAGTTCGTAAAGTTTAGTACTCCCACCTAAAACTAATCATAATTCATCATTTCATAACTGAATCTGAACCGGGTCAGTCAACAATCCGCATCTGTTTTAAAAGATCACTGGTTAATTTTGAAAGTGGTCTCTTTTCGTAGCTTGTTCTGTCTATGTAGTTCCCAAAAATCAATCTATGAATTTCATTCTTGGTTTTGCCGATTTTCGAAAAATTCTCCACTATGCCTTCATAATAATCCTCATTGTAAGAGTATGCTTTAATCACCATTTCTTCGATATAGTCGGAATGTTGTTCATAGAGCTCTTTCAACGCAAATGTCTCAATGCTGTTTTTGCATTTTTCTATGAAAAGCTCATCGCCATGAGCTATGGTGTCAAGTTGTAGCTCGATTTTGTCATTGTTGAGCATAAAGCTCGTATGATTTACCTGAAATTGGCATTTATCATCAAACCCTTCACTGTAAGGATAGAGAATGATGTTTGTGCTATCCGATTTTATATGATTACAAGTGGGACAGCACGGTATCAGATTATAAAATGATAATGCTAAGTGCGGATATTTTGATTTTGACAGGAAATGATCGAACTGCGGTCTGATTTTCTTCTGTTTGTCAATAGTAAAAGTATATTGCCTATTACAATAAGGGCAGGTATCCACGTTCAACTCCTTAGCTAGCCAATAGGCATCTTCTCTACACATTCTTTTATATTGGTTGTACATGTATCGTTGAAAGGCACGCACCTCCATTGGATAAAGTTGGTAAAGGCTATGGAACTGACTATCTATAGAGCTAAAGGTTGAAATTTTTGCCAATATTATATCGTCAATATGGTCAATGAAATAGGTGATAATGGGATTCGTTCTTCGGAACTTATGATGTTTTACTCTATCTAAATACCGATTTGAAATTTCTTCAAGATTACAGCAATTAATTTTAATCATTCAACCTCCCTTTTAGAATGCCTATTTCTTTTTCAAGTTCAGCTATCCGTCTAATTACGTCTTCTGGCATTCCTTCCCTCTGCTTATACAATTTCATCAGTTGATCGCGGACAATCGGTTCGCCTATCAACTTGATTTCCTTTAATAATGATGGACGGATTAATTGTGCATTTTCCAATTCGTCGAATAGTTTGTTAATCTTTTTTTTTGCAAATTCACCGATTGGAAGTCCGTCAATGAAAAAGCTATTCCTGTACAACGTGTGTATGTTTGCTCCAAAAGTATTGTCCCGGCTGATCGATTCTACCACCTTACAAGTACCATCTTTCTCATTTTTATCTAAGAAAATTATATTGTTTTTTGGGAAATCAGAAATAATTATTGGCGAATGTGAGGCTACTATAATCTGAAAAGTGTGATGTGGGGTGGTCTTGTTTAGAAAATGCAATAAATTGCTCAAAAACAATCTTTGCCATTCAGGATGAAAAGAATTTTCTGGTTCATCAAGCAGTAAGATAATATTGTTATAAGTTTGCGGCTTTGTTTGCACATGCAGTTTTTGCTCGTGGTCAATAATGACCTCGTTGATGGAAGCATAAATACGGGATAGGAAATTTAGGTATTCCAATTCTCCAGCAGACAACCCGTGCCATGCTATCGTCAAATCACTAGCCGCTAACCCTCTATGATTTAGCGAGCTAGGGCTTGAAAACACGTCTCCCTTGAAATAGTAATGATATAATCCAATGCGCAGGTAAAAAGATATGTCTTCTGTTCTAACACCAAAGGTCCAACTATAGTCTGATCTCATTCCTATATTGTCAGGATATTTGGTGAACAAAATTTTACCTGCTTCATTTAAGCCTATCAGTTCGTTGTACAGTTCTCTTGCATAACTGTTTTTGATAAATTCATCAGCGGTGATATCTTCGAGCTCAATCTCTAAATCCAATAGATTCTTAGGGTCATTAAAATAGGCGTACAAAAATCTGTTTATGAAGTGTTCAATAAAATCCATTTCAGATAACGGCTTATCAATAAACAGCTTGTTGTATATAGGATTGTCGATCTCTAACTTTTTAGCTCCTTTCTTAAATGTAATATTCAGGTTTTTTGGCAAGCTGATGCCTTTGAAATAAGTCGCATTCGAAGAGGAAATCAAATTGATTTGCCTAAAAGTATCGTCAATCATTAACCTGTCTATATCTGAAGAAGTTGTATCCTGAAATTTCATTACTTTTCTATCTTCTCCGTATTTTCTTAGCAAACCTCCGGTAGAGATGTCTTCAGACGTAATTCCCCCGCCAATGTCAAATAGAATATTCTTTTCGTAATGAGCAGAATAGTACAAGAATTTTGTATTCACATCCTTCCGGAAATTGTTCAGTGGATATTGAATGTAATGTTTGTTATGCAGGTTATAGTTGCTTGCGACATCATTTCTATTTGAGTATAAGTTTCCATTTAGCTGATAGATATGAATTAAATTCATCCTGGGTATATGGCTTAGCCCAGAGGAGCTTGCATAATATCTGAAGATAAATTCCAATAGGTTGCTTTTCCCCGCTCCATTTTTCCCTATGATCGCAGTGATGTTGGAAATGTTGTCCGCTTCCCAAAAATTGGGTAGGTATGCCTCATTTTTAAGAACGTTGATAAAGTGTTTATTTTGATCGTAAGAAATTCGATACTCAGGAGAAAAATTGAACTCGCAGTCTTTTATATTCTTTCCATCGTCTCCAATGTATAGGTAAATTAGTTCCATATTCACTTTAGAAAAATACGCCTGTTTTATGTGTAGACCCCCCAACCTTTTTATGAGTTGGAATTAAATACCTAAAGATACACTTCTTTGGACTATATAAAACCGCATTAACTAAGCGGTTCGATTTTGGATTTGTTTAGCCATGGTGACAATATAAAACAACCAATAGCATATACTCTAAAAATCGGGTCAACTCATGGATCGTGATGAATAATGGTGTATTCTGGAATCATGCTTTAACGTTAAAACCAAATGTAATTTTTTATTTTAAAATTATATTAGTCGACTTGCTGGTTATAGAAGGCAATTATTAAATGGTTGCCATGGATAGAGACGACTGTCAAACACAAGTTTGCTGTTTGCGCATTTTAGTCTGCAACACATTACATTTTAGGAAACTTTAAACATAGATAACTATCTTGAACCCAGATTAACAGTTTCGAATGGAAGACCAAATAATTAACCTTAGTAATAAGCTTACAGAATTGATCAACAGCAAGACCCTGAGCTTTCAGGAAGTCAAGAATAACAAAAATATTATGGGAGTTTATTTGATCTATGATCAGTTGGGACAGTTAATGTATATAGGGAGCACTAATAAATTTCACATTAGGTTTGGCACTGACCTTCTACATGAATCTACTCATACCTTAATGAAAAAGCTGATTAAACTGGAAATCCATATTGACAGGTTGACCGCCCAGAACCATTTTTCTAACCATTATAAATACAAGATTAGTATTTGCAGTAATAAGAGGGAAGCTGAGGCTTTGGAGCATTTAGCAATTTGGATCTTGCAACCGATATACAATAAGTAAAATAACTGAACACGCAATGCATTTTGAATTTCTAGCACAATCAGAGTCAAGTCTCTCTTTTATTGCATTCGAAGATACATCCCTTGATGTTCAAATAGGAGCTGCCGAAGGGTATGTTGGCAAGGATCAGCAACTCACGATGGTTGTTAAGGTTTATAATGGATTTCATCAAAAAGGGATCGGTTATTTTTTCTTTACAAAGGTTTTCGAGCATTTTTCAAATTTTCAGCCGATTAATACGATTAATGGTTCGTGGTCAAAAGATGCTGAATTTAGTTATTGTGAGGACGGTGAGTCAACTAACCTGAAAGTTTTCAAGAGCCTTGTTAAATCTGGTTACAGCATGGAAGAGGCAGCACTGAATACACCGACTGGAAAGTGGGCAAGGAAACTGGGTTATAATCAGGTGAAGATCCTAAGTGTCAGCGACGAGAATGTAAATGTTGCTTTCACCCGCCTCAGTATATAAAAAAGAAGTGGTGTAATTTATTTTAGTGACATTTATAGTAATTCTGGGAAACCGTAAATTTTAAAATCCTTGATTTTATATTTTTGTATATTATTAATTACATACATTTATAACCTGTGATGGCGACTTTATTATATTTGCTAACTAAATAATGCTCATGGTAGAATTCTTAAAAAAGGGACACGATATTACTGTCACAAATATCATTGTACATAAGTTAAATAAGGAAGGTGGTAAAAAAAATACTGCCCTAAAGCTAGCTGATAAAGAATTGATAATTAATGAGCAAGAAGTGTTCTTTGTTGCTGATGTCCGAAAGAGCTTTCAAAATAAATCCAACCCCACTTATGGAATTTTTGATGACGCACGTATTGCTAATAATTTTAGGGATACTGTTTCAGATTATCGTTCAGGACATCTGGATTTTCTTGCATTTACTCATAAATCTATGCAGTTTTATGAACTGGAAATTGCAAAGAGTGCTCCGGCAACAGGTGCATTTATGGTTTTTGCTGACTATGTTTATAAGAATAATGGAGACAGGTATGTGCTACTTTTTTCCATTAATAATAAAGATGGATATAACCTCAGCGAAGAACTTACCATTAAACAAATTTTAAACTTAGATTTAAGTAAATTAGATGTTGCTGCACAGATAAATCTTTCTAAGTGGGAGAAATATACCGAATCTGAAGAAGATAATATAAAAACTTATCTCTCCTTCATTAAGGGTAAGAAGAATTTGTCTGATTACTTTCTAGATTTTATAGGTTGTGCAGATAAAAGCACGAATACGGATTCTTCACAGGCGATGGTAAAGGCGCTAATTGATTTTCTTAATGGTAAAGGTTTTTCGACGGATGAAGTTAGGGATAGAAAGAAAATCGTTTTTGACTATTGTAATACCTGTATCAAGGAAAAAAGAGAGGTTTTACTGAGTCAAATATCTTATATGTTAGACGAGAACGAGCCAAATGAATTTGCTGAATTTGCATCTTCGGAAGCATATGGCGTAAGTGAAATAGTAAAAACGGATACAAAAGTATTAAGGTCACTTCATTACGTTGAATACCGTAGTAACGATCTTACTGTAATTTTTAATACAGATCTATTAACCAGTAAAAAGATTGATTATAATCCTAATACTAAGAGCCTTTTAATTAAGGAATTGCCAGCGGATCTTATTAAAGAATTAGAGCAAAATGTCAATTGATCTCCAGGAGCTTAAGTCTTTAGTAATAAACAATCTTACTTTTTCTGACGAAAAAGAATATCACTTAACCTTAGAAGCTGATGCAGAAAAAATTACCCTTCTTTCTAAGCTTAGTTACTTAGGAGCTATTGAAGAATTTTCAAATGATCAGGGAGTCATTTTTGCCTCGAATATGAAAGTTGGAGAAAAGTTAGTTGTAAAACTTGTTCAATTTCGGCTAGAACGTTTTGGTTTTTACAATACTTTTAAGCGTTTTTTAGATGCTAATTCATTGAAAGAACCTCAAATGTTTTATGTGAAAGATCTGAATTATATTCACAATCAGGAAGAACACAATGAGGAGATTGATGCATACTTTGCAGGATTGAAACTTTCTGACTGCTTAACTTCTTTAGCACTTTTCAGGAATGAGGATGACGGTTTGATGTTATATCTGATGCAAGAAAAGTCGGCAACATCTTTCAAAGTTTTAAATACACTGGAATCCGTTCGCGGATTAGTGTCAATCGTCAAGGAAGTGAATTCTTTCTGTGAGGGATTTACAGAAAACCTTGAACGAAAAATGATTTATCAGAAAGAGCTAATTGATTTTTTAAATGATTTTCCTTTAGAAGAACGTTATCTTAAATTGAGTGATGGGTTTGCCAATTTCTATCGAAGATGTGAGGCCGCATATGGTTTTTTCTTAAGTGACTTTTCTTATGGAAAGTTAAAACTTGAGTTAGAAGCTACAGTATTAGATTATTCAAAAAATGTTAGGTCTATAATTAATGATTCTCAAAACAAGCTTATCGCTATTCCTGCTGCATTTTTGGTGGCATCAACTCAACTTCAATTTGACAAGCCATTTGGTTTAAAGAATTGTATGATAGTTTTTGCATCATTCGTTTTTTCTTTACTAATAGAAATTTTTATTAGAAATCAAGAGAGCTCAGTTATTATTTTCCTGGACAACGTAAAAAACTATAAAACAACTTTTGGTTTTAAAAATAAGTCAATCGATCAGAGAGTAAACGTTTCGTTAAGTAGTGTGATTAATAAAAGTTTTACTTCAATAGATAGTGAGCTTGATAATCAAAAGGCTCGGTTAAATATAATCAGGTGGGTGAATTGGGGGATGTCGGTATTATTAGTTATGGTAATTGCAATAGTGTATACTTTTTCGAATTTTTAAAGCGTCATCAAACTGTAGCAGTTCTTCATGCTCCAGCCAAGAGAATTAATCAACCTGGAAATAAAAAAACTACAAGCAGCTAATCGAAAAATTGAAATCCAAAATAAAATAACAGTATTGCTTACGTCAATAACCTGCCATTGGCGAATTATCTTCTATGTTCAGAGAAGAGATTTTCCATTCTTCAATGCTCTTTATTTTCATGGAGCTTTTTGGTTATTTTTGCAGCAGTATCCAACCAAATTAAATCGTAATGAATAGACAAGATCACCTTTTTCAGATCAGTAAATATCTTGGCTATTTTGAAAGTCATCTTTTCTTCGAAAACTCAGGAGGAAAGTTTGACATCAACAAAGAAGCGGAATCATTTCTGAAACCTATTCTAGATATTATGTTTAAAGGGGATTTCAAAAGGCTGGAATTGGAAAAGGAAAACTTTCCTGCTATTGATCTTGGTGACACTGGTAGCAAAGTTTCTTTTCAGATCACTTCCCAAAAGGGGTTTGCTAAAATTAAAAAGACAATTCAGAAATTTATTGAACATAAATTGTTTAATCAATATGACGAGGTGTATCATTTGATCATCAACCGGAGCTATCAAACAGACAAAAAACAGGAGGACATCGATCAGATCATCGCTGATACCATTGCTACCCAGGGTCTACCTGACGGTACGGCGGTTTCTTTTCAGCTGGATACTCACCTTTGGAATCTGGAAAAATTTCGTGAAAGAATAGAAACATTTTGCAGCACAGAGGAACTACAGGCGATAGTAGCCCATCTGAAACAGAATTATGGCCCGGTCACCGATCTGCCTTCCTTCAATGAAGTACTGGTCCCCTATAGGGTTACCTTTGAAGTTCCTCTGGATCTGAATACCAAGATCTCGAGCTATCAGTTTCACAATACCTTTTCAGGGAGAACAGAGGTTTTACAGCAAATGGAACAATTTGCCAATGATCATAATGAACAGCTACTGGTCATTACCGCCGATGGCGGTTTTGGAAAAACAAGGACTTGCATTGAATACTTTGAAAAGTTTGTAGATGTCAATGACTTAAGGATCGCTTATACCTTTAATGAAATTCATTACGATATTGCCCGTTTTGTTTATGATCTCAAAAACGAAAAGCAAATCTTCATTCTCTATGATGATGTTGACCGCAAACTTGGCCCGCTCAATTCAGTAGTAGAGCATGTTAAGCATTTCAAAAATGTGAAATTGATTCTTACCACACGTGAAGCTTCCTACCAGGATGTGATCGGTACACTCTCATCCCACAATAACCGACATCAACGGATTCAGCTGGGAAAATTAGGGTATGAGGAGACCAAAGCTTTGCTGAAATCTCAATTGCCTAGTATCGATGAGCAGTTTATCGTTGGCCTTGCTTTAAAATCAAATGGGGTTCCGCTGGTCATACTTTCACTCGCCGACTTGATCAACCATGGAACTAACATTGACGCACTTACAGGAGATCAGGCTTTTAAAAACCATGTGCTCCAGGTATATGGCCAGGCTATAGACTTGTGTCATGCTGAAACTTACATTGAAAAAGCTAAAATTGCGAGGATCATCTCTTTATTGGCCTTTTTGGGCCCTATTCAAAATGTTGATGAGGAACTCGAGATCCTTAGTGAGATCGCTGCTGCCACCATAGATGAAACCTCAGTTATACTTGAAACACTCCGGAGAGTTGGCTTTTTAGGAAAACAGGAGCTCCAGTATTCCATTAAGCCCGATCCATACAGTGATATGATTTTGTTAAAGGATGTGGCTAGGATAAAATTCTGGCTGAAAAATCCGCATATTACTCCGTTTAAAGATAGGATTTTGAAAAACCTGATGCAGTTCGGGGATAGCAGCCAGTCGCCAGTAAACTTGAATGAGATCATGAGCGATTTTGTCGCCCACTTAGTTTCAAAAGCTGAGAACCGCGAATATAATGAACTGGTGAGCGGACTTGAAACCATTGAAAGTTTTACCTACAAAAAACCGGATCTGGCCATTTATGCCCTCAACAGTATCCTTGGGAAACTGCCCGCTGAGGATGAACCAGCAGATGAGGATTTCTGGTTCTCCGTGCACAGCGTAAAAGATGTACATAGCAAAGTAGATAAAATTTTCAGTATCGCTACCCTGAACACTCGCAGTAATCTGAAGTTGAAACGAAACATGGAATCAATCATAGGCTATCTTAAACTGACGGGGAATTTCGCAACACTGAGATCGGCGTTCCGCTACCGTGTCTTTGATTTTTATGAGTTTAATTATTACCCTGAAATACCTTGTGAAAGGCAGCTTTTTCTTTTATCCGAAATTCAGGGACTAGCCCAAGCTGATCCGATTGATGAATTTCATCAGCAGATCATACTAAACAGCATTAAAGCCCTTTTGAACACCGAAATTGTTCTCGAAGAATTCTATGAAGCCCAAACAGGGAAATTTAGTTATGGGACTGCTGAAGTACCTTTTAACAGTACAATTAAAGGAATTCGTACCAGTTGTTATAAACTTCTGATGGATTGCTTTGATAAATTTGACCCCGGAATGCAGGAGCAGATCTTATCCATGTTAATTCACAAGGTACGCTTTGTACGCAAAGACCCGCCAGAGCCAATGCGCAGATTTGATCTGACAGAAGAGTTAAAAATGATCCTGCCATTTTTGAAGGACAGGATCTCGGCCAATGCCTTCCCGAAACAGAAAGGAGAACTTATCAGAACATTGCAGGCTTGTGAAGATCTAGGAATTAAAGACGAGTTCTCGCAGGATATAAAAATATTGAATGAGATGTTGCTAAAGGCAGCATCCATCGAGGAACGGCTAAATACCTTTTTAAATTTTGATCATTTCGCCCTTAAAAAGCAGTTGAGTTCGGAGTTGCAGGCGCTAATTAAAGAATCACAGTCCAAAGAAGCTTTTTTTGATTTGATCCGCAAAGCCAGATCAACTTCTGACATCTCTGAATCTCAAAACCTTGACTTGATCCTAAATGCGTTGATTAAAGAACATACAGCATTAGCCAAAGAAATGTTGCAATACGTAATTGCGCAGAACTTTGAAGATGCCCATAATTTTGCCGTGCTGGTCAAGGCCGGGCATACGGATGAGCAAGGTTTCTGGAGCCAGGTGGATTTTTTCTGGAAACGTGGGGACCAGGATTCCAAAGCAGCTGTAACCTGGATGCTTACCTTTGGCAGGGAGCGCAAAAGAGAATATTATGCAAAGAAGGATCTTGATTATTTTGAACAGGTCATCAGTGAAAATAATAAGGGAGCAATCCACCACCTGGTGTATGTTCTTCCCGAATATCTTTCAGTTAATCCGCCCAGGGTGCTTGCCATGGTGTTACAGCTCTTTGATAAAGAAGTGAACTACAACAACCAAGGAATGATGCTACGCATGTTGTTTGAAGAGGAAAATACCAATGGCGTAAACCCTGAAATACTGAAGGATTTTCTTTTTAAGGATACAATAAATTTGACACTGGACCATGACTTCGATTCCGGAATTCTTTATTTGGAGTCCAAGTTTGGATTTGATACGGTATTGGATTTCCTTGTACACAAGTTTGCGTATTTCCATGATAAAGAAGAAGGTCGGGGCAGCTATATTGGATATTATTATCACAATCCGGCAATTTCAGTTGAAGAGTGGGAAGACAGGTTTGTAGCCTTGATCTCCAAATTTTTGGAGAAGGACATCTCAAAATTCAAAGATATCTTTAAGATTCTTAGACCACTGGATGGTTTTACCGAAAGCCTTGCCGCTAAGTTGAAGGTATTTGCCGGATCACTTTACACAGACAAACAAAAGTTACTATCACTTATGGGGCTGCTAAAAGAAGTAGACCTGGTCAGTGACAGTTATCTTTCTTTTATTGCAGAAATCGGAAACCACCTCAGCAGCAATCATTCTGCTACAAAGGAGGAACTTCAGAATTTATTTCCCTGGAGCTTCTATCATAATCTTGGCTCAAAGGGTAAATCGGCCAATGCTGCCGCTTTCCCCGTAGATATCCAAAAACAGACGCGGCTTAAGGATCTCATTGCCAGCCATACCTTAAGTCCGCTAATGAGTACTTGCTTTCATGAAATACTGGCCAATGTCACTAAGAGCATTGAACAGGATGTGGCAGAAAGCCAAAAGCGTAATAATTTTGATTGATGGAAGCTAATAACCCTTCTTACTTCAATATTACCCTAATGACCTGAATTACTAACCAAAGCGCAAATTTTAGAGGTCCCTTGTATCTTAAAATAATTTTAGAAATCGGGCCTCTTTTTTTTTGCGAATGAGCGGATAGCGGCTTTTTTTCCTCTTCAGTTCCAGGTTTCCTGTTTAGCAGCATAGTCAGCAATTGTATAGCCAGCTGTAAATAAATATCGTTCATAATTCTATGATTATTAATGTGTGACAATAATAATCATGAGCTGTAAGCAATGAATGAGATTAGTAATCTTAGTATTACTTTCGTGAATTTCGTATAATTTTCGTAGTTATTTACTAAAATTTGAACTTACGGTACTGGTGTTATAACCTTGAAAATAATCACCAAGCAGCGCTGCATATTGCTTTTGCTTTCGGTGAGGCTTACCTGCCAATTCGTAATAACGATAAAATATTTTATTTACTTTGGCTTTGATCGGAGGATTTACAAGGCTGAACTTGGTAGAAGAATTTTTCAATTCAAAGGCCGAGGTTAAGTATTGATGGAGATCACGCTCAGAAAGATAACCTGGAGTTACCAACTCGTTAGTAAAATATTCATAAAGACGATCAGCACTTACATTATCGAAGTTATTCGTTAAGGCAGGAAGTTTTGGTACATTCAATTCAACACTGACTTGTTTGTTGAAATACTTTGCAAAATGTGAATGATGTTCAATGATCAGATACCAGCTCCGATAAATATAGCCTGCTTCGATTCCTGTTTCCTTCCAGTGGCTAAGCGGATGGATATCATTTCCATATGAAATCGGGAATCCTGCAGAGCGAAAAATTCTGCCGGTAACAAAGTCCAGGATCTTTCTGATCTTGGTTTCTTGATCATCCACTATACCGGGTTTAAGAATAGTGCTTTCAAAGTTATTATAGCCTTCTTTAAATCCCAAGGCATAGTTTTTTAAACCATCCTCGATTTCATTGCTGGCTAATTTATCATAAGGGCTATGCTTAGCCTCAATTTGATGCATCAGTACATCATAATCGTCGGTAAAGACCCAAACGCCATATAAATGGTATTTATACGGTGAGTTGTGCATGCTGAGTTCACCTACATAATTTTCACTGACATCACTTCTGCATTTCGGCTGTCTTGCAAGTCCATAATACGCCCTGCGAACCCCCTGGTCTATATTTAAATTGTTCTTCAATAAATCGCTAATCGAAGGTACATCAAGCCATAGACCCGCCTGCTCCGTTTCTTTTTTAAATGGCTCAAGCTTTCTCTTCAGCCAATCCAGATACAGGATAGCTTTACCATAAACCATACAGGCCATACTTCCAGCTGTATAGTCGCAGATATGATTTAGGTAAAATCCATTGATAATTCTTAAGTATTCTAATGTTAGAGAATCATTAATGAAGGTATTTCCTGATTGCGCAAATGCGGTAGCTACATCAAGTAAATTAGCTTCTCGTATGAAGTCTTCAACCGGTTTTATTTCGGCTTCCAGAATTGCCTGATTGATCATTAAGTAACGCCTTTCAAAGTCCCTGACTAATCCTTCAAACCAGTATTGACCTGTATATTTTCTCAGTCGCTCAAAGGCTTCAGAAGGATTTCGGGCTTCAGGAATTATGGTATAGACATCTCCGATTTTGATGTCAAAGATTGACGCCTTTTCCTTATCCGCTACTACTTTAACCCGGATGCTTTGTTCATATTCAGAGGCAAGTGATTTGAATACCACATCCTCTTTCTCCTTAAACCACGCTAAAATTTCAAGATAAACATCTTCGATGGCAGCACTGTTTTTGGAGTTACTATAACAGTCAAGGAACATTCTTTTTGTGAAACGAAGAAAATCACCTTTTGGAAGCGGACAGCAATTAAAATGATACTCCAAGAAGGCAGATTGATTGAAATCTGCCCTTCCTATAGCACTGCTTTGCGTGCCTCTCATTAAAAATTTATAGAATTGCTGGAACAAAGTATATCCTTCCACAGGCATTAGTTCACCGTTGGATAACATATCACGCCGAATTACCAGCTGATAGGGGCTATCCGGCTCTTCGGTATTGTAGCAATAAGAATAGTAGGATACAGACATGAGCATCAAAATTTAACAGCTGTAATATTACAGTATTCTCATTAATTCTTCTGTTATAAATTTAGCTTAGCTGACCAGATTGCAGCATCATTGAAATTACACTGGACTGCCCAGAAACGTACGCCTGCAAATTAATCCCGCAACTTAAACTTCATGGAACCGGTTATAAAGCTCAATTGACTCAAAATTTCTGCGTTCCAACATCATCGTAACCGCCCTGTCAGCAAGTTCTCTATTCCCCTTCTGATATAATATTTCTATCAGGTTATCCACCTTTTCAGTTTCAAATCCAAGATTAATTTTTTTATTTTCCAATATAGCTACCAGCATTATTCCACAATTGTCGGTGTCTTTATCGAACTTTTCAGAGATCATGCTGATGATATTGAAGGTTCTGGTACTTTCATCAGCCGCCTTCAATACTTCCAGGAAAAGGCTCAGCGCCTTATCTGTAATTGCAGTCAGATGTTCTGGAAAACGCAAGGACTCAGTAACCTCTAATCTTGCTTTCTTCGTGACTTGACTACTAAAGGCTCCAATTAAGCGTTCCCACAACACCAGGATTTTATCATCACTGTCAATATCTCTGTCCAGGTTGATCACCTTGGTCGCATATTTTAAATGTTCGATCTGATTGCATTCAAACATTTTCTCTATTAAAACATCATATCTGGAAATATCATATAGATAGGAAATAATGATGTGCTCTATTAGTTTATTTGTCACATTGGATGAATTGGTAAACCTTTCTATTCCCCGCAGGTAATTATCGATCAGTAACTCAAACACATCCTCATATAGCTGGGAACTCGTCAATAAATAGCCGGAAAAAGCATAGTCATTTCGTTTTTCTTCTCCATCAAATATTATTGGCTTGTATCTCATTAGCCAGGGCTGATCCAGGTAGCTGATCGGTGGCGTATTTACGCCAACAGTCCAATAAAATTCAAGATAGTTGCTTCCGTCCTCCAGTCTTTTGGTAAAATGCGCTTTTACTGTTTCATCCCACTTTTGCTCTCCAGGGGCAATCCCTTTCACCTTTCGGATCGCACATTTCATCAGACCATCATAGATCTTTCCCCGTGTTGAATTGATGATGTCAAAACTGGGGTCAGATTCTTCGTTGTAATAAGGCTCTGTATATTTTTCATCCAGGATAATCAGCAGTTCAATTGCTTCTCCGATGAGCTCAAGGTTAACTTTATTTTGCGGGTGTTCGACCACCGACCTGACCATCCATGCAGTCATTCCAATCGCTGAGGAATTACTTTTGGCTTCGCCTGCTTTAAAATTCCAAAGGTCATCACGGTTGGTTGCAAACTCCTTCGCAAAGCTGATCACTTTTTTCCATTCGATATTATTCTCTTTTTCAGCCAGCCCCCTGAATCCGTCCATAAAGTTATATACAAAGGTCAGTGGCAGATTTAGAAAGACAGGAAATTGTACGATCACGTCCTTGGTTCTACTGATAATATAATTCCTAAAATCCTGTTCAAGCCCATATATGTTATACCCGTCCCAGCTTTCTTTGTTTTTCAGTTTCTCGATCAGCGTAACTACATCCAGTTCACCGATCCTTTCGGTCGCGCTGAATTCGCCGGCACTTCGTACGTGGAAAAAGCTGTCATATCCCGGGTTTGTTGGACTCCGGTCTTCACTGGTTTTTAGCAAGTCTTTTCGTGTGGGAGTGATCAATTCCTCATGGCGTACCTCCACAGGCTCCAAAGCCTTAAACCATTCCAGTTTGCGATAGGCAATATACTTGCGTTTGTCTTCCCCGGTTTCCTCATCCTCTGTACTGATCACAAGATTCTCGATCCATTTCAAGACCATCTTGATTTCAGCTTCGGAAAAATTATTACAGTTCCTGTTGATCAGCCGATAGATCTCCAGTTTCGCTTCATGTTCGTTCAGCGGGTTTGACCGTTGCCAGAAATACTCCTTTAGCTGCTGATAACTTTTGCTTACGAAATAGTAGCCGATCCTGTTCAGGATGGCTTTCTCAATTTTAAGCAGTAATCCGACATGGCTTTTGATTTCTTCAGGCGTTTCCAGTTCAATTAGGCCGACAATAAACTGGACAATTGAAAAATTAAGGCCTTCCTCGGAACTGTTCTGCATATCGGTTTCTATAGAAACGATGTTGAACTTTTTAAAATGGCTGGGTGACTTATCATCCAGTACATCCAAGTGGTGGATCGCCCAATCCGCAGCCCATGTTCCAAATTTTTCGTAAAGTTGGCTCGGCGCTCGTTTTGCGAAGTCTTTCAGACGATAATCGTCAATTTTGGAAGAGATCTTAAAAAAATTGTCGTTATTCTCCGTGCTGAAAAACAGTTCCAGAAGAAATTTAACCATCTCTTGGTTGCCTTGAACAACAACACTGTCAAAAAAATTTCCGCACAGTTCCGAACTTACAATACTTGAATTGCTCCGCATTGCAAATTCAGTGATAAACCTGAAATATTCTGGTTTGATCTTCTCTAAAGGGAGTAAAAAGATACAGTGAGCAAAGTAATAATCAGTTGTGAAATTGCGCTCAGGGTTGCCTTGATTTGCATCGGTAAACTCAATATAATTCTCGATCAGTCGGATCAGGATTTCAGTTACCTCAGCACGCTCTTGTTTCGCATTTTTTCTTGCAGCCTCCCAGATTACGAACGCAACGTCCCATGCATTGAACCCGGATGTTCTTTTGTCCTGGGCGTCAGTGTCAAAATATACAGGGCCAGGTATCCGCTTAAAATCAAAGGCTTTTAATTGGTAAAGTTGTATAAACCAGTCTGCCTCGAAATGCTGCCTCAGTAGTTCAAATAAAAAAGCACTCAAAACCGGTTTATCCAGTGCCGAAACAATAAAGGGAATCTCCTGACTTAAATGATCGGGATAAATTGCCTTGATATGGTTAATGTCGTCTATAAGTTCGCTCACAGGTCTAAGATAAAGTAAAACGTTTTGATGGTGCAAGTTGGGGTTTGTTGAGCTCCCTGAGGATGTGCTCAATTTCCAAATAGTTACTTCCGGTAAAATAAATTGGTTTGATGTTTAGCTGCTTCAGTAGATTCGCTTTTGCCTGCCTTTCATTTACATCCTTCAGTAAGGAAAAAAGAAAGTTGTTTTTGGAAGGGCCCAGATCCGCACCTTCAATGATTGCTTTTGCACCAGGTGTAAATTTAAATCGGTGTTCCCCTGAGTCAAGAACCACTTCTTCCAAAATACCCGAGGCTTTAAGTAAAGGAACGTCGAAATCTTCAGCTTCAAGGATGACACTGGAAAAATCTTCCCCACTGAATTTGTCACTGATAATGCAAAAGTGTTCAGGAAGCTCATAACCATATTCCCGCCGATCTTCACCTATCTGCTCCAGAGCCTTCTTTAAAAAAGACACAAACATGGCGTCATCAAAACTAAAACCAATAAACAAAGTATTTAAAGATGAAAACAATGTATTGATCAGGGTGGCCACTCCGGAACCTGGATTTTCATACTGTTGAGTATATGATTCATAGGTCAACACAATGTCGCCCGTATCCGAATCGCCGTGTATTTTGTATAAGGTACGTTCTGTTCCAAGGCCAAGCGGTTTGAGATTACCCACCAGGCGTTTGCTAAACGTAGCATCAAAATTATCTGAGGCATCAAACCTCTTGCTCAACCTTTGTAATGCCAGCAAAGCCTCCTCGAAACTGCTGTCATAATTGGTGGTGACGATCGTTTTAGTTAGTGAAACAATCTCCAGGTGTAAGGAAGTGAAATGACAGGAAACAGCCTTGGTCTGACGGGAAATCACTTCTTTATATGTCGTTTCATTACCAGCTTCCAATGCCTTTTGTTTGAGTTTGGAGGCGACCTCATAAGGCCCGATCTGATTTAAAGCATTATAGACCTCATCTTTGTTCTTATAGCAGCGAAATTCTTCGTTCAAAGTCGCCAGCATCTCTTTCCAGAGTGGGATATTTAATACTGCTGAGCATCCGGCACCTATAAAAACAGCTATTCCATGTTTTTGGCCAGCGAAAGCTCGTAATTCTTCTATATGTGTAGCGTTAACCTCGTTCATAATTTCAATTAAAGCCCTCAAAATTAGTTGCCGTATTCCGTTAATCCGGCTCCTCCAAGCTACGGCTTTCATTTGTATTCTAAAATTTTCTGAAACACAAAGTAGCCCCCTATCTTATCACCTTCTTCAAAATCTGTTGCCCGTCTGCAACCCGATGTGGGTTCTCATAATCTTTTACCCTACGTGGGTCGTTTAAAATACCTAAGCCTTTTTCATAATTATCTTATTAATTTCGATGAGAGAATCTGCGCTTAATGCCATGGAAGTCGCGGTTAATTTATTATCCAAACATAATTAATTGTACACATATTTCATTGACTCTCTCCAATTATTTCCCATGCTACTTTTGATATTACTGACATTACTAAGGATATACACATACTTGTCAATGACCGAATTGCTAAATAAGTACACGGTGATTTAATCAGCTGTAAAACAGCAGTTTAATTCAAATTAGGGGAGTTTGATATTATAAAGAACGACGCCCCGAATGACGCACATTTTATATGTGATTTCGTGCATATTTTGATATATCCACCAAAAACAAAAATATTGTAATAATTTGATTTGCAAGGTTTTAAGCCTTTTTTATACTGTTATCTGTGAACCCACTGGTACAAAACTCGAACCATTTAAGGAATGATTTAAGATTATTAGGAGAAATAGGGCTATGAAATAAGTGAGTTGATAGTTAAAGAGCGTATTAATTTGTAAACTTTTTTAGATGATCAGCCTTATATTTTCAGCCACCGTTTCCGTCTTGGCTAAATTTTTTTCCAATTGAAAACAACTAAAGGGCTGGTTGTCCAAATATATCCTTTTAAAAAATCACAATGTGGTCATCCGCTTGTCGTTTCTTGATTGCATTTAGTACTGATGAACAGTGTTAAATTTATCATCCAGAATTTAATAAATGATAAAAGGATATTTAAAAGTGTATTGTTTCAGATAAAAATTGGTACTCCTGATCTGACAATAGTTAGGCAACAATAAACCCAAGAAATAAACAATCATATCGATGCGTTCAATTCTATTTACATTTGAGAAAAACGATGTATATTGTAAATAATATAAAAAGCGCTGTCAATGATTATATCGTCAATTTTTGTAAACAATTTCCGACTATTAAAACATTTCAAAATTGAGTTGGAGAATAACCTCTCTCTAATCGTCGGAAAGAACAACTGTGGAAAGACTTCGCTTTTGGCTGTAATGAACAAATTTCTTAATGACAAAGGAGGTACGGCTTTTCTTGCTGACGATTTTAACATTGAATTCCGCGACACCTTTCAGCAAATTGTTGAAAACCCCAACAATTATTCGGGAGAAAATATCGGGATTGAAATGAAGCTTTATATCAATTATTTTGAAAGCGATGATCTCTCATCGGTCAGCCATCTTATTATGGACTTGGACCCAGAGAACACTACCATTGTCTTGGTTTTTGAATACATGATACGCCCAGAATATTTTTCAGCATTCGTTAGAGATTACAACGAATATCATTCCGAATCTATAACAAAGATCTCCAAAATAGCGAATCAGCTCATCAAAGATAATAAACTAGAAAAAGATGAAGAGGCTGCGTTTAAAAAGGAACGAACTGAGCGGATCTTCTCAATGTTTTTTCGAAAAAATTATCAGGATTATTTCAAGCTCGGACGGAAAAGCGTTTATTATGACCAGCTAACCAAAAAAGAATTGGGCAACGTCTTTATTGATCTAATCAAGGAAAACATTAAAATAGACAATGTCATCAATTTTAAAGTTATCAATGCCAAGCGAGACGTATCAAATAAAGAAGCCGATAAAGCACTTTCTTCTCTTTCTTCGGATTACTATGCTATAAAGGAAAGTCAGAACAAGGATTCTGAACCAATTAAGCAATTTAAAGATACCTTGGAAAACACTGATGATCATCTAGATTCCGTATATAATGGCATGTTTGCTGATGTGATTGAGACGGTCAAGCAGTTTGGGGGGACAAAAGCTGGTGAATCTGTGATTAAGGTGATTTCGACGCTCCAGCACCGCGAATTACTTAAAGGGAACACGACTGTTATGTACGATCATAATAAAAGCCATTCATTACCCGAAAGCTTCAATGGGCTCGGTTACATGAACCTCATCGGGATGATCTTTCAAATCGAAGTTTTGCTCAGTGATTTCAGGAAGGAAGGCAAGGAAAATGAAATACCCGTACCAATCAACTTGTTGTTCATTGAGGAACCAGAAGCACATACGCATCCGCAGATGCAATACATCTTTATAAAAAATATCAAGGAAATACTCATAAAAGCCAGCAATGGCAGCAGTGGCAAAAACAAATTCTCGCTCCAAACGCTGATCACAACACACTCATCGCACATCACCGCAGAAAGTGATTTTCCCGATCTGAAATATTTTACACGCACCACTGAAAACTCAGTAACAGCAAAAAATCTCAAGGAACTTAAAGAGCAATATGGAGAAGATCAAGATAGTTATGACTTCCTCAAACAATACTTGACAATTAACAGAACAGAGTTGTTTTTTGCAGACAAAGCCATACTTATCGAGGGCGATACCGAAAGAATTCTCTTATCTACCATTATGCGAAAAATCGACTTGGAATACGAAGAGAAATCTATTTTACCCTTACTTTCTCAAAATATTTCCATCGTTGAAGTAGGTGCACATGCACAGATTTTTGAAAAGCTGATTGAGTTTCTGAATATCAAAACTCTGATCATCACCGACATTGACACCTATCGCATGGAACCTCTTTTAGGAGGCGATGGGAAACCAAAACAAAAAAAGAACGGTGAGGAACGCTTTGTGCGTGCAAAATGCCGGGTATCAGAAGCAGAGAATTACGGCAACAACGCCATCAGCTTCTTCTGTGAAGATCCGAATTTCGAAAGCCTATTGAAAATGACCCATGGGCAGGCCATTTGTAAAAAAGGTGTGGATGGATGGGTACTTGCGCTGGACGGGAATGTATATCTAGCCTGGCAACAGGAAGAAAAAAACTACCATGCTAGAAGCTACGAAGATGCTTTCATCGCCTTGAACAAAAGTTTTATCGAAAGCAATCTGGATAAATTCCGGAGTTTGAAGCATATTGACGAGCTTTCAGACCTGGACGCATATGAGATCGCTGAAAAATGCATATCTAAAAAAACATCTTTCGCCCTTGATATCTTGTTTGTTACTGGTGAAGATTATAGTCTATGGGATATCCCACAATACATCAAAGAAGGACTGCTATGGCTCAGGAAATAGAAGTACAGAATATCTTAAAACACATCAGCGAGAATCAGAATTTTTTACTGAGTGGTGGTGCCGGCTCCGGAAAGACCTATTCGCTAGTGGCTGTTATAGAAGCCGTAATTACGCAATATCCTACTGCTGATATTGCCTGTATGACCTATACAAATTCTGCTGTAAAGGAGATCGAAGAACGAATTGATCATGAGAACCTTTCAGTAACAACAATACACGATTTTCTCTGGGATCTCATCAGTCCATACCAGAAAGACCTTAGAACTGCCCTGGTAGAAGTCATTAACGATGAAAATTATAAGAAAACCAAAAACCCCGAAGAAAACCCGCTGCCACCGGATTACTTCGATGTACTTGATCACCCAATCAGGTATCGGCAAAGCACAAGAATAAAGGATGGGATCATTTCACATGACAACGTCGTTGAGCTGGCGGAATATATGTTCAGCAAGCATCCTAAACTCTGCGACATCCTGAAGGACAAATATAAGTTCATTTTCGTGGACGAGTATCAGGACACACATCCAAGGGTAATTGCAATCTTGCTCGATCATCTGGAAAAAAGCAATAAACAAAATGTCATCGGTTTGTTCGGTGATGCCATGCAAGCAATTTACGACGACGGCGTGGGAGATATTAAACACTATCTTTCGGCTGGAAAAATACATGAGGTCCAGAAAGTGCAGAACAGGAGAAATCCTCAGAAAGTAATCGATCTTGCTAATTCACTACGAACCGATGGACTTGAGCAAGAACCTTCAATAGACCACAATGCACCAAATATGAATCAGGGCAAGGTAAAAGATGGCGTCATAAAATTTATTTACTCAGACTCTGACGACTTAGATTTTATCAAAGAAAAAACGGGTTGGAATTTCGAGGACGTGAGGGAAACCAAAGAACTAAATTTGACTCATAATTTGATCGCCGGGAAGGCGGGCTTTGGCACCCTTATGGAAATTTACGATGATGATCCTGTCTTCAAGTTGAAGGAAGAAGTCAGGGCGGCCATCAAAGCTACCTTGAATACAGACCGCCCTCACGAACCGGATGAGAATTCCACATTTGAAAATGTACTGGATCATCTTCAGCTGACTAATCGGGAAGGTAAACTTAGAAAACTTATCCTAATGGAGGAGCACCCAAAACTCTTTGAAATGGCTAGAAGTGTTAAGTATGCAGAACTGAGTAAACTTTATCTGGATAAGGATAGTCTTATTGACGATAAAAAAGATTCAGCAGAGGAAGACAATAAAACAGGTTCAAAGCGGGACGCTTTGGTTAGACACTTGATGCGCCTTTACCATAACATCGCGCTGTACCGAAGCCGAAAATACAACGAATTCATACGCACTACTCATTTTCGAATCAATCGCCTTGCCGATAAAAGAGCGCTGAAGGAAATCATCGATACACTTAGTGAATCTAAAGATCTTAGTATAGGCGAGGCAATAGACTTCGCCGAGGCAAAAGGGGTTTGCATTAAAGACGATTCTTTACTGAAGCTCATTGAAAATAACAGCTACTTAGTAGAAAGAGTCCGTTCTGTTCCATTCCAGGAATTTATTGCATTGTACAATTACTTGGAGGGGTATACTCCATTTTCTACACAGCATAAGATTAAAGGTGCTCAATTTGACAATGTGTTAGTCGTTTTGGACAGAGGAGGCTGGAACAAATACAATTTCGAATACCTGCTAGACCCGGATATTTTTGCGACGCTTACTCCAGCCAAAAAGAGAACTTATCCTACAATCCTAAGCCGGACGCAAAAAATATTTTACGTCTGCTGTACAAGAGCAAAGGAAAACTTGTTCGTTTTTTATCACCAACCGAGCTCTGAAATTATTAAACATGCTACAAAGTTATTCAATGGAAACGTTTTTAAAATTTAAGTTCACTTCAATTCGGATCTTGGTGAATATGTCTTGTCCGCAATTATAACAAGACAATAGAACAACTACTCCCTTTACTATATAAAAAAGTCCATTTCTCAGTTCATGATTAGTCAGTTCAGTCAATGATATAAAATTCCGGATAATAAATTGTCGAAAGTATAAACAAATGGAATTACTCAAACCCACTGGCTTCAGAAAAATAATTGACGCTGATAGCATTTTTCAAATACTAATCCCACCCACTTGGAGATATTGGGTAATTGAAGGCAGGGTGCACAATTTTGAGGGAAATGAAAAAGAGGAAAATGATGACTGTTTCCAGCTTTCTGTGATGCATTTAAGCGAAGCAGAACGTAACAAATTAGCTGAAGCATTAGGGTACTTGCCGCCGATACAGGTCGGCGACTTTGATTGCCGAGGTCATAAAGACTCAGTGAGTGATGGTTATGTGACTAAAGCTTGGTCAACCATTTATGGTGATTATCATGTCTACTTTACATTTACCTACCAACCGCATTACAAAAAAGAGCATCGCAAAATTGAGCTGGAGAACAAACTTAAAGTGGTCTTTACGGCCTTTTCCACCTTTGAAATGTTGCCCGAAGAGCATCGTGAGCAGATAGTGACTTCACATCGATTTGGGGTGTTTTTACAGGGCATGGGTGCGACTAATATATTGGTGAAAAAAGCAATCGAAAACAAGGCTTTTTTTGAAGCGACCTGTCTGTTTGGTAACCAGATCGATTCTTTGTTACGCATAGGCATCATTTTGAAACAGCAAATCATTGAGAAAAATGACGAGATTGAAAGAGAATGGATTTACCAAGGCCCGAACGACAAGAAAAAATCCGAAAAAGATGTCTACAAAAAGGCTTTAGCTTTTGGTGTGATCACCGGTGATCTATACGATAGCTTATTCGAATTATATGAAGATCGCAACCGCGTTATTCACCGCTTTATTATCAGCGAGATCACATTAGTCGAGGTAGAACAGATTGCCTATGAATATTATTTCTTAAGAGAAGATATTAAAGTAATCGTCGATGATTTGGAAACCGAGCAAGTTAAACTAAATGTTGGTATGACTACTACCGATGAAAATGACCCGGGAAACCGGTCGCCTAACCTGATTGATATTTTAGGCAAGATTGGTACAGTAAGTTATTTTGAAAGTAAAGATTAGAGTCCCAAATGGCTTAACTCCAAGTATTGGAAATACAATCAAAGAGAGCTAGCTGTGTGTTATTTTTTATATTGATAATATGCATTTTCATAATTTACTTTGAACATACTCAATTAAATTATGAAATCAGCTTATCTATATGTTCGCGTTAGTACTGACGAACAAAAAAAGAAGGGGTTTTCTCTTATTGAACAAGAAGACCGTCTTCTAAAATATTGTGAGATGAACCAAGTTGTAGTTAAAGGTATCTTCAGAGAGGATTTTTCGGCCAAGGATTTCAATCGACCGGAATGGAAAAAGCTTATCAAGACAATAAAGAAGAGCAGGCATCGCCCTCCAGAAAATATTCTATTTATTAAGTGGGATCGCTTTAGTCGCAGCATCGAGTATGCCTATCAAATGATGGGAATACTGAGGGGACTTAATACTCAAGCGACAGCTATTGATCAACCTGTCGATTTTGACGTTCCCGAAAGTATTGTTATGCTAGCCGTTTATTTATCTATACCAGAAGCAGAAAATACCAGACGAGGAAAGAACACATCTGACGGGATGCGGCGAGCAAGGAAAATAGGTCGGTGGCCGGCAAGGGCGCCAATAGGCTATACGAATCATAGTTCGTCTGACGGCAAGAAGATTGTAATGCCTAAACAACCTGATTCTGATATTATTAGATGGTCATTTGAAGAATATTCAAAAGGTAAACATACAATTAGTCATGTAAGAAGGATGGCTAGCATCAAAGGACTCTGCTGTAGCAGAAATAATTTTTGGAAAGCTCTTCATAATCCATTTTACTGTGGATTAGTTTCCGTTCCCGCCACTAAAACTGAAGGAGAAGAGCTTGTAAAGGGCGTTCATGAACCACTTATTTCTCAGCAGCTTTTTGAAGAAGTTCAGGGGATATTGAATAGTCGGCGTACTCGTGGGTTGACCAAGCAAAAATTGAAACCAGTTTTCCTTCTGAGAGGCTTTCTAATCTGTCCCTTCTGTAGCAGGAGGTTAACAGCTAGCATATCTACAGGACGACATGCGAAATATCGATATTACCATTGCCAAGTTAGCAAATGTAAAGGCCGAGTTAGTGCTGATATCCTGGATAGCAAATATGAAGAACAGTTAAAGAAAATAACCCTTAAGACAGAAGTGTATAAGTTGCTTGAACTTGTGCTAGAAGAAGAGAGTACCTTGACTACAGAGCAGGAATGTATGAACGAACAAAAAAAGATTCAACAAGATATTTCAAAGCAAGAACATTTATTATTAAAGGTTCGTAGGCATTTCCTTCAGGATAAAATAGATATTGATGATTTTAATGATCTTAAAAAGGAATACAAAGAGGAGCTGCGTTCACTCTATGAACAGTTGGCGGCTATGGAAGAAAAATTAGTCATCTGTCTACAGTCAAAAGATGCAGGAGAAATAAAGCAACAGGAAAACAGTGTTTTTGAATTATATAGGAATCAAGATGTAGCGGGTAAACGTCACATTATTGATCTATTTACACCAGTATCAGTCAATCCTATCACAAAGGAATTAGGTCCATTAAAAATAAATCAAGCGATATCAATGATAATTGATTATTGCCAATAGCAGAATATCTATTTTATTTTATCAAAAAAGTCTATGCAACCAAAAACCTCATATGACAAACACGGGATCTTTTCAGATCAAAAAATTTCCGTGGATCAGGCAATGAAAATTTTAAGAAATAATAGTATTGAGACAAATGAAGAGCAAACTAAAGTGATATTAAATTTCCTCTACCTGTTTGCTAAAATGCAGCATAGCAGAGGGACCAATGTTCATTCGGATAATTTCCCCCAGAAGGAAATCGAACACTAAATTATTATTTCAATTGGCAAATGGACAATATAACTGCCTTGTCACGAATTAGAGGACGATGAGTTCACAAAAAATCGAACCGCTATATAGCTTGCAAATTCTTCGGTAAGATGCTATAAGGCAATGAGTTGGTAGAAACAAAAAAGGAGACGATCGAAATTGATCGTCTCCTTAAGTGATCCCGCTGGGATTCGAACCTTGTTCAAATTCCAGCGTTTAATAACTATCTGGAAGGGTTTTTAAATGAGACTTACCGAATCACTAAACCACAAAAAATGGCAGGAGGCTGAATATGGCGACGAGGGCGGGAGGATAGTTGCTATTTTCGGGAATGCAGTAATTTTCTATAATGATATCGAAGATGTGTTTAATGTTCCACCATATGAGATTTGTGGGTAGATCAGCGAACATGCACGTGAACAAGACGAACTTGATTGGACAATTCTAAAGCTTTATAGGCAAATTAAAACAAATAGTACTGTAATCTAGGCGTGAAGATGTAAGGCATAAATCGCGTAACTTGCGAAAACTAAATCCCCAATAAGTTGAAATTTTTAAAGAAGTTATTAGGAAAGGAGTCTCGACTTATAGATTGGGAGAAAGTGAGATATTCAGATAAGGTATATCCACGACATTCATTTACTCTGCTAAAGTTAACTATGCCAAGTGGTGAACCAGGAACGGGGTGGGTTGATAAGGCGTATAGAAAATATGAGTTCAAAGAATTTTGTCCTTACTATACCAGGATAAGTATCGATCTCACTGATAAAGTTGCTGAGGGTAATCCCGATTTGGATATGGGAACAATTGAGGATTTCTTTTCTGATGAATTAAAGAGGATATGCATTTGTCATTTAGTTTCTAGGCTCGTATCAGACAAAGGAATGGATATTGAATGTTATCTGGAAATGGATGAGCCTATTGAGCAATTTTTAAGAAAGGTTAGTCTGGCAGAAAACAGATTGGTATCTTTCACTTACAAAATTAACTTCGATCCTAAATGGAAGCGAGTAAATCGGTTGTTAAGTTTATAAAGGATAAGTTATATTTATGCTATTTACCAAATTACAATATTCTTAAATTCACACTAATGGGAAACAAAATAGTTTGCTTAGACTATCATAAATCCTTTAACCAGGGGACTGACTTTAAAGATAGAGGGGAGGGCGTTTGCCCGGAATGCGGAAAAGACATGTTGCTTTTACCGAATCTATTCAAACCACCACGAAAGAACGATGATAAAAAATGGGAGGTTGTGAAATATTTGATTGATAATGGGTTTCACTATCACCATGTTTATGAAAACATAGAACAAACAAACGGAGTAATTTCATATCAAAATCATGCTCGGTATCCAGAAAATATTCGAGATGCTAAGGAGTTCGTAGAGAAGTACCAAGCTCAGAAAGTAAAGTAAATAGGCAATAGCTATGACGATCATTAGGTTGTCTAAACATATATCAGGATTTGTCGAACGCCCTACTACTATTGATTTTCTTCAAGCAGCCCGAACATTCGTTGATCTCTTAGAAAACAATGATATTGATAGAAATGTCTTTTACAAAGAGTTACAGGCACAACTTCTCGAACTCTATCTCACGGGCTCCAAATTTGATACGATTGAACTTAAACACTCTAGCACAGACACGGCTTTTGAGACTGCGTTTGAAAATAGGAACGTCGGAATGATTTCTGAGCTTGGTCAAGATGATCTAACCAATTAATCTTATTTGGCTAGATATTGCACCAACAAAGCTCTAGGCTGCTATTGGTATGACGTTAATCGTGATTTTTTTTAAAAAATCTTATTTTTAGCTTAATTCAGAATGTTGCTTATGAAAACTAGTTATTTCAAACCCCGAAAATCTTTCTCCTTTTCCTCCAATCCATATGATCTAGGAACTTTCATGGGCTTATCGCACAGCTATGACGACAACCACTTTCTGCTGAAGATTTACAGTATGGACCAAAAGGAGTTTGTCGATTATTACAACTATCACCTAACATATGCATTAGAAAACAATCTCACGAGCGAAGCCGATTTCCTTCGCCATGTATGGCAGATTGTACAAAATAGGATCAGGCACTTCGAGATGCAGAATCCCTTTTCAAGCAGTCATGCTATGCACAAGCTGAGTATTGAAAAACTTCAGCAGTTTCAAGAGTACCTGAAGCGTATAGACGAGTGGAATGCAAGGCCATCCCATATTGTCATTGAAGAAAAAGAAAATATCATACAAAAACAACAGGAATTGATCGAAGAACTTCAGGCTCGTCTGGGTGACTTAAAGGTATTTGAAGTCAGTCAAAAGATTAGGATCGAGGAGGGCTATGTCGCTACGTTCATCGACCTGTTCAAGCAGATCGAAAAACTGGAATTGCCCTCGGGCAGAAAGCTGATATTGAGCGACCATCAGATCGTTTATCCAAGAATGATCGGGAAGTATTTTTCCGATGGTGGCGATGATATACCTGTTGAAACACTTCGAAATTATTATGTGGGTAAGAAAGATGATGTTACCTCCAAAGGAACCGAAATTAAGCCCGAACAGAAATTTTTCAAAATCGTACCCGTAAAACCTACCCAAAAATAGCATCACGTTTATCTGTTGCATTTGACCATGCCGAAGCGATGGTCATTGATTCCAGCGCTTACCATTGCAAATTTGTCATGTAAAATTAAAAGCAGCGACAATTATGCAGATCGAAGTCTTAACCGAACAGAAGCTCCCAACATCCAAATCCGAACTTACAGAGAAGATCAAACAGGCCATCAAATCAGATGTAACCATCACGCAATGGCTTCTCAGTTCAGCAATCAGAAAACTGCCGAAGACTTCAACAGGTACGCTACTGAACCTGCGCATTAAGGATGTGCTCCCCTATGAAAATAAGTGGAATTGTATGGGCAAGCCTCGCCGTGTATTAAATGCGTGAATTCATAAATCTTTAAACAATAATAGAATCTACGATGATCAATCAGAATGATAAAAAAAATAAGGGAGGACGCCCCAAAGTATCCCAAAAAATGAATGTTATTGTAACAGTGCGTTTTAATGTCATTCAAAGGAAACTGATTCAGGATAGCGCCAGAAAATTGAACACCAGCGTCGCAGGCTACCTGAGGGAGCTTGGTCTAAAGGGGGCGGCTAAGATAAAATTGAAAACCCTTCCCAAAGAGGTACTTCAATTTACCGGTACACTCCACCACATCACTGCCATGCTCAACCAGATTGCCCGCAAACGCAATTCCGAAGAGGACCTGGACGCGATGGACAGGGCCCTGATCAATCAGGAAGTGAGGGCAGTTCAACGGATGGTAGAAGAAATAAGGGCTTATTTGAGATGATCGGGAAAATAACCACGGGTAGAAACTTTCGGGGTTGCCTTCGCTACCTGCATGAGGGCCGGTTACAGCAAAGCGAAAAACTTCAGCTGGAAGAAATGGCCAAAAAACAGGCTGAAGTGACTTATTATAACAAATGCTTTGGCACCAGGGAAGAGGTGGTCAAACAACTGGTAGAAGTAAGCAAACTTAATCCAAAGCTGTCAAAGCCCGTGCTTCATGCTTCATTTAGCTTTGCCTATGCCGATGCCGGATTGCTGACCAAACAGCAAAAGACAGACATCGCCATAGCAATGTCCGAAGAGTTTGGATTTGATCAAAATCAGTTTATCGTCATTACCCATGCGGACACCCTTCACGAGCACATCCACATTATGGCTAATCGGGTCGGTTATGATGGTAAAACGGCCAGCGATCGCAACAGCTATAAGCGAATGGCGCAATTTTGCCGGGAAATGGAAAAGAGGTATAAACTGACCCCTGTTTTAAATCCTAACCGGTTTTTAACATCCGAGGAGCGGATGGCTGTAGTTAAAAGGGTGGACAACAGAAAGGAATTACTCAAAGAAACCTTAGCATGGGCGATCAGCGAGTCCAGGACCATTGAGGCGCTAAAGATCAGAATGGAAAAGCAAGGTTACCAGGTGGATCTGGCTAAGGGCATTGCCTTTACCGACAAAAAGCTGGTCAGGTTCAAGGGGAGCCAGGTTGGGTACAGCCTGGCAAATATCACTGCTCAGCTTATCCGCCAGCGCGGGATTGCTGAGCAGCAAAAACAGCAACAGATGAAATTGAGACAGCCGGCTAAAGCGGAAAAATTAGCACGTAAGCAAACTAAAGGAAGATCAATTTAAAATCAATTCTTATGGACTTAGATGAAACCTCAATAACAGATATTTTGAAAGAGATACTGGAGCAGGGCAAGAGCACACAAAAAGTAATAGCGGATCTGGAAGGGAAATTAGCGGATAAAGACAATCAGCTCAATGTTCTGATAGAGGATAGCAAGGCATTAATCGAGAGCTTTGAGCACAAGTATGAAACTATAGAAGTCAAAGCGCCACAGCCTGATCTCACTGAAGTCAATCTGGCCATCCTCAAAGGATTTGTTGGCATTGATCAGGCGATAGAAAAAGGACCAAAGCCAATCATCAGACAGATCAGGTTTACATTATTCCCCGAACAGGTACGAGCGCCTGAGTATTATCATGTGATGATGCAGGGGCTGGTTTGGGTATTATTGGGATCACTGTTTATGGTGCTTACTTACCTACTCATTAATAAAAGCATTTAAGACAGGGTCCAACTATGAATATTGGGTTCCGGGTCTAATGAAGCGCCAGGATCACCACAATGATTCTCTGCATAATAAAAGAATCTTTGATATGTTGGTCTACTTAAACCCATGAGCATGCAAAATAGTTGTCCGCAGTAAAGAGAATTAATGTTCACTCTTGAGAAATATGTTAATATAGGGCCTTAATAAGACAATTTGTTTTTTATGATCTTTCGTGTCCAGATTTGGCCATAAGCCTTCAAAATCACTTAGAAAGTGCTCCCCATAATTTAACGTGGCGTCATATCCCCATTTAAAAAGTATTGGATAAACAACTATTTTTCCATTGAAATCAGGAAAAGCCAAAATTTTCTTCAGTTTGGCAACCAGCTCAGCGTTGGGGTTCAGTATTTTTTTTAACTGCGGTGACATTTTTTCTGCAAAATATACTGTATCGATTCCTCCTTTCATATTGAAAACTAAGCTGATAGAGGTAATGTAACCATCGTTTTTTGGTGTTTTAAATAGTAAATCTGAATTCAGGTGTTTTCCAATGGTTTTTATAACGGCAATTTGCAAGATCTGCCACTGCGGCGTTTGCTTTTTAATTTCTTTAATCTCTACCGGTTCGGAAGGTAAAATTAATTCACCCTTGCCCTGGGTATACCCATATAAGACACTCAATATTAGAATCAGGGAGATGACAGCAGTTTTTTTCATAATTTTAAAGATCACAATGTGTACCTTTCTTGTCGCCTCTGGTTCAGTTGCTGGAGATCGCCGCCCCGTTGTCCCGCAATCTAAGGTTATTCTTTTATCCCTAACATCTCCAAAACCTCATCAAGATCTTTCCAAATAACTTCTCCCTTATCAAGAAATTGCTGGAAATTAAACATTACTGCTATTTTGAATTCTGAGTAATCGCAAAAAGTTTTGTCTTGCGGAAGGTTATTAAAAGCAGTAGTAAAAATCTGTTCCACTGATACATTTGGGGCAATTGGTATTGGCATGATTGCAGCGATAGCATCTTGACCAATTTTTTGACCCACTAAATAATTATATTTACTGGTCTTATCAAATGCTTCATCTCTAGTCATATATCGACTTGCTTTTTTGTCGGAATTAAAATAAACAAAAATTAGTGATTTGTTATATAAAACCTAATTTTTTGACTCATTATCCTAAAGCACCAAATACTAGTATATAATCTGGGATTAACAAGAAGGATGTCCTGATCATGTCTTTGTTCGTACCTATTATGTGAATCAGCTTTTGATCCTGCGGTCATGCGGAAAAAGAGGGATACTTTATTGAGATTGGACCAGTATCGACATTGATTGGGCTTTACATTTGGATGGGAATGTATTTTGTAGCTTGGTTAGAGATATTGCTTTTGGAATTGCTACTTATTGGATGGTGAGCGCTGAATTCATGATCGAAATCATAACGAGAGGTTGGTTGACTACAAGGGTACTTCGGAATGAAGACGTCGCTTAAATCTGTGCAATATTTCAAAATTGGAGTGCACGTAGCGCGTTTATCAATACCAGTCGCCAGCCAGAAGGCGTTGAAGCATTTGATTGAAAAGTACAAATGGCCCTCCGCGCATTTTCGGCCTGCAAAAACCGAAGGTTTTTGCTTTGGTGTTTACGGGATTAGTGTGGCTGTTTATTTGTCGTATCCATTAGTCTGAATTGCCAAGATTAGATCTTTAGCTACGGTGTGGCCAGTACTTGTATTGTTCGTTAAAACAACTACTGCTATTTGTTTACTCAAATCTATGCAAATACTGCTATAGTAACCACCGGTCCCTCCACTATGATTCAATACGTTTTTATGATCAGAAAAGTAGTGCCAACCTAACCCGACTATATTTGATTCTTTATCAAAGGTGACCTGATGTGTTAGTTTTAATCCTGCCTCAAGAGCGGGGTCGGAGGTGAAGAATTGACCTTTCGCATAACTGATGAGATCAGCTACAGAACTTTTGATGCCACCTGCTGATTGAATCGCCTGAAGGTGATAAAAAGGAACTGGTTGATAGAACCCATTATAGCCCTGAGCAAGATTACTAAATTTGGTAGTGTCGATGTAACACATAGTTTCATTCATCTCCAGTGGCAAGGTGATATACTGATGGAGGAGCTCCTGATAGGAATTGTGATAAACTCTTTCTAACAATACACCCATCAAGCCCACGGCTAAATTACTGTACCAATATTTTGCGCCTGGTTCCATTGTTTGTTTAAAATGCTTTAAAAACGAAAACATATCTTTAATCCTATAGTTGCCAAATGGCTGATTGGCGTCTATGATCGTAGTTTCCAGATTGTCTGCATTTCTTGGCAAACCGGAGGTGTGATTGGCAAGTTCTTTAAATGTTATCTTTTGCAACTCGGGGTTTTCAGCCACAGAATCTGGCAGAAATTTGGTAATTGATGTTTCCAAGGTTAGTCTTTTCTGATTAACAGCTATTGCAAGCAGCGTAGAGGTAAATGTCTTTGTTATTGAACCGATATCGTACAATGTATGATTGTCGGGTAGGTTTTTCGTCCCCATTTTACGCTCGCCGTAGTTATAAAAGTAGCTATCCCCTTTATAAAAAACGCCTGCACTGATCCCAACATTCCCTTTGGTTTGGATATAGGTAGACAGCACCTTATCAACGGCGCTGTCCAGATGATTAATTAGTTTATTATCAGTAGATACTTTGTATGTTTTCTTTGCCGTTTCCGCAAACGGCAGGGCGGTAAATGTATTCATCTTACCGCGTTTATCTACGCTCCCAAACATAATCTGTATGGGTATTTTCCCATCTACTTTGTATATACTGACAGAATCGTTCCTGCTTATTAAGGTTAGGTTTTTTAGAGGTAACAATCTATGGATTTGTTCTTTGTATATACTGGTCCATCTGGTTGCTGAGACATGTTTTCTAAAAGTTTCTCCAAGTAGCAAATAAACACTGTCTGGCTTATTTTCATTCATATAACGAATCGTCAACTTAGCAATAACATCTGTTTTTTTTTCTGAAGTGGTCTGCTTGCAACCGGCCAACCCCAATAGTAATACAAAAACAGTTTGAATGATGAGGGGGCGACGATTTGTAGTTGGCATTTGATGATTATGTTAGGAAAGTCATTCACTGGCTATTCTTACTAAAATAAACAAAGTGAAGGATAAAATGGTCTTCTTTACTAAAAATCATCTTTTCATAATTATACAAATTTCGACATTTATTTATCTGCTTATTTTATCATTATATAGGCGCTATCATTTTACCTTTTATTTTTCGAATCAATAGAGCCCATAGCGGTTGTATGACCTGTTAAACTTAGTGAGTACATGTTTGTCTCACCCTACGGCTGTACAAGCAGCCTCAACTTTCTTTATTTTTTTCTTACGAGTCTATTATAGGTTATTAGCTGAGATGAAGCCCACAACGTATGTATTCAAAAATCTCTTTGTCAGATGAATAAGAAACACCGCCCTTTGTTTATCAGTCTAAAGACACACAAGGCAGTTGTATATCGATTCCTATTTAGTAAGTGTAATTTCCGCTCAGGCTATGGCTATAGAAGTAGCCTGTTAAGCGTGTAATTTGGCGTTCACATCCGCGATAAGCAACAGTTCCTCAAAAACGATTGCAATAGAGCCCATGGTGGTTGTATTATCTTTTAGATTTAGTGAGTACATTTTGTCCCACTCTATGGCTGTACAAGCAACCTTTGATGCTAATTTTTTCCAGATCTAATATATTCAAGAGGATTTGAAATAAGCTACCCCGGCATGGTATGTTCGCGATGGAGCAGGCAAATGGCACTACCAAATACTGCCAGGAACTTAGTGAGCACGAATTTAGTCTCACCCTATGGCTGTACAAGCAGCCTCATAGTAAAATATATAAACTTATCAATTCTCTGCCAGCAGGCCTGACCCTAGGTGTCATGCTTTTAAATTTGAAGACAGAACCTACAGAAACATCATCCCATCAGAAAGGAGTTGTACATGATTCTCAAAACGAAGGGCAAGTAACAGAGTCGAAACCAACGTTCGACCATTGGTTATATATTGTTTTCAAAATGAGGTAGTATATAATATAGCTACATTTG